>NZ_QOSC01000043.1:0-1082 GCF_008368845.1 Bacillus sp. BB51/4
ATAACAACGGCATCACTGATTCCTTCTACATCCCTAATTCTTTCTTCAATCTCTCCCAATTCAATTCTAAACCCTCTAATTTTAACTTGTTCATCTATTCTACCTAAATATTCAATATTTCCATCTTCATTCCAACGAGCTAAATCTCCCGTTCGATAGATTCTCTCATTTGGTCTGTAAGGATTAACTACAAATTTTTCAGCCGTCAGTTCTGCTCTGTTTAAATACCCTCTAGAAACACCTGAACCACCAATACATAATTCTCCCGGCATACCAATTCCACATATACTCTTGTTATTCAAAATATATATTTGAGTATTGGCAATTGGCTTTCCTATCGGAATGATTTCTCTATTATCTTTCCCGTTAAATCGATATGAAGTAGCTACAACCGTAGCTTCAGTTGGACCATATAAATTGTTTATATTGTCTATACTTGCCCCTGTTATCTCCTCATACTTCGCTATCAGATCACTAGTAAGTGGTTCAGCTCCTAAATATAGTCTTTCAAACTGCTTTAATTCATCCGCTTTTCCATTTTTTTCTGCATATTCCAACAACATTCTGAACATTGATGGTACTAACAGAGCTTGCTTTTTCTCTAAAAGAGTTAATAACTCTCTAGGTTCTTTGTTTTGTACTTCAGAAATAATTAACAGTTTTCCTCCTGATAAAGTAACAGGGAAAATTTCCCAAACTGAACCATCGAAGATATAGTTTAAATTTTGAAGAACAACCGTATCTTCTCCATACTTCCCTTCATCAATTTGCCAATTAGATAGATTCATTACATTCCTATTTTCAACCATTACACCTTTCGGTGTTCCTGTTGTACCAGAAGTATAAATGACATATGCCAAACTATCTGGTTGAGAGATAGGAACTGGGTTTATCTGATCCTCTTCACAATTTGTAAGATTAACAAGTATAGTTGAAGCATCTATATGATCTACTATACTTTGATTACCTTCACCCACTAACAATACTTTTGCCTTACTATCGTTCAACATAAAATTAATTCTCTCTACCGGATATTCTGAATCAATTGGTAAATACGCCCCACCTGCTTTTAGTACACCATA
>NZ_QOSC01000044.1:0-855 GCF_008368845.1 Bacillus sp. BB51/4
CAGTTTTCAAAGAACTACTTAGCCGCTCATTTGCGACTTCCTTATGTTAACATCTTCGTTTTTCGATGTCAACTAAGTTTTTCAATTTCTTTTTTGTCGTTTTCTGCGTTTCCGCATCAGCGACGGTTATTAATATATCATGCACTACATACAGGGTCAATACTTTTTATAAAAAAATTTCACATCCCGTTAAAACTTTAAAACATGTTTCAAAAATCATTATAGTCTCCCTTCATCCTACTCCACATTTCATACCTTATCACTTTATCATGTTTCTGAACGAGTGAAAATTCTAAATTTTATGTTATATTATTGTTATAGGAGCGTGGTGAGAATGAGCATTAAGTATTCAAATAAAATCAATAAAATCCGGACCTTTGCATTAAGTTTAGTATTTATCGGCCTCTTCATTGCATACTTAGGTGTCTTTTTCCGTGAAAACATTATTATTATGACAACATTTATGATGGTTGGCTTTTTAGCTGTTATCGCTAGTACTGTCGTTTACTTTTGGATTGGCATGTTATCTACTAAAACTGTACAAATTATTTGTCCAAGCTGCGATAAGCCGACCAAAATGCTCGGTCGTGTCGACGCATGTATGCATTGCAACCAACCTTTAACAATGGATCGAAATCTAGAAGGAAAAGAATTTGATGAGAAATATAATAAGAAGAGCTATAAATCATAGGCATATATAGGTACAATGTGCCCTTACAAAACTAAACGTTAAAAGGTGATTTCTTAACAAAGAAATCACCTTTTGTATTTATCTTTAATTAAATTAGGTTCTTCACTGAACGTTTTAAATCCTCCTGAACCTAACGTAATTCCCATATATAATAAAGAAAGAGG
>NZ_QOSC01000045.1:0-553 GCF_008368845.1 Bacillus sp. BB51/4
TTTAAAAGTTAAATAAGTTACAATGATTCTTGTCTTAAATGAATACAGTCTGGTAATGATGGCAGAGAGGTCACACCCGTTCCCATACCGAACACGGAAGTTAAGCTCTCTAGCGCCGATGGTAGTTGGGACCTTGTCCCTGTGAGAGTAGGACGTTGCCAGGCAAATGGAGGATTAGCTCAGCTGGGAGAGCACCTGCCTTACAAGCAGGGGGTCGGCGGTTCGATCCCGTCATCCTCCACCATTTAGCCGACTTAGCTCAATTGGTAGAGCAACTGACTTGTAATCAGTAGGTTGGGGGTTCAAGTCCTCTAGTCGGCACCAGAAAATCATGGCGGTTGTGGCGAAGTGGTTAACGCACCGGATTGTGGCTCCGGCATTCGTGGGTTCGATTCCCATCAGTCGCCCCATTTTTCTTTGAATAATTAATATGCGGGTGTGGCGGAATTGGCAGACGCACTAGACTTAGGATCTAGCGCCTTTGGCGTGGGGGTTCGACTCCCTTCACCCGCACTTTTAATAAAATAACTCATACATGTCTTGCGGAAGTAGT
>NZ_QOSC01000046.1:0-2096 GCF_008368845.1 Bacillus sp. BB51/4
ATCAGTGATGCCGTTGTTATTGTTAAAGAAAACAATGGTGATAAATATTTATGTGGATATGTAATAAGTAGTGAATCTATCGATATTAAATACATTAAAGAGAAATTAAGGGGAAATTTACCGGAATACATGATTCCGACGTATATCATGCAATTAGATAATTTCCCATTGACAAAAAACGGTAAATTAGATAGAAAATCTTTTCCAGATCCACAAATTACAGATAGAGAAGATTTTGTTGCACCTAGAGATAATGTAGAGGAAGGTATTATGGGGATTTTCAAAGAGATTTTAGAATTTGAAGTGATTGGTATAGATGATAGTTTCTTTGAACTAGGAGGACACTCATTAAAAGCGACTAAATTGGTAAATGCATTAGAAGAAAAGTTTAAAGTTAGAGTTCCGCTAAGTACGATATTAACAGAAAAAACAATTAGAAAAATAGCTGAAAAAGTAAGAAATACAGAAGTGAAATCAAATAGTGATACTATTGCCTATCCAGAATTGATAGTAGCAGTAGAAGAGGAGGTATAAGTACCAATGAATAGAAAATATAAAATGAGTTCTGTCCAAAAAAGTTTATATGTAATTGATCAAATGCAAGAATCAAATATCACTTATAATATCCCAATCATGTTAGAAGTCGAGGGGGAAATTGATAAAGAACGCTTACGCATAGCTGTAAAACAGCTATGCGTGCGTCATGAGTTATTAAGAACTCATTTTGCACATGTGAAAGATAAATTTCTCCAAATTATTGAGGATACAGTTGATATAGAGTTAGAGCATGAAAAAAGCATACCAGAACATGTACAACGAGTTTTCAAAGAATTCATTCGACCTTTTGATTTAAGTGAAGCACCTTTAATGAGAATAAAAATACTTGAAATAAAAGGTGAAAATACGATTTTGATGTTGGATATCCATCACATAATTTGTGATGGTGGTTCAACAGGTCTTTTAATAGAAGAAATGTGTAGATTGTATAATGGAGAGGAACTTTCTCCAGTGGGTATGCAATATAAAGACTACAGTGCTTGGCAAAATTCGAGAGATATGACGGAACAGAAAAATTATTGGCTTGACGAGTTTTCTGAAGAAGTACCGGTTTTAGATCTAATTACAGATTTTACTAGACCTAAGCAACAGAGTTATAAAGGTAGTAGTAATACCATAAAAATAGATCATAAAACTAGTAATGCTGTTAAACTCTTTAGTAAAGAAACAGGGGCAACAGAATATATGATATTGATGGCGAACCTTATGATGCTGCTAAGTAAATATACGAGACAAGGTGAGATTGTTTTAGGTACACCTGTTTCAGGACGTACTCATCCAGCAATCCAAAATATGTTAGGTATGTTTGTAAATACTTTGGCGATTAAAGGGAATTTGCAATCTTCACAAAGATTTATAGATTTGGTGGCACAATTACGAGAAAAATGCTTAAATGCGTTTGATAATCAAGAATATCCATTTGAAGAGTTAGTAGACCAGCTTGGCGTGGAAAGGGAGCCTTCTCGAAACCCTATTTTCGACATTATGTTTACATTTGAAAACAAAGAAATGAACTCGTTGAGCATGGGAGATTATAAGGTAAATGGTGTGAAAGTTGATAGTAAGGTAGCAAAGTTTGATATTACTGTTACTGTTATAGAAACAAGTGACGGATACGATGTAGAATGGGAGTATTGTACGGACTTATTTAAAGAAAAAACAATTGCTCGTATGAATGAACAATTTGTCCAATTATTGAAAAATGCTTTGAAAGACCCACAAAAGAAACTGTGTGAAATTGAATTATTAACTGATACAGAAAAAGAAAAAGTTATTTATGAATTTAATAGGACACATATTGAATATCAAAACGATAAGACGATTATTGAAAGATTTGAAGAACAGGTGGAAAAAACTCCAGATAAAATAGCTGTAGAATATGAAGGGGAGAGCCTTACCTATAGACAATTGAATGCAAAGGCAAACACCATTGGGAAAAATTTAAGAGACAAGGGAGTACATACAGAATCCATTGTCGGAATTGTAACAAAGCGTTCGCTAGAAATGATTGTTGGGATGTATGGTGTACTAAAAGCAGG
>NZ_QOSC01000047.1:0-1420 GCF_008368845.1 Bacillus sp. BB51/4
CTCTATATCCTAATCGTCAACACCTTTTATTCAATTAATAATAAAAATAATTCCAAAGGTATTTTCTATATTAGTTTCAGTTATTTAATTCCTCTAATTCAATGAAAATAATGAAAAGGACATCCTATTACATACAAAGCGTCCTTTTCATTAAACACTATATACATACTCTTATAAACTTTAACATTCTTCATTCTCTTTAACATTTCGCTCGCCTGAGATAAATAAATCAATTAATTTACGTTTATCCGCCCATATCACTCCAAATAAAACTAAGCTACCACCTATTCCTATTCTCCACGTCAAAGATTCATTTAATAGAACAATTGAAGCAGCGATACTTATTAACGGTAACGCATTTAAATATAATCCACTTACTGATGCCGAGACTGTCTCTAATGCTCTATTCCAAAACCAATACGCTAAAATTGTTGCCCCAATAACAAGATATATTACACTAAACCCTGTCTTCCATGTTTCGATTTTTGGAAAACCATAGTAAAAAGTTTCTGCCATTGCAAATGGTAATAGAATAACAGCTCCAATAATTAAAGTTAATGTTGTAAAAACCTTGTTTGATAGATACTGTTCTTGTTTTGGTCGTTTCAGCAATACTGTATAGAAAGCAAATAAGAACGTACTTAATAAAATAAGGATATCTCCTATTAAAGATACTTCTTGATCGACATTACTAGATGGAATTGTAATAAGAAGTACTCCGATAGCCCCCAATACAATACCGATCCAATAATTAAGTTGAATTTTTTCTTTCAAAAAGAACGCTGAAAAAAGAATTGTAACTAAAGGTAAAGCAGCATCAATAATACTAACATGCAATCCACTCGTTAAAGAAATACCGTAGGATGTGAACATAAAGTACCCAGCTACGCCAGTAAAAGATAGCAAACTCATTCTTTTCCACGGGACTTGTTTATGTACAACAGATCTTTTTAATTGTTTAAATGAGAATAGTAAACAGATTCCACCAGCTAAGAAAAGGCGGATAAATAACAAAGTAAATGGCTGAATAGATTCTAATGCCCACTTTGTTGGCGCAATGGCTATCCCCCATAATATAACAGCCACTAATAACATGCATATTTCTTTCATAATCCCCCACACCCATCAAAAAAATATATGTTAACTATCTTAATTATAGATTTTTTCTTATGTGAAATCCTTTGAAAATGTAAAAACGTTATGTGAAAAACAACTAAATAGCTATTTTTCACATAACGTTTTCATATAAAGAGTAAAATATTTTTGATCATTCTACAACCTAATTAATATAAAAAGGTAATTCTTACCTTAAACTGAAATTTAAACGTATTACTTTATCACCTTTTACGACATTATCGCTCAAATTTTAGTTTAGACAGTCCCTATTTCATCTTTTTTCCTCTTTAAGATTACTAAATTT
>NZ_QOSC01000048.1:0-643 GCF_008368845.1 Bacillus sp. BB51/4
ACTACTTCAAATGCAAGTACTTTTTAAAAAGATTTTATTAGGTGCGGCCGAGAGGACTTGAACCTCCACGGGGTTTCCCCCACTAGGCCCTAAGCCTAGCGCGTCTGCCAATTCCGCCACACCCGCATATTTTGTTAAAATGGTGAGCCATGAAGGATTCGAACCTTCGACCCTCTGATTAAAAGTCAGATGCTCTACCAACTGAGCTAATGGCTCTTAATGGCTGGGCTAGCTGGATTCGAACCAGCGCATGACGGAGTCAAAGTCCGTTGCCTTACCGCTTGGCTATAGCCCATTAATTAAGAATGGTGGAGGGGGGCAGATTCGAACTGCCGAACCCGAAGGAGCGGATTTACAGTCCGCCGCGTTTAGCCACTTCGCTACCCCTCCGACATATATGGTGGAGGATGACGGGATCGAACCGCCGACCCCCTGCTTGTAAGGCAGGTGCTCTCCCAGCTGAGCTAATCCTCCATTTTGCCTGGCAACGTCCTACTCTCACAGGGACAAGGTCCCAACTACCATCGGCGCTAGAGAGCTTAACTTCCGTGTTCGGTATGGGAACGGGTGTGACCTCTCTGCCATCATTACCAGACTATATTCATTTAAGACAAGAATCATTTTAACTTATTTAACTTTTAAA
>NZ_QOSC01000005.1:0-676861 GCF_008368845.1 Bacillus sp. BB51/4
CACCACCATCAAGGTCAACACGGCCATCATGGACACCATCATCACCAAGGCCAACACGGCCAACATGGTCATCAACAACAAGTACATCACTACGGTCACCACCATATTCATCCGCAAGCTGTTCTTTATCAAACGCATCAAGGTCATCAAGGTCACCAAGGCCACCACGGTCACCAAGGCCACCACGGTCATCAAGGCCACCACGGTCATCAAGGTCACCACGGTCATCAAGGGCAACACGGTCACCAAGGGCAACACGGTCACCAAGGCCAACATGGTCAACAGCACCAACAATATCAACAATACCAACAACAATCTTCTCCTTGGACAGGTGGAATTGGAGCGGGAGGAGCAGGGGCAGCGGCAGGAGCGGCTAGCATTGGTGGAGCAGCAGGGCACGCTGGACACGTGGGTCATTAATGAATTGCAGGAAAAAAGACATAATAAAAAACTGCTAGGAAATCCTAGCAGTTTTTTTCAGCTTCTTTGCGCTGGCGTTCGATTTCAGCACGAAGTTGTGGTTCTGGTGCTTGCCAGCCTTCTGGTTTTAGAATTTTGCCGTCACCTTCACGGAATCGAGGTTTTCCATCAGGGAATAGTTTTGCCATGTTTGCGTTATTTACAATTTCGAATCCTTTATCAGGACGTACGCCCATTTCCGCAAACGTGCCGAATGCAAAGTAAATAAGGTCAATTAGTGCATCATATTGATCTTCAACAGTCGTTGCTTCTAAAAATTCTTCTAGCTCTTCTTGCATAAAGCTAGCACGAATTTTTGTACGTTCTTCTGTTAATTTCGTTGGAGTATTTGTCACAGGGTGTCCGAACTCTTCATGCATTTTTGCAACAAGTTCGTATCCTTTATCTAAACCTTTTTCGTTTGTCATGTTGTTTCATCCTTTCTCGCTTTGTGCCGAATCTCATTGTAACATAAGGTGATTATGAAATGAAAAGGGACTGTTCAAAAGTTTCATCTTTTAGTTAAGTTAGTGATAGTGAAAGATTATATCGACTTAACGACAAAAACTGTTAATAAAAGAAAGCCATCCCGGAATACTTTTAGGACGGCCTTGCTCGTTATTTTTCTTCTTTTATTAAAATGGATAAAATAAGATCGATGCCAAACATACCAACGAGCAACATTGGAATAACGACAAGTAAATAACGTGTGAAGGAAACATTTTTTAAGTATGTATGAGCAAATAAAAAGACGCCGAGAAATAAAATACCATTTAAAATAGGCTTTACTAATTTTTTAGACATAAGCTCCCCCATAAATATCTTCTCTCTCTATCTAAAATAAAAACTCCTCTTTCCGTTGTATCATGCTGGAGAGAGGAGTTCAATCATTTCTCATTCAATTACACCAGAATTTGTAATATTTACGGTGTATTTTATAGTAACTGGAACATCTTTGTACATTTGTCTCCACTCTTCTAATTTGAATGGGCGATAATGTTGTCTATATTTTGCTCCAAGTCCAAGGGGATCAACATTTAGAGATTTAAACTGTTTAATTAGTTTTGTAGCTTTCGCATCTAATTGTTTTTCGACCGACTTAGCTATTTTTGTTGTATTTTTTTTGTTTTCTAAATTAAATTTTCTAGAGAGCTCCTGAATACGAGCTTCCACCTTTACATGAATATAGAAAGAAGGTTTCCCATTTTTTATGTTTACCTCGTAGGTAGGAACGGAACGAATGTTATTAATCATTGCATAGCCAGGATTGGTTTTAAATTCATGTGAGTCCAAGCGGTGCTTTTCTAGCAGTCCTTTGAAAACAAACATATCGTGGTACTTAATTGTTCCGACTAACTTATCCTTTTTCAAGAGACCGATACCAGTAATCTTTATTTTATCTCCATGTTTTTTTAGGATAGGCATATAGGAATCTTGTCCTTCACGGTAGTACCTGAAGGCGCCTAAATACAAATTGTCAGTTGGCAAAGGGCCAGTGTCCATATTATGTTCTAACATTTTTTTTATATAAATCGCAACATTGTAAGATGTACTATATTTTCCTTTAAACAGTTCAGTACCATTGCCTTCTAATAGTCCAACATACAGCGAGTTACCAATATTCACATCACGAATTAATGTGTCAAAGGAGTTGGATAATCCTTTTTTAGCAATTTTTGTTGTGAATAAGGCAACACGCATTTGACCGCTTGCGAACGGTTGCGAAGATTCTAAAGATGTATCTGCCTTTACTTGTTTTACTGCGTTTCCTGTGCCCTCATAAACTTGAACTTTATTTCCCTTTTTTTGTATGGGGCAAACGAATGTAACCTTTACTTTATTATCTTTTGCTGTATCGAAGACAGTTCCTTGAATGAGTTGAACATCATCAATAATATTTTTTTGTAAGCAACCAGTTAGACTGAAGATACTGATGCAAACAAGAAGTATTAATTTTCTTTTGGTTTTTTCCATTTTCTTTTCACCCACACAATAATAAATAGAATTGGGATGTATACATATATAAGCCAAAAACTAACTTTAGATATATTGCTAATAAAATCATTAATATCATGCCTGTTCGTTAAAAGTTGTGAAACAACTAAAGTGATAAGCATAAATGCGATCAAAATACCTCGTTGTTTCACACGAAAGATTTCATGGGTTCCTCGAGTAGCGGCCCATAAAGGTAGAATAAAGCTTGTAATAATAACGAGAGCATAACCGGAAATAGCAATATACTCAAGTCGCTCGATAAAAGGAAGCTTAATAACTTGTGTCATGGACAGCTGAGACCAAATAGTTTTGAGTAATTGTTTTTCGCTAAAGAATGTAAAAGCGAGAATGGTACTAAACAAATATAGAATATTGGAAAATAATGCCCCATATTGCGCAAATTTATGGGATTTCTCTGGTTCTTTAACAAATGGATAAATCATAAGGAAAATTTCAAATCCTGTCATGCTATAAATAGATAGTTGAGCTGCTTTCAAAATATCTGTAAAAGAATGTGAAAATATTGGAAGTAAGTTATCCCAATGTGAGAATTTCAAAATGAAAAGACTTAGAAAAAGATAACCTAGTGTTCCACCAACGGAAATAACACAAATTCCTGCAATGACGCGGAATCCTGATGAAATAATGTAATAACTTATTAAACAAATAAAGAATGTGAGCATCCAGGTGGATGCACTAGGAAACATCCATACTTGAATAATTTCGACATATGTTCTAACAACAGAAATACTTACAATAAAAAAATAAGCCATAAAAATGATATTAATACCATTTCCGATCCATTTTCCAAAAAGTTGTTTGTGTAAATCAATTAAGTTTCCCTCTACATTTTTTAATGAATAATACATCATCCAGATGAGAATATGAATGATGATTCCTGTGAGGAGAACTCCTATCCAGCCGTCGTATCCAGCAGATTTTGCAATAATCCGAGCGAAACCGAGAACCCCGGCACCAAACTGTGCACTGTGAATTAAGAAGAAAACAAAGATAGGAGATATTTGATATTTCTCTTGAACTTTACTCATCAATGCACCTCATTCCTTATTCATCAAAATCCGATCGATGTTTTGTTGAAATCCCTTTTGCTGACTTCTTAACATGCTGTGGACGTGCTTGTACATCTCTTGTATCAATCATTGTTAAGGGAAAACGAATCCAAGAATCTTTAACAGATTGTTGCCTTGTCGGATAAAACAAAGCGTACGGCTTACGTAAAGAAGTAAGTCTAAATAGATGGGTAAATAAAAAGATAAATCCAAGAGAGATGCCGAAGAGTCCTCCTATTTCTGCGAATGCTAGGAATGGGAAACGTAGTAATCGAACGGCATTACCCATTTTATAAATAGGTGTAATAAAGGAAGCGAGTGCTGATAATGCAACGATAATTAATAAAATATTACTCGTTAAACCAGCTTGTACAGATGCTTGCCCGATTACGATACCGCCTACAATACCGAGCGTTTGACCAACTTTCATCGGTAACCTCGCGCCAGCTTCTCTTAATAAGTCGATTGCAAGTTCTAAAAATAGTGCTTCAATTAAAGGTGGGAACGGTACTTGTGCCCTTGATAAAATCAAAGTTTCAAGTAAATCACTCGGAATGAGTTCATAATGATAATTTAAAACTGCAACATATAAAGGTGTAGCACAGATTGAAAATAGAACAGCGATAAGGCGTAAAATACGTGAAAATGTAGCGTATAGCCAAGAGACGTTATAGTCTTCTGGTGAAATGAAAAAATCGAAATAGGATACAGGTGTTAGTAGAACACTTGGAGAACCATCCACGAAAATAGCGATTTTCCCATCAATGAGTGCTTTTGTAACTCTATCAGTACGTTCTGTATTGATATAGAGAGGGAAAATCGACTTTTCACCCATTAGTTCTTGTATATAAGCACTATCATTAATTTGATCATATTCAAGAGCACGTAATGACTCCTCGAGAAAATCTACATTTTCTTTTTCAGCGAGGTTGTCTAAATACATCATGACAACTTTTGTTTTGGAAAACTCGCCGACAATCATTTCCTTTGTTTGTAAATCTAAAACAGGAAGACGTTTTCGAACTAAATTAATATTTGTATCAATATCCTCTACGAAACCTTCTTGAGGACCGATAACAGTCGATTCGTTTAAAGGAGGGCTTGGTGCCCGATACGTATCAATTGCAATGTTTGCAAGCATACACTTTTGGTCTTGCTGATTCAATTGAATAATCGCATGTCCCTTTAACACCATGTCCTCAATTTTTTGTAAATCGTTCGTAATTGTAATACCGCTCATTGGAATATGTTCTTTTAGCTCTTCTAGTGAAGCGTTAGGTCGTTCTAAAAGAGTAGGCATTAAATATTTTTGTAATTTCTCTCCATCAAGCGAAGGGCGATAGTAAGAAATCCAATAAGGCATCGTTTCATCGTTAGATGTGTGATAATTAACAAAATCGCTAGATTTTTTGAGTTTTTCTATTAAATCTTGTAGAGAATGAATCCGGTCTTTTTCTGGTTTCGTAAAATCATAAATACTATTATTTCCAGAGTTTTGCTGCTGATCTTGATCCGAGTTACCTTGTTTAGAATGTTGTTGCTGATTCTGATTCGAGTCGTTTTGTTTAGAGTTTTGTTGTTGGTTCTGATTCGAGTTGTCTTGTTTAGAGTTTTGTTGTTGATTCTGATTCGAGTCGTTTTGTTTAGAGTTTTGTTGTTGATTCTGATTCGAGTTGTCTTGTTTAGAATGTTGTTGTTGATTCTGATCTGAGTCGTTTTGTTTAGAATGTTGTTGATTCTGATCCGAGTCGTTTTGTTTAGAGTTTTGTTGTTGATTCTGATTCGAGTTGTCTTGTTTAGAATGTTGTTGATTCTGATCCGAGTTGTCTTGTTTAGAATGTTGTTGTTGATTCTGATCTGAGTCGTTTTGTTTAGAGTTTTGTTGTTGATTCTGATCTGAGTCGTTTTGTTTAGAATGTTGTTGCTGCTGATCCTGAGAAGGCTCTTTGTGTTCCTCTTTTTTTTGCTCGCTATTGCTATCTTTATTATGTTTCATACTTCTAGTCTGTTTTTGGTTATCATCCTCTTGATTGTTAGGTTGTTGCTCCGAATTATCTGTTTCGTTTTTCTCTGTCGTATTTGATTTTTTTTTCTTACGTAGCCAATTCCAAATCATATGTATGCCCTCTTTGATTGTGTAATATAATGCTATTTTGTGGCTAATTTTGTATATTATTCATTTATTTATGAAAAGAAGGAGGAGATTAGTTTGCATAGAAAAAATCCTTTAGTAAGCAGCAGTTCATACTATGACGGGAAGAGGGCGAGTCTGTGCAATTTGTAAAAAAGGAAAAGTTTGTTTTAAGAGAGTTTACGTTTGAAAATGGTAGGGGAATTCCTATTCAAATGGGGTATGAGACGTATGGTACTTTAAATAGAGAAAGGTCAAATGCGATTTTGGTATGCCATTATTTTAGTGCAACGAGTCACGCGGCAGGAAAATATACAGCGCATGATGAGGAGTCTGGTTGGTGGGATGGTTTAATTGGACCGGGAAAAGCAATTGATACAAATAAATACTTTGTTATATGCACTGATAATCTTTGTAATGTGCAGGTGAAGAACCCTTATGTGTTTACAACGGGACCGAAATCGATTGATCCGAAAACTGGAGATGAATATGCGATGGATTTTCCAGTTTTTACATTTCTTCATGTAGCTCGTATGCAATATGAGTTAATAAAAGATATGGGAATCGCAAGGCTACATGCTGTAATGGGACCGTCAGCTGGCGGGATGATTGCGCAGCAATGGGCTGTTCATTATCCTCATATGGTAGAGCGGATGATTGGTGTTATTACGAACCCGCAAAATCCAATTATTACGTCGGTAAATGTAGCACAAAATGCAATTGAGGCTATTCAACTGGATCCAAGTTGGAAGGGCGGAAAATATGGAGAAGAGCAGCCAATGAAGGGACTTCATTTAGCAAATAGAATGATGTTTATGAACGCATTTGATGAGCATTTTTATGAAACAACATTCCCTCGTAATAGTATAAAAGTAGAACCTTATGAAAAGCTTTCGATATTAACATCATTTGAGAAAGAAATAAATAAAGTGACATATAGAAGTATAGGGTTAGTAGATGCAAATTCGTGGATATACACTGCGAAAGCAGTTTTATTACATGATATTGCGCATGGATTTTCGTCTTTAGAAGAGGCGCTTTCTAACATAGAAGCAAATGTACTTATGATTCCGTGTAAACAAGATTTGCTTCAGCCGTCACGTTATAATTATAAAATGGTAGACATTTTGCAAAAACAAGGGAAGTATGCGGAAGTGTATGAGATAGAAAGTATAAATGGGCATATGGCAGGAGCATTTGATATTCATTTATTTGAAAAGAAAGTTTATGAATTTTTAAATCGGAAAGTATCTAGTTTGGTGTAGAAAATAAACGGTGTGAAAAAGGTGCGATGTATGTAGTAGGCACCTTTTTTTACATGATTTGTAGACGGAAAATATATGTGGCAATTGCTATACCGAAGAATGCGATACTAAGCAATAGAAATAAGAATGACATTTCTTGTGGTGATTTTATCTTTTTATTATTCTTCATACTAAGTGCAATAATTGCGGCGATTAAGAAAATGATGCCCGTAATGAAAAGAAAAAGTGTCATTTTCATTGGCTCCTTTCATAAAACAAGTATATTGAGGATACAATGCACGAGTTATGTTTGTAAAGAATAAGTTTTGCGGGGAAATTGAGAAATAAAATTTCCATTCTTTGCGTTCTTTCTTTCGCATGCTAAAATTGACTAGATATGCTTGTTTAAGGAAGAGACTAAAGGTTTTATTGTATATAAGGAGGAACGACATATGACAGAAGTTAAAACAATTACTACAGAAGAAGTGCAAGAGCGTTTAGAAAATGGAGAAACGTTATTTTTAGTAGACGTAAGGGAAGATGAAGAAGTAGCGGCAGGGAAAATTCCAGAAGCTGTACATATTAAAATGGGTGATATCCCAAATAAAGTAGATTTCTTTGATAAAGAGAATGAATATATCTTTATTTGTCGTTCGGGAATGCGCAGTGAAAATGTATGTCATTATTTAAATGAGCAAGGCTTTAAAACAGTGAACATGGTTGGCGGCATGCTTCAATATGAAGGTGAAACGAAATAAGTAGCTAAAAAAACTTGAAACGAGTCTGTTTCAAGTTTTTTTCTTTTGCATACAGTGTACAAAAGGGGGATAGGTAAATGGGGATTAACTTGCGGAAAGTAAAAATTATAAATAATACAGGGGCTGTTAATGTTGGTGACTGTTATGATATCTCACCTTTAGCTGTAGCAAAAGTATATGCGGGTGCTGGAGGATCGAGTGCGGCTATTTTTTTAAATGGGAAAAGACAGTCAGAAGCGGTGATTAGAACATCAGTGTTTCTTCCGCCATTAGCAACGAGTACACGTACATTAGGTTCATAGAGGAAAGGTAGAGTGTAATTATGCCTGCTCATATAAAAGAATTTGTTATTGTGAATAACACTGGGAATATATTTACCGGTGATAATTTGAGTGATACGTCATTTACTGCTACGAAATCGTATAGTGGTTCAATGGGGTGCACTTGGATCGACGTTGTTACAGTAATAGGGACGGAGACGAAGCTTTGTTTACAGCCAGGAGATTCTGTGACGACAACATATACAAGGGGCACTCCTGCTGGTACTGTAACAGGAACAAACATGGGGCAAAGTGTAAATACATCGGGTATAGTGCAAGCTGTCCCGAATACAGATAATATGGATTCAACTGCGGGACTCCCTTAAGGAATTAAGGGAGTTTTTATGTATTTAAAATAAAAATAGTCTTTGAGTTTGTTTTTGTAAATACATATTAAGAAGAAGAGGTTTGTTTAATGTAAAAAAGATGGTGTGCAGGTGGTGAAAGTGTGAGAGAGCGCGATAAAAAACATTCATTAAACTCTAATTTCAGAATTTCACCAAATCTTATTGGTCCTACCTTTCCACCCGTTCCAACGGGATTTACTGGCATTGGGATTACTGGCCCAACCGGTCCCCAAGGTCCGACTGGCCCTCAAGGACCAAGAGGATTACAAGGTCCGATGGGGGAGATGGGCCCGACAGGACCTCAAGGTGTGCAAGGGATACAAGGACCAGTTGGACCAATAGGTGCAACGGGACCAGAAGGACAGCAGGGGCCGCAAGGATTGAGGGGACCACAGGGAGCAACAGGAGCGACAGGCCCTCAAGGAGTGCAAGGATTACAAGGTCCGATTGGTCCAACCGGAGCGACTGGGGCACAAGGTATACAGGGGATACAGGGGGTACAAGGTCCGATTGGGGCTACTGGACCTGAGGGACCTCAAGGAATTCAAGGAGTGCAAGGGGTACCGGGTTCAACTGGTTCACAAGGTATACAAGGACCTCAAGGGATACAAGGCCCACAAGGACCGAGTGGAAATACGGGAGAAACAGGAGCAACTGGTCAAGGGGTTACAGGCCCAACTGGAATAACAGGTCCTACAGGGATAACGGGTCCATCTGGAGGACCACCAGGTCCGACGGGGGCAACTGGTGCGACAGGCCCGGGTGGTGGACCGAGTGGAAGTACAGGTGCGACGGGAGCAACGGGAAATACAGGGGTAACAGGAAGTACAGGTGTAACTGGAGTAACGGGAAATACAGGACCGACTGGAAGTACAGGAGAAACAGGAGCACAGGGATTGCAAGGAATACAAGGGGTTCAAGGGCCAATTGGACCAACAGGTCCAGAAGGTCCGCAAGGTATTCAAGGTATTCCGGGTCCGACGGGCGTAACTGGTGAACAAGGAATACAAGGAGTTCAGGGAATTCAAGGGATAACAGGATCAACAGGAGATCAAGGTCCACAAGGTATACAGGGAGCTATAGGGCCTCAAGGTGTAACAGGAGCAACAGGAGATCAAGGTCCACAAGGTATTCAAGGTATTCCGGGTCCAACAGGAGAAACGGGACCACAAGGAGTTCAAGGAATACAAGGTACGATGGGTGAGATCGGACCAACAGGACCAGAAGGCCCAGAAGGACTTCAAGGTCCGCAAGGAATACAAGGGGTGCCAGGACCAGCTGGAGCAACAGGTCCAGAGGGCCCACAAGGAATACAAGGAATACAAGGGCCAGTAGGAACAACAGGACCCGAAGGCCCACAAGGAATACAGGGAATACAAGGGATTCAAGGTGTAACAGGAGCAACAGGAGCACAAGGAGCAACTGGAATTCAAGGTGTACAAGGGAATATAGGTGCAACAGGTCCAGAGGGCCCGCAAGGAGTGCAAGGTACTCAAGGGGAAATAGGCCCAACAGGTCCAATGGGAGCACAGGGCGTGCAAGGTATTCAAGGAATTCAAGGTCCAACGGGTGCGCAAGGAGTGCAGGGGCCACAGGGAATTCAAGGGGGCCAAGGTCCAACCGGAGTAACAGGAGATACGGGTGTAACCGGAGCGACAGGGGAAGGAACTACAGGCCCGACAGGAGTAACCGGTCCAACAGGGGTAACTGGTCCTTCTGGAGGACCAGCAGGACCGAGTGGTCCAACGGGGCCATCAGGTCCGACTGGAGTGACAGGTCCATCCGGTGGACCACCTGGACCGACAGGAGCAACCGGTGTGACAGGAGCAACTGGAGATACCGGGGCGACAGGCTCAACTGGAGTGACAGGAGCGACAGGAGAAACGGGAGCAACCGGAGTTACGGGGTTGCAAGGCCCACAAGGAATTCAAGGAGTACAAGGTGATATAGGTCCAACCGGTCCGCAAGGTGTTCAAGGTCCTCAAGGGATACAAGGAGTAACGGGAGCAACGGGAGATCAAGGCTCACAAGGAATCCAAGGCCCGCAAGGAATCCAAGGCCCAACCGGTCCACAAGGAGTACAAGGGGATCAAGGCCCACAAGGGATTCAAGGTGTGACAGGAGAAACAGGAGCACAAGGTCCACAGGGAATTCAAGGAATCCAAGGAGTGCAGGGGCCGACCGGTCCACAAGGCCCAACAGGAATTCAAGGTGTTCAAGGCGACATAGGTCCAACCGGTCCGCAAGGCGTGCAAGGGTTGCAAGGTCCACAAGGCCCGACAGGGGATACTGGGGCAACCGGAGCACAAGGTCCCCAAGGTCCCCAAGGAATTCAAGGTCCCCAAGGCCCGACGGGATCAACTGGAGAAACCGGAGCGACAGGTCCTCAAGGGATTCAAGGTCCCCAAGGAATCCAAGGTCCAACGGGAGTAACAGGCTCCCAAGGCCCAACAGGGTCCACTGGTCCAACCGGTTCGCAAGGAATTCAAGGTCCAACAGGCCCAACTGGAGCGGGAGCAACCGGATCCACTGGAGCAACGGGTGTGACCGGAGTTAGTACAACTGCAACGTACTCATTTGCAAATAATACATCAGGAAGTGCTATTTCTGTTTTGTTAGGTGGTACAAATGTACCATTACCGAACAATCAAAATATTGGACCAGGAATTACGGTTAGCGGAGGAAATACGGTATTTACGGTTGCGAATGCGGGGAATTACTATATAGCTTATACAATAAATTTAACAGCCTCTTTACTTGTAAGTTCTCGTATAACTGTAAATGGCAGTCCGCTTGCAGGAACAATAAATTCACCAGCAATAGCTACAGGTTCATTTAATGCGACAATCATTGCTAATTTGCCTGCTGGAGCTGCTGTTAGTCTGCAGTTATTTGGATTAGTTGCAATAGCTACATTATCTACGACAACGCCAGGAGCTACGCTAACTATTATTAGGTTAAGTTAATAGGGAGAAAACCTTGGGGCTTTTATGCTTCAAGGTTTTTTATCCCGTTATAAGTAGGTAGTCTAATTGGTTAGGAAAGTTTCACTTTATTCACTTGAGCAAAAACATCGCAGTTCGAAAATATATTATAATAGAATGAAAAGAGAGAAATTTGACAGAAAGGGAGGGTGGCGATGCAGGAGATGGTTACAGATTTTTTTGGACGCCCACTTCAAGATTTGCGCATATCTGTCATTGATCGTTGCAATTTTAGATGTACATATTGTATGCCAGCGGAAGTTTTTGGGCCAGATTATGCTTTTTTGAAAGATGAGTTTTTACTGACGTTTGATGAAATTGAACGTTTGGCAAAACTATTTGTTAGCATCGGTGTACGAAAAATTAGGCTTACTGGTGGTGAGCCACTGCTGCGTAAAGATTTAACAAAACTTATTGCACGTCTCGTGAAAATTGAAGGGTTAGTAGATATAGGGTTAACGACAAATGCAATTCATTTAACGAAACAAGCAAAAGCATTAAAAGAAGCTGGATTACATAGAGTAAATGTTAGTTTGGATGCAATAGATGACGATGTATTTAAGGACATAAATGGCCGGAATATCAATACGAAACCTGTTATAAAGGGAATTATGGCTGCAAAAGAGGCCGGGCTTGATGTAAAGGTAAATATGGTTGTGAAAAAAGGGATGAATGACCATCAAGTACTTCCGATGGCTGCTTATTTTAAAGAGCAAGGAATCACACTTAGGTTTATTGAGTTTATGGATGTTGGTAGTACAAATGGATGGAACTTTGACCAAGTCGTTACAAAGCAAGAATTAATTGAAATGATTCATAGTGTGTATCCACTTGAGCCAGCTGAAGCGCATTATTTCGGTGAAGTTGCGAAACGATATCGTTACGTTGGGACAAATGTCGAAGTCGGTTTTATTACTTCTGTTTCAGAGTCATTTTGTTCCTCTTGTACGAGAGCAAGAATTTCGGCAGATGGAAAGTTTTATACTTGCTTATTTGCGACAGAAGGATTGGATGTAAGGGAACTTCTTAGAGGAAATCTTTCAGATGATGAGTTAGTAAGCGTTATACAAAATGTATGGATGAATAGAAAAGACAGGTATTCGGATGAACGGACAGAAGAAAGTGCAAAGAATCGTCCGAAAATTGAAATGTCTTATATAGGAGGATAAGAAAGGGGGCTATCGTATGCAGGAGCGATATTCAAGACAAATATTATTTTCTGGTGTTGGAGAAGAAGGACAGAGAAAAATTAGAGAGAAGCATGTGCTTATTATCGGCGCTGGTGCTCTCGGTGCAGCGAATGCAGAAGCAATTGTTAGAGCAGGTGTTGGCAAAATAACAATTGCGGATCGTGATTATGTAGAATGGAGTAATTTACAAAGGCAACAATTATATACAGAAGAAGATGCAAAGCAATATAAACCAAAGGCGGTAGCAGCAGCAGAGCATTTACAAGCGATTAATTCTGAGGTGAAAATAAATCCGGTTGTGACTGATGTAACAGTGCAAGAAATGGAAGAGCTAGTGAATGATGTAGATTTAATATTAGATGCGACAGATAATTTTGAAACGCGTCTTCTTATTAATGATATTTCACAAAAGTATAATATTCCGTGGATATATGGTGGTTGTGTCGGAAGCTACGGAGTAACGTATACAATTTTACCAGGAAAAACACCGTGTTTCCGCTGTTTAATGGAACATCCAGCAAGTGGGGCAACATGTGATACGGCTGGTATTATACAGCCGGCAGTACAATTAGTAGTTGCGCATCAAATAACGGAAGCGCTGAAAATATTAGTAGAAGACTATGGGGCACTTCGCGAAACGATGTTATCGTTTGATCTTTGGAATAATCAACAGATGGCATTTAAAGTGAATAGGCAGAAAAAAGACACATGTTTATCTTGCGGAAGATTACGTACATATCCGAGTTTAACATTTGAAGCACAAACGAAAACAGAAGTGTTATGTGGCCGAAATACAGTACAAATCCGTCCAGGTGTGCGGAATGAATTTAATTTAGAAGAAATTAAAAAGCGCTTACAAAGAAGTGTGGATGTAAAAGCTACTCCGTATTTATTATCATTTCCGGTGGAGGAATTTCGTTTTGTTTTATTTACAGATGGCAGGGCGTTCATTCATGGAACGAATGATATAAATATAGCAAAACGCTTATATGCAAGATATATAGGTTGAACCTAAAGGGAGCCCTTTAGGTTCAATGGAAAGAAGATTAAGACTTTCTCGTATAATCTCCACTTTTTCCACCTGTTTTTTCAAATAAGTAAGTTTCGCCAATAATCATACCTTTATCAACAGCTTTGCACATATCGTACACAGTAAGAGCTGTAGCGGAAGCGGCTGTTAAAGCTTCCATTTCAACACCGGTGCTACCTTCTGTTTTAACTTTTACTTCAATAAGTAATCGATATTGTTCTTCGGATTGTTTCCAATCGAAAGAAACGTCAACACCTTTTAATAATAAAGGATGGCACATTGGGATAATATCAGAAGTGCGTTTCGCAGCCATAATACCTGCGATTTGTGCAACTGCTAATACGTCACCTTTCCCAATTTCATTGTGAGAGATTTTATCGTAAATTTCTTTTGTAACGACAATGCTAGAGCACGCAATTGCTGTTCGGACGGTTGCTTTTTTGTCACTTATATCAACCATCTTCGCGCGTCCTTGGTCATTAAAGTGTGTGAATGAAGACATGGAATTCCTCCTTGAAGTAATTTCTATTTAATATATAAAGTTTAATCGAGATAAAAAAAATTGCAAATATGAGGTGAGAAACGATGATAGAAAAACGAATTCCAATTCAAGTTGCTGAGGCAGTAGAGAGAGTAATGGAATATGCGAAAAATGGTGAAGTAGAAGAGGTTTCTATTACGGAAAGTTACGGGAGAATTCTTGGGGAGGATGTTATCTCTGATCATGACGTTCCTCATTTCGATCGTTCTCCTTACGATGGTTTCGCGATTCGAGCAGAAGATACGAAAGAAGCAAATCAAGAGAATGCGATTGAGTTTGAAGTAATAGGAGAAATCGGGGCAGGATCTGTTTTTACAGAAGAAGTAGGACCTTTTCAGGCGGTTCGTATTATGACAGGAGCAGCTATTCCAGAGGGTTGTAATGCAGTCGTAATGCTAGAGCTGACGGAAGGTTTTGAGAAGAATGGAAAAACATATATGAAGGTAAAGCGTCCTTTTCATAGTGGTGACAATGTGTCATTTAAAGGGGAAGATATAAAACAAAATCAAGTTCTCGTTAAGAAAGGCGTTGCAATCAATCCAGGTGTTGCTGCCTTATTAGCGACGTTTGGATATAGTACTGTGAAAGTTGTAAAACAGCCTGTTGTTGGTATCGTGACGACAGGAAGTGAATTGTTAGAAGTACATGAGTCGTTACAGCCGGGGAAAATTAGAAATAGTAACTCGTATATGATTGCAGCTCAAATTATGAAAGCCGGAGGGAAAGTGCGTTATTATGGTCAACTTGCCGACGAGTTAGATGCATGTTTTGCAGCTGTTCAATCGGCGATGGATGAGGTTGATATTTTAATTACGACAGGCGGTGTGTCGGTAGGAGATTATGACTACTTGCCAGCTATTTATGAAAGATTACAGGCGAATGTACTCTTTAATAAAATAGCGATGAGACCAGGAAGTGTAACGACAGTAGCTGAAGTTGACGGAAAGTTACTTTTCGGTTTATCAGGGAATCCGTCAGCTTGTTACGTAGGATTTGAGCTATTTGTGCATCCGATTATAAAAACATACTTGTATGCAAAGGAGCCTCATGTATATAGAGCAGATGCTATTTTACAAAAAGACTTTCCGAAGCCAAATCCGTTTACTCGTTTTGTAAGAGCG
This sequence comes from Bacillus sp. BB51/4, assembly GCF_008368845.1. NCBI lineage: Bacteria > Bacillati > Bacillota > Bacilli > Caryophanales > Bacillaceae > Bacillus > Bacillus sp. BB51/4. Next base: position 15,191 of record NZ_QOSC01000005.1, read on the forward strand.
AAGGTGTCAATCATGGACGGAGCATTACAAGCGATGCCGGTCGGTTTAGATAAATCGAGTGCGGTCTCTTCACTCGCCGATGCGAATGCCTTTATTGTGCTGCCTGGAGGAACGAGAGGATTTGAGGCAGGGATGAAAGTATCTGTATTATTGCTAGAGCACACCGAGGGATGTGATTGGCCATGGGCAAAGCCACTTCAATCTTACAAATAGTAGGATATCAAAATAGCGGAAAAACAACACTTGTGGAGAAAATCGTGCATACGTTAGCTGAACAGAAAATGAAAGTTGCTACAATTAAACATCACGGGCACGGAGGTTTTCCAGAAGTAGCGCAAAAAGATAGTGAAAGGCACCGAAAGGCTGGGGCTGTTGTCAGTAGTGTAGAAGGCGCTGGATTACTTTCACTGTCGTCATTAAGAGAGGAATGGTCCTTGCAAGAAATTATTCGCTTATATGAGTTTTTTGAAGTGGATACAATTTTAATAGAGGGCTATAAAAAAGAGAGCTATCCGAAAGTAGTATTACTTCGTTCTGCGGAAGACGTTGAACTTTTACATAAAGTAGAAAATATAGTAGCGGTTATTACGTGGCATGATGCACTTGCAAACTTACGAGAAGAATATAAAGTATTTCATATAACAGAAGAAGAGTTGTATATAGACTGGTTTATACAAACGGTAAGGAGTACGAAATGACAAATACGTATTATGAAGTAATTGATACAGAAATCTCGATTGAAGAGGTAGCAAAGAAGGTTATTCGCCGCGAATGCGGTGCTGTTACAACATTTATTGGAACGGTTAGGGAGTTTACGAAAGGGCGTCGTACATTATACTTAGAATATGTCGCTTATAAAACGATGGCAGAAAAGATGCTAGAGAAAATTGGCTCAGAAGTGAAAGAGAAGTGGCCAGGTACACACGTTGCGATTACACATCGCATCGGTACACTGCAAATTTCTGATATCGCGGTTGTTGTTGCTGTTTCAACACCGCATCGTAAAGCGGCCTATGAGGCGAATGAATACATTATGGAACGCATAAAACAAATTGTTCCGATTTGGAAAAAGGAGTTTTGGGAAGATGGAGACTCATGGATTGGTGATCAATTAGAAAAAACGCCATATCCGGCAGGGGAGCCTGGGAAGGAGCTGTAAGTATGATTCGAGTATTATTATTTGCGCACTTGCAAGAGGAAGCAGGAACAAGTGAATTACAAATAGAGAAAGAAAATATTACGGTTGCAGAGTTAAAAGCTGTTGTTGCTAAAGAATATAATGTACCAGTGACAGCATCAACTATGGTTGCGATTAATGAAGAATACGCAAATGAAGATGACACGATCCGAGATGGTGATGTTGTTGCACTAATCCCACCAGTGAGCGGTGGTTAATATTGGATTCATTAAAACGACTTTCCTACATAGGGAAGTCGTTTTTTTATGGAAGTTTTGCGAACACTAACTTATAGAACAAGGAGGGTGTTATGAAAAAAATATGTGTAGTTATTACAATGCTATGTGCAATCTTTTTCTCTTCTCCAAGTGATTCTTTTGCAAAAGAATCGAGGGAGCAGCTGTTAGAGAGTGCATTATCAAATAGGTACTATTCAGTTATTAGACAAGTGACAGAAGATCAGTATGAATGTGCTTCCTTTATAAATATAAAACGTCTCGGTAAGAACGGTGAGTTCGTTCCTAGATTTGAAATTACGCTACAATTTCTTACGTTCCAAGGTGCACATAATCCGCCGAATGATAAAGTTACACTTATTTTGGAAGATTATTTAGATCACGTAAAAATAAAGAAGGTGGAGCGAGAAAAGAATGTTTCTGGTGCTATTGCAGAAAAAGTTTGTGAACGGGAAAAAGAAAAAATAAAAGCTCACTCTAATGATTCAGAGTGATAACTTATGACATTTAGTAAAGAAAGGTAATGAGCGATGGACATACTTTTAGCGATTTTACCGGCTATATTTTGGGGAAGTATTGTGCTATTTAACGTGAAACTGGGCGGGGGACCGTATAGTCAAACGCTCGGTACAACGTTTGGGGCACTTATTTTCTCGATTGTTGTTTATATTTTTATGAAGCCAGTATTAACTCCTACTGTTATTGGAGTTGGAATTGTGTCAGGTTTATTTTGGGCACTTGGTCAGGCGAATCAATTAAAAAGTATTGATTTAATGGGCGTTTCGAAAACGATGCCCATTTCAACAGGACTGCAATTAGTTGCGACGACTTTATTTGGAGTCATCGTATTTCATGAGTGGTCCACGACTATATCAGTCGTCCTTGGTGTTTTGGCTCTCGTTTGTATTATTATCGGTGTTATTTTAACGTCACTTCAAAGTGAAGAAGAAAAGAATGCAGAGCAAGCAGGGAATTTTAAAAGAGGCATTATCATTTTATTAATTTCAACAGTCGGTTATTTAGTTTACGTAGTAGTGATTAGGCTATTTAACGTAGATGGTTGGTCAGCTTTATTGCCACAAGCAGTTGGTATGGTGTTAGGGGGCGTTTTGCTTACGTTTAAACATCATCCATTTAATAAATATGCACTACGAAATATTATCCCAGGATTAATTTGGGCAGCTGGAAATATGTTTTTATTCATTTCGCAGCCGCGTGTCGGAGTGGCAACAAGTTTTTCGCTATCGCAAATGGGAATTATTATTTCAACGCTTGGCGGGATTGTTATATTAGGTGAAAGAAAAACGAAACGCCAATTAACGGGGATTGTTGTCGGTATCGTTTTTATTATCGCAGCCGGAATAATGTTAGGTGTTGCAAAAAGTTAAAGGGGGTATTGAAATGTATAGTGATTTAGCGGGAAAAGTTGTCGTTATTACAGGATCAGCAACTGGTCTTGGAAGAGCGATGGGAGTACGGTTTGCTAAGGAGAAAGCAAAAGTAGTAATTAACTATCGCTCACGAGAGTCAGAAGCGCATGATGTATTAGAAGAAATTAAAAAAGTAGGCGGAGAAGCGATTGCTGTAAAAGGAGATGTCACGAGTGAATCGGATGTTGCGAATCTCATTCAATCTGCTGTAAAAGAGTTTGGTACGCTCGACGTTATGATTAATAATGCGGGAATAGAAAACGCGGTACCATCTCATGAAATGCCGCTAGAGGATTGGAATAAAGTAATTCATACAAATTTAACAGGTGCTTTTTTAGGAAGCCGTGAAGCGATTAAATATTTTGTGGAAAACGATATTAAAGGATCTGTCATTAATATGTCTAGCGTTCATGAAAAGATTCCGTGGCCCTTATTTGTGCACTATGCAGCAAGTAAGGGTGGCATTAAACTGATGACAGAAACGTTAGCGTTAGAATACGCACCGAAAGGTATTCGAGTAAATAATATTGGGCCAGGTGCAATAAATACGCCGATCAATGCAGAAAAGTTTGCTGATCCTAAAAAACGTGCTGACGTAGAAAGTATGATACCGATGGGTTACATTGGAAAACCGGAAGAAATTGCAGCAGTCGCAACGTGGCTCGCCTCATCAGAAGCGAGTTACGTAACTGGAATTACGTTATTTGCAGATGGTGGAATGACTCTATACCCGTCGTTTCAAGCAGGTCGCGGGTAATATAAAAGGACAAAGAGGTTTATCTCTTTGTCCTTTTTTCTGCAAAAAAAATAGCGGTCGGCTATTTTAAATTTAATGATTAATTGTATCTTGAAGAAATTCTGTTGCTTGATGTTCAGAAACATTTTGCACAAGTGCAACTTCGCTAATCATCATTTTGCGTGCATTATCTAGCATTTGTTTTTCGCTCGCATTTAATGCTCTCTCTTTATTACGGCGAAGTAAATCGCGAACAACTTCTGCACTATCTTGCAGATTGCCGTTTTTCATTTTTTCCATATTCATTGTATATCTCTGTTTCCAGGAAAGTGATGTGTCTGATTCCCCGTTTTGAAATTCAAGAAGTATAACATCTAACGTACCTTTATCTACGATATAACGAATACCTGATTTTTGTAATTGATCCATAGGAAGCATTATTTGCATGTCTTTACTAATGATACGTATCACACAATATTGACGTGTTGTTCCTAATATTTCTTTCTCTTCAATGGCTTCGATGACTCCTGCGCCGTTCATTGGATAAACGATTTTATCGCCAATTTGAAACAAATCATCCACCTCCATATGTGGTAACCACTTTTAATGATAGCACAAGTAAACAAAAATGTCAAATTTTATATAATACCATAATGTTAATGTTATAGTCAATAAGTAAAAGCTCTTTTATATATATTTTTTTTGCTCTTACTTATTGATGATTTTTTGAAAAATAGTACAGGCGAAGAAAGAAGGCATATCCACTTATTTTTAAGCATAAAATGTAAAATCGCTAATACAATATACCTAAATCCGTTCTTTGCAAGGGAGGGAGAGAAGGTGGGGCGCACAATAAGAATTGATATTACAAATAAAGTTGTAGCTAAATTTAGACCGGATTATTTGGAATTATATACGAGTAAATTTATGATAGGTAAGTTTTATGTCTATACTGAAGGTAAACAATATGTGTTAGAAGACGGATATATATATGAAGACGGAAAATTTTATCGCATCATAGATACGCACCGTGGCAATAATCAAGCGGCGGAGGGCTGCGATCTAGGATGGTGTTAACATGATTCGTGTGAAAGTGTTTGATGAAAGTCACGAAAAAGACTTAGAAGACGCTGTAAATGTTTTTTTGAAAAAGATTGATGATAATAATTTTGTAGATATTAAGTACCAAGTCGGTGTTTCCATTAATGATGATGAAAACCAAATTTATTGTTTTTCAGCAATGATCGTTTATAAAGCATAAAAAAGAGCTAGCTCTTTTTTATGCTTTATGTTGGGACAACATGTGTCGGTAATACGTTCATAATAGATTGAGTTGTGCCTAATTTCTTTTTCGCTAAAAGAGGCTCCTCTGTTTCATGGTTTTGGGCATCTGTACACATACCAAGGTGATAACGATCACCTAAAAATGGATCGATATAAAAACCGTTTTTGAATACTTTATCATTCGGATGTTTTTCATGGTGAATGTCAGAGCAATTAATGCAATAGAACATAGCTTTCATCCCCTTTTTATTTTTGTTTGAAAAAAGTGAGTTGGTAGTCATTTCGCTCCTAAGGAAATGTTGAGGAGAAGAGAAATAACTACCTACTCAAATGGTGGGCATATTCCTTCTGATTTTTCATATCTCGCGTAGTGTCCCTGAGGGAAGGAGGAGAGACGAAATACGCATGATATACGTAAGGCACTTCTTTCAAGATGAATGATGGAGTTTCATGTTGAGAGAAGTTTTTTATTTTTTGTTGCCTTTGTGAGTATATTATGAGGGAATGCTCAGAGGGTGTTTGTCCTGTTGAAAAAATGTTGAGAATTTCTCAACAATAAAAAATAACTAGCGTTGACATGAAACTAAAAGGCGTTATATTATCAAAGTGTAACCAAAAGGTGTTATATTTAATTGCCGAATAAAGGAGAATGAAAATGGAACAACAAAATACATTAACTGATATTAAACAAACGATCGTTTTTAACGCGTCTATTCAAAAAGTATGGAATGTAGTATCAACTGCAGAAGGGATTTCGTCATGGTTTATGCCAAATGATTTTGTATTAGAGGTAGGACATGAATTTCATGTACAATCACCATTTGGTCCATCACCATGTAAAGTGTTAGAAATTGATGAACCAAACCATCTATCTTTTTCATGGGATACAGATGGCTGGATTGTTTCATTTAATCTGAAAGACCTAGGAGATAATAAAACAGAATTTACGTTAATTCACGGCGGCTGGAAACATCCTGATGAAATTCTTCCGAAAGCGAATGCGAAGAGCTCTATTATTCGCGATAGAATGAGCGGTGGATGGGTAGCAATTGTAAATGAAAAACTGAAAAAGGTTGTCGAAGGCTAAGTGTCCTCATCAGCAGCGAAATATGATGTATTTCAAGCAATTGCTGATCCAACCCGCCGAGAAGTAATACGGTTATTAAGTGACAAAGAGTTACCGATTTCAAAAATAACGGATCATTTTCCGATGAGTCGTACTGCGGTTGTAAAGCATCTTCATATTCTTTCGGAAGCGAATTTAGTAAGCGGAAGAAAAAGCGGAAGAGAGAAAATATATCGTTTGCATCCAGAACCATTAGAGGAATTACAACAGTGGCTCTCGTATTATGAACGTTTTTGGGATAATAAATTGTCCATGCTGAAACATATTGTGGAGAATGAGGAGTAAAAAGAGGATGACCGAAATGGTCATCCTCTTTACTATTGCTCACTTGTTTGTGTAGCTGGCTTTAATAAAATCCAAGCGATAATTAATGTAAATACTGCTAATACGAAAGTACTCATATAAATGACGTGTACACTTGATGCTAATGCCTCTTGCGATTCGGTTGCTACATTTGCTGTAGTTCCGCCGTGTCCGCTAGATACAAGGTCAAGGTTTTTAATGCCGCGTGCATGAATCATCGTATTGAAGATTGTTCCAAAGATTGCAGCACCTAATGTTTGACTAAATGTATTAATAAATGTGTTTAAACCTACGGCTGTTCCGCGTGTATGTGCTGGTACGGCTGCTTGAATTGTTACCATGTAAATCGGTGTTACAAGCCCCATTCCTAATCCGAATAATCCGACTGCTACATAAATAAGGAACGATGGTGAATGTGTTGATAATGTAAATAATAAGAAGGTAGCAACTGATAAAATGCTAGCTCCAAGTAAAATGATTTGTTTCGTTTTTAATTTGCCAACTAAGTTACCAGAGAAAATAGCGCCAAATGTCCACATAACAGGAATTGGCATTAAAATAAGTCCAGCTTCAGTTGCATTTTTTCCTAATACACCTTGGCTCCAAATTGGAAGGTACATTGTAATACTAATAATCATTGCACCAGCAATAAGAGTTAGTATGTTTATCGTAGATAATGTACGATTAGAGAAAAGTGCTAGCGGAATTAATGGTTCCGGAGATTTTTTCTCGATGAATAAGAAAATAATGAATGAAACGACGGCAAAGATTAATAGACCGATAATTGTAATGTCTCCCCAGTTTTGCTTACTGCTACCTGTTAATAGTGCGTATAGTAGAGCGATCGTACTTAATGAGAAGACTGTTGCACCAAGATAGTCGATATGATGCTTAGCAGGCTTAATAGATTCTTTGTAGTAAATGCCAATCATTAAGCAAGCGATAATTCCGAATGGAACGTTTAAGAAGAAAATATAACGCCAAGATAGAGAATCAACTAAAAATCCACCTACTAACGGCCCGATAACACCAGATACACCCCAAACGGCACTCATCCAGCCCTGTGCTTTCGCGCGGTCTTTCGCTTCGCTATATAGGTCTCCAATAATCGTCATTGTGATCGGCATAACAGCACCAGCGCCTATACCTTGAAGAGCACGGAAGAAGATTAATTGTTCCATTGATGTAACGACTCCGCAAAGTGCAGAACCGATTAAGAAGATTGCTGCTCCAATGAGCAAAACTTTTTTACGGCCGAATAAATCAGCCAATTTTCCGTATATTGGAGTCGAAACAGCTGTTGCAAGCATATAAATTGCATATACCCAACTAACAAGTTCGACGCCTGACAAATCACTCGTTATACGAGGGATCGCTGTACTAACAATCGTTCCTTCTACCGCAGAAAGAAACGTCATTAGCATTAAAGACATCATGACTTTTTTTCTCATTTGTTTTCCCCTTACCCTTTTTCAATTATTCAACAATATAAAATATAAAGGTACTAAGGTATATAAAGCAACAAAAAAGCAATGGGAAGTCAGGAGGAGCGTATATTTGTCGTTCCTTGTCGGTAAGTCGATATATTTAAGAAATCGCCGATATATGTTGTAGAAACGCCGATATAATTTCATATACCTATAAAAAAAGAAACAGAAAGCCCTGTTTCTTTTTTTAATATTGCATTTTTGCATTTTCTCCAGCTGTTGTTCCGGCAATTCTACCAGTAACAAGAGCAGATGTAATGTTATAGCCGCCAGTATAACCGTGAATATCAAGAACTTCTCCGCAGAAATATACGCCGTTCGTGAATTTAGAAGACATTTCTTTCGGGTTAATTTCTTTAACGGATACACCACCGCCGGTAACGAATGCTTTTTCAATTGACTGCGTACCATTTACATTCACAGTAAATTCTTTAAAGTCTTTCACAAGCGCACGAATCTTCTCGTGAGAAACTTGTCCAGCTTGTTCGCTGCCATCAATTTCATTTTTTTCTAATAAGAATAGGAAGTAACGTTCAGGTACATAACCTTTTAAAACGTTTTTAATTCCTTTTTTCGGATCTTCTTTCATTTGTTTCAGCATGCGCTGGAATAGTTGTTCACTATTTTCTTCTGGCAATGCATCGATGCTCATTTGAATCGTGTTCGTTTTAAACTTTTTCAGTGCTTTCACGACGAATTGGCTACAACGGAGAGCGGCAGGACCAGATAGGCCGAAATGAGTGAAGAGCATGTCCATTTTGTGAGAAATGATAGCTTTTCCTTTCGGGTTTAATACGCTTAAGTTAACATCGCGTAAAGCAAGACCTTGTAAGGAGCGATCACGAATAAATGGTTCGTTTGAAAGGATTGGTACTTCTGTTGGGAATAGCTCTGTAATTGTATGCCCAGCTTTTTCAGCCCACGCGTATCCGTCTCCAGTAGAGCCAGTTTGAGGAACGGATTTTCCGCCAACAGCGATAACGACATGATTCGTTTCTAACACTTCGCCAGTTTGCAGTACGACTGCTTTCGTTTGACCGTTCTCATATTCAATTGTTTCAACGGGTGTATTCGTACGGATTTTTACACCTAAGTCTTTTAATCGTGTTAAAAGTGCGTCTACTACTGATTGTGCTTTATTTGATACAGGGAACATGCGACCATGATCTTCTTCTTTTAGTTGCACGCCAAGCTTTTCGAAGAATGTAATAATATCTTCATTATTGAAAATAGAAAAAGCGCTGTATAAGAAGCGACCATTTCCTGGTATATGTTTAACGATCTCATCAAGTGGTAGACGGTTCGTTACGTTACAACGACCACCACCAGAAATCGCAAGTTTACGCCCTAGTTTATTTCCTTTATCAAGAAGTAAGACACTTGCGCCTTCTTCTGCAGCACCGATTGCAGCCATTAGCCCAGAAGGCCCGCCGCCGATGACAATAACATCATAATGCATAATATATCGACCTCATTTTCTACATTTCCTGCCTAAAAGAATAGCATGTTTTCCCTTAAAAGAAAAATAGAGTGAAGTACTGCTTAAGGAGAGAATTGTGGTACAATACAAAAGTTAGAGTTCAGCACTATCCTGCTATTTGTGGGCAATAAGACAAAAACCTTAAGATGTAAGAGAAATAAAAAGGGAATTTGGTAGCCCATAAATGCTCGAATAGTTCAACTAATAATCAGTAGGGAAGAACACCCACACTGATTAAAGTTTCACTTTATGTAGATGTAGGAGGATTTTTGTATGTCCGATTCGAAATTTCTGCGCGGAACGCTTATTGTTACGTTAGGGACATTTTTAGTAAAGTTCTTAGGCATGATTTACGTCTTTCCGTTTCATGCATTAGTAGGTACAGAAGGCGGAACGCTCTATACATATGGATACATTCCATATACGATCTTTTTAAGTATTGCAACGGCAGGGGTGCCGCTTGCTGTTTCCAAATTTGTTTCCAAATATAATGCGCTTGGCGATTATAAAACGAGCCGGAGAATGTTCCGCTCGGGAATGGTTATGATGATAGTAACAGGAGTTCTTTCGTTCCTAGTTCTATACATGACAGCACCACTGTTTGCAGAAGCAATGCTTGGTAAACAAAGTATACACAGTAATGTAGAAGAAGTTACGACGATTATTCGTCTTGTAAGTTTTGCACTTATTGTTGTACCAGCAGCGAGTTTAATTCGTGGTTATTTCCAAGGTCACCAATCGATGGGACCGACTACTGTTTCCCAAATTATTGAACAAATTATTCGTATCGTCTTTTTATTAGCGGGTAGTTTTATCGTTATTAAAGTACTTGGCGGTACAGTTGCAACAGCAGTTGGGGTAGCGACATTTGCTGCGTTCGTTTCAGCAGTTGGAGCGCTCGGTGTACTCATTTGGTACTGGTTAAAACGTAAAAAACATTTGGATCAATATTTAATTGAACAAACTGTACCAGAATCGACAGTGAGTACGGTTCAATTATTTAAAGAATTATTTGCATATGCGATTCCTTACGTTGTAATTGGGTTAACAATTCCTTTATATCAACAAATTGATACATTGACATTTAACTCAATTATGCAAGCGATTGGTCAAGGGGATATTGCAGAGCGAGCTCTCGGTATTTTCACAATGTGGACGCATAAATTAATTATGATTCCTGTATCGCTTGCGACAGCGTTTAGTTTAACGCTTGTACCAGCGATTACAAAATCATTTACTGAAAAACAATACCGTTATTTAAAGTTACAAATTACACAAACATTCCAGGCAAATATGTTCTTAACATTGCCAGCAGTTGTCGGTATTTCAACACTTGCATATCCAATCTATACTGCGTTCTATGACTCAGATCCACTAGGTGGACAAGTATTAATGTGGTATGCACCGGTTGCGTTGTTATTCGCTTTATTTACAGTAACAGCAGCAATTCTGCAAGGAATCAATCAACAAAAACATGCGATTGTCGCGCTTATTATGGGTGTTATTTTGAAATTCGTATGTAACGTAATCTTTATTCGTTATTTCGGTACAGTTGGAGCGATTTTAGCAACTGCAGTCGGATTCTTAGCTTCCGTATGGTATACGAATCGACAAATCAAAAAACATGTACACTATTCATTTGGTGTTGTATATAAGAGAACTTTCCAAATTGCAGTATTAACACTTGTAATGGTCATTGCTGTAAAGTTATCACAATGGACTCTGTCCTTCATGATCTCACCTGATGGCCGAATGGGTGCTCTTATTACAGTTGTGGTTTGTGCAGGTATTGGTGGTCTTGTGTATGGATTGTTAGCAATTCGCACAGGAGTACTTGAACGAGTATTTGGCGGAGAAGCGTTAGAGAAAATCCAACGTAAACTTGGCAATAGATTCAAAATAAAGTTGAAATCAAAAGGGGCGTAATTACGTCCCCTTTTCTATGATAAACAAAGAAGGTGAAAAACGTGAGATTAGATAAATTATTAGCAAATATGGGATATGGAAGTAGAAAAGAAGTAAAGAAATTATTGAAAGACGGCGTTGTAAAAATTGATGGAACGCCAGTGAAAGATGCGAAGGTTCATGTAAATGTAGAAGAGCAAGAAGTTATGATTCACGGAGAAGTTGTGGAATATAAAGAGTTTGTTTATTTAATGTTGCATAAACCACAAGGCGTTATTTCAGCGACAGAAGATGATAATCATGAAACGGTAATAGATTTATTAGAGTTAGAAGATGCAATCTTTGATCCGTTCCCAGTTGGACGACTTGATATTGATACGGAAGGTTTCTTATTGATAACAAATGACGGGAAGTTATCACATCAATTGTTATCTCCGAAAAAGCATGTGCCGAAAAAATATTATGCACACGTTGCAGGAGTAGTAACAGAAGAGGATGTAAAAGAGTTTGCTAAAGGTGTTATTTTAGATGATGGTTATGAAACAAAGCCAGGTGCACTTACAATATTAAAAAGCGATGAGATTTCTGAAATCGAGCTTGTAATTACAGAAGGAAAGTTCCATCAAGTGAAGCGTATGTTTGAAGCGGTAGGGAAAAAAGTAGTCTACCTAAAGAGAACAGAGATGGGACCATTAGTATTAGATGAAGAGCTAGAACTTGGACAATACCGAGAGCTATCAGATGAAGAAGTAGAAATGTTAAAAACATATCAAGTAGATACTGAGAAATAGTGCTGTTTTTGGCGCAGAAAAGACCCCTTTCTAATGAGTTAGAAAGGGGTATGTATTTATTTACATACAATTATTTTTTCGTTATGAGGTCATTCTCACTTTCTTTCCTGTTGTTGTCCACTTACCGCGGCAAGGGCTATACACGAGTTCATTAAACTGCAACACATTTAGATCACGTTGTATCGTTCGTGGTGTGATCCCGAACTCATCTACAAGGTCTTTCGTCGTTACCGTTCCGTTTTCATTGATGTACATATAAATTGATTTAATGCGTGTTAGCATACGAGTAGTTGTAGGTTTCAAGAGAAAACCACTCCTCTACTAGTTTTTTTGACCCCATTCAGGAAAGAAGGTCGTTACTACCATTGTACTCTACATGATAAAATTCATGCTTTAATCTACTTAAATTTTACAGAAATTTAACAAATATTCATATAGAAAAATATTGGTAGTTGACATTTTATATATGGTCAGTCAACTAACACATAAAATTCTACGTAAAACGCCAAATTCCTGCAAATTTTTTTAGAAAAATAAAAGAAAAACTAATAAGAAATATCTGAAACGTTACAATTGTTAGGTATTTTAGTTTCGTATATGGCATAAGAGATTTCGGTTTGTTATGATGAAAGAAACAATATAGTGAAGGATGGATGCGTGATGTCAGCGATTAATTGGACAGAAGAAGTTGCAAAACGAAAAGATGATTTAATTCGTGATACACAACAATTTTTACAAATTAAAAGTGTATGGGAAGAAGAATCAGCGAAAGAGGGCGCACCATTCGGTGAAGGTGTAGAAAAAGCTTTATCTTTCATGTTACATAAAGGAGAAACTGAAGGTTTTGCTTCTAAAAATTTAGAAGGGTATGCAGGTCATCTTGAAATGGGACAAGGAGAAGAGTTAGTAGGTATTCTTTGTCACGTTGATGTTGTGCCAGAAGGAGATGGCTGGACGACTCCGGCATATAGTGCAGATATTCGCGATGGAAAGATTTTTGCACGTGGTGCAATTGACGATAAAGGCCCAACGATGGCAGCTTATTATGCGATGAAAATTGTGAAAGAATTAGGTTTGCCTCTTTCAAAACGCGTTCGCATGATTTTAGGAACAGATGAGGAAAGCAATTGGAAATGTGTAGATCACTACTTTAAAAACGAAGAAATGCCAACAATCGGTTTTGCGCCAGACGCAGATTTTCCAATTATTAATGCAGAAAAAGGAATTGCTGATATACAAGTTGTGCAAAGTGGTAGTGAAGAGAAGAAAGGTACATATGAACTTGTTTCATTTGAATCAGGTCGCCGTTTAAATATGGTTCCTGATTTTGCAGAAGCGATTATTACAGGAGAAGATGTAAATGCACTTACAGTAGCATATGAAGAGTATTTACAAACTGCTAAAAAAATAGGTGAAGCAATTGTAGAAGGTAATACGGTGACGTTGCAAATTAAAGGGATTTCAGCTCACGGATCTACTCCAGAGAAGGGTGAGAATGCAGGTTTATTACTGGCAAACTTCTTAACTACAGTTGCTCTTGATGGAAAAGGGGCTTCGTTTGCATCGTTTGTAACAGAAACATTTACAGGAGATATTTTAGGAGAGAAAGCTGGTATTTCTTATAAAGACGATATTAGCGGACCGTTAACTGTGAATGTTGGTCGCCTTTCTTATACGAAAGAGAATGGTGGTAATTTAGGATTAAATGTACGTTACCCGGTTACGACTAACTTTGACGAAATGATTGCAAAGTTAAAAGAATACGTTGGTAATCATGGATTTAAAGTGGCGGATTATTCAAACTCTCGCCCGCATCATGTTGATAAAGACCACGTGTTAATTCGTACGTTGCAGCGCGTATATGAAGAACAAACAGGAGAAAAGGCAGAACTATTAGCAATCGGCGGCGGTACTTACGCTCGTTCATTGAAAGCTGGCGTTGCGTTTGGTCCGTTGTTCCCTGGAAAAGAAGAACTTGCGCATCAAAAAGACGAGTACATTGAAATTGAAGACTTATTAAAAGCAACAGCAATTTACGCGCAAGCAATTCATGAATTAGCGAAGTAATGGATATATAAATAAGAAGAGGCCGTCCCAATACATATTTTGGGACGGTTTTCTGTTAAGTATAGGTTGCTTTTCTTATCGTATTTAGTTGTTAAGTCGATATCCCTTGTCGAGATTTCGATATAATTTCATTTATCCCGCATTAACGGGCAGTAAGACCCCCACTTTAAAATTTAGCGAAAGCGAAGAAGTTAGGTGGGGATCAACTGCCCGTAAAAGCCCGATTGGTGAGGGCTGATAATCAGTAGGGGATGGACAAAACCCCACTGATTAAAGTTTCACTTTATTAACGCAACCCTAACTTGGTTAGACTTGTAGGGAAGTTTGATTCTATTTAATTGAATGAGATAAGAAAGAAAAGCAACAATAGAAAGAAGGAGAAGATGTACATGGAGCCGCATTATTTTGTCGCGATTACGTTACCGAATCATATAAAAGAAGTGCTGTCTAACTATAAAGAAGAAATGCAGGAGGAATTACCATTTCGTTCATGGGTACATAAAGAAGACTACCATATTACCCTTTCATTTTTAGGTAGTGCAACAGAGGAACAATTAGAAGGAATAAAGAATGGATTACAAACAATTACAGAAATGAAAGAACTATCGTTCACATTACAAGGATTTTCTACGTTCGGTATGGAAGATAGGCCGCGTATTTTTTGGTCGAAGGTAAGCGAGAATTACGATTTGCTTCAATTACAAAAGCAAGTACACGTTATTTGTGAAGGGAATGGATTGTCTTTAGAAACGCGCCCGTATCATCCGCATATTACTGTTGCTCGTAAATGGGTAGGAGAAGAGAAGTTTGATTTAGAACATATAAAGGAAGTGCCTGAAATATCATTTCAAGCGGATACGATTACTTTATACGAATCTCATGTGAAGGAGACACCGAAGTATAAAGCGATTGCTGAAATAAAATTACAAAAATAGAATGTATGAAAACGTTTTTTATACAGGTGAATATACTATAGAGAATAATGTGTTACTGTATAGAGCCTTGCTGATAAGAAAAGCCTTATCATTTGCAGCTCGTTTCATTTAATTTTAAGAATGATGGTGATTTTTTTATGTTGAAAGTAAAACGTCCATTTGATGCCTATTTAGATGAAATGAATAAAATTACAATTTTGCTCCCACACGCGTATGGAACAAGCCGGACATTTCGTTTGCAAGAAGGAAGTAACGTGAAAGATTTACCGATTTCTCATACAATTGCGCTTCCGGATGCAACGAAGTATGAGTGCTTTATAGAAGAGCCGCTAGATGTGGGGAAGTATTATACAGTACGAGATGAACGGAATGAAGAAACAGATTTACAAATAGGTGCTGTCATAAGAACAGCGATTTTCGATGAAAAGTATTACTACGAAGGTACAGATTTAGGAGCCGTGTATCAAAAAGAAGCAACGACATTTAAAGTATGGGCTCCAACTGCGAGGCTTGCGAAAGTAAGGATTTATAAAAGTGATAAAGAATATACCGATCATGAAATGCATAGAGGAGAAAATGGGGTTTGGACTCATACATTACAAGGCGATTTAGCCGGAGCAAAGTATACATTTCTTGTTTGTATTAATTTAATATGGAATGAAGCGGTGGATCCTTACGCAAAGTCAGTGACTGTAAATGGGACGTACGGCGTTGTTATCGATTTGGAAAAGACAAATGTAACAAAACGAGAGCAATTACCACCATTACAGGCAATGACAGATGCCATATTGTATGAACTGCATATTCGTGATGCTACTATTCATCAGGGCAGTGGAGTGAGTAAAAAAGGAACATATAAAGGGCTAATGGAAGAAGGGACAATAGGGCGAAATGGGACGTTAACAGGCTTGTCTCATATAAAAGATTTGGGTGTTACACATGTTGAACTATTACCTTTATATTGTTTCGGTGGTGTAGATGAGGCGAATCCTTCCTCTGCATATAATTGGGGTTACAATCCATTATATTACGATGCGCCAACGGGATATTATGCTACAGACCTCTCTGATCCGTATAACAGGATAGTAGAGTGTAAGCAACTAATTGAAACATTTCATGAGCACGGCATTAGAGTGATTGTAGATGTTGTATATAATCATGTGTATGAAAGAGAGCTATCATCATTTGAAAAGCTTGTCCCAGGATATTATTTTCGTCATGGTGAAGATGGCATGCCTTCTAATGGGACGGGAGTCGGGAATGATATAGCATCTGAACGGAAAATGATGAGGAAATTCATTGTAGAGTCTATTTTATATTGGCTTACTGAATACAATGTTGATGGATTCCGATTCGATTTAATGGGAATTTTAGATGTTGATACATTGAATATAATAGAAAAAGAAGTGCGAAACATAAAGCGAGATGCATTGTTATTAGGAGAAGGATGGGATCTACAAACCCCACTTCCTCTAGAGGAAAAAGCAACGTTAAATAATGCAAAGAAAATGCCGCATATCGCGCAATTTAATGATCAATTTCGTGATGGGATAAAAGGGAGTACCTTTCATATAAATAAACGTGGGTTTGCACTTGGTGGGCATGTAGACTGTAATCATTTGCAGTATATAGCATCGGGAAGTCTTTTGAGTATGAAAGAAACAGGTCTGTTTCTAGAGCCTGTGCAAAGCATTAACTATGTAGAATGTCATGACAATATGACGATGTGGGATAAACTAATGCGCAGTAATGAAGAGCCAGAAGAGATTTTGAAAAAACGTCACCTTCTAGCGAGCGCAATGGTGATTCTTTCGCAAGGTATTCCTTTCTTACATGCTGGGCAAGAGTTTTATCGTACGAAGCAAGGAAATGAAAATAGTTATAATGCAAATGATGAAATTAATCAATTAGATTGGGATCAAAAAGAGAACGAGATAGAGACCGTTAACTATATAAAAGGTTTAATTGCGATTCGTAAAGAGCACGGAGCATTCCGATTACAAAACGCAGACCTTATAAAAAAGCACATGACTTTTTTGCAAACCTCTCCAGAAGTACTTGCATATCACCTAGGGCATGCAGAATCGTTTGGACCGTGGAAAGAGATTGTAGTTTTATTTAATAGCGGTTTAGAAGTTAAAACGGTGCTACTTCCGAAAGAAGAAACGTGGCATGTGTTAGTAAACGAAAAGCAAGCGAAAATAGAGCCAATTTCTTCATTTAGAGGAAAGGAACTTCAGCTGGCTCCAATTAGCACGTATATATTGACGATAATGTGACAAATCGCTACTTGACGATGAGAATGTAATAAATGTAGAATTGACAAAGGTGACGATTTTGATAAGTTGTCATTCTATGACTGGTTTTGTAAAATAAAATAGAGAGTTTTTGGCTTATGCCAAGTTTTCTTTTCATTTACAGTAAAATATATGAATCCACAACATGTGTAGAAATGTTGCGGTTTTTCTTTTCATAACTATAAAAGATAAGGATTTGTTAACGGGTAATGAATATGGAATGGTTGGAACAATTATTAGGAAAAGAGTGGAGTCTTGTACCGGCTGGTGGAGTAACGGGCGATGCGTATATTGCGCAAAACGGACAACAGAAGTTATTTTTAAAGCGGAATACATCGCCCTTTTTAGCGGTATTGTCAGCAGAAGGAATTGTTCCAAAATTACTTTGGACAAGAAGGGTAACGAACGGTGATGTAATTTCTGCTCAAAAATGGCTTCCGGGACAGAAGCTAGAGCCAGAGGATATGAAACTAGAACGTGTTGCGAAACTTTTGAAGAAAATACACTCCTCTAAAGCGCTTGTACAGATGATTCAAAGACTTGGGAAGCAACCGCTTCACGCACAAGAGTTATTACAACAACTGCAACTTGTTTTAAGAGGAGATATAAGGGATGATGAAACAATTCAGCAAGGCCTTCAATATTTAATGGATTCATTAAAAGATATTGAATACAATGAATTCGTTGTATGCCATTGTGATGTGAACCATAACAACTGGCTATTGTCGGATGAAGATGAGTTGTTTTTAATTGATTGGGATGGAGCTGTAATTGCTGACCCAGCTCTAGACCTTGGTATGTTATTATATTGGTACATTCCACGCCATGAATGGAGCGAGTGGCTCGAATATTATGATATTGAAATGGATGAATCGCTGCTTAGGCGTATGAGATGGTATGTCATAGCACAAACGATTTTGTCTATGCAATGGCACACAACAAAAAAACAGCAAGCAGAAGCTGAATATTGGCATCAATATTTACAGCAACTACTTGCTTCAGAGTAATACTTAAGAAAAATTGTCCATTCCAGCAATCCACTGAGTAAGTTGTTCTTGATTATTGGAAATGTGGTTGTCCAAATTAGAGGAAGATTTACCCGATTGACTATAAGAATATACATCGTTTAGCATTGCTTTAGCGTCACTACTTATACTATCGTTTGCGAGTAACGATTGAATGAGACGCTCTAATTGCTCGCATTCAGAAACTGTCCCGCAACAATCACTTTGGTGATTGACTAAAATATCTTTCAGCACTTCTAATTGATGTTGTTGATTAATTGGCATGAACGGATCATCCTTTCGATTGTTTTTCTCTTCAAATGTACGAGAAAAAGCTGTTTCGTCATGGAATGTTTAATGCTGTATGTAGTTTTTATCAAAATGGTACATCTTATACTTGAAAGAAACGGACCGAGTGCTCGTACGTACTTGGTTTTTTGTTTGGGAGATTGATTAAAACAGAGAGAAGGAATTATTCCTTTAAAATAGCTATGTAAAGAGAGGGAGACATCTATGCGTTTAAGACATAAACCATATGCAATGGATCGAATTAATGAGTATTCACATATCGTAATCGGAAACCCAGAGGAGCGCGCTGGTAACTGGAAAGAAGTATTTGGAAATGAACAACCAATTCATATTGAAGTAGGTACAGGTCGTGGTCGCTTTATGTATGATATGGCAAAAGCAAATCCACATATTAATTATATTGGAATTGAAAAATTCACAAGTGTTGTTGTAGATGCACTTGATAAATTAATTGAAGAAGAAGTGCCGAACTTAAAGTTAATTAATAAAGATGCTGAAGATTTAACAGTTTTCTTTGCAAAAGGTGAGATTGACCGCGTTTATTTAAACTTCTCAGATCCATGGCCGAAGAATCGTCATACGAAACGTCGTTTAACGTATAAAACATTTTTGCGCAATTATGAAGAAGTGTTAGTAGAAGGCGGAGAAATTCATTTCAAAACAGATAACCAAGGTTTATTTGAATACTCTCTAATGAGTATGGCTGAGTATGGTATGTTATTAACTTACCTGAGCCTAGATCTTCATAATAGTGATTATGAAGGAAACATTATGACAGAATACGAAGAGAAATTCTCAAGTAAAGGTCATCGTATTTACCGAGTTGAAGCGAAATATCGCACAGAGCCTATGCAGTAATGCATAGGTTTTTTGTAACTAAAATAATCGGAATTTTATGTTAATATTAAAAGGAAAGGGGGATGAAAAATGGAACAGTTACAAATTGGAGATATAAAAGTGACGTGGCTAAAAGGCGGGAACACACATTTAGATGGAGGAGCAATGTTTGGTGTTGTACCGAAAGTACTTTGGTCACGTAAATATAAACATAATGATACAAATCATATTTATTTACGAACAGATCCGTTACTTTTGCAAACGAAAGACGGTAATATGCTCATTGATTCCGGAATAGGAAACGGTAAATTGAATGAGAAGATGAAGCGAAATCAAGGTGTAACAGAAGAGTCATCGGTTTATAAATCATTAGAAAAATTAGATTTAAAACCTGAAGATATTCAGTACGTCTTAATGACACACCTGCATTTTGATCATGCATCTGGTTTAACGAAATGGGAAGGTGATCACCTTGTACCATCGTTTCCGAATGCGAAAGTTTACGTAAGCGAAATGGAATGGAATGAAATGAGGAACCCAAATATCAGGTCGCGTAATACATATTGGAAGGAAAATTGGGAGCCGATTGTAGATCAAGTTGTTATATTCCAGCAAGAAATAGAAATTACGGATGAAATAAAAATGGCGCATACAGGTGGTCATAGTGATGGACATGCAGTTATTGCTTTAGAAAGCAAAGGTGAAACGATGCTTCATTTAGCAGACCTATTGCCGACGCACGCACATCAAAATGTACTATGGGTAATGGCATACGATGATTATCCAATGACATCAATTGAAAATAAGCAAAAGTGGATGAAGTACGGCGCTGAAAACGATGCTTGGTTTACGTTTTATCATGACGCGTATTACCGTGCAGTAAAGTGGAATGAGGAAGGGCATATTGTAGAAAAAATAGAGCGGAAAACGAGTGTAGAAGCATAAAAAAGGGAAGGTTGTTCCAGCAGTCTGTTGGGGCAGTCTCCTTTTCGTTTTTTGTCGGCAAGTCGATATATTTAAAAAATCGCCCATATAATTTCAATTACTATCCACAATTAAAAAATAAGAGGTTCACCTAATGGGAACCCTCCTTTTTATGCTGCTATCACCTCTAAAACAGTACCTGTTTTAGCATCAACTAAAAATTCAAATCGTTCTTGTATATCATCTAACATCGTTGTAAGACCGCCACGATAAACTTCGTATGCGACATCATATTTTTCAAATGTCTCTGGAACCATATGTACCCAAGAGCCAGTAATTTCACCTTTATGACTTAATGCTTGTTTCACCATTTTCAATGCTTTTTCTGAAGAAATATGGGATTGTTCTTGTACTTTGTTTGCAACAAGATAACCAGCTGCGAACCCAACGCCAAGACCTGCTACTAAACCTTTCCAGCTCATATATTCACCTCAATTCTATAAAATAAAAATAGTGTACCAATAATAATTATAAAGCAAATACAGCTAAAAAAGAAGAAACTAGAAACATTTCGAAAATTTCGTTACAATAAAAGAGGTATTCTACTAAGGTTTGAAAGAAGGGGACTTCGTGAATAAAGAGACATTACAATTATTTCGTACGTTAACAGAATTACAAGGTGCATCAGGTTTCGAACATGATGTACGCCGTTTTATGAAGCAAGAATTAAGCAAATATGCGGATGAAATTGTGCAAGACGGTTTAGGTAGCGTATTTGGTCTGAAAAAAGGGGACGAAACTGGCCCACGTGTTCTTGTAGCAGGTCATATGGATGAAGTAGGTTTCATGGTTACGCAAATTACGAAAAACGGGATGCTTCGTTTTCAAACGTTAGGCGGCTGGTGGAGTCAAGTGTTATTAGCGCAACGTGTACAAGTTATGACGAAGAATGGTCCTGTTATTGGGGTTGTTGGTTCTATTCCTCCTCATTTATTAAGTGACGCGCAACGTGCAAAACCGATGGATATAAAAAATATGTTAATTGATATAGGTGCAGATAGCTACGAAGATGCGATTGAGATTGGTGTAAAACCAGGACAACAAATCGTGCCAATCTGTCCGTTTACGCCGATGGCAAATGAAAAGAAAATTATGGCGAAAGCTTGGGATAACCGTTACGGATGTGGCCTTGCAATCGAATTATTAAAAGAATTAAAAGACGAAACATTACCAAACACATTATACTCTGGTGCGACTGTACAAGAAGAAGTTGGTCTTCGCGGTGCACAAACTGCTGCGAATATGATTCAACCAGACATTTTCTATGCGCTTGATGCAAGTCCAGCAAACGATGCATCTGGTGATAAAACGCAGTTCGGTCAATTAGGAAAAGGTGCTCTTCTTCGTATTTACGACCGTACGATGGTAACACATAGAGGAATGCGCGAATTCATTTTAGATACAGCTGAAACACACAACATTCCGTACCAATACTTTATTTCACAAGGTGGTACAGATGCGGGTCGTGTACATACAAGTAACTCAGGTATCCCATCAGCAGTAATTGGTGTTTGCGCACGCTACATTCATACACATGCTTCTATTTTACATGTTGATGATTATGCGGCAGCGAAAGAACTAATTACGAAGCTTGTAAGAGCAACGGATAAAACGACGCTAGAGACAATTAAGAATAACGCGTAAGGAAGAAGGGCTGAAGAGCCTTTCTTTTTTTGGATTGAAGAGATGGCCCATCGATGTGTGGTGGCGGTCAGTGCTTATTTGGTGCTCGAATGATGTAGTAAGACCGCGGATAGGAAGAGAGAGGAAGGCTGTTTTTGAGTTCGAGGCCGGTAATGTTGTGGGAAGCGACCTTCTTTTTTAGGTAGAAGGGATTCCACTGTGGTGTGTGATAGTGGTTGGTACTTAATTTGTGCCGAAGCGGATATTGGATGGAACAAAATGATAAATTTTTATAGAGGTGAACGAAATGAAAGTAGTAGTTGGATCGAAGAATAAAACGAAAGTTGGTGCTGTGGAGAAGGTTTGGAAAGATGTTACAATTACATCTCTTTCTGTTCCTTCGGGAGTAGCAAACCAGCCGTTTACAGATGAAGAGACGATGCAAGGAGCGGTTAATAGAGCGAAGCGAGCGCTACAAGAAGGAGAAGCTCAAATTGGTATTGGATTAGAAGGTGGCGTAATGAAAACGGAGCACGGTTTATTTATGTGTAACTGGGGCGCGCTAGCAACAAGTACCGGTAAAACATTCGTTGCAGGCGGTGCACGTATTAAGTTACCAGATGATTTTTTAGCACCTCTTGAAGATGGCAAGGAGTTAAGTGAAGTGATGGAAGAATTTGTACAGAGAAAAGATATTCGTAGTCACGAAGGTGCTATCGGTATTTTTACAGATGATTATGTCGACCGCACGGAATTATTTGTACACGTTGTTAAGTTACTTGTTGGGCAATATAAGTATGACGAAAAGCAAGCATAAACCTTGCACCATGCGCGATGTATGGTAGTATAAAAGAAAGATTATAACATGAAAAAATGCACTCGTTAGAGGAGGAAATATAGATGAAATCATTAGAAAGCATGGAGCAATTCCAACAATTGAAAAATGAAGAGAATGTAGTCTTTATGTTCTCAGCAGAATGGTGCCCAGACTGCCGTTTTGTAGACCCGTTTATGCCAGAAGTAGAAGAGAAATATAGTGATTTCTCATTTTACTATGTAGATCGTGATGAGTTTATTGATCTATGCGTAAAATTAGACGTATTTGGCATTCCGAGCTTTGTAGCGTACAATAAGGGTGAAGAAACAGGTCGCTATGTAAACAAAGATCGTAAAACACAAGAACAAATCGAAGAGTTCATTGAAGGTTTAAAATAAGGCAATTTGCCAATTGAATTGTAAAACAACCTCTACCTTCGCGGGGGAGGTTATTTTTTTGGAAGGGAGGAAAAAGAGATGAAGATGACAAGTAAAAAGATGAAAGACGAGTTAATGAAGAAATTATCTCGCCCAGAATGGGACTTTCAGTATGATAGCGAGAAAGAAGTTCTACGTATAGAACAAAAAGACTCGAAAAAAGGTATTAACGTATCGCTTCCAGGAGTTGTGGCAAAATGGGAAGTGAACAAAGAAAAAGCAATTGAAGAGGTTGCTTATTACGTACAAGAAGCGTTAATTGCGATGCATAAAGAAGAAAATAGCGTAGCGAAAATTTTACCTGTTATTCGCTCTACTTCTTTCCCGAAACAAGCAGAAGAAGGAAATCCGTTTATTATGACGGATCATACGGCGGAAACACGTATTTACTACGCGTTAGATTCAAATAAAACGTATCGACTCATTGATGAGCGTCTATTACAAAAATTAGAACTTACAGAGCAACAAGTGCGTGAAATGGCATTATTCAACGCTCGCTCATTAGGTTATGAATTTAAACAAGAAATAGTAGCAGGGAATACATTCTACTTTTTAAACACAAATGATGGGTATGATGCGACGCGTATTTTAAACGAATCGTTACTACAATCGATGCGTGAAAAGATTTCTGGTGACATGGTTGTTGCTGTTCCTCACCAAGATGTATTAATTATTGCTGATATCGTCAACGAAATCGGTTATGATATTATTGCGCAAATGACAATGAAATTTTTTGCCGAAGGGCATGTTCCGATTACATCACTTTCATTCGTATATGAAGATGGAGACTTTGAGCCAATCTTTATTTTAGCGAAGAATCGGAAGAAGACAGATGGAAAAGAGAAAGGATGAACGAAGTGAACGTTTTTTACAACCTTGAAGGAATTGGTGACACTCTAATTGTTGCCTTACAAGATATTACTTTAGAGAACCGTACTTTTGATCGCAAAGGAGATGTTGCACGCGTATACGATCGTGAAAGCAATGTAACAGCAGGGTTCAACATCTTTAATGCGTCTTCTTACTTAGAAGTAAAAGAAACAGGTAACTTAACATTAACGAAAGAATTTGTAGAAAAAATCAACGGAATTTTAGCGAAGAACGGCTTTGAAGAAACAGTAGAAGCAGATCTTTCTCCAAAATTTGTTGTAGGCTATGTAGCTGAAAAAGAGAAGCATCCAAATGCTGATAAGTTAAACATTTGTAAAGTAGAAATCGGTACAGAAACATTACAAATCGTATGTGGCGCACCGAACGTTGATGCAGGACAAAAAGTTGTCGTTGCAAAAATTGGCGCTGTAATGCCAAGCGGTATGCTAATTAAACCAGCTGAACTTCGCGGTGTTCCTTCTTCTGGAATGATTTGCTCGGCACGTGAATTAGAGCTTCCAGATGCTCCACAAGAAAAAGGTATTCTTGTATTAGAAGATAGCTTTGAAGTTGGACAAGAGTTCAAATTTTAATTGATGTAAGAAAAGAGAGGTTGTCCTTTTGGACAGCCTCTCTTTTTGTTTTATCATTTTTTGCTGGTAAGTCGATATTCTGTGTCAAATCGTTGATATATTGCGAGTTGTGATAGATATATTTGAAAAATCGTTGATATATCGCGAGTTGTGATAGATATATTTGAAAAATCGTTGATATATTGCGAGTTGTGACAGATATATTCAAAAAATCGTTCATAATATAAGGATGTCACCTTTTTTCTCAAAAACTATATTGTATTTTATAAACAAACTAGTTAAAATTTAGAAAAATAGAAGGGGATAGACGTATGAAAAAACAACTAAAAATCGCAGAACTTCTGAAACGAATTGAAACTTCAAAACAGCAGGATATCGAACTAGGTTCCTATGAAATATATTTGTTTAGCGAAAATGAATTAGAAAAAGGACAAATCGGTTATCGATATGATAAACATAAAAATTCATTATTAAGTGAAGAAAGTGGAAAATGGAAAGAGGAATGGATTGTTATCGGATATGAAACAGATATGGGGGATCCTGTTTTCGTAAATGTAGTTGATGATGCTTATCTAGTCTATACCGCAGAGCGTGGTACAGAAACGTGGCAACCCGTTCATATTGGAAATATGGATGAGATTATAAAACAATTATAAGAAAAACTTTGAGACCGGTGCAAAGTGATGGGAGAAAAGTATGAAGTATATAAAGATAATGAGTATGATTGCATTCATTGGAATATATATGGGAGGTTGTTCGCAAGAAGAGCCGAAAAAAGAAGTAACATCTTCTATGCAGGAAACAAACAAAGATAACAAGGAAGACGCACCGGTAGAAAAGCAGCAAGAAGAACAAGAAAAGAAAGAAGAACCGCAAGCAGTTCAAACGAATGAGCAAGTGGAGCAGAAGCAGGAGGAAGTGCTGGCTGAAGAAAAGAAAGAGGAAGCTACGCCAGTGCAGCCAGCTGAGCAACCGCTGCAAAATAATGAACAAAAAGTAGAGAGTAATGAAAAACAAGGAAAGTTTCTTGTTGTTATTGATCCGGGGCATCAACAAAAAGCAAATTTAAATTTAGAGCCGATTGGGCCAGGAGCAACGACGCAAAAATATAAAGTGACAGATGGTACAACTGGTGTTGTGACGAAAAAAAGAGAGGCTGTTCTTGTATTAGAAATGGCTTCCGTATTAAAAGAAAAGTTAGAAGCAAAGGGAATACAAGTATTAATGACGAGAACGTCACAAGATGTGGATATAAGTAATAAAGAACGCGCGACATTTGCGAATGATCATAAGGCGGATTTGTTTTTACGTCTTCATGCAGATGGTTCTGAAAATCCGAATCAAAGTGGATTTGCTGTATTAACGCCGGCAGAAGGAAGTCCGTACACGAAAGAGATTTATGCTGAAAGTCTTCAAATCTCTCAAACGATTGTAAATAAAATGAGAGAGAATCATCAAGTGAAAGTAAATGGAATTAAATTCAGGGATGACCTTTCTGGATTTAATTGGGCAAAGGTTCCTGGCGTACTATTAGAACTTGGATTTATGTCAAATCCTGAAGAAGATAAAAAATTATCTGACCCACAGTATGTAAATTCTTTATTGCAAAGTGTAACGGATAGTGTAGAGGAATATCGGAAGAGCAAAGCTTAAACGCAGTCTTACATGTAAGGCTGCGTTTTTCCATATGAAAACACTCGTAAATTAGAATATTATGGATAAATATGACATGCTTAATTTTACCTGCACTTTTTGCCGAATGCTGATACAATAAAGGATGTTACTATTTAGTAGAAAGAGTGGTAAGCATGTTAGATTGGATGAAAAAGCTGTTTAACAAAGAGGAAGAACAAACAGCGATAAATAAAGAAGTACCAAAGCAAATCGAAAGTCAGTCGAAAATTCCTCGTGTAAACCACTATACTGAAGCAAGAGAAGCACAAATGGCAAGTAGGAATGCAGGTAAATGCCGTTTTCCATTAGTACCGGATAATGGGTTCGATGAAGAGGATGTTATAGCAACAGGGCATTTTGAAGAACAACCTGTTCAAGTTGTAACATATGAAAATCAGCCTACTCAAAGAGGAATCAAAGTGGAAAGAAGTAGACGACAGTATGTGGAACAGGTAGTTTCTACATATGAAGAGCCGGAAGTACAATATGAACCGGAGCGAGAGCCTGTCGTAAAAAAGGCATCTGCACCTTCGCAAGAAAGTAACCGTAGACCATTTCGTCCAACAGAAATGATTTCGCCAATTTACGGATATAATCGTCCTTCTGTAGAGAAAAAGGTAGAAAAGCAGGAGGAAGAAAAGGAAAGAGAAGACCTTGAAATATCTGTAGAGGGCAAATCAGTCGTTGATGCATGGCTAGAGAAAAAAGGATATACATTATCTGATTTCTCAGAAGGACAAGCAACGACTTCTTCCAGTCATGAAGGCGTTGATCAGCGAGATCAACAAAGTAAAGAGGAAGAAAAGTCAGTTGTCGATCAATGGCTAGAGAAAAACGGTTATGAAATTGAACGCCAAGAGCCTATAGTAGAAAAAGAAGTGGTTCAAGAAATTAGTGCACAGCAGGCAGTTCCAGCGGGTGAAGTACCTCATCAAACAATTGCTGAGCGTATGGAAGATGCTAAGCAAGAAAGTGATGTAGTGGCCAAAAACATTCTACAAACAGAATTAGTAGATTCTAAAGTAGAGCACGAGGATACAATATTATCAGAAGAAACTAAACGCAATACAGAAATAGAACAACCTACTATTGAAGTAGAAAAGCAAGCTCCAGAAGAATCAGTGATTGTCAAAGCAGAAGAAAAACTTGAAGAAACAATCGTCGTGGAAATACAAGAAGAAGTGGAAGTAATTGCGGAAGCAGAAGAAGTGGAAGTAATTGCGGAAACAGAAGAGCTAGAAGAAGTGGAAATAATTACAGAAACAGAAGAGCTAGAAGAAGTGGAAATAATTGCAGAAACAGAAGAGTCAGAAGAAGTGGAAGTAATTGCGGAAGCAGAAGAGTTAGAAAAAGTGGAAGTAATTACGGAAACGGAAGCGCCAGAAGAAGCAGAACCTGTAGCACTTGAGGAAACACAGCAAGAAATGGTTTTAAATGAAGCAATTGAACAAACGAATGAATTCATACATGTTGCAGAGGCTGAAGAACAAGCGAAGAAAGATGTTCAAAGCTTTGCGGATGTTTTAATTGCAGAAGAACAACGAGTTGTAGAAGAAGCACCGATTGCGGAAGAGCAGCCAGTTGTAGAAGAAGCACCGATTGCGGAAGAGCAGCCAATTGTAGAAGAAGCACCGATTAGCAGCCAATTGTAGAAGAAGCACCGATTGCGGAAGAGCAACCAGCTAGAGGTAGAAGAAGCACCGATTGCGGAAGAGCAGCCAGTTGTAGAAGAAGCACCGATTGCGGAAGAGCAGCCAGTTGTAGAAGAAGCACTGATTGCGGAAGAACAACCAATTGTACAAAAAGAAGAACCAAAACGTGAGAAAAAGCGTCATGTACCATTTAATGTTGTTATGTTGAAACAAGACAGAACGCGATTAATGGAAAGACATGCGGCTAGAGTAAATGCAATGCAATCTTCTATGAGTGAACGAGTAGAGAATAAGCCTGTCCAACAAGTAGAAGAAACACCAGTGCCACAAGTGGAAGAAAAGC
Organism: Bacillus sp. BB51/4; assembly: GCF_008368845.1. Classification (NCBI taxonomy): domain Bacteria; kingdom Bacillati; phylum Bacillota; class Bacilli; order Caryophanales; family Bacillaceae; genus Bacillus; species Bacillus sp. BB51/4. The sequence goes on from NZ_QOSC01000005.1 coordinate 43,588, forward strand.
ACAAGTGGTAGTAGAACCACAAGTGGAAGAAAAGCCAATGCAACTAGAACCACAAGTGGAAGAAAAGCCAATGCAACAAGTGGTAGTAGAACCACAAGTGGAAGAAAAGCCAATGCAACAAGTGGTAGTAGAACCACAAGTGGAAGAACAACCAGTGCAACAAGTGGCAGTGGAACCACAAGTGGAAGAGAGATCAATGCAGCAAGTAGTGGCAGAGCAAGTACAAAAGCCGATTTCAAGTACGGAAGTACAAGAGAAAGCATATGTTGTAAATCAAAGAGAGAACGATATGCGAAATGTATTGCAAACACCACCGACATATGCAATTCCGCCATTAACATTGTTGTCAATTCCGCAGCAGGCAGCGTTAGATAATACGGAATGGTTGGATGAACAGAAAGAATTATTAGATACAACATTTAATAATTTCCACGTTGGTGCACATGTTATTAACGTATCACAAGGTCCAGCGGTAACTCGTTTTGAAGTACAGCCAGACCCAGGTGTGAAAGTAAATAAAATTACAAACTTAAGTGATGATATTAAACTGAGTTTAGCAGCGAAAGATATTCGTATTGAAGCACCGATTCCAGGGAAGAGTGCGATTGGAATCGAAGTTCCAAATAAAGAAAGTAAGCCAGTATTTCTTCGTGAAATTTTAAGAAGTCCTGTGTTTACAAAGAGCGAATCACCGCTTACAGTTGCGCTAGGACTTGATATTTCAGGCGATCCAATTGTAACGGATATTCGAAAAATGCCACATGGACTTATTGCGGGTGCAACGGGTTCTGGTAAAAGTGTGTGCATTAACGCAATTTTAACGAGCATTTTATATAAAGCGAAACCGCATGAAGTGAAGTTAATGTTAATCGATCCGAAGATGGTTGAGCTTGCACCATACAATTCTGTTCCACATCTTGTAGCACCTGTTATTACGGATGTAAAAGCAGCGACAGCTGCATTAAAGTGGGCGGTTGAAGAAATGGAGCGTCGTTATGAATTGTTTGCGCACGCTGGTGCTCGTGATTTAACTCGTTATAATACGATTGTAAGTGGGCGAGAAATTCCAGGAGAGACATTACCTTATATCGTTATTGTCATTGACGAGTTAGCCGATTTAATGATGGTAGCACCTGGTGATGTTGAGGAAGCGATTTGTCGTATTGCGCAAAAAGCACGTGCTTGTGGTATTCATTTATTAGTAGCAACGCAGCGTCCGTCTGTAGATGTTATTACAGGTTTAATTAAGTCAAACATTCCAACGCGTATTGCGTTTACTGTATCATCTCAAGTTGATTCGCGTACGATTATTGATATTGGGGGCGCGGAGAAATTACTTGGCCGTGGTGATATGCTATTTTTAGGAAACGGTACGTCTAAACCAGTTCGTGTACAAGGTGTATATGTATCGGATGATGAGATTGAGAAAACAGTTGATCATGTGAGAAAGCAAATGAAGCCGAATTACTTATTTAAGCAAGAGGATTTATTAGCGAAAACAGAACAAGCTGAGTCGGAAGACGAATTGTTCTTTGATGCATGTCAATTTGTTGTAGAACAAGGGGGAGCGTCCACATCTTCTGTACAGCGAAAATTCCGCATCGGTTATAATCGCGCGGCACGTCTCATTGAAGAGATGGAATCGCAAGGGATTATTTCTGAAGGAAGAGGAACGAAACCGAGAGATGTCCTTATTTCTGAGGATGAATTCGCTGCTATGCAGGAAACAAATGTATAGTAAACGGTTTTGCTGTATACTAATAGAAAATGTTGGATAGTAAAGTAGGGAGTAAAGCGACATGAAAGAAATTGAATTAAAATTAAAAGGTGAAATAAATAGACTAACAAATAGAACATTTAAATTTGACGAACGTGTTGGAGAAGGTTGGTTCTCTGCCGTTTACTTTTTAAAGACTAGAGAAATCATTGAAGAATTTCGCCCGAAAAGTGTTGTGACGATGCAATTTTTCCAAAAGGAAAATGCAGTTCTTTGCGGAACAGATGAAGTGATTGCGTTGCTACAAACATTCGCCAAAAATCCTGAGGAACTTGAGATTAACTCTTTAAAAGATGGCGATAATATTAGTCCGTTTGAAACAGTGTTAACAATTCATGGTCCTTATGAAAATTTCGGATTTTTAGAAGGTGTCATTGATGGGATTTTAGCCCGTCGTACATCAGTTGCGACAAACGTATATAACGTTGTCCAAGCTGCGCGTAGCGTAGATAAAGAAAAACCAGTTATTTTCATGGGAGATCGTGACGATCATTATACGCAACAAGCTGGTGACGGTTATGCAGCATACATCGGAGGTATGAGCGCACAAGCGACGCATGCGATGAATGAATGGTGGGGCAGAAGTGGTATGGGGACAATGCCTCACGCATTAATTCAAATGTTTAATGGTGATGTTGTGGAAGCGGCAAAAGCATATCATAAGAAATTCCCAGAAGATGAATTAGTTGTATTAATTGATTACAACAATGATGTCATTACAGATGCACTTCGCGTAGCGCGTGAATTTGGATCAACATTAAAAGGTGTACGTGTAGATACGTCGCGCACGATGATTGATCAATACTTCATTCGCCACCCAGAAGTACTTGGAACATTCGATCCACGTGGTGTAAACCCATCGCTTGTATTCGCACTTCGTAAAGCACTTGATGAAGAAGGATTCCAGCATGTAGACATCGTTGTAACTGGTGGATTTGATGAGAAGCGTATTCGTGAATTTGAAGCTCAAAACGTACCTGTTGATATATACGGAGTAGGAAGTAGCTTATTAAAAATGAATATTGGCTTTACTGGTGATAACGTAGAATTAAATGGAAAACCAGAAGCGAAAGCTGGTCGTAAATATCGTCCAAACCCACGTTTAGAGAGTGTTCAATTAGAAAAAAGAGAAGATATGTAAAACAGAAAAACTGATAGGTGATTGACCCTATCAGTTTTTCTGTTATCATAGTATAGCGGCTTCTTTTTTGCTATAATGGATTTGTTATGGACATAAAAAAGAAGTACGTACGAGTTTATCCTGATAAGTGAAGGGAAAGAATAACTTCACTACATCAAAAATGTATGATGATTACCAAAATAAGAAAAGATTCATATACTGTCTTATAGATAGGCCGTTGTATTAGTTCGAAATGTTGGAGGTTCTTTAAGATGACAGTTTACCATTTTGTAGGAATTAAAGGAACAGGAATGAGTTCATTAGCTCAAATTCTTCATGACATGAAGCATACTGTTCAAGGGTCTGATTATGAAAAGCGTTTCTTTACACAAACAGCGTTGGAAAAGCGTAATATCTCGATCCTTCCTTTTGATAAAAATAATGTAAAAGAAGGACAAGTGATTATTGCAGGAAATGCATTTCCTGATACGCATGAAGAAATCGTAGCAGCAAAAGAATTAAACATCCCAGTACATCGTTACCATCACTTCTTAGGTGATCTTATGAACCAATACACAAGTGTTGCTGTAACTGGTGCGCATGGAAAAACATCAACAACTGGTTTGTTAGCCCATGTAATGCAAGGTGCATACCCTACATCTTACCTCATTGGAGATGGAACAGGGCATGGGGTAGAAAATAGTAAGTATTTTGTATTTGAAGCTTGTGAGTATCGTCGTCATTTCTTGTCTTACAATCCAGACTATGCAATTATGACAAACATTGATTTTGATCATCCAGATTATTTCTCAGATATCAATGATGTATTCAATGCATTCCAAGAGATGGCATTGCAAGTGAAAAAAGGTATTATTGCATGTGGAGATGATGAAGAACTTCAAAAAATTCAAGCGAAAGTACCTGTTATTTTCTATGGATTTGGAGAAGATAATGATTTCCAAGCACGTAACATTCAAAAGAGAACAGATGGTACTATTTTCGATGTATTCGTTCGTAATACGTACTATGACACGTTCAAAATTACAGGATACGGCAACCACAGCGTATTAAATGCATTAGCAGTAATCGCGCTTTGCCATTATGAAAACGTTGATGTAGAAGCAGTTAAGCATCAGTTAACAACTTTTGAAGGCGTAAAACGTCGCTTTAATGAAAAGCCAATGGGAGAGCAAGTTATTATCGATGACTACGCACACCATCCGACAGAAATTAATGCAACGATTGAAGCAGCTCGTCAAAAACATCCAGAGCGTGAAGTTGTCGCTGTATTCCAGCCGCATACATTCTCACGTACAGAAAAGTTCTTAGATGAGTTTGCTGAAAGCTTAAGCAAAGCTGACCAAGTATACTTATGTGATATTTTCGGATCAGCGCGCGAAAACAAAGGTGAATTAACAATCGAAGATCTGCAAAAGCGTATTGACGGTGCAGAACTAATTACAGATACAACAACGGATGTATTAAAGAAACATAAAAACGGCGTTCTAATTTTCATGGGCGCAGGAGACATACAAAAATTCGAAGCAGCTTACGTAAAAGAAGTTCAAGTTGCAGAGAAGTAATAGAAAAGACGCATAGCTGTGGCTGTGCGTCTTTTTTTGTTGTGTTCGATATATTTTAAAAAGCGTTAATCTGTTGATATTGTTTATTCTTTTTGTATAGTTGTTTTAATAAAAAGATATATAGTGAACTAAAAAGTACATATCCGATTAAATAATAGAATGAAAACATATCGAATTGTTTTGTTATCATAATTCGAATCGCGAAGAATGCAAATGGAAGTGCAATTAAAACGCTAGTACTAAAGAAAATCATTGTTTTTAAAAATTTTAATTGCTTTGTATTCCAATGGTTTTCTCTACAGATGAACCAAATATTGCTTACGATAAAGGCTAATAAAAATGGTAAATTAGCTGAAATATTTATAAAGCCAAGTGCGATAGGTACTGATAAAGCAACGAGTGGAGCAACAGATAGCCCTGTAAAGTATTTAATAAATGTATTTGTAGATTGCTGTGCATCTTGAATAACGTCTGTATATTCTCCGGCAATTTCCTTTGCTAATTCTTTTGGAGGAAGAAATTCTTCAATCACTTGTGAAGGGATGATTTCTAATGGTATCCCTTCACTTTCTTTACTTAATGCATTTTCATATAAATCCGATTTGATCTCTAGCACATGTTGTTCTCTTGTTGACGTAGGTAGGTTCATTAAACCTTTATGAAGATCGTGTAAGAAAGAAGTAATGAGTTCATTTGAAAAGAATTGTTCTTTATTCATTTTTTATCCTCTCCTTTAGCTAGTAACATTAGAGCATGATACACTGCATCATAATCATGTAAGCGACTATTTAAAATTTCTCTCCCTTCGTCTGTAATTCGATAGTATTTTCTTTTTGGGCCATCACCGGACTCTTCCCAATAGGAAATAGCCCAATTGTTTTTCGTGATTCGATTTAATATGGGGTAAATCGAACCGTTTGGGATATGAAACACAGGGATATCTTGTAATGCACTTGTAATTTCGTATCCGTACATAGGTTGTTTACTTATTAAAGACAAAATAGCGAGATCAAAAACACCTTTACGTAATTGAATTATAAAATTATCATTTTTTTCCATACTTTAACTATATATGATTCATATCTAGATATCAATCATATATAGTGGTTGTTCATATATAAAATTCAAAAGAAAGTGTGAATATTTAACAATTTATATCTGTAAGTGTTAGAATAATAAGAAAACTGAAAGGGAGCTAAAAAACATGTTCACACTTCGAGTAGACGATGAAATCGAATTACAGTTATTAGAGAAGCATCATAAAGAGGAACTATATCAATTAATAGACCAAAACCGTAATCATTTACGAAGATGGCTTCCTTGGGTAGATGGGATGAAATCAGCTGGTGCGTATGATGAGATTTGTCCGATGTGGTTAAAGAAGTTTGCAGAGGGAGACGGTTTTGAAAGTGGCATACGTTATAAAGGAAAGCTCGTTGGGATGGTAGGCATTCATCCGGTAAGTTGGGGGAAGAAAGCGGCCAGTCTCGGATATTACCTGGCAGAAGATGCTGGCGGGAAAGGTATTATGACGCGTAGCGTGAAAGCTGTACTTCACTATGCATTTGAGGATTTAAAATTAAATAAAGTGGAAATTCGGTGCGGTGTTGATAATGTGAAAAGCCGAGCTATTCCAGAGCGTTTAGGTTTTAAGTTAGATGGTATTTTAAGAGATGAAGAATGGTTATATGATCATTTTCATGATATCGCTGTATATAGTTTACTAGCTTCAGAGTGGAAGGAGATCCGATGAACGAGAAGATACGCATTATTCCGTATGAAAGTACGTTTCAAGATGAAGTAGTAGATCTTATCGTTCATATTCAGCGAAAAGAGTACAATGTTCCCATTACGAAAGAAGAGCAGCCAGACTTACTTGAAATAGAAACCTTCTATCAAAGGGATTATGGAAACTTTTGGGTAGCAATTTATGATGATAAAGTAGTTGGAACAGTAGCTTTATTAGATATTGAGAATCAGCAAGTAGCGCTAAGAAAAATGTTCGTAAAAAAAGAATTTCGTGGAAAAGGGTGGGGCGCGTCACATAAGTTGCTCCAAACAGCAATTTCGTGGGCTGAGAATAAAAAGCTGAAAGATATTTACTTAGGAACGACAGTGAAGTTTTTAGCAGCGCATCGCTTTTATGAAAAGAATAATTTCCAAATTGTGAGTATAGACGAGTTGCCAAAAAGTTTTCCAGTGTTACAGGTAGATAAGAAATTCTATAGGTACATTGTTTGAAAAGGTCATTCAGAAATGGCCTTTTTTTATAACCAAAATGGAAAAAGTGGTATAATTTAGGTTGGGGGGGTGTAGGTATGGACTTTCCGATTCAAAGAAGTAAGTCAGTAGTAATTTTCGTTTGTCTCACGTTAGTTTTTATGTTCGTATATCCACTTGTCATGATTATCTCAAATAAAGAGCAGTGGATGTCAGCGTTAATTGGAATGGGTTTATGCTTCCTTGTAAATGTGCCACTTGTTTGGGAAGTATTTATTAAAAAGCATAAAGTAGAAAATGGTGTATTAAAGTACGGCATTTTAAATGACGATATCGTATTGAAAGAGATAAGAATCATTCGTCAAGTTGGGAAATATCTTGAAATTACGACGAATGCATACAAAGTACATATGGTTGCGATGCCGCAACATATGAATGAATTTTTGGCGCTTATCAAGAAAGAGAACCCAAATGTGAAAATAGAAATGGTAGGTAAGAAATGAAATATGTAAAACCTTTATTCTGTTTAGAAATTTTGTTTGTGCTTGTTGGTTGCACTAGAGTATATATGAAATGGGATCTTCCCTTATATGAACCAATATTAATAGGTACTATCGCAGTGGCGCTGTTATATTATTTTCATTTTCAGCAAACAAAAAACGAAAAAAGTAGCTCTATGTAGTTAGGGGGATTAGAAATGAAAAAAGTCCTTATGTTATTTTTACTTCTGCTAACCGCATCCGTTCTTTTAATAGGATGTAGTACGAAGAAGGAAAAGGCAGATCTGAACTTAGAAAAGGCACAAAAAGTTGAAATTGAATCACTTACAGATTCAAGTGATAAAAAAGTAATTACCGATAAGAAAGAAATTGAAAAGCTGTTTGAAGTTATGAAAATGGAGAAGTGGGAAATGCAGTCGGCTCCTTTAGATACTCCGCAAGGGAAAACATTTAAAATGTACCAAGGGGATACAAAAAAATTATCGGAGTCGAGTAATGATAAAAAAGAGTTACATGAAATTGGTACTATGACAGTATATAAAGATGTCCCTTATGTCGAAGTTGAAATGAAAAATAAGAAAATGAGTTTTAAAGTGCCAGAGGATGTGGCGAAAGATTTATTACAATATTAATAAAAAAACGCTCGGAGAACATTCCGAGCGTTTTTATTATTATTTTAAGTTCTCTGGGTTTAAAGCTTCTAGTTCAGATACAACGAAGCGTCCGTCTTTACGGATTAGTACGTCGTCGAAGTAAATTTCGCCGCCGCCGTATTCAGGGCGCTGGATGCATACTAAATCCCAGTGAATGTTCGAGTTGTTGCCGTTCCATGCATCGTCGTAAGCTTGTCCAGGAGTGAAGTGGAAGCTGCCATCGATTTTTTCATCGAATAGGATGTCTCCCATTGGATGTAAGATGTATGGGTTTACGCCAATTGCGAACTCACCAACGAAGCGTGCACCTTCGTCTGTATCGAAGATTTTGTTAATGCGCTCTGTATCGTTTGCAGTTGCTTCAACGATTTGACCGTTCTCAAATTTAAGTTGTACATTTTCAAATGTATAACCGTTGTAAGGAGATGGTGTGTTGTAAGAAACTGTACCGTTAACAGAATCGCGAACTGGTGCAGAATATACTTCACCGTCTGGAATATTTAAATGACCAGAGCATTTAATAGCTGGAATGTCTTTAATAGAGAATGTTAAGTCAGTTCCAGGACCAGTTAAACGAACTTTGTCTGTTTTATTCATTAATGTAACAAGGCTATCCATTGCCTTATCCATTTTACCGTAGTCTAAGTTACAAACTTCGAAGTAGAAGTCTTCGAAAGCTTCTGTGCTCATTTTAGCAAGCTGCGCCATAGAAGCATTTGGGTAGCGAAGAACAACCCAGCGTGTTTTCGGAACGCGGATGTCTCTATGAACTTTCTTACCAACTGTTTGGCCGTGAATTTGCATTCTTTCACTTGGTACATCAGCTTGTTCGTTAATGTTATCGCCAGAGCGAAGACCGATATAAGCGTCCATATCTTTCATTACGCTTGCTTCATATGCAGCGATTTGTTCAAAATGTTCTTCAGTAGCACCCATTAATAAAGAGCGATCTACTTGATGATCTTTTAAAGAAACGAATGGGAAACCACCAGCTGCATATGCTTCTTTTACAAGTGCAGTTACAAGTTCTTTTTGTAAGCCAAAGTTTTCAATTAATACTTTTTCGCCTTTTTGTAAGCGGATAGAGTAGTTAATTAAATTGTATGCTAACTTTTCAATGCGTGGATCTTTCATATGTAAAGCCTCCCTACTAATTATGTATCCTCTCCTATTGTAACCTACTTAGTGGAATTTGTTGAATCATTTATGTTAAAGTTAACGAATAAGTATGAAAATTCTAATGAAAAGATAGGGATTAGAACGAAACGGAAAATGATTGTATAATAGGGTAAAGTATGAAAAAGATAAAGGAAGTGATGAAATGCAAGTTCTTTTATATGTAAGTGCGGCTATTATCGCGGTTGCTTTCGCTGTATTAGTAGTGTATGTATGCAGAACGTTGTTATCGGTTCAGAAGACGTTAGAAAACGTTGCAAGCACGTTAGAAGGTTTAGAAAAGCAAATGCAAGGGATTAGCGTAGAGACGGAGCAATTATTACATAAAACAAATGCGTTAGCTGATGACATTCAACAGAAGTCACAATCATTAAATAAAGTAGTATCGGGTGTAGATGGAATTGGAACGACAATCCATTCTTTAAATACGAAACTTCGTAATGTATCAGATTCTGTTACAGATGAAATTGAAAACAATGCAGATAAAGTAGCGCAAGTTGTACAGTGGAGTAGCGCAGCAATTGAAGTATACAATCATTATCGTGCGACGAGACAAGAGAAAAAAGTTGAAAAAGAAGAGCGTAAATTAGAAAGACTTGAGAAAAAAGCTGAAAAGAAAGAAAAGCGCTCTAGACTTCGTATGAGAGGTGAATCGTGATGAATATGACAAAAATTGAAGCAATTGAAGAGCTTGAAGTATTAGTAGAAAAAAACGAGCCGTATATTCTTTTTAAACATAGTACGACATGCCCGATCAGTCACGGTGCATATACAGAATTTCAAGCGTATTGTAATGAAGAAAGAGCAGTACCAGCGTATTACTTATACGTACAAGATGCGCGAGATGTTTCGAATCTTATTGCAGAACAGTACAGCATTAAACATGAATCTCCGCAAGTGTTATACATAAAAGATGGGATGGTAGTATGGAATACGTCTCATTGGAACATCAAAAAAGACGCTTTAGAAGAGAATATTAAGTAAAAAGAAGCAAGCGAAAGGTGCTTGCTTCTTTTTTTTGTTTTTGTTGAAATATATTTAATGGTACACTGTTAATAGTTCAAATTAAATAACTAGATTGTTGAAAGTAGGTTTTAAGTAATGAAGAAAATGGCATTATCCTTCGCGGTCGTAAGTTTATTACTAGGAGCTTGTAGTAATAATACGATTAGTAAGAAGGATGAAGTTATACAGAAGGATACGAAAGAAAAAAGTATGATTCCGAGAACAGCTGTTTCGAAAGATTATTATAGAACTGTAATTCCTTTAAAGGAACAAAAGGTTATAAATACAGCTAATATAAAAACAAATTCTAAATTAGATTTAGCAGAGTATGAAAATGGTTTAATGAATATTGCAAAAGAGCAATTTGATACAGAAAATCATGTACTACAATTAAATCAGTATATTCCGGAGAAGTTAGTTGATGAACTAGTCGCAAAAGTAGAAGCACCCGTTTTGACGAATATTATAGAACAAGACTATTTCGGAAAACAGAATTCAAACGAACTAAGTTTATCTGGTGTAGTGATTGGGTTAGCAATGTCTTCAAGTGTATCGAATGAAGAAGCAATGTCTAAAGGTACTGAAGTTGCCAAGCAACTTATTGAAGCGATTAATAAAAATGACAAGTATAATAAGTCTCCAATTACGTTTGCTATCTTTAAGCAAGAAAGTACAAGTTCTTTAAAAAATGGTACGTATATTGCTAGTGCTACCGTTCAAAAGAATGATATGAACCTTGGAAATTGGAGTACGATCGATGAACAAGCGTATTCATATCCTTCTGATGAATTTAAACAAGCGCATGGAGAAGATAATACAAAAATAACTGAATTTGCTAAGGCAATAAAAGATTTTTCTCCGGCAGATTTTATCCCAGTCAATGCTAAAGTTTCTTACAAGAAAAACCAGATGGATACATTAAATATGAATATCGTTATTAAATATAACGGTAAAACAGAATTAATGGCTCTTACTCAAATGGCTGCTCAAAGTATGTTAGAAAAATTACCTAAAGATGCGAAAGTACAATTGCAGATAAAGTCCGAGAGTAAAATCGAGGCAATTATTATAAAAGAGAAAAACAGCGAAAAACCGTTTGTTTCCTTCTTATAAAAAAAGACAGTGTTTAAACTGTCTTTTTTTTATTGAAAATGGTGTTATGGCGGGTGAACCAAATCAAATTCCAAAAAGTAAGGGGGAAGTCATATGAACTTAAAAGACTTAAAAAATAAACATATTAAGTATGATTGGAAAACTATTTTTGTAGGCGTCCAAGGGAATTATTTTAGTAAAGACGTTATTTCTGATTATGCAGTAGAATTGATGGGGATTGGTGATGAAAGTGAGTTTGTTAGTGAACTGTCATGGGGAGTCGCTAATGAAAATTTAGGTAAGGTGATGTTAGAAATAAAAACTAATTATTTTCCTCAATTAGATGAAGAAAGCACAGTGTTAGTAGAGGAGAAGAGAAAACTAAGATTTGTTTGTTTATCTGAGATAAAAGAAAGATGTACAGAAGAAAATGAGTTATTAAATGAAATTGCAAAGTTTTATGGAAATCATCACTATCCAGAAGATATGGTGAGTTTTGTTAATTATATGCCTCAAGAAGTTCCCACTACGAAAAAAGATTTGGTAAATGGATTTAGGAAATTTTTGAAATTAGAGGAATCGAGATTTAAATGCTAATATATATAAACTACCAATAAATAGGTAGTGATTTACAATTAGTTTCTGAAGTAATGAAAGATCGATGCGTAATACGCTTCATGTTTCCGCTGTGCCGATTTTAAAGAAAGAAATACATTTACCTGTTGTTGTCGATATAACGTATTCTACAGGACGATGTGACCTTCTATTGCCAGCCCAGATCCAGGCACAACGAATGAATATTCCGCAGTTCAATGAATTGATGAACGAATTAAAAGTATTTGGAACTGCTGCCTCTTATTGTATAGCGACTTTCATTGTCGATTTTTGTTGGTAAGTCGATATATTTACAAAATCGCTGATATAAATTTCATTTACTAACGTACGGCTTAATATACAGTTTCCACTCATGGAATATCTATTTTTTTACAAAAAATGCCCTTTTTTTCATAAAAAATACGAAAATACGAGAAAAGAAGCGAATTTTTTCGAAACTTTTGCGGGAAAATATTGTATGAGCCTGCGTTTTTATCGTATCATTAGTAAAAGGAAGAACTCGGGACGATTGGTGGCATCTGCAAATAGAGTTGATGTCTTTTTTTCATTCAAGTAACCGATACATAAAAATAGATAACAAAAATAGAAGGAGTGTGCGATGAGATGAACGTAACAATATATGATGTAGCGCGCGAAGCGAACGTTTCAATGGCTACCGTATCTCGTGTAGTGAACGGTAACCCAAATGTAAAGCCTACAACAAGAAAGAAAGTATTAGAAGCAATCGATCGTTTAGGATACCGCCCAAATGCGGTAGCACGTGGACTAGCAAGTAAGAAGACAACTACAGTAGGTGTTATTATTCCTGATATCTCAAATACGTTTTATGCAGAACTTGCTCGTGGAATTGAAGATATCGCAACAATGTACAAATATAACATCATTTTAAGTAACTCTGACCAAAACAAAGAGAAAGAGTTCCATTTATTAAATACGATGCTTGGAAAACAAGTGGACGGAATTGTTTTCATGGGTGAAGATATTACAGACATTCACATTGAAGAATTCAAAAAGTCTCCAGTACCAATCGTATTAGCAGCGTCATTTGATGAGCAAAATGAAACGCCATCAGTAAATATTGATTATACACAAGCAGCTTACGATGCAATGAAGCACTTTATTGAGCAAGGACATACGCGTATCGGTTTCGTCTCTGGTCCTTTCATTAATAAAGCGGGAAGCGCGAAGAAGTTACAAGGTTATAAAAAAGCTTTAGAAGAAGCAGGTATTTCATATGATGAAAATCTTATAATCGATGGAGATTACACATATGATTCAGGTATCGAAGCATTCGAAAAGCTTTGGAGCAGTGATGAAAAGCCAACAGCAATCTTCGTATCTTCTGACGAAATGGCACTAGGTGTAATCCATGCAGCACAAGACGCTGGATTAAACGTACCAACTGATGTAGAAGTACTTGGTTTCGATAATACACGCCTTGCATTAATGGTTCGTCCACAACTTTCAACAGTTGTACAACCAATGTATGATATCGGTGCAGTAGCAATGCGTCTATTAACAAAGTATATGAACAAAGAAAAAGTGGAAGATCACACTGTTATCTTACCTCACCGCATCCAATTTAGAGATTCAACGAAATAAGTATAAAAAAGCTCACAGCATTTGCTGTGAGCTTTTATTCGTATTCAGGATAGTATGCTTTTACTACGGTATCTACCTTTTCATTTTTCTTAACGTGTAAAAATCTTGCGTACAATTCTTTTCCCGTTTCAAATGATGTATCGTCTAATTCAAACACATGCAATACTTTTCGAAACGTCCACGTCACTTGCTCATCGTACATATTATCGTACGATTCTTCAGAGAGTATAGCTATCTTTTCACCTAATTCGTGAGCTTCCTCTACACTGTTTGCCTTAACAAGAATAATACTTTCTTCAAAAAGTGTATTGTGACTTTCTTCATAATGCTCATCAATTTTCGTAGGATCAGGCTCACCAGAATGAACAGATTCAAACAATAATTTTACAGCGTACATATTATGCTGCATGTTTCACCTTATAAATAATACTTGCGACAAGCGAAGCAGGTATTGTAAATACGTTACTTTGATAATGATAATGTATTTGGGATTCTTCATAAGACATGTTGTCATATAGTTCATTTTGTGACACGTTCTGTTTTGTCTTTAATATCTTAATATAGTTATACTGTATTGGGACGAGAATGATGAAATAGGCTAATACGATTAGTGAAATCCAAATCATTATGAACACTCCCTTATAAAGAATATTTGTATATGATAATTATATCAATTAATAGAAAAAATAACCATTTTTAATTGGGGGGATTAATTCTCTTTCCAAAATGCAAAAAGTTCTTCAGGACTTCGTAAATTATGTTCCAGGCATGTTTGTGTGCAGTGCGTTTAAAACTTTGTATTAATTGTTCTAACCGAGAAGGATTATATTGTTTTACATTGCCAGCAATAATAGTTTCATCTTTGTCTAAGTTAAGTGATAATTTTAGCAAAGTTATATTTGTTTCTAATTGTACAACTTAGACATAAAAAAACTTTTTGTCTAAGTCGATTGTAATATAATCGAATCGCTCTACTTGTTTAAAGTATCCTACAATATCATCTTCCAATTGAAATCCTCCCGAGTATATGGCCTATTGGTGACTTCGCTACAGTTGGGGTTATTCCTTGTTATATGTCACATAAGTGCAAATTTAACTATTATAGGGCAATGTCATGTATAATAGAAAGAAAAGGCTTGTGAGGGGGGAGAAGAGATGATCGTTCTTTGGATAATTACGCTTTGTATGACTGCTATTTTTGCATATATGACGTTAAAACAAAATGGCTTAAAGCGATTTGTTCCAGGAAGTATTCTTGCAGGAATTGCCCTTATCACGTATGTAATTTCTATTTTTATTGAAAGTGTATCAGTGGACATGAGCACAAGTTTAATGTTCATGGGTATTACACTATTTGCAGGTAGTATTATGGTACTTATGGTTGCAGGTATTATTTTATTTATTCATATGAATTCGGAAACGTTATAGCATATAGAAAAGGCATGTCCCGAGGGGCATGCCTTTTTATCCGTTCAATTATGCTCTATCTTTAGAAGAATTTTGTTGTTTTAATAAGTCGCGAATTTCGCTAAGAAGAACTTCTTCTTTTGTTGGTTCTGGAATTTCTTCTGTCTTTTCAGCTTCTCTTTTTAAAGTCATTTTGTTAAAGACTTTAACGAAAATGAAGATTGCAAATGCAACGATTAGGAAGTCGAAAATTGTTTGGATAAAGTTACCGTATTTAACAGAGGCCTCGCCGACTGTAAATTTTAATCCTGTGAAGTTAATTCCTCCCATTAATAAACCAATTAATGGTGTAATGATATCTTTTACTAAAGAACTAACGATTTTACCGAATGCAGCACCGATTACAACCCCGACAGCTAGATCAATTACGTTTCCCTTTAAAGCGAACTTTTTAAACTCGTTCCACATGTGTTAATCCCATCCTTTCCACGATTCAATATGAAATTTATAATTCCTATCAACATATTCTATAGAAATTTGCGAGAGAAATAAAGAGGAAATGGGAATGAAAGTAAATTCTGAAAAATGTATCCGTTTTAATTTTTGTTTACATTCTCCAGTAGAGATTGCAACAGTTGCTGCGTTTTTAATCCTTCTAATCCATCTACAACAGGCTTTGTATCGCCGTGTACACATTCGATAAAATGATGAACAGCATCTTCAAAACCACGTTGTTTTAACGTTGTATCCCATGATGGTGAACCAATCTGAGAAACTGCATTTTCCTGCTCAACTTCAAATGTGTTCATATTTTTTACGCGAATGATTTTACCTGTCGTTACAAGTTCAATTTGTTCTAAATTTGTACCGGCGTGGCGATGCATCGCGGTAGAAAGTAACAGTCCACTTGGAGTTGTATATGTATGATGTCCGTAAAGAAGTTCATTCTTTTCATTGATTTGCATCATATTATGAACGACGTTAAGGTCATCATTAGCTAACCAGCGAGCAGTATCTACAATATGTAAGTAATCATCTAACATAGTAAAGTCATATGTATATGGCCCGACTTTATTTGTGCGATGCTTTTCAATTCGAACCCATGAAATATTATGAGCTTGCTCTTTTGCAGCAACATACATAGGAACGAATCGGCGATTAAATCCGACCATTAACTTTCGGTTATGCTTTTCGCTCAACTCGACTAGTTGCTCAGCTTGTTCCACTGTAGCTGCTAGCGGCTTATCAACATAAACATCGATTCCTTTTTGCAGAAGTTCAGAAACGATTTCATAATGCGATGCAGTTGAACTATGAACGAAGATTGCATCACATTCCGAGGCTAACGTTTCAATAGAATGGAAGTCTTGAATACGGTATTGCTGGCAAACTTGTTTCCTTTTCTCTGCGTTAGGTGTAAACGCTCCTACAAAATTCCAATCTGTTTCTTTTGTAAGTGTTGGAAGATAGGCTTTTTGTGCAATACTTCCAAGTCCAATCATCCCAATGTTAGGCTTATTCATTTGTATTCCCACCCTATTAATATTAATGTAACGGGTTAAATGTAGCATAGGGCGGGGGAGGAAGGCAAAAATTAGCTTTTTACTTACGTCCTTCTAACAAAATCTTCTCTATCTCTTCAAAGTTATGAGCGCGAGCGTGCTCTAACGGGGTAACACCATCGTTGTCTGGAATATTTACATCTGCACCGTGTTCAATAAGAAGCTGAATGACTTGTTGCTGTGTTTCGTTTCCGTTACTTAATACGATGGCTTCCATTAAAGCGGTCCACCCGAGATTATTTACATGGTTAACATCAATAGTTGTTCGCGTAAGGAGTTCTTTAATAACATCAATATAGCCATGTTCTGAGGCGGGGATAAGAGCTGTTCCGCCGTAACGATTTGTAAGCGATGGATCTGCACCGGCATCAATTGTTAGTTTTAAAATATCGAAGTAACCTTCTGCACCGGCGTATAGAAAGGGATTGTTTTTCATATCATCTTGGATATTTACGTTAGCACCTGCTTCAATAAGCGCTTTTGCGGTTTTTACATCATTTTTGTATGTAGCAATCATAAGAGGGGTACGTCCTTTATTGTCTGTTATATTTATGTCAGCCCCTTTTTTGAGTAACGATATAACGGTATTCGTTTCTTGTTTTTCAGTAGCTGCTAGTAGCGCTGTCTCCATGTTTGTCATCTCCTTTTTAACTCCTTGTTCTTGTGAGCAACCTTGCAAAAAAATTACGCAACAGATCATGCTTAATGTTTTTTTGAACATGGAATTTCAACCTCCTCATTTCAACTGTAAAATAAGAACATTAAATTTTTATAAACTGACGCTAAAATTACTATAAAATCGCTTGAGTATTTGAACATATATTTTTATGCTTATGAGTAATAAGGTTTGGTAAAGTGAGGATGTAACATATGTCTATTAAAACAAGATTTTTATTCTCTTATATTGCTGTTATTCTCGTTTCCATTACGCTCATATTAGTCGCGGGATTTTTAATTGTTTTTTCCATAACAGGAGACTTGGAATCAGTGAAAAATTTCTATAAAAGTTCCTATATTCAAAAGCCGCTTACGCCAGAAGAAGAGAATACGTATATTGAATTGAAATTAGCGGCAAAGAAAAATCAATCTCAACTATTAGATGAATCGTTCGTTTCAACACTTGAAAAAGAAGGTGTGAAAATAGTTGTAAGAAAGGGAGAAACCATTTCTTATGCTACAAAAATATTTGAAAGTGTATCTTTAAAAGAAGCCCTTCCAAAATTTGAATCAGCAAATATTAATAGTCGTGGTACAACGGAACTAGGCGATACATTTTATCGGTATGTAAAATTTGATTTTTATTTTCCTGGAGATGAAGAAGGGAGTATATTTGTACTAAAAAGGCAAAGTTCATTTGTCGATCTTACACAAAAGTTATTTCCGATTTTGTTCGGAGCGCTTTTACTGTTAGCCATTTTACTCATAGGGCTATTAAGTTATTTCGTCTCAAGAAGTGTGATAAAACCAATTTTTGTACTGAAAGATGCGACTGGGAGAATTAAAGAAGGGGATTTAGATTTTCAAATGCCAGTTACATCCCATGATGAGATTGGGCAATTAAATCAAGGATTTGAGGAAATGAGGAAGAGATTAAAAGAGTCGATTGAAGTACAAACGCAGTATGAAGAAAATCGAAAAGAGCTCATTTCAAACATATCTCATGATTTAAAAACACCGATTACATCTATTATCGGATATGTAGAAGGCATAAAAGACGGGGTCGCAAATACGCCAAAAAAAATGGATAAGTATTTAACGACCATTCATACGAAGGCGAAGCATATGGATACACTCATTGATGAGCTCTTTTTGTTTTCGAAGCTTGATTTGAATCGAGTTCCTTTTCAGTTTGAAACGATAGAATTAAACATGTTTATGCAAGAATTATTAGAAGAGATGCAGATGGATTTAAGTGAGGAAGGTATAGAAGTTTATTTACAATTACATTCATCACCACTATATGTAACGGCCGATTGCGAAAAGATAAATAGAGTGATATCAAATTTAATTCATAATAGTGTGAAATACATGGATAAAGAAGCGAAGAAAATTACTGTAACAGTATTAAATGATAACAATACAGTCATTGTAAAAGTGGTGGACAATGGATCAGGTATAGAAGCTGATACGCTGCCGTATATATTTGAGCGGTTTTATCGTGCAGAGCAATCGCGAAATTCTAGCACAGGTGGAAGTGGACTTGGCTTAGCGATAGCGAAGCAAATTGTTGAAGAACATGGCGGAGAAATTTGGGCGGAAAGTAAGCTTGGGGAAGGTACAAGTATTTTCTTCTCATTGAAAAAAGTACAGGAATGTGGTGAGTAGAATGAAGAGAATTTTACTAGTAGAAGATGAAATAAGTATTGCAGAATTACAGCGAGATTATTTAGAAATTAGTGATTTTCAAGTCGATGTAGAGCATTCAGGAGAAATAGGTCTACAAATGGCTCTTCAGGAAGACTACGATTTAATTATTTTAGATATTATGCTTCCAAAAATGAATGGATTTGAAATTTGTAAGCAAATTCGAGCTATAAAAGATATTCCGATTTTACTTGTTTCAGCAAAGAAGGAAGATATAGATAAAATTCGCGGACTCGGTTTAGGAGCAGATGATTATATAACGAAACCGTTTAGCCCGAGTGAATTAGTCGCAAGGGTAAAAGCTCATATTTCTCGTTATGAAAGATTATCAGGAAATGTGAGTAAGCAACGCGATACGCTATACATTCACGGAATTTCTATTGACCAGCGAGCGAGAAAAGTTTGTATAAACAATGAAGAAATCGCGTTTACAACGAAGGAATTTGATTTATTAACATTCTTTGTAACGCATCCAAACCAAGTATTAAATAAAGAACAGTTATTTGAACGTATTTGGGGACTAGACTCAGCTGGCGATTTAGCCACTGTCGTTGTTCACATTAGAAAGCTACGTGAAAAAATTGAAAGAGATCCCGCCCACCCGCAATATATTGAAACAGTATGGGGAGCTGGTTATCGCTTTAACGTGTAATGTACCTGCCGAGTAATGGGCAGGTTTTTTATGTTATTTGAACGAAAAGGGAATAATAGGTAATTTATGTTAAAATATAAAGAGAGATAAAACATAGGAGAGCATGAGAGGGCGTGCTACATAACAAGGCTTTAAAGATTGGAACGAATATCGTACTTATTTTATTAATTATTGGTGCAATACAAATGTTTTATGATGAAGATTCTACGAATGATCATTTCGGTGGGTTATTTATGATGTTCTTTTTTGGAATTAAAATAATTTCTAGTTTTATGATAAGTTTAAAAGAAGGAGATCAAAAGGCAGTATTACTTGATGTAGGTTTAATGATTTTTTTGTTCTTCTTGTTGTTTCTAGTGTGAAATATTTCTTTTAAAAAAGCTCATAGTCTTATAGAGACTGTGAGCTTTCCTTAATAATAGCGGTACTAGTGTAACGATTTATAAAATGTTTGAGTAGTAGAAGTAAACTGAGCAGATTCTTCTAAAAAAGGATAATGGTTACTCTCCTCAAATGTCACAAAGATAGAATTACGTATACCATCATGCATCTCGATAGAATATTGGATCGGGCACTGTACATCGTGTCTTCCGCAAATAATTAGCGTTTTTATATTGATAGAAGGTAAGTACTTTCTTAAATCAAATGAAGGATATTCGTGAGAGAAAGCGTTCATCCGGCTAGCAGACATTGTTTTTTTGATTGGTTTACAAAAATAAGAGTTGTAGTTTTCAGGTTTATACAATGATAATTTTGTCCTCTTAGTAGATAGTTCTTTCCGTTCTTCACTTGTAAGGTGAGGGCTTTTTAAGTTTTCGACGAGCTGTTGCATATAATGAAACTGAGGATGTGCTGGGTGATAAATGCAAAATGGTGTTTCGGTATAATTACTTGCTGCAGCTCCGGCCACGACTAATGATTGTAAGGAATTTGGATATGTAATTGCATATAAAAGTCCAAGCATACCACCTGTTGAATGACCGGCGAAATGCCATGTTGGGAGTTGTAAAGCTTCTCGTATTGCTTCTAAGTCGTGAACTGTTTCAATCATACTTAATTCTTTTTCTGAATTGGCTTTTGCTGAGTTACCAGCATCTCTTAAATTAATGAGGAATACACGATGCGTAGAAGTAAAAACATCTGCAAAGTAATCACCAGTTTCATTAAATTGTGAATAGTGATGTGTAATGCAAAGCGGTTCGCCATTTCCTTTTGTAAAAAGTTCAAATGTGCCACGTTTCGTGTTGATTATTTGTTGTGTCCACATAATATCACTACCTTTTCTTATAAAAATTGGACCGGCTAATTCTTAAATAAAATATATCGGCGATTATTAGAATATATCAGCGAATCTAAAAATATATCGACTTACCGACAAAAGTCGTCAATAAATAAAAGGAGGCCATTAAAAAAACGAGCCTCCTTTTCGTTTAGTACAAAGATTTTGTCATATTATTCCGAATAATTTCAAGGGATTTCGCTACAGTTAATGCGTTTTTTTCTTCAATTTCTGGTTTACGGGGGATCGGTTTATACATGTTGTCTGGATCTTCCCATGTGAGGGGAAGTTCTGTTTCAGCTTGTCCTTTCCAAGCGTCAATCCATTCTGGGGGGAGATAACCTGAGATGTTTTGGATGTTGTTCATTTCGAGCCAAATGAGTGCCCAAGCTCTTGGGACGACGCGCCAGTGGTCATAGCCACCGCCGCCGACAGCGATCCAGCGACCTTCGCAATATTCGTTAGCGATTTCGCGAGCGAGCTTCGGTATTTCACGATAAATATTCATCGTTGCGCAAAGGTGTGTAAGTGGATCGTAATAATGTGCGTCAGCGCCATTTTGCGTTAAAATAATATCCGGTTTAAAGTATGCGGCAACTTCTTTTACGACAGTTCGATAGGAATCTAAGAACGATTCGTCTTCTGTAAATGCATCAAGTGGAACGTTAAAAGAATAACTATAGCCATTACCTTGTCCACGTTCATTTACAGCGCCAGTTCCAGGGAATAAATAACGCCCAGTTTCATGTAGTGAAATGGTGCATACGTTAGGGTCGTCGTAAAAAGACCATTGTACACCATCACCATGATGAGCATCTGTATCAATATATAGGACGCGTAAACCGTATTTCTTCTGAATATATTTCATTGCGATGGAACTATCGTTATAAATGCAAAATCCAGATGCCTTGCCGCGGAAGCCGTGATGTAAGCCGCCGCCTAAATTAAGCGCGTGTTTTACTTTCCCAGAAAGAACAGCATCAACAGCTGTTAATGTTCCACCAACAAGTAATGCACTTGCCTCGTGCATATTTGGAAACATCGGTGTATCTTCTGTACCGAGTCCATATGTCATCGCAATTGATTTTTCTAACTTACCTTCTCCAGCACGTTTTACCGCATTTATGTACTCCTCTGTATGAACGTAGGCGATCTCTTCATCTGTAGCCATCCTTGGTGAGATGATTTGGGAAGGAGAGATGAAACCACCCTTTTGTAATAAGTCATACGTAAGTGTGACGCGAAGTTGGTTAAAAGGATGATCAGGGCTAAACGAATAGCCCCGAAAATCATCCGAATAAATAAACGCGCTACTCATGCTTGCATCCCCATAATGTTCGGCCATAATACGCGGTAGCCCTCTGCTTCAAGTGCATCAATCACTTTTAGCGGATTCATCGTTTGAATGCGGAAAACGAGTACTTTATCATTCTCATCTTTTGCTGGGTAGACGAGAACGCTCACGATATTTATTTGCAAATCACTAAAAATAGCAACGACTTTTCCAAGAATACCAGGTTCATTTTTTACTTGAATTTCAATTTGTGAACTTGGTTGATGTGCTCCTGTTAATTTCACTAACGTGTGCAGTACAGTGGATTCAGAAATGATGCCAACTAACTTTCCAGCCTTTGTCACAGGAAGGCACCCTATTTTATTTTCAAAAAATAAGGTAGCAATTTCCTCAACGAAATCAAGAGGATGGCAAGTCATAACAGGTTGTTTCATAATAAGGTCGAGCGGTTGTTTCAGCATAGCGAGTGGAACTTGTTCATCAAGAATTGATGGACTTGCATCTCTTACATCCCGATCAGAAATAATGCCTACGACATGATTATTTTGATCGACAATTGGAATGTGCCGAATGCCTTTCGTGCGTATCGTTCGGATTGCTGTTTCGATTGTATCGTTTGGGTGTAGTGTCACCACATCTTGATTCATAATTTCTTCTACAATCATTCCAGTTGCCCCCTTTATTTAGTACATAAAACGATTGTGAAAACGTAGACGATCAAATGCTTGAATAGACTCCGTATCAACGCGTTTACCGATGCGGACCATTAAACAGTTAGCGGGATGCGAGCAAATTTCAGGATCATCTGTAGCCATCCATTGTAAGCCACCAGCATTCATCATCTTTTCCATTACTTTTCGATATTCCCAAACATTTAAGCCTGTTTGTTTTAAATCCCAGTGCCAATAATATTCAGTCGTCAATATAATGTAATCTTCCATATGATCGTCCATCATTGAAACTTCTAATAAGTTCTTTCCGACAGAGCAACCGCGGAAGGTGGGGACAACTTCAATTGCCCCGAGTTCAATTAAGTTTTCAATCTTTCCTTCTGACCATCGTTCGAGTGGATCAGGATACAAGTATGTAACATATCCAACGATCGTTCGGTCATGTCTAGCAATAATGAGACGAGCTTCTGGTAATTTAGAAATTTCGACAATTGCTTTATATTGCTGCTCGGCAGGACGAAACGCAATTAAGTCTGGATGAAATTCATACATTTCTAAGTTATGTGTAGAGACAGGACCTTCAATAATTAAAGTGCCTTTCGCTGTTTTTAAGTTTCTGGCATTGTATATTTTTTTATGGATCAATGTATTGCTCACCACCTTGAGGGTTTGTGAATCTATTAATATCGTACTTTATAATATATGCGATGTGAATCGAATTTTGTCATTAAAAATTTGTCTAAAAATCAACAAATATACTGAAAATTTTAAATAATATCATTATAATAGATAATAGAATACATAGGAGGGGGATGTAAAGTATGAAAGTAGAAACGCTTCCTGTCATTAAAGGAGAAAATAATTTGCCGAATTATGATGAGGCATACGCGAATTTTAACTGGGAAGAGGTTAATAAAAATTTTACTTGGAATGAAACAGGTCGAGTAAATATGGCGTATGAGGCAATTGATAAGCATGTGAAATCCGATCGAAAGAATAAAGTAGCCCTTTATTATCAAGATGGATCGCGAAAAGAGAAATATACATTTAAGGAAATGAAGGATTTTTCTAATAAAGCAGGAAACGTCCTGAAAAATTATGGCGATGTAGAAAAAGGCGATCGCGTTTTTATTTTTATGCCGCGTTCCCCAGAGTTATATTTTGCACTTTTAGGTGCAGTGAAATTGGGAGCAATCGTTGGTCCGCTATTTGAAGCATTTATGGAAGGCGCAGTTCGCGATCGTTTAGAAGATAGCGAAGCAAAAGTGTTAATTACAACACCTGAATTGTTAGAGCGAGTACCATTAAATGATTTACCTGCTTTAAAAACAGTATTCCTTGTTGGAGATAATGTAGAAGAAGGCGGTAAAACGGTAGCGTTCAATCCTTTATTTGAACAAGCTTCAAAAGAATTACATATCGAATGGCTAGGCCGTGAAGACGGTTTAATTCTACATTACACATCTGGTTCTACTGGGAAGCCAAAAGGTGTGCTACATGCGCAAAACGCAATGGTGCAGCACTATCAAACGGCGAAGTGGGTATTAGATTTAAAAGAGGACGATGTATATTGGTGCACAGCTGACCCAGGCTGGGTAACAGGAACGGCTTACGGTATTTTCGCGCCGTGGTTAGTTGGGGCATCAAATGTTGTTTTAGGTGGCCGCTTTAGTCCAGAAGCGTGGTATGAAGCACTGCAAGATTACGGTGTAACAGTTTGGTACAGCGCGCCAACAGCATTCCGTATGTTAATGGGAGCTGGACAAGACGCAATTAAAAAATATGATTTATCACAAGTTCGTCACGTATTAAGCGTTGGTGAACCGTTAAATCCAGAAGTAATTCGCTGGGGTATGAATGCATTTGGACTTCGTATTCATGATACGTGGTGGATGACAGAAACAGGTGGACAAGTTATTTGTAACTACCCTTGTATGGAAATCCGTCCAGGTTCAATGGGTAAACCAATTCCAGGTGTGAAAGCAGCGATTGTTGATAATGAAGGAAATGAAGTTCCTCCATACACAATGGGTAACTTAGCAATTGGTAAAGGTTGGCCAGCGATGATGCGTGGAATCTGGAATAACCAGCAAAAGTATGAATCTTACTTTATGCCGGGAGATTGGTACGTATCAGGTGACTCTGCTTATATGGATGAAGATGGATACTTCTGGTTCCAAGGACGTATTGACGATGTTATTATGACGTCAGGTGAGCGCGTTGGTCCGTTTGAAGTAGAAAGCAAATTAATCGAGCATGCTGCTGTTGCAGAGGCTGGTGTAATTGGTATTCCTGATCCAGTGCGCGGAGAAATCATTAAAGCATTTATCGCGCTTCGAGCAGGATACGAACCATCTGATGAATTAAAAGAAGAGATTCGTCAATTTGTAAAGAAAGGCCTAGCAGCTCATGCAGCGCCAAGACAAATTGAATTTAGAGATAAATTACCGAAAACGAGAAGTGGTAAAATTATGCGCCGCGTATTAAAAGCGTGGGAATTAAACTTACCAACAGGTGACTTATCAACGATGGAAGATTAAGAGAGAAAGGTCTGAACGAAATAACGTTCAGACCTTTCTTTTTTATGATATCATCAACTTATATATATAAGTTGAAAGGGGATAGTATGATGAAAACAGAAAAGAAAAAGATGATACTAGGAGAAATGTACATACCGGCTGATCCAGTTTTAGTACAAGAGAGGGAGCAAGCTCGTATATTAACGAGAAAATTAAATGATACGCCAGAAGTACAATTAAAAGAGCGTAGCGAAATCGTAAAAGAATTATTCGGAACGACTGGGGATAACATTCATCTTGAATCTTCTTTTAGATGTGATTACGGCTATAACATTCACGTTGGCGAAAATTTTTACGCGAACTTTGATTGTACAATTTTAGACGTATGCCCAGTAACAATTGGAGTGAACTGTATGTTAGCTCCAGGTGTTCACATTTATACAGCAACGCACCCGCTTGATCCAGTAGAGCGCATAAGCGGATCAGAATACGGAAAACCAGTTACAATTGGCGATAACGTATGGATTGGCGGAAGAGCGATTATTAATCCTGGTGTCACAATTGGAGACAATGCGGTGATCGCATCTGGCGCTGTTGTAACGAAAGATGTGCCAGATAACGTAGTAGTTGGCGGGAATCCTGCAAAGATTATTAAAAAAATAAAATAATATTTGAACGAAGTGCCTTCCTCGTCTGTATGCATTTGTGAAAGAATAGATGAGGGAGGCTTTTTTATGTCTAATAAATTACTTCTTGGTTTTGCTGTAATTGGAATTATAGTCGTATTTTCTTGTGGTTTGTTATTACCGATGCCAATCGGATTTAAAGTTTCAATGATTACAGCTGGGGTCATGATGATTGTTATGTTTTCAATCATCATTCCATTTGATAGAAAACATATAGTACGGAAAAATGGATATAAAATTGATTTTACAAAAACAAAAGTGTATTTTCGCTGGAATGTATTTGATACGATTTCGGCTTGTCTTGCAGTGTATGCATGCATTTGTGTGCAAGCATTAAATATTTTAGTTTCAACCGGACAGACAATTCAAAACCCGTATGTTCAATTTTTTACGAATCAATCGCAAGTATGGATTATTGTCGCAAGTTGCTATTTAATTTCCCGTATTTCATTAACGTTAAAAGGAATAAAGGAGATCAAAAATCATGGCGCAGATTGGGATTGAGGAGGAGCTCATGCTTGCGTATCAAAGTGGAGATAAGCAGGCTGGGGAAAAACTATACGTTTTAATCAAACCAGCGCTATACACATTTTTGTATCGATTTAACCGAGATGAGCAATTAAGTATCGACCTTGTGCAAGATACGTTTTTGACGCTAGAGCGTAAGAAACATATGTATGAACTTGAAAAAGGAAAAATAAAAACGTATTTATTTCAAATCGGTTATCGTCTTATGATTAATAAATTAAATAGGAGAAAAAAGTGGCGTACACTTTTGCCATTTTTAGTGCCAATTCAGGAAAAAGAATTTTCTCACGAAGATCGGCTCACAGTAAGAGAAGCAATTTTGAAAGTTCCAGAAGAGCAAAGAGCGGTCCTAATCCTTTCTTATTATCATGACATGCAGCAAAAAGAAATTGCAGAGATATTAAACATTCCAATTGGAACAGTGAAATCGAGACTTCATAACGGGATAAAGAAATTGAAACAATTGCTGGAGGTGGATGAAATTGAGCGAAAATCCCTTTAAGAGTGAATATAAGTTAAAACAGCATTTAGATAGTGACCATGTAGAAATACCAGACTTTCCAAAAACGGTAAGTCGCTTCGATCGATTAATCGGATTTCTTGGTTCTCCGGCAAAAGATCCTGTGGAGGCGACCATTGGGAATGATTTATCGGTTGTGTTTCATGTATCGTTATTAGTTGGGGTTCCAATTCTTTCTCTTATTACGATACTCTTTGCGACGTTGTAGAGGATTGGCAAGGAGAGAAACTCGACCTCTATTTGACACGCCTATATAAATGATGGTATAAAGAAAAGTATATGAATAATTGAGCGTGGAAAGGGAGAAGTAGTGATCATTTCCCTGTTTTAGAGAGCTGATGGCCGGTGAAAATCAGCACATAGATGATCGCGAATTACGCCCCTAGAGCATCTTTTTTCGATTGAATTGTATTCAAAAGGGAAAAGACGGTGCTAAGCCGTTATGTAAATAAGGTGGTAGGCTTTTTTTTGCCTGCAACTAGGGTGGTAACGCGATAATCAAAATCGTCCCTTATTTAAAGGGGCGATTTTTTTATGTTTTCAACCTTCACGCCAGTAATGAACTTAAAGGAGAGTATGTAGGATATGGGTATTTTACAAGATCTTGAATTTCGCGGTCTAATTAATCAGCAAACAGATGCTGAGGGGCTTGAGCAATTATTAGAAAAAGAAAGCGTTAAATTATACTGTGGTTTCGACCCGACAGCGGATAGCTTACACATTGGTCATATGTTACCAGTATTAATGTTACGTCGTTTCCAATTAGCTGGTCATCAACCAATCGCACTAGTTGGCGGAGGTACTGGTATGATCGGTGACCCAAGTGGTAAAAAAGCAGAGCGTACATTAAATACGAAAGATACAGTTGCTTACTACACAGAAAGCATTAAAAACCAACTTTCAAACTTCTTAGAGTTCGAAAACGTGGACAACCCAGCAACAATGGCTAATAACTATGACTGGCTTGGTAACTTAGATGTAATTTCATTCTTACGCGATATCGGTAAAAACTTCGGTTTAAACTATATGTTAGCAAAAGATACAGTAGCGTCTCGTTTAGAGACTGGTATTTCATTCACTGAGTTCAGTTACATGATTTTACAATCATACGACTTCTTAAACTTATACCAACACCATAATTGCCGCCTGCAAATCGGTGGTAGTGACCAATGGGGTAACATTACAGCTGGTCTTGAATTAATCCGTAAATCAGAAGAAGATGCGAAAGCATTCGGTTTAACAATTCCACTAGTTACAAAATCTGACGGTACGAAGTTTGGTAAAACAGAAGGCGGCGCAATTTGGTTAGACCCAGAAAAAACAACTCCTTACGAGTTCTACCAATTCTGGATCAACACAGATGACCGCGATGTTGTTAAATACTTAAAATACTTCACATTCTTATCTCATGAAGAAATTCTTGAGCTTGAAAAGCAAGTAGCTGAAGCACCAGAAAAACGTGCAGCACAAAAAGCATTAGGTTCTGAAATGACAAAACTTGTTCATGGCGAAGAAGCATTAGAGCAAGCGATTAAAATTTCAGCTGCATTATTCAGCGGTTCTGTAGCAGAACTGACTGCAAGCGAAATCGAACAAGGATTCAAAGACGTACCATCTGTAGAACGTACTGCAGAAGATACAGTATTAATCGACTTACTTGTAGAAAGCAAAATCTCTCCATCAAAACGTCAAGCACGTGAAGATGTAACGAACGGCGCAATCTACGTAAACGGTGAGCGTACACAAGCATTAGACTACGTTGTAACAGAAAACGACCGCATCGAAGGTAAATTCACAATCATTCGCCGCGGTAAGAAGAAATATTTCTTAATTCGTTACTAATCAGAAACGAATATAAAACAAATAGTACCCCGAATTGTAGGCTGAAAAGTCTATGATTCGGGGTTTTTATGTATGAATTTAGATTGCCTGATCTTTTCTTGTAAATAAAATATGAAGAATTAATATGAGCATATAAAGTAAGCTAATGAGCATAAGAACAAATGCTGTTGGATAAAATTTTGCTGCATATATAAAGAAGTCGATTTGATAAATATCTTCGTAATTTGAAACGGTGCCTTTAAAGTAATTTGTAAACTTAGCGCTATATTTCCATTCATCAGGATAATCTATCAAATTACTCCCCTGATACCAATTAATAAGTGCGGAAGTAATAAACAGCATACATGCACTACCCAATTGAACCATTTGGTTTATTGTCAAAATGAATCAACCTCCTATTTTATGGTTATTATAGCGTGCATTCATATTCCTGTAACCCTTTTGTTGTAATCTCCTTTTCGAGTTCATACGGAAATCACATGTAAGCGGTATGATAAACGTATAACAAATAGAAAGGAGTGGTAAAACGAAATGTCACTAGAAGCGCTCATTATTTTTTCTTTGCTAAATGCGGGTCAGCTTGCAGAGAATTCGAAGGTGGATGTACATAAAGAGCAGAAAGATGCTTATGTATATGTT
The DNA here is from genome assembly GCF_008368845.1 of Bacillus sp. BB51/4. NCBI lineage: Bacteria > Bacillati > Bacillota > Bacilli > Caryophanales > Bacillaceae > Bacillus > Bacillus sp. BB51/4. Next base: position 72,894 of record NZ_QOSC01000005.1, read on the forward strand.
CAGAGAGAGGAAAATAAATAACTTTAATATATATAAATAAAAGCTACTCGGAGTAACTGTTTTAGTTGTCTTCGGTAGCTTTTTACATTATGAATAAATAGGAATTAATTCTCGCTTGAAATCTTCGTACATTTCAAAGGCAATTTTCATGATTTCTTTGAGTTCTTCGTAACTGTGGAAATATAGCACGGGTACTTTTTCCGTGTCATTTGATAACAATCGTATAAATATGTCCCAGGGGTCTCCAGCTCTAACTTCACCGTTATGACATGCCTCCCAAATCAATTCAGCAACACCATATTTTAAGCTGATGTTGAATCTAAAGGTGTAGACATCTTTGTTTTTTACTTCTCCTACAATAAAAAAGTCTTCTTTTTTATTGTAACGAGCTTTATAGCCAAGAGACTCGAATACTTCAATAGCTTTTTCATTTTCATAGTTTTTAAATGTATTTTCTCTATCAGAAAATTTTTCTGATAATGCTTTATATCTCTTAATAAAATCAATTTTTGTAAGGCAGGCTTGTATTTCAGGTTGTAATGAATAAGGCAATAATTACTCCTCCCTAATTTTTAATATTAGATCAAATAAAACAGTATACATGTTAGATACATGAAGAAATCCGGCTCTTGTGAGTCGGATTTTCTTTTTTTATATATAAGATAAGATTGCCTTTCTTATATATAAAATTATGAATAGATAGGAATTAATTCTTGTTTAAAATCTTCATACATACCTAAAGCAATTTTTAAAATTTTTTCTAAGCTGTCATAATCGCTAAATAGTACGGGCTTAATTCTAGTATCTGGAGAAATTAAAAGTCTTGAATATAGACTCCATGGACTACCTAATCGTAATTCATCATTATGACAAACTACCCAAGTAAAATCCAGAACGTTTATTTTAATACCAATATTAAAATAAAATAAAATTTCTTTTTTATCACCTAGTTCTCCAACTTTTAAAAACTGTTCTTTTTTATCATAAACTGATTTATAACCTAGCTTTTCAAGTATTTGTTGAATTTCTTCAATATTGGGATTAGGAATGATTTCTTCGGCATCATAATTTTCTCTCGAAAAAGAAGAAAGTTCTGTGTATCTATTAACAAAGTTAATTTTTTTTAGTGCTGTTTCTATTTCAGGTTTTAATTTTAAGTTCATAATTAATTCTCCTAAAACCTTAAGTCTGTCCTTGTTTTTTAGTCATTACTTCATGTATTTTTAAGGTGAAATTATGAATAAATAGGAATTAATTCTCGCTTGAAATCTTCGTACATTTCAAAGGCAATTTTCATGATTTCTTTGAGTTCTTCGTAACTGTGGAAGCATACTGCCGGCAATCTTTCAGAACCATTGGATAATACTTTTACAAACATATCCCATGAATTTCCAACCCTTACTTCACCATTATGCCTTGCAGACCAAATGAACTCAACAAGCCCATATTTTAAGCTGATATTGAATCTGAAAGTATAGATATCCTTGTTCTTTACTTCACCCACAATAAAAAAGTTTTCTTTTTTCATAAAACGAGCTTTATAACCAAGGGATTCAAATATTTCAATCGCTTTTTCGTTTTCATAGTTTTCAAATGTATTTTCTCTATCAGAAAATTGTTTTGATAAGGATTTGTATTTCTTAATAAAATCAATTTTTGCAAGACTGGCTTGTATTTCAGGTTTTAATGAATACGCCAATAATTACTCCTCCCTAATTTTTAATAGTAGATCAAATAAAACAGTATACATTTTAGATACATGAAGAAATCCGCCTTTTGTGAGTCGGATTTTTCTTAGTTTAATTCTATGAAAATATTATAATTGTTAATTGAAATGTAGTTATTTTTAGAAAGGTTTTGCAGTTAGCTATTTAAAAGTGTAAGTATATCTCCTTTAAATATAGCAGCTATTTCCGCTTCCTCTAATGAATCTCCCCATCTAAAAACTATATCATCTTTTGGGCAGAGATGAATGGAAAGGTTAAAATAATCTATTTCATCTTTCCATTTGTTATATTCATTAAATGCTTTTCTGAAGATTTTTCTAACATTTTCTTCCATAATTATATCACTATTTTTACTTGCAATGATTGTAAATCTTTTAGGATTACTAGAAATTATTTCAATGGCAGCTGGAAGTTTCTCGAGACAAAACTCTGCAATACTTGAGTAGAAAGTTGTTCCTCCAACTTCCATTTCAACTTCTGGACCCTTATTAAATCCCTCAAGTTTCCATTTGGTTCGAAGAGCTTTCCATACCTTTCGATATTTTTCAATTTTAGAGTTTTTGTCTTTGATTTCAATAGCTGCAAGCAAGTAGAATTTGTAGACATTAGTTAAATCATGTTTCATAAATACTTGCTTGATTTTAGTTCCACATACTTCTTTGAATTTCTTTTTCTCATCTGGGCTAAATAACATGGAGCCATTAACGCTGAATAAACTTAAATTTGGTAAATTACCGACTCTTTTAATTGCTTCATCTTTACTAAACCATTCGTAGTATGAGAATGCATCTTTTTCTACTTCATTCCAACACTTCATTTTACCACCTCAATTTTAATAGTCATAATGATTCCCATGTACATCATTGAAATGTGATCCTCTATTTTGGGATGGATCATCTGGATAAGTATGACCGCCTGAATGCTCTCTTATAATCTTATTATCCTTGAAATGATAACTCTAATGTTGTGTCAACATTGGAAAAATACTAACATTAGATTGAATAAAACAGTATAAAGTTTTAGATAAATGAAGAAATCCGACTCTTATAAGTCGGATTTGCTCTTTTTACATTTAAGACAAAATTACCTTTCTTAAATATAAAATCATGAATAAATAGGAATTAATTCTCGCTTGAAATCTTCGTACATTTCAAAGGAAATTTTCATGATTTCTTTGAGTTCATCGTAACTGTGGAAGCATGGACGAAGTATTTTTTCTGTATCATTTGATAATATTGCTACAAACATAGCCCCTGGATCTCCAGCTCTTATTGCACCATTATGTCGTGCAGACCAAATAAACTCAACAAGGCCATGTTTTAAACTAATATTAAATCTAAAAGTATAGATGTTTTTATTCTTGACCTCTCCAACAATAAAAATAGTTTTCTTTTTTCATAAAACGAGCTTTATAGCCAAGAGACTCAAATACTGCAATTACTTTTTCGTTTTCATAGTTTTCAAATGTATTTGTTCTATCGGGAAATTTTTCTGATAAGGATTTATATCTTTCTACAAAATCAATTTTCTCAAGTACCTCTTTTATTTCAAGTTCTAAATCATATGCCATCAATTATTCCTCCCTAAACCTAATCTCAATAGCATATTTACCTTTCATTTCTTTCAAATACGTCTCAAAATTTTTCCTGAATTTGTTCTTTTTTCGTACGTAAAATTGAAGTCTTTGCAAATGTATAATTCGCTTGATACAGTTCATTTTGAAGTATCTTAGTTATGATATTTTCACCAGTAAAAGCAAATATGCCTTTTCTATGATATTTGATTTGAAACAAAGGAAAAGCTAACGTAAACGTTAGTTTAAATATCAATCAGGTGTTACATCGAGTACATCCCTAAATAGAATGTCATCAACAGTTACATCGGGACCAAATAGTGCGACATCGTCTGCAAATTTTATTCCTTCTATTTTTCGGCTACTCTCTGTGTAACCAATTCTTTCATATCCGCTTGCTTTTAGAGTTGTTTCAATAACTGATATTAATTGAGATTGTAATCTAGTATATTCTTGCTCTGAATCTCCAGTTAAAGTAGGCATCATGCCATTGACATCTTTATTTACAATTTCAAAGGAATTAAGGATAGAATATACATTAGCTAGTTTAGAAATGATAAGATATGTAGTATATTCAACTTCAAACTCGCCTTTTACATAACTTGGTAAAGTAATATACCAATCATTTGAAGGAAATACTATGTCGCTATCTCCTTTAATTTTAATATTATTTTTATTACAAAAATCAATTATTTGTTTAGGGAGAGTTAGTTTGATAGAAGACTTTTGTAAATATTCTTCTATATTTTTTTTTACGTAGTATTTTCTTTTTACTTCTTCAATTTTTTTATTTAACATTTATGTCATGCCCTCCTGACTTATCTGGTCCTTTAGTTCCTTTCAAATCAAAATCAATTTCACCTAAATGTTTACCTCTTTTATTGAGTTCTTCAAATCTTCCATGTTGAGTATCTACTGAGTAATGTTTTTTAGTTTTAGGGTCAGTATAAATAGTTCGTCCTTTATTCTTTTTTTCTAATGATTTATTTCTTTCCCATCCATTGTTTTTTGCGATTTCTTCCGCTTTCTTATTTACTTTTGGAATACGTTCTTCCTTAGGTAACTTGCTAATTTCTTTTTCAAAATCAGCTGTAATTCTACTAGAAGATTGGAATTTTTGAAGAGTATCAATACTATTTTGAATCGTATTATACCATACAAATGTACCATGTGTAGCAACACCTGCTCCAGCGGTTGTAAGAGCTAAATCAGCTGGGATAACAATTGGTGATGCTGCCCCGAAAGTTACTCCTTCTAACAATACGGTTCCAACATTTGATCCTGTTACAATAGCTATACCGCCCAAAATTTCAAAAATAGCTCCTACCCCTGATACAAAATTCCCCACAAGATTTCCGGCTTGAAAGGTTGTTTTGTTTTCTAATTCATTGCCCATTGGTAATTCTACGCCTGTAAAGTTTTCAGCAGCTGAATTACAAATTCCTTGGAAGAATTCCCAAGCGCCAATAGCTGTTTTTTGGTACCACGGTCTATTAGCTTCTTGTTCCTGCAAAGCCATTTTTTCTTCAATTTCTTTTTTTATTTCGGCTTCTTGAACTCTTTCCTCTGCAATTTTTTGAATAGAGGCTATCCATTCCATATTCAACCCTTGTGTACTAAATGTACCACTGGCGGGACTAAAACCTTTTCCGCTTTGTACTTCAGCTAAACCTGTCGCAATACTAGCAGCTAATTGAATCGCTGTATTATAGTTATCGCTAGATGTTTGATTAAATTCATATAGATGTTCTAACTTTTCTTGCAGTTTACGCCTCATGACAGCAAATAGATTTACTATAGCGTCCATGCCCGAAATTGGCATAGTGTGGCTTTAAAATAGTGTTTGATCAAAATTACCTTTCAAACTCGTATTTTACGTTAAATAAAAGGAATCCGTTTTGAAAAAAGATTGATCAAAACGGATTCTTCTCTTGTGAATTAGTATAGATCTTTTATAAAAAAGTTTAATTATTTTATGCCTGTGATCTTCCACAATCGCGCACTTTAATGGAATAACTAAAATATTTATCAAATCCTATACTCATTAGTCATACTCTAATGAAAGTTTCCTTGTTCTCTTCTTCAATACAAAAGCCGTTAAATGCACAGCGAACTTGATATTCGGTACGTTCGTTCTAATATACATTTCCTCTCCCTTCACAACTGCAAAGGTGGGTGATGATTTCCCCTTTCAAAACCTTCAACAAGTTTTTGAAATGCTGGTATTGGAAAGTATTTTTATCCTTAAAATTGGTGATTCTTCATAAAATTTCTATTTAAATAGAAAGAATATCTGATAAAAATAAGTGCAAGTATACCGAATAATCCTCCAATCCAGCTTAAATTCACTATATTTGTATACTGAATAATGATTCCTCCTAATGCAGAACCTAGCATCATTCCAACATTCATTAAGGCGGTATTAAAACTGAGTACGGTTTCAGAGGATTGTGGTTTTAGTGAAATCAGATAAAACTGCTTTGCTGGTGTCGTTGTCCAAGTTGCTACTCCCCAACAAGCTAGTGTGACAAATACACCGACTGCCCTATACTGTGTAAATGTTAGTACAAATAAAGAGATGATATGAACACATAAACTTAATGAAATCGTTCGATTAGGTCCCCATCTGTCTACCGCATATCCTCCAAAGCGTGAGCCAATAAAAGCAAAAGTGCCTAAAACAAATAAAGCGATACTTGTCATTTCTATAGAAAAACCAGCAGTATGACTTAATAATGGAGCAATGTACGCGAACACCATCGTATATCCTAAAATCCAAAAGATCGTTGTCATTAAACCAGTAAGGACTCGTTTATCTTTCATAATTTGTAGCTGTTGTGTAAATGGCAGCGGTTGGTTTCCTTTTATTGATGGTAATAATTTGTAAAGTCCTATTATTAAAAAAACTGTGCCAAGCGCAATAATTAAGAAAATATAGTGCCAATCAAAATGTCCAGCTAAAAATGTTCCGATAGGTACTCCAAGTACTAATGAAACAGTGAAACCTGTAATGACTGTTGCCATAGCACTACCTCTTTTTTCTGGAACTGCAATTTGCGCAGCATAATTGGTGGCAACAACAATGTATAACCCTCCACTCATCGCCATAATGACTCTAGATAACATAAGAAAGACAAAATTATAGCTAAAAAATGCAACTAGATTCCCTAGAATAAATATAGAGATAGCATATAAAAGTACTTTTTTACGATCCAATTTAGACGTTAGCATGACCAAGATCAAAGCTCCAATAGCATAAGATAAAGAATAAATCGTAATCAACTGACCAGCCATTGAAATTGAAATATCTAATTCAAAAGAAATCAGTTCTAAAATTCCAGAAACAACAAACTCTGCTGTTCCTGTTACAAAAGCCCCTAAAGCTAAAAGTATGATGATTAGTTGATTCATATTATTTTTCAATTTGTACATCTCCTTATATTTGAACTACTGTTTTTATTTTATGTTCCATGTTAACATAAGTAAAATTGATGTTTTTAATAAAGGAGATGAGTAATTACTCATGACTATTGTGCGCTACGAAATCATTGCAAAAGTGGTTGAGCTAGGAAGCTTTACAGAAACTGCTGAAACATTAAATATGACCCAATCTGCCGTGAGTCATGCAGTTGCGAGTTTAGAATCTGAATGGGGAGTTTCTTTATTAATTCGTGATCGAAAAAAAGGAATAACACTTACAGATATAGGACAAAAAATTCTGCCGCATATTAGAGAAATATTGAAAAGAGTGGAAGTCATTAATCAAGAAATTGCGCTTATGACAAGCTTGGAAACGGGTATTATTCGTATCGGCACTTTTGCAAGTGCTTCTTCCTGCTTATTGCCTAAATTACTTGCAAAATTCCGGAAAAAGCATCCTAAAATAGAATTTAAATTTTACGAAGGAACCTATGAAGAGATTACGGAATGGTTAGGTTCAGGCATTATTGACATTGGATTTGTAGTAAAAGGAAAATCAAACCCAAATTTCGATTTGGTTCCTTTGATTAAAGACAAGATGGTAGTCGCTTATTACCCTGATCATCAATTTCATTCTAAAGAAATAGTAGAAATGAATGATTTAATGTATGAATCCTTTATTATGCCAACAGGGATGTACCAATCACATGTTGAGGAATTATTTGCAGAAGCGCAAATTAAACCATCTATTCTTTTTGAAGTACACGACTGTACAACCATCGCTAATATGGTACAGGAAGGACTTGGCGTTACGATAGGTCCAGAATTATTTTTAAAGACACAGCAAAACATAAAAATCAGCAAACTAAATATTGAAAACAGCCGTGAAGTAGCACTTGCCTGTCAATCAATTGCAAATGCTTCTCCTGCGGTTAAGGAATTTCTTCATGTGGCAAAAAATAGGAATTATTAATAAAACATTAAACTACTCCCCATAGTAAGCCAATCCTATTCATGGTTTGCGACGCTTTGAACGCCCAAACCATGGCAGGACTGGCCCTTTAGTTTAATAAGATATCCTACAATTCTTAAAGAATAGAAAACGAGAATACTGAGTACTAAAAAGATTTGAATGATAATTCCCACCACACTACAAATTAAACCGGAAGTTGCTAATCCACTACCACTTTGGTTTTTTTCTAAAATTTCTTTTGTCGCTTTTCTAGCAACTACAACTCCTAAACCACCAAAAAAAACCGATAAATGGTATTAGGATCTAAATAATACCAAGGTTTAAAGAAATTACCGAATTACTGTTTGTTTGAGCATTTTCAACCATTTAGATTTCCCCCTTTACAACCCTTTAGTTTAAGGGAAAATCTTCACAATTTTTTTGCTCCATAATTATTTTCATTAAAGTGTTACTCAAGAAAATGGCTCGTTTGTGGAACAAGAAAAAATCCTGCATATCAACACAGGATTTTTAATCAAACTTTATTATAAATTATCGATCTTTATTATAAATAATCAGACTTTTTTCAAAAGCTACACATAGTTTGATGGAGTGCTTCTGTACTTGCTATCATTCGGTCAATTTCTCGAATTTGTTCTAATATTTCTTGTTCAATTACATCTGTAGAAGCTACCTGTGATTGAAAGTCTCTTGGAAAGGCATCATTTTGACGAATTAATTCTTCGCATAAGTAAATGATTCCTTGTGCTAACGGACGAAAGGTTTGTAAGAAATATGCTTTTGCACTGCTATATGTTTGTCCTTGTAGAACAGTATCTAATGCAAAAGCGTCAATAGAATGAATAATTTGTTCCATTCCTTGAATAGTAGCGTTACAGAAAGCGTTCATACTTTCTGTTTGAGCTTGTACTTCACCGAGATACATATTTAAAGACATGAACTTTCCCTCCCCTACAAGAAGATAATACCAATTTAAGGAAGTGGTTGTAAATGTAATATTCTAATTATTCAGCAAAAAAGGTGCTTGTTCATTAAGTTTTTTAATCTCATTCGGATGCTCTGGTGATGAAGAGGTTTTTAAGGTTGAATGTAAATAAAAAAGGGAAGGTAGATCATGTAAAAATAATATTAACAAAAGGAGAGTATAGGAAAGAAAAATGAGTTATGGGATAGAGCGTAGTATGTTTCCGGTGTTAGAAGAAGAGGGGGGATTTTTATTAATGTGAATAAAAAATTGATGAAATTCTAGAGAGAGGGTTAATTTTTATTAACTATAGACTTGCAGTTCTTTTTTATTTTGTTACATTGTTCTGTTTCTATACATATACCGGCTATATTCAATAAAAAAAGCCCAGGCCCCTTGATAAACAAGGTTCCTAAGGCTTTTAATACTACTCTTTTCAGAGTACCGAGATTAACGAGAGTAGAACTCTACGATTAATGCTTCGTTGATTTCAGCTGCTAACTCAGAACGCTCAGCGTGACGAGTGTAAGTAGCTTCTAATTTATCAGCATCGAAAGTTAAGTATTCTGGTACGAAGTTGTTAACTTCGATCGCTTCTTTAACAACAACAAGGCTGTTAGATTTTTCGCGAACGCTGATTGTTTGACCAGGTTTTACACGGTAAGATGGGATATCTACGCGAGATCCATCAACTGTGATGTGGCCGTGGTTTACTAATTGGCGAGCTGCACGACGAGTGCGAGCTAAGCCCATACGGTAAACTAGGTTGTCAAGACGAGCTTCAAGAAGGATCATGAAGTTTTCGCCGTGCTTACCAGGCATTTTACCTGCTTGGTCAAATGTGCGACGGAATTGACGCTCAGTCATGCCGTACATGTGACGAAGTTTTTGTTTCTCTTGTAATTGTAAACCGTATTCTGAAAGTTTCTTACGTTGGTTAGGACCGTGAGGACCTGGTGCGTAAGGGCGTTTTTCTAATTCTTTTCCTGTGCCGCTTAGAGAGATTCCAAGACGACGAGACAGTTTCCAAGCTGGACCTGTATAACGAGCCATAGTTGACTCCTCCTTTAAAAATGTTTTTATTTACGTAAAATAAAAACAGACGTAATCGATATTTACGGGCATTTTGTTTTCATGTACCTTCGCTCCAGCAGCAGGGAGTTACGAGATACACCTCCGTAGAGGAACAAAATACAAACGATAAACTCACATTACAAGGCTGCCTTTTTATTTTACACAAACGCTATTATATCTTTTACCCAGAGTTTCGTCAAGCGAGTACGTTTTTGTTTTATGCATATAAATTTTGGAAATTAATATAAGAAGGAATTTAAAACAATATAAAAGAAGAGATAGAAACACAAATAAAACGCTTACATAAAATGTAGTAAAAACGTTCATCAATTTTTACTGGTGAATATGCGGCAATAAAAACATAAAGGGGATGTTTTTATGAAAAAGAAACATATGGAGACAGCGTTAATTCATCACGGGTATACATCTGAGGAACATAAAGGAAGTTTAACACCACCGTTATTTCAAACGTCTACATTTACATTTGAGACTGCGCAGCAAGGAGAGGCGAGTTTTGCGGGAGTAGATCCGTCTTATATTTACTCAAGACTTGGAAATCCAACTGTAAAATTATTTGAAGAACGTATGGCGGTGTTAGAAGGAGGAGAAGAAGCACTTGCTTTCGGATCCGGTATGGCAGCTATTTCAGCAACTTTAATTGGTTTTCTAAAGGCTGGAGATCATATTATTTGTTCAAATGGATTATACGGATGCACGTACGGTTTTTTAGAAGTGTTAGAAGAAAAATTTATGATTACGCATTCGTTTTGTGATATGGAGACAGAGGATGATATTGAAAATAAAATCCGCCCAAATACAAAGCTTATTTTCGTTGAAACACCGATTAATCCGACAATGAAATTAATTGATTTAAAACAAGTGATTCGGGTTGCGAAGCGAAATGGCTTACTTGTTATTGTTGATAATACGTTTTGTTCACCTTATTTACAAAGACCACTTGAGCTGGGCTGTGACGCGGTTGTTCATAGTGCGACAAAATATATCGGTGGTCACGGTGATGTTGTGGCAGGTGTAACGATTTGTAAAACGAAAGCGTTAGCAGAACAAATTCGCCCGATGCGAAAAGATATCGGCGGTATTATGGCGCCGTTTGATGCATGGTTATTGTTACGCGGATTAAAGACGTTAGCGGTAAGAATGGACCGCCATTGTGATAATGCAGAAAAAATTGTATCGTTCCTCAAAAATCATGATGCGGTAGAAGGTGTTTGGTATCCAGAAGGGGAGTTAGCATCTCGCCAAATGAAACGGGGCGGCGGTGTGATTTCTTTTTCAGTAAAAGGCGGAAAAGAAGAGACGCAAGCGTTTATCAATGACCTTCACTTTATTACAATTGCCGTAAGTTTAGGGGATACAGAAACGTTAATTCAGCATCCGGCAACGATGACGCACGCTGCGATTCCAGCTGAGCTAAGACAAGAAATGGGTATTTACGATAATTTAATACGTTTATCTGTCGGTTTAGAATCATGGGAGGATATCGTTTTTGATTTAGAACAGGCACTAAAGAAAATATCTACTGTTAGTAATCAATAAAAAAGAGTGAGCTATCGGTTTCGTACGTGATGTACGCAATCGATAACTCGCTCTTTTCTTTTTTAAATATGTTTTAGGAGTGTTTCCACAAACTTTTCTAAATAGCGCTGATCTACTTCATCAAAACGATTTTTTTCAGGGCTATCAATATCAAGTACTCCAACGACAGTTCCTTCTTTCACGATTGGTACAACGATTTCTGAATTCGAAGCACTGTCGCAAGCGATATGTCCTGGGAATTGGTGAACGTCTGCTACAAGCTGCGTTGTTTTTGTTTCAGCTGCAACGCCGCAAACGCCTCGTCCAAATGGAATGCGCACGCAAGCAGGCATTCCTTGGAAAGGTCCAAGAACAAGCTGATTTCCTTCTGTTACATAAAAGCCAACCCAATTCACACGATCTAAAAATTGATTTAATAATGCGGACGCATTTGATAAGTTTGCGACTACGTTCGGTTCGCCAGTTAATAATGCATCCAGTTGTTTAATTACTGTCTCGTATTGTTCTTCACGAGAACCTGCATAACTTTCTTTTGTAAACATGGAAACAACTCCCTTTTTATCGAGATGTGTAAAATATTAGCAAAATACGATGTATTTCACATGACTTTGTCGATAGAAAATTAAAGGAATTTGTCTTAAAAGTCAAGAAATTTAAACTATAGCTGTTCAGTGAGAGGAAGTGAGCGCATGAAACAGACGAAACAAAAAGTAATTGATGCGGCAATATCGTTGTTTAACACGAAAGGTTATGATGGAACGTCGGTGCGAGAAATTGCAAAGCGAGCGGATGTGAATGTAGCGAATATTTCATATTATTTTGCTGGAAAGCAAGGTTTATTAGAACAGCTTATTACTGACTTTTTAGAAGGATATATTCATGTGATTGAAATGTCGTTCGAACAGAGGGAATATTTGTCGGCTAAAGATGTGATGGTACAAATGGTGCGCGGAATTTTACGATATCAATTTGAAAATAGGGAGCTGACACGTTTCTTCTACCGAGAGCTTTCACTTGATACGACATTAATTCGCGAAGTGATGACCATTTACTTTTCTAAAGAAAGATATTATATAGAGCAAATGATTAGACAGGGACAAATAAAGCAGGAATTTAAAAAGGTATCTTTTACAATGTTTATGACGCAATTAAAAGGCATGATGAATATGCCGTTTTTATATCCGCAATATATATCAGAAGTGCTGCATTCTTTTCCGTCTGAGACATTTTTCATAGAAATGTACACGAAAGAAATTGAGCAATGGATGGAGCAAACATTATGTATAACGAATATGTACTATGAATTGCCAAGAGCTGTTCATATGTGAAAAATCCCCACCTAACGAAATGAGGTGGGGATTTTTGTGCTTTCTTTCCTTTGCCATACATTGTTGCATAAGAGCGCGATAATTGTTAGTGAGGCTCCGGCAATTTCAATTTTGTCGACTGTATAACCTCGAAAGATGGAACCGATAAGTGCAAGTACAGGAACTAAATTCATAAATAATATGCCGTTAATAGATGAAATATAGCGATTTCCTGTGTTCCAGCAAAATACAGCGATAACACCTGCAACAATCGACATATACAAGAGTTCAAAACGAACGCTCATAATGGTACGAAGTGACGGCATAGTAACGATGTTTGTGTAAGTGAAGAAAGTGACGATAACGATGAGTGAAACTGAGCCGAATAAACAAGTTAACGTCGTATACCTGAGTGGTGACCAAGATTGAAAACGAGCACCACCGTTCGTATAAATGACCCAGCAAGTAACGCCGCATAGCATAAGTATATTTGTTGAGAGGTGACTGGCAGCTCCAAATAATAAGTGAATATTTCCTTTTGAAATGACAAGCATAACACCGAGCAATGCAACGAACATACAAAGGAATGTGTAGTTTTGTGGGCGTTTGTTTTTTGTTATCCACTGCAATAATAAAGCGATGAGCGGCATAAGAGATTGAATCATCGCAGCATGGATGGCCCCAGAAGGCCCGGCAAGTTGTTGGCCGTAAAAAATGAGAAAACCATATCCAGCGAAACCGACTGTTCCGTAAAAGAATAACGAAAGTGTTCTTTTTTCTAAGTGGAGTGAAGTTTTTCCTTCAGTAATGAATAGCAAAATAAGAAAAATAATAGCTGCTGATCCGTATCGGATAGTTGTGAAGAAGAACGGATCGATAAACTGCAGAGCATTTGCCATGACAGGAAACATAAATCCCCAAGCCGTTACGGCAAGTAAGCATAGGAGGGATCCGAGTAGCATTTGTTTTTTGTCCAAGAGTATCTTTCCCCTTTTCATTTCGTTATAGTAAGTTGATGAAATAAGTATAAAGAGTAATTGTTTATAGAAGGAAATATCGATTTTTTATGACAGTTATAACTTTTTGTTAGAGGTGTGTACGATGGATTTGGAGGCAGTACGATCGTTTATTGAAGTGAAGAATACGCGCAGTTTATCAAAGGCGAGTAAGCTTTTACATATTTCTCAACCGGCGCTTAGTAAGCAAATTCAAAGGTTAGAAGCGGATTTAGAGGTTACTTTACTCAAGCGTTCCGCGCAAGGAGTGGAATTAACAGAAGCTGGAGAGTTATTTATAACAAGGATGTTACCGATTTTGGAACACATATATGAAGTGAAAGCTGAAATGAAGACTTTTCAGGAGAAGCGGAAAATTTCTATAGGCATATTGCCAAGTTTAGCAGCTCATTACATATCAAAATGTAAAGATGTATTAGGTGAAGGATTCGAAGTAGAATGGAAAATTGAGCATACGAAAGTACTAATGGGACTCTTTAAAGAACGGAAGATTGAAGCGATGTTCGTCGATTCAATAGTAGAAGGCGCTACGTGTATAAAAGAAATGCGAGAAGAAAAAATTGTTTGTGTCGTTTCAAATGATCATCTTTATAAAGAGAAAACAGTGATCCGAATGGAAGATTTGCAAAATGAAAAGTTAATCGTATACCCAGAAATCTGTGATGTAAGGAAAATGATTACGAATATGTTTCAGGGGATAGGTGCGAAACCAATCATTGCATTTGAAACTTCTTATGCAGAACCGATGCTTGCAATGGTCGGAGCTGGACTTGGTATTACGTTACTTCCAGAAATGGTAGTAGAGCAAGCGGTAAAGCAAGGGAATGTATATGCAATTTCTATTGAACCACCACTTGTGCGCAAAATTTATTTCGTATCTCATATGAAAGAGAACCTGTTATTACAATCATTTGATGATGGGAGATAATCCAAACAGAAGATTGAGAAAGATTACAATTGCATTGAAAGAAACATGAAATTTTAAAAAAAACTAGGTCAAAAACAAGCCATTACATGGTATGATTAGTACATTGTTAGTTGTTAAATATAGGGGAATTCCCTTTTTATACATAATGCCTTCCATTTCATAAACGGAACGGACAAAAAAAGAGATATAACTAGGAGGCTTTTTTGCATGGATTCTATCCTGACGATCGTTATCATTGTAGTAAGCTCTATTCTAGTGCTGCTCATGATAGAGCTTGTGATAAGAAATCGTTCATATAAAGATATTGAAGCACTGGAGCAGTGGAAACAAGAGATAAAAGATAAGCCTGTGGCAGATGAACTAAAACGGGTGAAAGACTTAAATATGACAGGTCAAACAGAAGAACTGTTTGGTAAATGGCGTGAAGAATGGGATGAGATTGTATCAACAACCCTTCCGAAAGCAGACAAAGATTTAGCGCAAGCGCGAAAATTCGCCTCGCAATTCTCCTTCCGAAAAGCAAAGCATGCGATGAATGAATCCATAAGTGGTTTAGATGACGCTGATAATCGTATTACAGACATTTTAAATGAATTACAGCAATTGTTAGAAAGCCATGAAAAAAATAGCTCGGAAATTGAAGGGTTACGTGATACATATCGTAGTATGAAGAAGAGTGTTCTTGCTCATAGACATATGTATGGAGCAGCAGAACAGAAAATCGAAGAAATGCTAGACGTTGAATCTAATAAGTTTAAAAGCTTTGAAGAGGCAACAGATAATGGCGACTATTTAAAAGCGAGAGAAATTGTTATTAGTTTGGAAGAAGGTTTGGCAAACTTAGAAATCATTATTCACCAAATTCCAGATTTATTGGTAGAGTGTCAAGCGACGTTACCAGTTCAGCTGGAAGATTTATTACACGGACATAATGATATGGTAAGACAAGGTTATGTATTAGAGTATTTGGAAGTCCCTAAAGAAGTTCGTGATATGACGACACAACTACACACATGTTTAATGGATATACAGGAGCTTCATATAACGGAAGCAGCTGAAAAAGTAGAAAACTTAAAAACGCGTTTAGACGGCTTCTATGATCAATTAGAACAAGAAGTACATGCGAGACATTATGTGGAGCAAAAAACACTTTCTGTTTATGAAGACTTAGAAGAAATTCGCATTGAAACGATTGAAACAAAAGCAGAAACACAACTTGTGAAACAAAGTTATCAGTTACAAGATAAGGACATTGAGTCTCAAAAAGTAATTGAAAAGCAAATGCACATTTTAATGAAACGTTTTGAAATGCTGCAATTACGCGTTGCGGAACAAGATATTGCCTTCTCTATTATTCGTGAGGAACTAGAAGAGGTTTATGAGCAATGTGAAACGTTAAAAGTACTTCATGCAGAATATAAAGAAATGCTGCAAACGATGCGTAAAGAAGAATTTGAAGCGCGTGAGAAGTTACAAGAAATGCGAAATATCATTTTTGAAACGAAACGTTTTATGCAAAAGTCGAATTTGCCAGGTCTTCCAGAAAGCATTATGGAAGATTTACAAAGAGGACAAATGGCAATGCAAGCTGTATATGAACAGTTAGAAGTGAAACCGTTAAATATGAACGCTGTAAATAGCAGTTTAGAAGAAGCGTACACAACTGTTAATGGTGTAGCTGAAATGACAGAAGAGTTAATTGGACAAGCGTATTTAGTTGAAAAATTAATTCAATACGGTAATCGTTACCGCAGTCATGATGAGAACCTTGCAGAGAGCTTAAATTATGCGGAGAAATTATTCCGTGAATATCAATACGATGCAGCTTTAGAACAAGCGGCTTCTGTACTAGAGCAACTTGAACCTGGCGTTGTTCAAAAAATAGCTGAATATGTAGACAATGAACAAACCCTTTCATAAGGGTTTGTTTTTTTGTGTAATTTTGGGGACGATGTTGCTATAATGAATAGCGGAATACAGTAAGGTTATTCGTTTTAAAATATAGTGAAACTGTAGTCAGTAGGGCATCCTGACGAATTATCGGCCTTCACAATCGGGATAAAATGGAACCTTTGAGTAGTCTTAGCGTAATTACACGTATTTGTGATATGATTATATGATGTGATAGCGCTGAAAGGGGAAGAACGATGATCTATTTTGATAATAGTGCGACGACGAAGCCATATCCAGAGGCCCTTCAATCGTACGTAACGGTTGCTGGGAAATATTTTGGAAACCCTTCTTCTATTCATTCGCTTGGGGGAGAGGCAGAGCGTCTATTAACACAATCAAGAACGATTGCAGCGCAGCTTCTTCACGTTAAACCTTCTGAGGTTATTTTCACATCAGGTGGAACGGAAGGGAATAACCTTGCGATTAAAGGAATAGCGATGAGGAATCGTTCGCGCGGTAAACATATCATTACAACAAATATTGAACACGCGTCTGTGTTTGAAGCATATAAACAATTAGAAGATCTCGGTTTTGATGTAACATATTTACCGGTTAATGAGCATGGTGTTGTATCGGTAGAGGATGTAAAACGAGCACTTCGTGAAGATACGATTCTTGTGTCAATTATTCACGTGAACAACGAGACTGGAGCAATTCAGCCTGTTGCTGAAATTGGAACGTTATTATCGAACTATCCGAAAATAAGATTCCATGTGGACCATGTACAAGGGATAGGAAAAGTACCGCTTGATTTATATGCTTCTCATATTGATCTTTGCTCAATATCTGGACATAAATTCCACAGTGTAAAAGGAACGGGTCTTCTTTATGTACGTGATGGCGTAAGGTTAGATCCAATTTTATCAGGTGGTCAACAAGAGCTTAAGTATCGCTCTGGTACAGAAAACTTACCTGGCATTGTAGCGATGGTGAAAGCACTTCGCATGACAATGGAACAAGTGAAAGAAAAGATAGCTCATTTGCACAATTTACAAACAGAGCTTGTCCGTTTTTTGAAAGAGATGGAAGATGTAACAATCAATACGTCGCTTGCATATGCAGCACCGCACATTTTAAATGTGTCATTTGTTGGTTTAAAACCAGAAGTGGTCGTTCATGCTTTAGAAGAGCACGGTGTATATGTATCGACGAAGTCTGCTTGTTCTTCAAAAGCAAATGAAGTGAGCAGAGTGTTAGTGTCAATGGGAGTACCCCATGCCGCTGCTGCAAGTGCTATTCGTATTAGTTTGGCACCAGAAAACACGATGGAAGAAGTAAAACAATTTGAAGGTATTGTGAAAGAGACGATGCCAAAATTATATGAAGTGATGAGGTAAAGGAATATGATGACATATGAATATATTTTAGTTCGTTATGGAGAGATGACGACTAAAGGTAAAAACCGCTCTAAATTTGTAAGCACATTGAAAGATAACGTAAAGTTCAAACTGAAAAAGTTCCCAAATATTAAAATCGATGCAACGCATGACCGTATGTACATTCAATTAAATGGCGAAGACCATGAAGCAATTTCTGAAAGATTGAAAGATGTATTCGGTATTCATAAGTTTAACTTAGCGATGAAAGTACCATCAGAATTAGAAGATATTAAAAAGGGTGCATTAGCAGCTTTCTTACAAGTAAAAGATGATGTGAAAACATTTAAAATTACAGTGCACCGTTCTGATAAGCGCTTCCCAATGAAGACGATGGAGTTACTTCCAGAAATCGGTGGACACATTTTAGAAAATACAGAGGATATCACAGTAGATGTTCATAATCCAGATGTGAATGTACGTATAGAAATTCGCAGTGGTTACAGCTATATTATGTGTGGTGAGCATATGGGAGCTGGCGGTTTACCAGTTGGCGTTGGCGGAAAAGTAATGGTACTTCTTTCTGGTGGTATCGATAGCCCAGTAGCAACGTACTTAACGATGAAACGCGGCGTGTCTGTGGAAGCAGTTCATTTCCATAGCCCACCTTTCACAAGCGAGCGTGCAAAACAAAAAGTAATCGATTTAGCACAAGAGTTAACGAAGTACTGTAAACGTGTAACGCTTCACCTTGTTCCATTTACAGAAGTGCAAAAAACGATTAATAAAGAAATTCCATCTAGCTATTCAATGACAGTTATGCGCCGTATGATGATGCGTATTACAGAGCGTATTGCAGAGGAACGTAATGCACTTGCAATCACGACTGGTGAAAGTCTTGGACAAGTAGCAAGCCAAACGTTAGATAGTATGCATACAATTAACGAAGTAACAAACTATCCGGTTATTCGTCCACTTATTACGATGGATAAATTAGAAATTATTAAAATTGCTGAAGAAATCGGCACATATGATATTTCAATTCGTCCGTACGAAGATTGCTGTACAGTATTCACACCAGCAAGCCCAGCGACGAAGCCGAAGCGTGAAAAAGCGAATCGTTTTGAAGCGAAATACGATTTCACACCATTAATCGATGAAGCTGTAGCGAACAAAGAAACAATGGTATTACAAACGGTAGAAGTAGTGGCGGAAGAAGAAAAATTCGAAGAACTTTTCTAAAACCATAAATTACCAAATATAAAACGTGTATGAAGTCATGTTATTTATCACACTCTATACTCACAAGGAGGTGATATAACATGTCACGTAGCACAAATAAATTAGCGGTTCCTGGTGCTGAATCAGCATTAGACCAAATGAAATACGAAATCGCTCAAGAGTTTGGTGTTCAACTTGGAGCAGATGCAACAGCTCGCGCTAACGGTTCTGTTGGTGGTGAAATCACTAAACGTCTAGTTTCACTAGCTGAGCAACAATTAGGCGGTTTCCAAAAATAATCCCATATATGATGGCTTAGAAAGAGCGGGTTCTCCCGCTCTTTCTTTTTGTTGTTTGCACAGTTATACATTCATTTCGACATAGATATAAAAAATTTGTCAAAAGAAGAGGGTTCAAAATTGACTGAAAATTCTTTATTATATAAGGGAGGCATAGAAATGGAGGAGGATATTGTATGAAGAGAGAAGAATTGTTGGCGCCAGCGTCTTATAATTTAGTTTCTGAAATAGAGAAATATACAAGTGATAAAGAGAAGCTTGCTTTAATTTGGCAAGATGATAAAGGGTATAGACGAGAAGTTACATACGCTGAGTTAATGAAAGGCGCGAATAAAATTGGAAACGCTTTTATAAAGAGTGGTTTGCAAAAAGGGGACAAGCTCCTCATTATGATGCCACGTTTAATTGAAGCGTACATGACGTATATCGCTGCGATTAAAGCAGGATTTGTCGTAATTCCGAGTTCGGAAATGTTACGCAAGAAGGATATCGAATATCGCATTGGGCACGGGGAAGTAAAAGCAATCGTAAGTTATGAGCCGTACATTGGGCAGTTTGATGATATAGAAGCGATGGAATCTCTTCAAAAATTCGTTCTGAGCGAGCAGTCAGTAGATGGATGGATTAATTTAAAAACAGCGTTAGAAACAGAAAGTGACCTGTTAGAAATGGCGAAGACAGATAAAGAAGATATGGTCTTTTTATCTTACACGTCAGGGACGACAGGAAATCCAAAAGGTGTTGTTCATACGCATGCATGGGCATACGCTCATTTACGTACGAGCGCTCCAAATTGGCTCGGGATTGAAGAGAATGATGTTGTATGGGCGACGGCTAGTCCAGGTTGGCAAAAGTGGATTTGGAGCCCGTTTGTAGCAACTCTCGGTTCAGGTGCAACAGGATTTGTATACCACGGTAAGTTTGAGCCAAAAACGTATTTAAACTTATTAGGTGATAATAAGGTGAATGTGCTTTGTTGTACGCCAACTGAGTATAGATTAATGGCAAAGGTAGAAGACTTAAGCCAGTACAATTTAGAAGCGTTACATAGCGCTGTATCCGCAGGTGAGCCGTTAAATAGAGAAGTCATTGAAACGTTCCAAAAGCACTTTAATATTACAGTAAGAGACGGCTATGGGCAAACGGAAAACACATTACTTGTTGGTGTAATGAAAGGAATGGATATTAGACCAGGATCAATGGGAAAACCAACGCCAGGCAACCACGTTGATATTGTAGATGAGGAAGGTATTCCGGTAAAGGTAGGAGAAGTTGGTGATATCGCAGTTCACATTGAAACACCAGCCCTCTTTAAACAATATTATAAAGACGATGAGCGCACAGCGATGCAATTCCGCGGTGATTATTATATTACCGGTGATAAAGCGAAGAAAGATGAAGAAGGCTATTTCTGGTTTGAAGGGCGCGGTGATGATATTATTATTAGCTCTGGTTATACAATTGGGCCGTTTGAAGTAGAAGATGCACTCGTAAAACATCCTTATGTAAGAGAGTGTGCGGTTGTCGCAAGCCCTGATGAAATTCGCGGAAGTGTCGTGAAGGCATTTATCGTATTAAGAGAGAATTTAGACAAGAACGAAGAAACATTAATTCCAGTACTCCAACAACACGTCAAAGAACTTACTGCACCATATAAATACCCTCGCAAAATTGAATTTGTAGATGAACTACCAAAAACGATTTCCGGAAAAATTCGCCGTATTGAACTTAGAAAACAAGAGATGGAGATTCCGTCAAAATAATTTTGAAAACAGTGAAGGAAATAGTTGAATGAAATGGCAAACAATGATAATATAAAAACGAACACAAGTTCGATTTTATAAACTTAAAAAAGAGGTGTCCGTATGATTTTAGGTATTAATCCGTACTTAGTTTTAGATGGTAGTGGGCAAGAGGCTGTACAGTTTTATAAAGAGGCGTTAGACGCAAAAGTAGAAGTCATGCAAACTTTTGGTGACATGCCTGAAAATCCAGAATACCCGATTCCAGCTGAAGCAAAAGAGCGCGTTTTACATGCTACTTTAAAAGTTGGTAATACGGACCTTATGATTTCTGATACATTCCCAGGTCAAGGGCATGCAATCGGATCTCAAGTAACAATTGCAATTCAAATTAGTAATGCAGAAAAAGCAAAAGAAGTATTCGAAAAGTTACAAGAGGGTGGAGAAGTTATTATGCCACTTCAAGAAACATTCTGGAGCCCAGCATACGGACAACTAAAAGATAAATTTAGCATTGAATGGCAAATTACAACGAATCCTACTGAACAAAATTAATTTTTGGAAAAGCACCATTTTTAATCGGAATGGTGCTTTTTTTATACGGATTAATTTCGTAGACTTAAGGAAAAGGGGATGAGTATATGGGAGAGATTTGGTATGGCGGCACCATTTACACGATGCGAGAAGAGAATGAAAAAGTAGAAGCTATTTATGTTGAAAAGGGTATGATCGTTGATGCCGGGAGTAAGGAAGAACTAGAAAGCAAATATTCAGACGTGAAGTTGTGCGACTTAAAAGGGAAAACGATGATTCCAGGTCTCGTTGATAGTCATATGCATCTTATTGGTCATGGAGAGAGATTACTTCGTTTAGATTTATCAAACTGTACATCTTATAGCGAAGTGCTGACTCTTGTGCGGGAGCGAGTGGAAGAAGCTCCAAAGGGCTCTTGGATTATTGGAGAAGGCTGGAATGAAAATAACTTTACAGATACAAAACAAGTTCATGTACGTGATTTAGATGAAATTTCTACAGAACATCCAATTTTATTAAAGCGGGTTTGTCGCCACGTTACATGGGTGAATTCATACATATTGCAAGAAGCGAACATAACAGAAACGACGCAAGACCCGAAAGGAGGAAAAGTCGGCCGGGACGCATTGAATAATGTAACAGGGCTTTTATATGAACAAGGACAAGAACTAATAAAACATGTTCAGCCTGAAATTGATGAAGCCTACTTACAAAGAGCTCTGCAAACAGCGATAAAAGACTGTTGGCAATATGGACTCGTTGGTGGGCATACGGAAGATTTAAATTATTACGGTGGTTTTAGAAAAACGCATAATGCGTTTTCTCATGTTATAAAAGAAATGCCATTTAAAGCGCACTTGCTCGTTCACCATGAAGTGGCACATGAGCGAAAAGGATATGAAAATGAGCATTATATTGAATTTGGTGCGATGAAAATTTTTTCTGATGGCTCTTTTGGCGGAAGAACAGCTTTATTAAGTGAACCGTATGAAGATGCGCAGGAAACAAATGGAGTTGCAATCTTCTCACGTGAAGAGCTTGCGGAGTTAGTGAAAAAAGCACGTGATTTCCATATGCCAGTTGCGATTCATACAATCGGTGATTTATCGCTTGAATATGTCATTGATGCACTTGAATTATATCCACCAGTAGAAGGATTACGCGACCGCATTATTCATTGTCAGTTAGCTCGTGAAGAGTTGATTGAGAGAATGCAACACTTGACGGCTATTATCGATATTCAGCCCGTCTTTGTGTCATCGGACTTCCCATCGGTCATTGAAAAACTAGGCGAGCATCGTCTTCGTTATGCATACGCTTGGAAGACGTTACTGGAAGCAGGATTACACTGCAACGGTGGGTCTGACGCACCAATTGAACAAGTGAATCCGTTTTTAGGCATATATAGCGCTGTTACACGTAGAAGTTTTATTGACGGTTTATGCTATATGCCAGAGGAAAGATTAACGGTATATGAGGCTGTCTCTTTATTTACGACAGGAAGTGCCTATGCAATTGGAAAAGAAGCGAAGAGAGGACAAATTACAAAAGGATATGAAGCGGACTTTACGATATTAGCCCGCAATATTTTTGAAATAGAAGCAGAAGAAATAAAAGAATTACAAGCAGAAATGACTGTAATTGATGGGGAGATTGTTTATAGGAAAGATGTCTAAAAGTTTGAGGAAACGGCCTGAAAATACATTTTGGTGTTGCTTCCTCTTTTTAGATAGGTTGATGATATTGTTAATTTTTGTCGGTAAATTGATATTTTGGTTAAAATCGTTGATATATTTTGACTTGTGATAGATATATTCGAAAAATCGTTGATATATTTTGAGTTACGATAGATATATTTGAAAAGTCGTTGATATAATTTCATATACTGTTGTCCTGTTCCAAAATATTTTGTGAAACAGCGTTAAGTTGCATGTGATAAATAAATAACCCTCGAATTATGGAAATCCCATAATTCGAGGGTTATTTGATTACTATAAAAACGTTCTCTGTACTTTTTCCCAGAAGGAATTGTTTTTTAATTTAACTGTTTTAATTTGTTTATCGCTTAAGCGTACAACAGCTTTTTCCACTTGTTTAATGCTAAGCGCTTCATTATCCAGACCGATAACAGGATAATCGTTACCGTCTGGTTTTAGTTTTAAAGTTAATGTGCGTTCGTGATTTAAAATGAACGGTGAACCGAGCGTACGGTATGTGTTGTTATTTAATGATGCTAGTTCGCTTACTTGGAAGCACGGAATAAGTGGGTCAACAACCGCGCCATGTAATGATTTATTGTAAGCTGTACTTCCTGTTGGGGTGGAAACAACTAAACCGTCCCCTCTAAATGTTTCGAAATATAGATCATCAACGTGAACATCTACAACGAATGTTTTAATGATACTAGAACGTAATGAGAACTCATTTAAACAATAGAAAGATGTACTGTGATCTACATCTACCTGAATTGTTGGATATTTTCGCACTTCAATTTCATTTTTTGTAATTTCTTGAAGGGCTGTATCAACGTGATCAATATGGAAATCGCAGTAGAACGAAATTTCATCTTTCGTAGAAATCCCTGCGTATAAGCAATCTTCTCTAAAACCAGTTTTACGAACGGCTTGTAAGAAAGTTGCATCATCTCCAACACTGACGATAGCGTTTGCATTTTTTGGATGATCTAATATGGTGAATCCATTCTCTTCTAAAATACGATAGATTGGTTTCATTTTTTCAACGAGCGTTGCTTTGTCATCACCATAAAAGAAAAATAAATTGCGACGATCTGCCATTATGTATCCCTCCACTGCAGTTAAATTTTCTGTTCTTCGTGCTACATATCATCCAAATACGTTCCCCGACGATATGTTCAAATAATATATTTCGATATAAAATGTCAAAATCCTTTTTTATTTTTAGAAAAATTTTTATATTCAATCTTAAAGGATTCTGTTTAATGATGAATAAACTTGTCGATAATGGGTACGGAGTGAAAGGATGATACGTATGAAGTGGCTCGTGATTGGAATAATAATTCTTCTCCTTTTTATTTTGCTTATACTATTGTCGAAAATAAAGCTTAAAGTGACATTTTTATATTCAGAAATGGAAAAGCAATGTTTGTTTCAAGTGAAAATATGGATGATTCGATATACGTTTGATGTATTGGAAAGAATTGAAAAACAACAGAAAAAGACAGGGCAGAAAATCGAAAAAGCTGAAAAAGACGGTGGATTAGATAATAAAATTATGGCGCAACTTGATAGTATGGGGGAGCTGATAAAAAAGCTACAAGAAGTTCATACTATTGTTAAAGATTTTCTCAAACGAGTGAAAATCAATGGGTGGAAATGGCATACGCAAATTGGAGCAGGCGACGCAGCTAGCACTGGAATTGTCACTGGATATGCATGGGGGACAAAAGGAATGGCTGCTGGAGTTGTAGGACAATATATGCATATTGTAGACGTACCAGAATTTGAAATTACTCCTGTTTTTCAAGGGAAAGGATTTGCATCAAGATGTGAGTTAACGGCATCTTTTCGCATATTTCGTGCTATAAGAACAGGGATCAAATTACTCGTATTTATGAGAAGACAAAGATCTGGTACGACTGAAAAATCTGTTCAAGCATAGGGGGGATATAGAATGGACCATCCAATTCAAGGTTTAATGACAACCGCAATGCAGCATTTAAAACAAATGACTGATGTAAATACAATTGTTGGTGATCCGATTAAAGCGGCAGATGGAAGTGTAATTCTTACCGTTTCGAAAGTTAGTTTCGGATTCGCCGCCGGTGGAAGTGAATTTGGTAAAGTAGAACATTCAGGCCGTCATCCATTTGGCGGGGGAAGTGGTGGAGGAGTTTCTATTAATCCTGTTGCTTTTCTTGTTATAAATGGAGAAGGTGTAAAAGTGTTGCATTTAGATAAGCAAACACACGTCATCGATAAAATAATTGAATTAGCGCCACAAGCTGTTGATAAAGTGAAGGAAATGATGGATAAACGAAAAGAAGACGATCCTGAATTTCAAATTTAACAAATAAAGAAGCTAATCAATGGATTAGCTTCTTTAATTTTTTTGTAAATAAAGCGATTTTATTTGCATTATCGATAGGGACAAACTATCATTTACAGTGTACATATTTTGTTTAAATAAGGGAGGATTTTCAAGTGGCAAACGTAACTTTTAAAGGTAACCCAATGACTTTAGTTGGAACAGAAGTTAAAGTTGGCGATCAAGCGCCAAAATTCCAAGTATTAGCAAATGACTTATCTCCAGTAAGTTTAGAAACATACAAAGGCGAAGTAAAATTAATTAGTGTTGTACCTTCAATCGACACAGGTGTGTGTGATGCACAAACACGTCGTTTTAACCAAGATGCAGCAGGTATTGAAAACGCGAAAGTATTAACAATTAGCGCTGACCTACCATTCGCTCAAAAACGTTGGTGTGCAGCAAACGGTTTAGAAAATGTTGTAACACTTTCTGACCACCGTGACCTTTCATTCGGTGAAGCTTACGGCTTAGTAATGAAAGAGCTTCGTTTACTTGCTCGTGCAGTATTCGTAGTAGATAGCAACGACAAAGTAGTTTACGCAGAATACGTAAGCGAAGGTACAAGCCATCCAAACTATGAAGCAGCATTAGAAGCAGCTAAAGCGGCAAAATAATGTGAAAGAAATGACCTCTTATAAAGAGGTCGTTTTTTCTCATGTATTGCTGCGTAATGGTACCAATATATGAGAAAAAACGTTATATCATATATAACTTAAAGGGGAGCTCTTTGCAGGAGGTCGCTTTTTCTTTTTGGAAAAAAACACTTTGTGGTATGATATAAGTTATGTGTAAAAGAGAGAAGGAGGAATGTACGTGAGTCAGACAGTAGAAACATTATTTTCTATTTTTGATTCTTCTGCGGTAGTTTTACGTAAAGAATTAGATGTAACATATTTAGAGGCGCTTGTAGAAACAGGTGATAACTTGTTTGAAGGAGCAATTTTACAAGAGGAATTATCCGAATCAGCAATTGAAAGGCTGAATCGTGAATATAGTACGTTTAATGAAGAAACATATAAAGGGGAAGAAATTCGTAAAGCATTTCAGTTAGCCATTTTAAAAGGAATGAAAGAAGGCGTACAAGCGAATCACGAAATGACGCCTGATGCAGTTGGAATGTTCATGAGCTACTTATTCCATAAATTTATGCAAGGGCAAAACGAAATTACTGTTTTAGATCCTGCAATTGGAACAGGTAACTTAATGACTACAGTATTTAATAGCGCCAAAGAAGGACTAGCAATGAGTGGATTTGGTGTAGAAGTGGATGAAGTGCTAATTAAACTTGCTTTAGTAAATGCAAATTTACAAAAGCATGCAATCGAATTCTTCCATCAAGATGGACTAGCGCCACTTTATATCGATCCGGTTGATGCAGTCGTTTCAGACTTACCGATTGGTTACTATCCAAATGAAATCGGTGCAAGTGAATATAAGTTAAAAGCAGATGAAGGAATGTCGTATGCCCATCACCTATTTATTGAACAAAGTGTGAAACATACGAAAGAAGGCGGGTACTTATTCTTCCTAGTACCAAACTTCATTTTTGAAAGTGATCAAGCACCCAAATTACATGCATTTATTAAAGAAACATGTTTTATTCAAGGGCTATTACAGCTACCTGTTTCCATGTTTAAAAACGAGAAAAATGCAAAAAGTATATTTGTTCTCCAAAAGAAAGGTCCTAGTGTAACAATGCCAAAACAGGCGTTATTAGTGGAGTTACCTAAATTCTCCAACATGAAGGCGATGGAGAACATTATGGATCAATTAAATACTTGGTTTGCAACCCACAAATAAGGTAAGGTATATGTAACAGGGTTAGTAATTCATGTAGTACAGTTTTATATGATATGTCATATTTTTAAATATATACTAGATTAAACTGAATTTTTTTGAAATCTGTAATATATATTTTTTCTTGGTGTTACAATTTTTTCACTTGAAATATATGTCGGACGATGTTTAAATTAAAATCGTGAGTATAAAATTCACTAATGATGAAACGTTTTCATATTTAGTGAATTTGATCAGATAAAATCGAGCGGTTTGTGGACATATCCACACAACTACCAAGAGAAAAAGGGGCGAAAGACTAGATGTCAAAAATCATCGCGATTAACGCAGGAAGCTCTTCCTTAAAATTCCAATTATTTGAAATGCCAAGTGAAACAGTATTAACAAAAGGTTTAGTAGAACGTATCGGTTTAGAAGATAGTATCTTCACTATTACTGTAGATGGCGAAAAACAAAAAGAAATTACAAATATTCCAGATCATGCAGTAGCAGTAAATATGCTTCTTAAAAAATTAACTGAAAACGGAATCGTTAAGTCTCTAGATGAGATTGGCGGTATCGGTCACCGTGTTGTTCACGGCGGCGAAAAATTTGCTGACTCTGTTTTAATTACTGATGAAGTATTAGCTGATATCGAAGAGTTAAGCGATTTAGCACCACTTCATAACCCAGCAAACCTTGTTGGTATTAAAGCATTCCAAGAAGTATTACCAAACGTACCAGCAGTAGCAGTATTCGATACAGCATTCCACCAAACAATGCCGGAATCTGCATTCTTATACAGCCTACCATATGAGTACTATGAAAAATTCGGTATCCGTAAATACGGTTTCCACGGAACTTCTCATAAATACGTAACTGAGCGTGCGGCTGAATTATTAGGTCGTCCACTTGAAAGCTTAAGCTTACTTTCTTGTCACTTAGGTAACGGTGCAAGTATCGCAGCAGTAGAAGGCGGTAAATCTATCGATACTTCTATGGGCTTCACTCCACTTGCTGGTGTAACAATGGGTACACGTTCTGGTAACCTTGACCCTGCGTTAATTCCATACATCATGGAAAAAACAGGCCAAACAGTAGAAGAAGTAGTTAACGTATTAAACAAGAAGAGTGGTATGTTAGGTCTTACTGGTTACTCTAGTGACCTACGTGACATCATTGCGAAAGAAGAAGAAGGCGACCACCGTGCGAAAGTAGCACTTGATGTATTCGTAAGCCGTATCCACAAATACATCGGTTCTTACACTGCTCGTATGAAAGGTGTAGACGCAATCATCTTCACAGCTGGTGTAGGTGAAAACAGTGCAATTATTCGTGAGCGCGTATTAGAAGGCCTTGAGTACATGGGCGTATACTTCGACGTAAAACGTAATAACGTATTTGGTGAAGAAGCATTCATCAGCTTCCCACACTCTCCAGTAAAAATTATCGTAATTCCAACTGACGAAGAAGTTATGATTGCTCGTGACGTACTACGTCTTGGAGATATTGGTTAATATACTATATGAAAAGAAAGACGAGATCCTATAGGATTTCGTCTTTTTTCTTTTGTATATAATTTAAAATTCCATCTGGATATAGTACTTTCTTCTTCTGAATGAATACTGTAACGGGAATCCATTTCGCATACGATACTGTTTGCTCATCTTGTATATTCATTTTTTCCATTTCATATAGTGATGTGTCTAATAAGCGTAAAGAATATAGCTGAATGATTTCATGACCAATTCCCTCATCTAGCTGAAAGATGTTTTCTAAGCAGCCTAAATAATTGGTGATTTCCACTTCTGTATGAAGCTCTTCTTTAAATTCACGAATAACGGTATGTGCTGATTTTTCACCAAGTTCAATTGAGCCGCCAAGAGGTCGGTAATACGTTTCATCGCCTGTATGATATTCTTGTACGAGAAGGCGACCTTGATGTGTAGCAAGACCAAAAGCCTTTGCACGTAGATACATATATAATCACTCCTTATTTCTTTTGTATAAGGATGATTATAAGGCAGTGTGTAATAAAAAGTATCGTGTATTTAAGCCTGCGGTCTAATCGTAATCCCATCAAATAAGTCATGCCAAAATGCTTCATTGTACTGGTATACATCCATAATAGGGCATTTTATAACGCAAATATTTTGTAATCCCCAATCTTCTTGGGCAACAGTTGGTACATCTGCAGGAAGTAGTAATAGGACAGAGAATTTATGTTTAACTATTTGAGATAAAATTTGTTCCAGAGATCGTGCTTCTTCGTATGTTCCTCCAGTTCGAATAAACAATATGGATTTTTCCATTTCAATTGTAGT
This sequence comes from Bacillus sp. BB51/4, assembly GCF_008368845.1. NCBI lineage: Bacteria > Bacillati > Bacillota > Bacilli > Caryophanales > Bacillaceae > Bacillus > Bacillus sp. BB51/4. Next base: position 102,666 of record NZ_QOSC01000005.1, read on the forward strand.
TAGAAAACGAGTAATTCGATGCTCATAATTTAGCTTGATTTCTGAATAAGAAGGCCAAGAAGTTGGTGTGTTTACATCTGTTTTAAAGTCGTGACAGGAGTCGATTTCATATAGGTTGTCCCTTAGTCTTAATTTCGCATCATCATCCCAAAATGAGATAAAGGATAAGTTTTCGAAATGTAAAAAACGGTCAAATCGATTTTGTAATAATAAGTTCACTTTTCCTAATGAAGGGCTTAGCATAAAATCAATAACGCCAAAAAATGGTGATAGTCCGAATTGATATAAGGCCCAAGCAGGCCAACAGTTTTGTCCTAAGCTGAATACGGCATTATATTCTTTTTTTATATTGGATAGATTCATGTGATTCATCTCATCCTTTTTGTTAATATTTTATGCCATAAAAAAATGGTATGTGAATGAATATAGACAAGCATATTTGCAAAGAAGAAGCAGAAATATGTTACAATAGAAAAAAATCGAACGAGGTGGTTGTTACGATGCGATCGAAGCGAGAACAAGCCATTTTAGACAATATAAAAGAATGGGAATCGCAATTAGTGGAGCAAGAAGCGACCGATTTTCAAAAAATCTTTGATAAATGGGTACATACGACAATTGCGAAATTGCCTGAGAAAAAACGAAAAGATTTCTTTACGAAAGCAGATGGATGGCTCTTTCATTTGCATGCATTGATTCAAAGTTCACAATCACAGCTAGATGCGCGTAATCGTATTTTAGGAACGTCGAGATTGTTTGATGAATCGATTGAGCAACTAGAAGATTTGAAAGCATTATCTATTGATCAGTTAACATACATAGCAGAGCAGCAAACAGCACGTCATCGCCTATATTCATTCGTACAAGGCGGAGCAACGGGTGCCGGAGGTTTATTATTATTAACGGCTGATTTTCCGGTTATGATTGCGTTAAATGTGAAGGCTGTCCAACTTATTGCAACATCATTTGGGCATGATGTGAACAAGCCTTATGAAATGATGCTTGCATTAAAGGTATTTCATGCGTCATTACTACCAGGAAGACTTCAGCAATACGCATGGTACAATTTATTGCAAGAGCTAGAGCAAGAAGATTCGTTCTTCTACGAAGGAGACGAAACGGTGTTACAACCAGCTTCTACTGAAGTTGTGTTAAAACAAATTTTGAAAACATTTTCGATTTATGCTCTTCGTCGTAAATTATTCCAAGGTATTCCGGTAATTGGAATGGCAATCGGGTCTACAGTGAACTATCGTTTAACAAGAAACGTTACTGAATTTGCAAATAGATTTTATCAAGTGCGCCACATAGTTGAAAAAGAAAAGAGAGCGTAAAAAAAGCGAGAGGCCGAAGCCTTTCGCTTTTTTAATTTGTTGCATGTTTTTTTGGCATTGGAACAGATACTGGTTGCTTTTCCGCTTTTTTTTCTGCTTTTGGATAATAAATTAAATCCAATGTTTTTGCTTGTACGGCAATCGAAAGAATAGTGAAAGCAATTTCTGTCCAATTTAAATAATATAATGAAAGCGCAAGAACAATCGCGTCAAAGACGAAGAAAATTTGCCCAATTGTAAAGCGAGTTCGTTTACTTAATACAATTGTTAAAATATCGTCTCCACCGGTTGCACCGCCAAATCGCAATATAAAACCGAGTCCAATACCAGCTAACGCACCGCCAACTATTGCAGCTACAAATAAATTATTTGATAAATCTACCGTAAATGGAGAATAATTTTCCATAAGAGAATAAAATACTCCGAATGAAATCGAACCTAGGAATGAATAACCAACCATTTTTCTACCTAAAAATGAAGCACACAGTAAAATAATTGGGATATCCATAATTACAGTTGAAATAGATGGTGAAATATCATAAAAATTTTGGATGAATAGTGCAATACCTACAAAGCCACCTTCTGTTAAGTGGTTTTGGAAGTGAATGTGATATAGCGCTGCTGCTAAAATAAATGAACCGATTAAAACCATAAAAACTTCTTTAATAATTTGTCGACTTTGGATGTTCCTCATCGTTATTCCTTCTTTCCGTAGTTAGTAGTCCTTTTTGTGTTGTAAACTAACTACGAGCTCACATGTAGCTTCAGTTAGTTTACTAAAAAAACTAACTACGCTATATGTCGCTGAAGAAATAACGAATAATCCTCTCGTCCATCAATTCTCCCTACCTTCGTTTTAGTTTAAGTCTTAAAACGACTAAACAAAACGTGAAGTAGGATTCTTCATTTAGCAATCCTGCTCTTCTTTGTTTTGTTTAGCTAGTAACAATTAAGTCCTAAACAAAACGCTATGTGTAAGAAGAGTCTTTTTTTTGCCAAATTATCCTTCGGGCAATCATAATTTCCCCACTCTCGTATTTTTTTCGCTAGACTAAAGTATCTAAGCTGAAAAATACGCTACGTGTATGATTCGTCAATACGATGCCACATGCTCCTTCGAGCGATCATGATATCAAAATCCCTTCCTTCAAGATTTATATTATTATATCATACTTTCAAAAAATGTATGCGGATGGAAACCGACAATAAACGGAGGGAATCTACAAAAATTGTTATGTTTAAATATTTTTGTAGAAAAGCCTAAGTTATTTTGCAGAATTGGACAGTTTTTAACGGTTTGTCCAATAAGTAAGAAAGAGATGGTGTTTATTCAGTTGTATCTTTCTGGTCACCTTTATCTTTAAAAAACGCATCCCAGCTAATCACACTTAAAAAAGTTAAAGCAATAATAACGAAAGCGCGCATAAATTTTAGACCTCCTTTTGTACATAGTATATGAATCGTTCACTTTGGAATGTGTCATTTTTTTACAAGTCTTAACTATTATGAGAGTATATTAATATAGATAGATGAGAGGGAGAGTGAAGATATGCTAAAAGACATGTTCAAAAGAAAAGAATTAATATGTGTTTCATGTCAGAAAAAGATTCAATATGAAGAAGAGCTAGTTGCTTTTGTAAAGTTGCCGAAAGAAAGAAGTATATTAGTTGGTCCGTTTGATGTGTGTTTGGCAAAAACAGCACAAGAAATATATTGTAAATCGTGTTACGACAAAAAAGCATGACCCAAAGTAATTGAGGGGCATGCTTTTTTCATTGGTGTGCTTTCCCCTCAGATACATTTTGAGTGAGTCGATACCAAAGCCAAAGGTCATTAATGATGGAAGCGAGATCGGCAATTTCTGAATTAAGTTTGCAAGAAATTTCGAAGTTTTCTTCGTTATTTAAATGATGCTGTTTTGCATTAATAGAGTGCTCGAGTTCTTTTATACGATCAGGAATCTTTCCGCGAACTTGTTCCCATTTTAATAAAATAGCATGCTGTATTTTTTCGGGGATATTTTCCCAATCTTCTTGTAAATACGGAATTTCAATTCCTAGATGATCGTCGTATAAGAAATACTTTTCCATAGGTTCACCTCCGTTTTCCTGCTTATATTGTACATGAAAACAGAAAGAAGCTCGACGAAATTGTTTGAAAAAATTTGAAAATGACTCTTGATACATTTTGTGAAAGGTGTTAAAGTGTGTATTATTATAAAAGAAAATGAATATTTATTCTTTAGGGGGATGCAAAATGGAGAAGAAAAAAGTGGTATTAGCATATTCCGGAGGTCTTGATACTTCCGTTGCAATTAAATGGTTACAAGAGAAGAATTATGATATTATCGCGCTTTGTTTAGACTTAGGGGAAGGTAAAGACTTAGCATTCGTAAAAGAAAAGGCACTTTCAGTAGGTGCAATTAAATCATATATGATCGATGTTCAAGAAGAATTTGCAAATGAATATGCATTGATGGCTATGCAAGCACACACGTTATACGAAGGGAAATACCCTCTCGTTTCTGCATTATCTCGTCCACTTATCGCTAAGAAATTAGTAGAAATTGCAGAACAAGAAGGGGCGACTGCAGTTGCACACGGATGTACAGGGAAAGGGAATGATCAAGTTCGTTTTGAAGTTTCTATTCAAGCGTTAAATCCTTACTTAGAAGTGATTGCGCCTGTACGTGAATGGAAATGGTCACGTGAAGAAGAAATTGCATATGCAAAAGAAAACGATGTTCCAATTCCTATTAATTTAGATAGCCCATTTTCAATCGATCAAAATTTATGGGGACGCAGCAACGAATGTGGAATTTTAGAGGATCCATGGGCAGCGCCGCCAGAAGATGCATATGAGATGACATTGGTATTAGAAGATACACCGAATAAGCCAGAGTTTGTAGAAATCGGCTTTGAAGCAGGCGTACCGACTACTTTAAATGGCACTGCATATTCACTTTCAGAATTAATTAAAACGTTAAATGCCCTTGCTGGAAAACATGGCGTTGGACGTATCGATCACGTAGAAAATCGTCTTGTTGGTATTAAATCGCGTGAAGTATACGAATGTCCAGCGGCAATGACGTTAATCACAGCACATAAAGAGCTGGAAGATCTAACGCACGTAAAAGAAGTGGCACATTTTAAACCGGTGATTGAGCAGAAAATAACAGAACTTATTTATAACGGTTTATGGTTCTCTCCTTTAAAACAAGCGCTTCATGCTTTCTTACAAGAAACGCAAAAGAATGTAACAGGTACAGTGCGTGTGAAATTATTTAAAGGCCATGCGATTGTAGAAGGACGTAAATCTGAGTACTCTTTATATGACGAAAAATTAGCAACATATACTGCTCAGGACGAATTTAATCATGATGCAGCAGTTGGATTCATTTCATTATTCGGTTTACCGACGAAAGTATACAGCCAAGTGAATCAAAAGAAGGTGGAAGCGTGAGCAAACTTTGGGGCGGACGTTTTACAGAAGAAGCGGAAGCGTGGGTTGAAGAGTTTGGAGCATCCATCTCCTTCGATCAACAATTAGTAAATCAAGATATAAAGGGAAGTATTGCACACGTAACGATGCTAGCAAAGCAAGGTATCGTTACGAAAGAAGAAGCAGAGAAAATAAAGGTAGGGCTTCAGTATTTATTAAAAGAAGCAAAAGAGAGTAAGCTTCAATTCTCAGTAGAAGCAGAAGATATTCATTTAAACATTGAAAAAATGTTAATTGAACAAATCGGTGAAGTAGGAGGGAAACTTCATACAGGACGAAGCCGTAACGATCAAGTAGCGACTGATATGCATTTATATTTGAAAGAAAAAGTAGAACATATTATAAAAGCTACAAAACAATTGCAAACGGTTCTTGTTCATCAAGCAGAAAATAATATTGAAACCATTATGCCTGGTTATACGCATTTGCAGCGTGCGCAGCCAATTTCATTTGCTCATCATATTCTCGCTTACTTTTGGATGTTAGAGCGTGATGTGAATCGTTATGAAGATTCATTAAAGCGCATTAACATTTCACCATTAGGAGCAGGAGCATTAGCTGGGACAACATTCCCGATTGATCGAGAATATAGTGCGGAGCTTCTTGGATTTAATGGAATCTATGAAAATAGTTTAGATGCAGTAAGCGATCGTGATTTCATACTGGAGTTCCTAAGTAACTCATCTATGCTCATGATGCACTTATCACGCTTTTGCGAAGAACTTATTTTATGGAGTAGCCAAGAGTTTCAATTTATTGAAATGAGCGATCAATACGCAACGGGAAGCAGCATTATGCCGCAAAAGAAAAATCCGGATATGGCGGAATTAATTCGTGGTAAAACAGGCAGAGTGTACGGTAATTTATTTAGTTTACTTACAGTAATGAAAGGATTACCGCTCGCTTACAATAAAGACTTACAAGAAGATAAAGAAGGAATGTTTGATACAGTAAAAACAGTAGAAGGATGCCTTCATATTATGGCAGGCATGCTAGAAACGATGACTGTCAACAAAGAAAAGATGGGGCAAGCTGTAACCCAAGATTTCTCAAACGCAACAGAAATTGCCGACTATTTAGCAAGCAAGGGACTGCCATTCCGTCAAGCTCATGAAATTGTCGGGAAACTAGTTCTTCATTGTACGCAAAAAGGAATTTATTTATTAGATGTACCACTTGAAACATACAAAGAAATGAGCTCATTATTTGAAGAAGATTTATATGAAGTTCTTTCATCATATGCAGCTGTAAAGCGTCGTAATAGTGCTGGCGGGACAGGGTTTGAGCAAATTGAAAAAGCTTTGGAGAAGGCGAAAGCGTTAGTTGGAGAGTTTGTAGGAATTAAATGATGTATGAGAGAGAAGGTAAGGTGCTTTTTTAGAAAGCACCTTACTTTTTTTGTGTTTAGATTTTTAGGGGGGATCTATCATTTCATAATCATAAAATGATGTTTCTCATGTATCGCTAATAGTTGGATAGATTGAATCAGGTTAGGATAGTGAGCGATTGGATCTAAAAATACGATATGTCCGGCGATATTTTCTTCTATATTTTGAACAAGTTTTTTTATTTCATCTGTTTCACGGGAAAGTAATTCTTCTAATTCAGTTACATTCATAGAGTGATAGATTTTTTTTGAGGGGATTAAAATCCAAGGTGCTTTCATTCCTTTACCATGCTTTTCTTTATATTCGGCATAAATGTCGTGTATTTCAGTTTCAAATGGGGTATTTTTTCTTAGCTTTGCATAAGGGATAAGAGTGAGAGAGAATTTAATCGCTACTTTGAGCATCCTTGTAATTAAATATAAGTGATAAAAGTGTTCACCAGTAGACCATTTTTTGTCCTCTTTCCTATACCATAGTTGTTCTTGTGATAATGAATGGAGATGAGGAAGGAACTCGTTCCTTTGTACATGTAATGTGTGAAAATGTTTTGAGATATTTTCAGATTTCATAGTAGAGCATCCTCCATACTTGTTTTTTCCTAATTATAACATTTTTCGTGAGGAGGTAAGTAAGCCTAGAGCATTTTGCTCTAGGCTTAAAGTTTCATCGATTAATCATACTTATGTCGATCTTCCGTAATTCGAATATACTCAATATCCATCAAATCTCTAAGTAATGCACCATTACTTAGTTCCACGCCATGCTTATCTTTAAAATGAGTACGAATCGTATCTAGCATTTCAATTTCTTTCCCATTCACATCTAAAATAATGCGTTCGGAATCACCCATGCAGCATCCTCCTTTTTTAAACACATATATTTTGTCCATCTATTTCTAAAAAATGTATGTTAACCTAAAGTTAGAAAATAAGAAAGGAATGGAAAATGAGGCGTATTTATTTTATAGGGTTAATTTTGTACACGCTAATTGTATTACACGTTGCATTCCCAAATATCTTTTCATTTAAGGATGTAGAAACAGTACACGTTGGGATATTTATCTTTATTCTATTTGTAGTAGATTGCTGTATTTCAATATGGCTTTCGAAAAGAAAACATGTACAAGATAAAAAAGAAATCGAACGGAAAAAGAGAAAACGTTCATTTTGGATGATGACGTACTGTTTGTCTTTAGTACTTACTGCTGTTTTCTTTAGTGAGCATATTCCATTAGAAAGATTAAATATTGGATTTGGAGCGTTCGTATTTGCATACTATTTTTTCGTGCACTTTCTTCCGTATATGAAAGAAAAGCGAGGAGAAGAGGAAGATCCGTTTGTAGAAGAAGCGAGAGAACAAGAGCATAAGAGAATAGAAGAAGATATAAAGAAACTCGGAGAACAAAAATGGTATTTAAAATCTAAAGTCATATATGTTCTGTGCTTCATTACGCCGCCAATCGGTTATTTGTATGTGTTCTTGCTTCGTAAAAAAATGACAGAAGATGCAAAGCAAACGTATTTAACGATTGCGACGATTATGATGGCACTGTGGTCTATGAAGTTCTTACCATCTTATGTGTTGGCAATCGTCATTGTTGTGGTGGTTTGTCTTGTATTTATAGTGAAGTATGTGAAATAAGTTGTAGTTATATAGGCTACAACTATATAATTATAATTGTAATAATATTATATAATGATTTATAGAGAAAAAGGGGATGCGGTATGGGTTTAATAAAATCAATAACTGGAGCAGTGGCCAAAGTTACAGCTGAAGTAGTGGGTGGTGCGATAGAAGCGGTAGGAGAAGTTACGAATAGTAATTTCATAAAAGATGTTGGAAAAGGCGTTAATAAAGCTACTGTGAAAACTGGGGAAATTGTTGGAAATCTTGCTGATGGTACATATGATGCTATAGGTGGGCTTATTACAGACGATAAACAGCAAGCGAAGCGAGGGTACGAAGAAATACTTGGAACGGTTCAAGATACGGCAACGACAATTGGAAAAGGTATTGTACATGTTTCAGAAAAGGGAGTTGAAACGGTGCAAGCGATACGAGAGGGAGATACTGATAAAGCGATAGAGGCAGGAAAAGAATTAGCAAAGGTTGCGGCTGTAGGTGTTTTCTCGGTTGGAGTTATAGATATAGTTGATGGTGTAGATGGAATTGCTGAGGGAGTAGGAAGTGATAGCATAGCACAAGCAGTACATCCAGATGCAACTGACGTAGAATATACGACGGAGGAAAATCCAAATGCTCATCATGTAACACCCCATGAAAGAGTTTTACCTGACGGGAGAACAATATGGGTAGATGGTGATGGTGATACGAGTGTAGATACACAAGGTGGCTGGGAACAACATAATCCGGATTACAGAATTCCTAAAGTATAAATGAAAATAGGGTAGATAAGAGAAAGCCTCTTATCTACCCTATTTATTTTTATGAATTAAAGCTCACCTTGCTCCTCATCACCACGAACAACAAGGACATCGCATTTCGCATAGCGAATAATATGTTCAGAGACGCTACCAATTAGGAAACGCTCAACAGCATTTAAACCAGTTGCACCACACATAATTAAATCTACTTTATGGTTTGGAGCGATTTCTTTTGAAATTTTAGATTTAGGATTACCAAATTCTAATACAGTTTCAATTTTTTCAAGGCCAGCTTCAAGCGCAGTTTTTTTGTAGTCTTCTAATAAGTCTTCTGCAAATAGATTTGCACGTTCAGCAATTGCGCGGCTATAAGCTTCTACTGCTGAGTATGCTTTTACATCAACGATATGAGCAATTGTTAATGTTGCATTGTTGCGTTTTGCGACTTGAATTGCTTTTTTAAAAGCTCTTTCTGCTTCTTTAGAACCATCCACCGCGATTAAAATATTTGTATATGTATTATTCATAGTAAATTCCTCCCAATCATTTTTATTACCGTTTACAACTTTATTATAAAACAAATTTTGGTAATGTGCTTGTCGGAAACGTTACAGAATTTTGAAAACTTTGCTTTAATTCATTTTAGTTGTAATTGGGGCGAGAACTTGTTACATATGAAGTATAGCAATTTAAAAGGAGGCATGTTTGTGAGACACGCGCTCATTACAGCCGGTACGAAAGGTTTAGGAAAGCAAGTAACAGAAAAGTTATTGGCTAAAGGGTATTCAGTAACAGTAACATATCATAGCGATATAACTGCTATGGAAACGATGAAAGAAACATATAAAAATATGGAAGAGCGTCTACAATTCGTGCAAGCGGATGTCACGAAAAAGGAAGATTTACATAAAATAGTAGAAGAAGCGATAAGCCGTTTTGGCAAAATTGATTTTTTAATTAATAATGCTGGTCCATATGTGTTTGAACGAAAAAAGTTAGTCGATTATGAAGAAGACGAATGGAATGAAATGATTCAGGGTAATTTAACAGCGGTGTTTCATTTGTTGAAACTTGTCGTTCCGATTATGAGAAAACAGAACTTTGGCCGTATTATTAATTACGGATTCCAAGGGGCAGATAGCGCACCAGGATGGATTTATCGTTCAGCTTTTGCAGCAGCGAAAGTAGGACTTGTTTCATTAACTAAAACAGTTGCTTATGAAGAAGCAGAATATGGTATTACTGCGAACATGGTATGTCCTGGTGATATTATTGGTGAAATGAAAGAAGCGACAATTCAAGAAGCACGTCAGTTGAAAGAACGTAACACACCAATTGGTAGATCTGGAACAGGTGAAGATATCGCAAGAACGATTTCGTTTTTATGTGAGGAAGATTCCGATATGATTACCGGTACAATTATTGAAGTAACTGGTGCAGTAGATGTTATTCATAGACATCGATAGAGCGAAATAAATTGAAGTTTCGTATAATTGGACAGTTTATCCTGTATGCTGAGAGGTGTGGATAATACTGTCCTTTCATGTAAGATTAAATCCATCGGAAAACTTGTATTATTTTTTGTCAAATATTGAGATATTATGTTAAAATATAAGAGCGTAGAAAGCGCTTTAAAAAATGATTCAGGGGTCATTTCATAACTCAAGGGGGAACTAATAATGCGTATCGGTATTCCAACAGAAATTAAAAACAATGAAAACCGCGTGGCAATGACGCCAGCGGGAGCAGTACACTTAGTACAAAATGGTCATGAAGTTTTTGTTCAAAAAGGAGCAGGTTTAGGATCTGGCTTTACAGATGAAGAATACGTACAAGCTGGTGCAAAACTTGTTGAAACTGCTGAAGAAGCATGGAATCAAGATATGGTTATGAAGGTAAAAGAGCCAGTTGCAAGTGAGTACGGTTATTTCCGCGAAGGTTTAATTTTATTCACATACTTACACTTAGCTCCAGAACCAGAATTAACGAAAGCATTAATTGATAACAAAGTTGTATCAATTGCATACGAAACAGTACAGTTAGACAATCGTTCTTTACCATTACTTGCACCTATGAGTGAAGTAGCTGGTCGTATGTCTGCACAAATCGGTGCACAATTCCTTGAGAAAAACAAAGGCGGTAAAGGTATTTTACTTGCAGGCGTTCCAGGGGTAAAACGCGGCAAAGTAACAATTATCGGCGGTGGTCAAGCTGGTACAAACGCAGCGAAGATTGCAGTAGGTTTAGGTGCAGATGTAACAATCATCGATTTAAGTGCAGAACGTCTTCGTCAACTAGATGACATTTTCGGAAACCAAGTAAAAACTTTAATGTCTAATCCATACAACATTGCAGAAGCTGTAAAAGAGTCTGATCTTGTAATCGGTGCAGTATTAATCCCAGGTGCAAAAGCGCCAAAACTTGTAACAGAAGAAATGATTCAATCAATGGAACCAGGTTCTGTCGTTGTAGATATCGCGATTGACCAAGGTGGTATTTTCGAAACAACTGACCGTATTACAACTCACGACAACCCAACTTACGAAAAACATGGCGTTGTTCATTATGCAGTTGCTAATATGCCAGGAGCAGTTCCACGTACATCAACTCTTGCATTAACAAACGTAACAGTACCATATGCAGTACAAATTGCGAACAAAGGCTACAAAGATGCTTGCTTAGGCAACACTGCATTATTAAAAGGTATTAACACATTAGATGGCTATGTAACATTCGAAGCAGTTGCAGAAGCACACGGTTTACAATATGCTGATGCGAAAGAGCTTCTTGAAAAAGCTCCTGCTTTATCATAATAAAGATATATGTAAGACCCTCCTTTTGTAAGGAGGGTCTTTTTATTTTGATTAATTGTCTAGTTTCTTTACAATTTTCAATCCGAACATCATTGTAAAGAAAAGAATGCCGAACAAGTAATATAAGGCATACTCAACTCGTATCATCGAGTTTTTGTCAGTGAGATATAAAATAAATAGTATCGTAGAGCCGACTAAATGAGAGAGACCGAAAATTTGTGCCATAAGTTTTAAACTCATTTTCTCGATTCTTTCATCCATCTCAGGTAATGGATATTTCTCGGAAACGCTCTTTTTTTTCTTAAAGAATATTCGTTTCACTACGAATAGTATTAAGGATAAGAGTATGTATACGCCAGCGAATAGAAGGACAGAACTAATCTTTTCTTCGTCAGTACTATTGAAATAAAGAAAAGATGATCCTAACACTAAAAAAGTAAGATGTGAAATGAACTTTTGAGTAAAAGCATTTTTCATTCTTTTTCCTCCCCAGTTTTATCTAATTGAAATAAATCTTCTACTTTACAGTTGAAAAACTCACATAATTTCAATGCTAATTCTAAACTTGGGTTGTATTTATTCTTCTCGATAGCGATGAGGGATTGTCTGGTGATTTGAACAGAGGAAGCTAATTGCTCTTGAGTGATGTCTCTAACGACGCGGAATTGTTTCACCTTATTTTTAATCAAATATACAAGGTCTCCTTTTTGTAAATTTGTTACACTCATTATATCCATTTTTAGGAAATAAGTAAATAAAACTTTACAAAAAGTAAATAAAACTTTACGTGAAATATAGCTTGTTATGATGTTGTTTTTTGTGATAATTTGGAATTGAATGAAAAAAACGAAAGTCGATAGAGGGGATTCAATGGGGAGTAAAAATAGGAAGAAAAAGCAAGCTAAAAGACAAAAGTATATAAAGAAAAAACAGGAACAGAACATACCTCTTTCAAAAAAAGTAGTTATTATGATAGAAAAAACATTTCGGTATATTTGTATGTTCTTGTATGTGATTTTTTGCGTGTTTTTATGTGGGATGGTTAACAATTTGGGGATAACCCCTAATGTTATTGAAGGTATTTTTGGCGTTATACTTGTTATGGTAGAAGGATTCTTATTCTTTATATTATTTGATAAAGTGTGGCCTAGTCATGAAAGTAAAAAAGATAGAAAAAGAAGAAAAAAATCTTCATACGCTTCAAGCTCATCAAGTGGATTCGGTGACTACAGTAGCAATGATTGTAGCAGCTCAAGTGATAGTGGAGGAGATTGCGGAGGTGGTGGAGACTAAATTAGTTTTTCAGAAGAACGACTAATGAAAGGGTGGGACGAAAGATGGAAACTGTGAATTTAATAGAATTATCGAAGGACATTCAAGATCAACATAAAAATTTTGTCGTTTCAAATGTAAATAGTCATTGCTTACGAATCGCTGTATTTACTGGTGAATATGATTGGCACTATCATTCTAATTCGGATGAATTATTTATTGTGCTAGAGGGAGAACTACTGATCGATTTTGAAGATGGAGAAACGGCGGTTTTAAAGCCAAATGATTCTATCTTAATTCCAGCATGCACGATTCATAGAACGAGAGCATTCAAGAGAACGGTAAATCTTTGTTTTGAAAATATAGAGGCTGATACGATTAAAGTGGAGCAATTATGAAAAAATTATCTGTAGCCGAGTATAGAAAAATCCTTCCGACTTTAGAAGGTCATACAAGGACAACAACCTTTGCTCATGCGGTATGTGATCAAATGATAGATGGTGAAGTTTTTGCAAACGAGAAGTTAACAGCAGGACTAATTCGTACAGCTAACGGTATCTATTATTTATTTGGTGATACGGATGATCAAAATTATAACGAATATTTATTTGCGCATTTAAAAATGGCTATTGAAAAAACAGAGAAGAGATTTACGTTGTTCACTTCGAGTGACGAGTGGGAAATGATGTTAGAAGAGCGTTTTAGTAATACACTTCGGAACATCCCGCGAATGAAATTTCAACGAGAAATTTTTGAAGAGAGAAAACGAGATTCAAACAAAAATACATATGAAGTGAAGCGTATTAATAAAAGTGATATAGAACGAAGCAATGAATTTACAGAGGAGTATTATAAAGAATATTGGGGATCAAAAGAGCTATTTTTGAACGGTGGTTTCGGATTTTGTATAGAACAAGATGGGATAATTGTAGCTGAATGTGTTTCGATATTTAATGGGAATGGATTTGCTGAAATTGATATTGCGACGCATAAAGCATATCAAGGGAAAGGATTAGCCCAAGCTGTTGCAACACGGTTCATTGAACATTGCATGCAAAATGATATTACACCGTGCTGGGATTGTTATGTAGACAATATTCCTTCGCGGAAATTAGCTAGTAAATTACGTTTTTATAATCCAATAGAATATAGATTGTTTGTACGTAAGAAAACGGGGGAATAAAAATGAATGTGGAGTTAACGAGATTTAAAGTGAAACAAGGTAAAAGTCATCGTGTAGATGAATGGATGCAGCTTCTTAATGACAATATGAAAGAAGTGCTTTTGACACTAAACGACGAGAAGATGTACGTTGAGACAATTTTCCGGGAAATAAGAGATGGAGAAGAGTACTTATATTGGTATTCTGTGCAAGGAGAAGGCGGGGCTCTTGTCGAAAATTCTCATCATGAAATTGATAAAAAGCATGTAGCGTTTTGGTATGAATGTATTGATGAAGAAGCACCGTCTGTTGATATGAAAACAGAAGTCGTTATGATTCAAGATGTTGTGAAGGAAGCGATGAAATAATAGAATAGTATGTTGGAGAGAAGCACATCAAAATAGGTGTGCTTTTTATTTTGAAAAAAATTATAGAAAAGCTGTATACATTTTACGCTCTCAAACGTTGAGTATATAGAAGGGAGAGCAGAATGAGTCATGATACGTTTGAATCGTTATTAATAGAGAAGTCAAAAGCTGTGTTTGGATACTTAATTAAGATTGGAGCAGATAGAAAAGAAGCGGAAGATATTGTGCAAGATACGCTGTATAAAGCTTTATTGCTTATGGAGGAAATACCGTTAGAGCATTTAACACCGTGGCTCTTTAGGGTTGCAATCAATCAACACCGAGATTTATATCGGAAAGAAAAAAGGCTAAATCCCATTGCGATTGAATCTGTCGTTCTTATTGGCCAAAAGTCATTAGATGAAGTGCTTTTAACAAGTGAACTACAAGGCGAGGTACAAGAAATATTGGAGACGATGACGGAGGATTATCGTCATATTTTACTGTTGAAATATGAATATGAACTATCTTATAAGGAAATTGCCATTTTATTAAGTATGAAAGAAGATACAGTAAAAACAAGTTTGTACCGTGCAAGAAATCAATTTAAAAAATTGTATAGGAGGAGAAACGATGAGTCGGAAAGACTTTGATTTGAATATGGATGATAAGCAGATGAAAGTTTTGATGAAGAGAGCGAAGCGGAAGCAACTTTGGAGAAATTGGCTTATTTCTATTTGTGCGTCCATTATTGTTATAGTAAGTTTGTTTTTGGGAGCAGCGTATTTTTCTCAGCAAACGTTTAGAAAAATGGAAAGAGAAATGAATGCACTACATAGGGTTCAAGGCCCTAATATTCGTTTCAGTGGAAGTATGTATTTAAGTCTCGGTGTTACAGGGAGTACGGTAATATATAACTCGTATAAAAATATAGCTGGCCAACCAGTAAAATGGGTAAATGATATATATGAATCTGGCATATGGGATTATAGTATGAAGCACTACAATGGTGAGCTTGTTAGTTTAGATGAGGAAAAAAGGGGTGAAGAGGCTGTTGCGATACCAGACTATAATGTACAAACAATGCAAAGAGAAATGAGGTTTTATTTACCTTTCGTTACTTATAAAAATTATGTGGATGACCTGAAAAATATTGGGGATTTGCAAAATAAAGTTGCAGAAGTAGCCTTATCTTTTGATAAATCGTATACAGTTGAACAAATTACTGAGATGCTTCCCAAAAGTGTACAGCCAGTTTGGTTTTGGGTAGATACATATAATGAAAAGAAAAGTGATTCTTATGTAGGGCTAAAAGATCCTAAAAATGGCGCAATATTAAATGCAGAAATGGCTAAAAATGTTTTTGGGTTTGAAGGGAGTTATGCAAAAGTAAAAGAAGATGTGAAAAATGATGTAACAATAAACTCAAAAGAGTTTCTATACCAAATGAAGTATTTAGCAAAAAATAGTGAAGGTATACCAAGTGATTATTTTGAACAATATTATAAAGAAATAAAAAACACGAAACCAAAAGACCTACCAATATACGGTGTAGTTGTAACAGGTAAAACAGAGGATTTACAAAGTTTACAAGGAGCACCGTATATTAAGGCTGCTGTTAGAGGTGTAACAGTTGAGAAATATTGATCACAAGAGATTAATGTGAATAATCAGAAAATTTATGTTATAATATGGGAAAAGGAGGTTAATATGAGGCAAATACATGGAGCAATTTATATTTACATAACAATGTTTTTCGTGGCGATATCCTATGGATTAGGGCACGTGTATTCGCATCCTATACTAACTTTTTTAAGCGGAGCATGTATGGCGTTTGCGATTCTTGTCCACCTTTTCTCAGTTTGGATCGTGAAATTTCAATTAAATATTAGTGAAATAGAAGAAGGCACTTTTTGAGTGGCCTTCTTTTTTAATAATATTTTGGAAGCTCTCGTAGCAATTTTTCAATTTCGCATTCGGTTTCTTCACATATAGAAAGTGTACGTAGTCTGAAAAATAAGCTGCGTAGGAAAGATTTTATATTTCCGTATAGAAACTCGTATGATTCAATATGTAGTGTTTGTTTTTGGACTGGTAATTGAGCTACTAAGTCATGAAGGGCTAATATGAGTACGTCTTCCTTTAGACTATTTTGTAGCATTGAGACAATCGGATAAACGAGTCGCTCGTCTTCTTCATATTTGTAGTAAATAGAATGGACACAAACTTTGTTTAATAAAGTTTGTAATATTTCTTCGTAATGTAAAGTTTCCAGTTTAGGACTACGAACAAGCGCTTCAAATGTATCAGAAGCATGAGCGATACTATGTGCCCAGCCGTGGTCTTGAACATATCCACGGAAATCATGTTCATTGTTCATATATAGAATCAATTGATCTTTTACAGTTAAAATATCATTCTGTGATAAGAAATTATATTTTGTATCAGCATCAATAATGAGCGCAAGTAATAATGTCGTAAATGCGCGGGTAAATACAGCATCTTCGTCATCCGAATGAATTTTATACAATAAATATTTTTCACTCATGCTTTCTAATAATAGTTTCTGTAATTGTGTGTGTGAAATGTAGTCCTTTTTGATGAGATGATAAAAAGTAGAGTAGATGAGCTTGTCTCTTAAATAGCTATCGGTAACACCGATATGCTCAAGCATATTGGAACTTAAAGAATCAATGTTAAGTGTTTTATTCGGTATGTAATTATTATTACGAATTTCTTCTAACTGTTGTTGTAACATATAAACCTCCTATTTTAGAAAATTCTGTATTTTTATAATATAATAAGAGGAAGAAATAGACAATAAATAAGTGCTTTTGAATGGAGGGGCATTATGAAGAGAGCATTATTCTTTTTTATTAGTATTTTCTTTTTAGGAAGTTGTTCGATTTCGTATGTTACTTTTTCTAGTGAGAGCAAAAGTTGGACGGGGCAATATAAAGGATATATTAAGGATGACAGTGAAGATGGAATGTTTACGTTTCAGTATAAGGGCGGAGATGGAAATACAGAATTTAAAAATTTAGAGATTGCTATTAATGAAACCTTTAGTGAAATGACGCAAACTTCAGAAGTTCATAAAGGAGCAAGGATTGAAATGAAGTCTTCTTGTGTAAGTTGTGCACCTCTATCTAAAGATGAACCGATAGAGGTTGTGATTAAATGGGATGATAAGTATGAGGAGAAGATGGTGTTAAATTTGAAATAGCTTAGAGTAAGGAGTTAAAAATGAATAGGCGTATGAAAAACTTTATGTTTTTAAGTGTATTTCTAATCATATTATCAGCGTGTACTACAAAACAAGTAGAGCAAGTAGCAGTAAAAAAAGTACCTGAAGAGGGGTATGTCATAGTAAGAAATGACACGGTGTTTTTTGTAGATGATAAAACGTTTAATACAAAAGTAGAATTGCAACATTATATGGAACAACAAATAAATAAAGAGCATCCATCACATATAGTTTTGAGCTTTAAAGATAAAGGCACATATAAACAGTTAAAAACAGGGGATAGAATAAAAGTATGGTTTTCTCAAATACTTGAAAGCTATCCAACAAAAATGATTGTAGAGAAATTTGAAATAGTGGAGAAATAGAAAAAGGCAGCAATCACGCTGCCTTTTTATTATTTTACAAATTGTAATTCTTTCGGGAATTTCGTTAAAATTTCTGATCCGTCTTTTGTGATATAAATATCATCTTCAATACGAACGCCACCTACGTTTGGTACGTAAATACCGGGCTCGATTGTGAAGACCATACCTTCTTTTAATGGAGACTCGTTACCAGCTTTTACATCTGGATATTCGTGTACGCTAATTCCAAGTCCGTGACCAAGTCGGTGTGGGAAGAAGTCGCCGTAACCTGCATCTGTGATAACAGAACGAGCAGCATTGTCGATTGCACCAAGTGTAACACCTGGTTTACATGCTTCAACTGCTTGTAGTTGTCCAGCAAGTACAGTGTTATAAATGCGAGTTTGTTCTTCAGAAATTTCACCGAATGCTACTGTACGTGTAATGTCAGAGCAATAACCTTCAATGATTACGCCTAAATCAAATAGTACGAAATCGCCGCGTTTCATTTTATTTGCACCTGGAATACCGTGTGGAAGAGCAGAGTTTGCACCTGCTAATACCATCGTATCAAATGACATTTTATGTATGCCTTTTGTTTTTAATTCGTGTTCAATAATTGCTAATACTTCTAGCTCGCTACGATTTTCTTTAATTGCATTTACACCCACTTCAACAGCGTAATCTGCCATTTTAGCTGCTTCGCGTAAAATAGAAAGTTCTTTTTCATCTTTAATTAAGCGAAGTTCACGAACTTTTTCCTCAGCTGATTTGAAAGCTGCATTTGGGAATAACTTTGTTAATTCTTCGTAGCGCTCTACGTTTAAATGTTCTTTTTCAATTGCAACTGCATTTGCATTGATGCCGCGGTCTTTAATTGCTTTTGCAATCATATCCCATGGTCTGTCAGTATCAGTAAATCCGATAATTTCATGTGCCCAGCCAGCGTTACGCGCTTGACCTTCTTCCATTTTAGGGCAAATTAAAATAGGTTCTTTTTCTTGGAATACAAACATACCAAGAAGTCTTTCGTGTGGTTCGCAGTGGAAGTTTGTCATGTAGAAAACGTTTGGTGTAGAAGTTAAGAACGCAGCTTCTACGTTTTTTTCTTTTAGCCATTGCATTAAATTTTCTAATCTAGCATTCATCGATTGGCACCCCCGAGATATTTAATTACAAATATAACTTTACATCGGAAGAAAGCGTTATGACAAGTAAATAGATGTTAGAAAAGACAGGGAATTGAAAAATCATGTAGAATAAAAAATGAGAATGTGAATAGGGGAGGAATGTAGTAATGAAAGTATCTTATCACGGGCATTCAGTTGTAAAGATTGAAACGAATGGAAAAGTGATTTTAATTGACCCATTTTTAACTGGAAATCCGACAGCGGATTTAAAGGCTGAAGATGTCAAAGTAGATGCAATTCTTTTATCGCATGGACATGGTGATCATGTTGGAGATACAGTAGAGCTTGCGAAGAAAAATAATGCAGTTGTTGTGGCACCATTTGAACTAGCGACATTTTTAAGTTGGCAAGGTGTAAATACACATCCGATGCATATTGGTGGTTCGCATGAATTTGACTTCGGAAAAGTGAAGTTTACACAAGCATTCCACGGTTCTAGTTATATTAATGAAGAAAATAAGACGATTACATATACAGGTATGCCAGCAGGTATTTTATTTACAGCAGAAGAAAAAACTGTGTATCATGCAGGGGATACTGCTCTATTCTCTGATATGAAATTAATTGGGGAGCTAAATAACATTGATGTAGCATTTTTACCAATTGGTGATAATTTCACAATGGGACCAGAAGATGCTGTTTTAGCAGCAAAATGGGTTCAGGCGAAAACTGTTGTACCGATGCATTACAATACGTTCCCGGTTATTGAACAAGATCCATATCAATTTGTAGAAAAGCTACAAAATTGTACAGGAAAAGTATTAGAAGCTGGAGAAAGTATTACACTATAGAAAAGAAACCCTTCATTTGAAAAGACAAGTGAAGGGTTTTTTACGTGTGTAGGACAGCTTTTAAAGGTTGTACTTGTTTTGACGATTCTTTTCTTTTTGGAAGTGGCTGTTCAGGTGTTTCATTCAATTCCATTGCAACTTTTTTTCCGTCTACGAAAGCTAAAAATACAGCACCTACAACCTCTAATAATTTTTTCATCATGTATCCGCTCCTTTGTTTCATTTCTTGTCTTCATTGTATATGGAAGCGGCTGGACAAACTATCGAACGAGATGACAATACCATTACATTGTTGTAATAGAAGAAGTAGTGTCATGTAAGGCGTATTTTGTTATAAAAAAAATAGTACAGATATATAAAGAGAGAGTGTAACAGTTTTGAAAATATAGTATACTGAAAATACAACACATGAAGAATTTAGGGAAAAGAAAGTATGGTGAAACCATTTGGCTACCAAGCATAACCAAATTTTAGAACATATTAATAGCCTGCCAGTAGGGCATAAAATTTCTGTAAGGCAAATTGCAAAAGATTTGAGTGTAAGTGAAGGGACAGCTTACCGTGCAATTAAAGATGCAGAAAATAAAGGGTATGTTAGTACGATTGAACGTGTCGGAACCATTCGAATTGAACAAAAGAAGAAAGAAAATATTGAAAAGTTGACATATGCAGAAGTTGTTAACATTGTTGATGGCCAAGTACTTGGAGGCAGAGAAGGACTACATAAAACGTTAAATAAATTCGTAATCGGGGCAATGAAATTAGAAGCTATGATGCGCTATACAGAAGCTGGAAACTTACTTATTGTCGGTAACCGTACGAACGCGCATCAATTAGCGTTAGAAACTGGAGCCGCTGTATTAATTACGGGCGGATTTGATACGGAAGATCATGTGAAGAAATTAGCAGATGAATTAAAACTGCCGATTATTTCAAGTAGTTACGATACATTTACAGTTGCAACGTTAATTAACCGTGCGATTTACGATCAGCTGATTAAGAAAGAAATTGTACTCGTTGAAGATATTTTAACGCCAATTGAAGAAACGTTATATTTAAAACCAAATGATACAGTGCAGCAATGGCATGCGTATAACGAAGAGACGATGCACGGAAGATATCCGATTGTTGATGAAAATAAAAAGGTATTAGGTATTGTGACTTCTAAGGATATGATTGGTGTTGTAAAAGAAACACCAATTGATAAAGTAATGACAAAGCATCCAATTACGGTAAATGGAAAAATGTCTGTCGCAGCTGCGGCACGTATGATGGTGTGGGAAGGTATTGAGTTACTTCCTGTTGTTGATGAAGGAAATAAGTTGCAAGGTATTATTAGTCGTCAAGATGTACTTCAGGCGTTGCAAATGATTCAGCGCCAACCACAAGTCGGCGAAACAATCGATGATATTGTAACGAATCAATTTATGACGCCGAAAGAAGCGAAAAATGAACATTTATATCAATTTTCAGTGACGCCGCAAATGACGAATTCAATCGGAACGTTATCTTACGGTGTATTCGCAACAATTGTGACGGAAGCAACGAATCGCGTTATTCGTGCGCAAAAGAAGAGTGATTTAATTGTTGAGAACTTAACAATTTATTTCGTAAAACCAGTTCAAATTGACAATGTTGTATCGGTTCATCCGAAAGTATTAGAAATTGGACGTAAATTTGGTAAGGTTGATGTAGAAGTGCATCATGAAGGTAATGTCGTCGGGAAAGCATTACTTATGGTGCAGTTGATCGATAAATAAAAAGATGGAGCAGACCGCTTTGGTTTGTTCCATTTTTTTTTTAGAACGCTACATGAGGGAGTTTTAAAATGTAGTTAGCAACTGAATCTAGCATGCTTTGAATTGCGAAAGAGAAAAATAAATCACGTTCTGTTTCATATTTATAAATAGGAAAATGTAATCATTTGAAGATGCTTGAACAATAATTGTGGAGGTGTCGAATGGGAGTAATAGTTCTCTTTTTAGGTGTAGTATTTGCAATAACTTTTTATGTGTTAACACATAGAAGAATGGATTCAAATAAAAAGAAATTGTATGTAGTAAGTTTGATTTTCGCTATTATTTGTTCCTTTGCCCCTACAACTGGAGAAAATAATAGCGATTTTCTTTACTTTGGTATACCAGCAGAAAATTTCATTTATTATGGTGGATGGGAAATTTCGTTTAATCCATTAGGCTTTTTCTTTAACTTTATATTGTTTTATTGGATTTTGAAGCTATTACTTAAGTTCAGTGGGCGTTTTAGTAGAGAAGTGAAAAAATAGAAGGATATGTATCAATGTGGATAGAAAATTGGTTGTTAGTCGATTACGCTACTAATCATTAAAAGATAAGAATAGTGTAATTGGATAGGGGAAACGATGCTTCACTATATGAACTAGGGGGAGAAGAATGGATTTTTACATTAAAGAGCAGTTATGTAAGCAATATAATTTAAATAGTCTTACGAAAGTGTCATTGTTGCATGGGGGAGAAAATCAAACATATATATTCGAATCGGATAAAAATAAATTTGTGGTTAGGCAGTATAGAGAAGGACGTTATACAGCCGAGCAAATAGAAGCTGAAATACATTGGTTAATAGCGTTGCAAAAACAAATGTTAGTACCAGAAGTAGTTGTAAATAAAGATGGTGACTGGGTCACACCTGTTATGAAAGATGAGGGAAGTATCCAGTATTTTGTTGTCTTTAGGTTTATAAATGGAAGTGAAATTATAGAACCAAAGGATAAAGATTATGAAAAACTTGGAGCATTAATGCGAATGTTTCATGAAAAAACAAATGGAGTGCTTAAAAGAGTGTCGCAAACTTGGAGAGGTTATGAAAGACCTATATATAGCGAACAAAAGATGATCCATGAGTCTTTACAATGTTTATTAAATACTTCTTTTTTATCTTATGAGGATAAAAATAAATGCTTGAGAATTGCAGAAAGAATACAAGAACTTACAAACTCAATTCAATTGGGAGAAAAACAATTTGTTCACGGAGATATGCATGTTGGAAATATTCTTGTAGACAAAGAGGATTGGTATTTACTCGATTTTGATGAATGTGGATTTGGCTATAAAGAGTTTGATATTGGTGTTCCAAGATTGCATTTAATTGCTTCGGGACAGTTAGAAGATGCATGGGGGAATTTTATGATGGGATATGGGGAAAATATTTCAGAATCAGCCATTCGACTTGGGACCGCTTCAAGAATCTTTTATATGGCAGGAAAAATACCATTAAGACTTGATATTGAACCTATTAGAAAAAAACCTGATGCTTTTATTCGGCGATATATTCAGTATGTCGAAGAAGAATTATGTGGTGAGACAATTGTCTGATTAAAAAACAGAATATTAATTTAATTAGATGCTAGACTATGTTATAATTAAATTGTAAGAAAATGGATTTACGAAAGGTGGTATGCATTATGTCATCAACAGTACTCTTTTTTGGTAGTATCGCACTCTTTTACTTTCTTATAATGATACCGATTCAATATTTATACTTACAAGGTTTACATGAAAAAAAGAAAAAAACAGGATTATCTCAGCGAGAGTTATATGAAAGAATGTCTTTTGGGGAAGAACAATTACATCTTCATGTGCAGGGCAACCCATTTAATATACCATCTGCGTTTGTCGCATATATGATTTTAAAAGTTAAGGGACGTAAAAAAGCATCACAATGTTGATGCTTTTTTTGCACTGCTTCAGACAGATTCAGCTTCTTCAACTGCTAATGGTAAGAAATGTTTGTATTGGCGAAATCCATTAAATGCACTTGCACTACCAAATAGAACAAATAAAACACCAACGATAATTCGAGCGGTTGAAAGTTCTAAAAAGAATTGGTTTATCCCAAAGAATAAGACGAATGAACCAAGTGCCATTGCGGATTTTCCTGAGAGCCAACCTTTCTCCATTGGGCGGTTTGTACGAAAGTATTTTGTTTTGTAGAAGAGGTACAACATAAATGAGACGATAATACAGAAGACTAATACTGGCATCATGCACACTCCCATCGCTTTGTGAAAAATAATAGTGGAGAAAAAAGAAATATCTAAACTTTCTAATTTCTATTATAAAGCAATTGTTCGCATGTATGAAATACTTTCCGTTATAATGGAGGATAAAGTGAAACTTTAATTAGTGTGAGGATGTTTCTGCGCTAATGATTTGCCCGCACCAATTGGGCTTTTACTGCACGTTAAAGTGAAGAAGTTGAGTAAAAAGGAGATTATACATATGCATGAGCAAATTTTAAGAGCAATTAAAGAGTTTGATACAATTATTATTCATCGTCATGTGCGTCCAGATCCAGATGCATTAGGTTCACAGGGAGGTCTTGGTACAATTCTACAAGAATCGTTTCCAGAGAAAAATATTTATACGGTTGGGTACAATGAACCGTCACTAGAATATTTACGAGTAATGGATGATATTGAAGATAGTGTATATGAAAATGCACTTGTTATCGTATGTGATACTGCGAACCAAGAACGTGTTGACGATCAACGCTATGCAAAAGGGAAGATGTTAATTAAAATTGATCATCATCCGAATGAAGATCCGTACGGAGATATTACGTGGGTAGATACGACATCAAGTTCTACAAGTGAAATGATTTATGAATTTTACAGTTATGGAAAAGATAAAGGATTACAGATAACGAAAGAAGCAGCTCGTCTTATTTTAGCGGGTATTGTTGGGGATACAGGTCGTTTCTTATTCCCGAATACAACAGCGAAAACACTTCGTTACGTGAGTGAGCTTGTTGATATGGATGTGAAATTCACAGATTTATACAATGAAATGTATAAGACGAAAGAAAAGATTGCTCGTTTAAACGGCTATATTTTACAAAACTTTACGATGGTAGAAGAAGGAGCAGCTTACATTAAATTAACGAAAGAAGTATTAGAAAAGTTTGATGTACTTCCTTCTGAGGCATCCGGTGTTGTTGGAGCACTTGGTAATATTGATGGATTAAAGTCGTGGGTTCTATTTTTAGAGGAAGACGATGTGATTCGTGTTCGTCTTCGTTCAAAAGGACCAGTGATAAATAAATTAGCAATGCAATATAATGGCGGAGGGCATCCGATGGCTTC
The DNA here is from genome assembly GCF_008368845.1 of Bacillus sp. BB51/4. Lineage (NCBI taxonomy): Bacteria > Bacillati > Bacillota > Bacilli > Caryophanales > Bacillaceae > Bacillus > Bacillus sp. BB51/4. The sequence goes on from NZ_QOSC01000005.1 coordinate 127,561, forward strand.
TGGTGCAAAAGCATCTTCTTGGGAAGAAGCGGATCGTCTTTTTGCTGATTTACGTGAGTTGTGTAGATAAGAGATTATATATGAAAACGAAAAGAAGGAGCGGCGCTAAAGTCCTCCTTCTTTATTTTTCTTTCTCTATCGTAATGCTAATTTCAAGCACTGTATCAAAAGATATCGTATCGACTTTGAAACGGTATAGCCGATCGTAATGTTTGTACGTCTTGTTTTCTATTACCTTTTTGAGTAGGTCTTTATTTTTTGCGATACTTTGTATGTTTTTCGTTAAAAGATGCTGGAGGTCATTATGGATAGAGGTAGTCATGTTTTCAAGTGTAAGGTTGTCTAAATCGTATTTTTCTCGATTTATAAGTTTTATTTTAATCTCTTGAATAGTTAAGAGTCGTTTATTTTCTGTATTCAATTTTTCTTGATCTTCGAGAAGGACGTGGAGCTTTGCTTCTTGTTTTTCTATAATTTCTCTTTGTTCTGCTATTTTACTAGCTTGTTCTTCTTGAAAAACACCGTATATGAACAAAAAAATAAACCAGCTCAACACGCCTCCAACAGCAGCACCAGCTAAAACTAAATACCATTTTTTTGCTGTATTGGCACTTGGTACTCTCATACATGTTCCTGCGTTAGCCATTTAATAATAGTAAGACCTGTTTGCATACCACCCGTTGCGAAAAAAATAAGGAGAATTTGTTTTACAATATCTTTCATATCTCCGCCAAAGAAACTTCTTTCAAAGCTATAAAAAGTATCAAATGTTCCGCCAATTGCTGCAACGAGTGCCCAAATTCTTAAATTTTGGGCGAATTGATTAATGTAAGTTAGAGTTGGTTTTCCGATAAGAAACGCACCAAATCCACCAATTAATGAACCACCAAGTATAACCCCAAAGGCAATAAAATAACTAATAATAAGCAGAGAGAAAAAAGTATGTTCTCTTACATCCATCGTCATTCCCCTTTCTTCTTCATATATATGGACAAAGTATAAGAAGTATGTTTTGATTTCCGCTTTCCTCATCACCTATAATAAAAGTAGTCAGATTGGTAAAGAGAGGGTACAACAGTGAAGTTTGTGCATTTACAATGTCAAACCGTTTTTAGTTTATTAAAAAGTGCTTGTAAAATTGATGAGCTTGTAGTCAGGGCGAAAGAACTTGGTTTTTCGTCACTCGCTATTACGGACGAAAATGTTATGTATGGCGTTATTCCGTTTTATAAAGCATGTAAGAAACATGGTATACAGCCTATTATCGGCTTAACAGCTTCTATTTTTAGTGAAGAAGAGGAAAAATCTTATCCGCTTGTTTTACTTGCTGAAAATGAAATGGGCTATCAAAATTTATTAAAGATTTCTAGTAGCATTATGACGAAGTCAAAAGAAGGTATTCCGAAAAAGTGGCTTGCCCATTATGCGAAAGGATTAATTGCTATTTCACCAGGTAAAGATGGGGAAATTGAACAATTATTATTAGAAGACAAAGAGAGTGAAGCTGAAGAAGTAGCTCGCATGTATCAAAGCATGTTCGGCAATTTTTATATGAGTTTGCAGCATCATGCGATTCAAGATGAACTGCTCCTGCAAGAGAAATTACCTGCATTTATGAGTAGGATAAATGTTCCAGTTGTTGCAACAAACGATGTACGCTACATCAATCAAAGTGACGCACTTGTTCATGAGTGCTTATTATCTGTTGAAAGTGGAACGAAAATGACTGATCCAGATAGACCAAGGTTGAAAACGGATCAATATTATTTAAAATCATCAGATGAAATGGAAGCACTATTTTCTCACGTAGAAGAAGCGATTTATAACACAGTAGACATCGCAGAACGTTGCAGAGTAGAAATACCGTTTCATATAAATCAATTACCGAAATTTCCTGTTCCAGCTAACGAGACGAATGATATGTATTTACGCCGCGTTTGTGAAGAGGGCTTGCAGAAACGATATGGTACGCCGAAAGAAGTACATATAAAGCGCTTGAATCATGAATTAAACGTTATTTCTAGTATGGGGTTTAGTGATTATTTCCTCATCGTGTGGGATTTTATGAAGTATGCGCATGAAAATCATATTTTAACAGGACCAGGACGTGGATCGGCAGCTGGCTCACTCGTTTCTTACGTATTAGAAATTACAGATATTGATCCGATTGAATATGATCTATTATTTGAAAGATTTTTAAACCCCGAACGTGTGACACTTCCAGATATTGATATCGATTTTCCAGATATAAGACGTGATGAGATGATTCGATATGTGAAAGATAAATATGGTCAGCTTCGTGTTGCACAAATCGTAACGTTCGGGACGCTTGCAGCGAAAGCGGCAATTAGAGATATTGCGCGTGTAATGGGGCTTCCGCCGCGAGATATTGACATATTCTCAAAACTTATCCCATCAAAGCTCGGTATAACGTTAAAAGATGCATATGAGGAATCGCAATCACTCCGTGAGTTCATACAAGGGAATCTGTTGCATGAGCGTGTGTTTGAAATTGCAAAACGTGTAGAAGGCTTACCGCGTCATACGTCTATTCATGCAGCTGGCGTTATTATGAGCCAAGAGCCGTTAACCGGAAGTGTTGCAATACAAGAAGGGCATAATGATGTGTATGTTACACAATATCCAGCTGATGCATTAGAAGAACTTGGTTTGTTAAAGATGGATTTTTTAGGATTACGTAATTTAACGTTACTTGAAAATATTATAAAGTTTATTGTGAAAAAGACGGGGACACAAATTGATTTAAGAAATTTACCACTTCAAGATGAAAAGACGTTCCAATTGTTAGGTAGAGGGGATACAACAGGTGTATTCCAGCTTGAATCAGGTGGTATGCGAAATGTACTTCGCGGGTTAAAACCGAATGAATTTGAAGATATTGTCGCTGTTAACTCATTATATAGACCAGGACCAATGGAACAAATTCCAACTTTTATTGAATCAAAGCACGGAAAAAGAAAAATTGAATATTTACATCCGGATTTAAAGCCGATTTTAGAAAGAACGTACGGTGTAATTGTATACCAAGAACAAATTATGCAAATTGCGTCGAAGTTGGCGGGATTCTCGCTCGGAGAAGCAGATTTATTACGCCGTGCAGTGAGTAAAAAAAATCGTGATATTTTAGATCAGGAGCGTAAGCATTTTGTACAAGGCTGTTTACAAAATGGTTATGACGAGACATCCGCAGAGAAAATTTATGATTTAATTGTAAGATTTGCGAATTACGGTTTTAACCGAAGTCACGCTGTAGCCTACAGTATGATTGGATATCAGCTTGCTTACTTAAAAGCGAATTATACGCTGGAATTTATGACAGCATTATTATCAAGTGCAATTGGAAATGAAGATAAGATTGTGCAGTATATACGAGAAACGAAGCGGAAAGGTTTTCACGTTTTGCCGCCATCTCTTCAGAGAAGTGGTTACAATTTCCAAATAGAAGGTAATGCGATACGTTACAGCTTACTTTCAATTCGAAACATCGGAATGGCTACAGTGACAGCATTACTCGAAGAACGAGAGAAAAAAGTATTTGAAGATTTATTTGAATTTTGTCTTCGCATGCCATCAAAGTTTGTAACAGAGCGAAATTTAGAGGCATTCGTCTGGTCTGGGTGTTTTGACGATTTTGGTGTTTCGAGAACAAATTTATGGAAAAGCCTTAAAGGAGCGTTAGAGTACGCAAATCTTGCACGTGATTTAGGAGATGCTGTTCCAAAATCAAAATACGTGCAAGGAGAAGAGCTCTCTTTTATTGAACAGTTAAATAAAGAGAAGGAAGCACTAGGTTTTTATTTATCAAGCTATCCGACAGCGCAGTATGTGAAGTTAGCAAAAGAATTAGAAATTCCATCTCTTGCTCAGGCAATGCGACATAAGAAAAAAGTACAAAGGGCTATCGTGTATATAACAAGCGTGAGAGTGATTCGTACGAAAAAGTTGCAAAAGATGGCGTTTATTACATTTTGTGATCAAAACGATGAAATGGAAGCAGTTCTTTTCCCTGAAACATATATACATTTCTCAGATAAGTTACAAGAAGGAGCAATTGTTTTAGTTGACGGCATGATTGAGCTTAGAAATCATAAGTTGCAATGGATTGTAAATGGACTATATCCGTTAGAAGAAATGGATGTGTATGAAGAAAAGAAAGATGCATCTGTTTATGTGAAATTGTCGTCTCAGTATGAGAAAAAGCTTTTAAATCAGGTTACTAAAATATTGTTTGACTATTCAGGTTTTGCGAAAGTACTAATTTATTATGAAAAGGAACATAAAATGGTACAATTGTCTCGAAGTTTATCGATTCATCCAAGTGAAGAATGTTTAGGAGCACTTCGTGAAATTGTCGGGGAAGAAAATGTAGTTGTGAAAATATAATGGACAATTTCCCTACACTTCGATTATTATAGTAGTAGTGTTCGTGGTCAGACCACTTGGAGAAATTGATATCAGCTAGAATAATTTGAGGAGAGTGGATAGTTTGTCAACACTTCGTGAAGAAGCACTTCACATGCATAAAGTGCATCAAGGAAAATTAGAAACTGTATCAAAAGTAAAAGTAGAAAATGCAAAAGATTTAAGTCTTGCATATTCTCCAGGGGTTGCAGAACCTTGTAAGGAAATTTATGACGATAAAAGTAAGGTATATGAATATACGATGAAGGGAAATATGGTAGCAGTTGTGACAGATGGAACGGCTGTACTTGGTCTTGGTAACATTGGACCTGAAGCATCTCTTCCAGTAATGGAAGGTAAAGCTGTATTATTCAAGAGCTTTGCTGGTGTAGATGCATTCCCAATTGCCTTAAATACAAACGATGTAGATAAAATTGTTGAAACTGTAAAATTAATGGAGCCAACTTTTGGCGGCGTTAACTTAGAGGATATCGCAGCACCAAACTGCTTCATTATTGAAGAACGTTTGAAAAAAGAAACAAATATTCCTATCTTCCATGATGATCAACACGGAACAGCTATCGTAACAGTAGCAGGTCTTGTGAACGCGCTAAAATTAGTTGGAAAGAAAATGTCTGACATTAAAGTTGTCGCAAATGGCGCAGGTGCAGCAGGTATTGCAATTATTAAACTTTTATATCGCTATGGTGTACGTGACATTATTATGTGTGACCGTAAAGGTGCAATCTATGATGGTCGTCCTACAGGGATGAATCCGGTGAAGGATGAAGTTGCAAAATATACAAATAAGAATCGTATCGAAGGTTCTTTAGCTGACGTTGTACAAGGTGCGGACGTATTCATTGGTGTATCTGCAGAAGGTGCATTAACAGAAGAGATGGTTCGTACAATGAATGACGATGCAATTATTTTTGCAATGGCGAATCCAGTTCCAGAAATTATGCCAGAATTGGCAAAAGCAGCGGGCGCAGCTGTTGTTGGAACGGGTCGTTCTGACTTCGCGAACCAAGTAAATAATGTACTAGCGTTCCCTGGTATTTTCCGTGGTGCACTTGACGTACATGCGACACAAATTAACGAAGAAATGAAGATGGCAGCTGTACAGGCTATTGCTGAGCTTGTAGCAGAAGATGAGTTGAATGCAGACTATATCATTCCGGCACCGTTTGACGCGCGTGTAGCGCCTCAAGTGGCAGCTTACGTTGCGAAAGCTGCAATGGAGACAGGAGTAGCTCGCCGTCAAGTAGATCCAAATGAGATTGCTGAGAAAACAAAACAATTAGCGCTGATTGGTAAAGAATAAGCGAGGAATTTCCATTGACATCATCAAATACAAAAGTATATCTCGAAATTGTAAAAAAAATCCGTTCCATTATGGAAGAAGATGGATTGGTAGCGGGGGATCGTTTGCCGTCTGAGCGTGAGTTAAGTTCACGTTTAAACGTAGGGCGTTCCTCTGTAAGAGAAGCATTGCGTGCTTTAGAACTGGTAGGATTGATTGAAACGAGACGTGGTGAAGGGACGTTTATACGAAACTTTTACGATAACGGTCTTGTACAATTGATTGCGCCGTTCTTGCTGCAAGATGAGAAAACAATTCGTGATTTATTACAAACAAAACGATTGCTTGAGAAAGATATGATTCGAATTGTATGTAATTTGCCGAAAGAAACGTTTTCTAAAGTGCTAAGAAAATTAAATCAAGTGCTTGAAGAAAATGAAAACTCAATCCCGATGCTTCATCAAACGTTCTTTAAAACACTCATTGAACAAGTCGATAATTATTTACTATATCGCATTTGGATGATCGTAAATGATTATGTATCAACTCTTTCTTGTGAAGTTTCAGGAGATTCTATCGATATGTATAGAAAGCTTTATGCTACTTTGGAAGAAAAACAAGAAAATGATGCACTAAAAATTTACGATGAATTAGTAGAGAATATACAGTTTCACTCGTAATGTATAAAATTTGTCGAAATGACCATGACACGTTATGACAAACATTCTATCGCGTAGCGGTTAAAGTTAAACGTAAAGAGTGAGGTTATTAGACAGATTGAGAAGATAAGGCTAACATCAAACTTTGGTGTTAGCCCAATTTTCTTCTTGCGCTAACCTTAGCTCTCAATGAAGGGGGTCAAATTGTGCTAAGAGATTTATTCGTGAAAAAGAAAAAGTACGCTGCAATACCTTCAGAACAAGTACGAAAAGATGTACCGGATGGCGTTATGACAAAATGTCCGAAATGTAAAAAAATCATGTATACGAAAGAGCTTCTAAAAAATTTAAAAGTATGTGTGAATTGTGGATATCATCATCCTATGAATGCATGGGAACGTCTTGATAGTATATTGGACGAAGGGTCATTCCGTGAGTATGACAAAGAAATGGTTTCATTAAATCCACTCGAGTTTCCAGGATATGAAGAGAAACTAGAGAGCGATCGTAAGAAGACTAAATTGAACGAAGCGGTTGTAACTGGTGAAGGAACAATTGATGACATGCTTGTTGTTGTTGCAGTAATGGATTCTCGTTTTCGAATGGGCAGCATGGGCTCTGTTGTAGGAGAGAAAATTGCCCGTGCAGTTGAAAAAGCATACGACTTACAAGTTCCATTTATTATCTTTACTGCGTCGGGTGGTGCCCGTATGCAAGAAGGGATATTAAGTTTAATGCAAATGGCAAAAACAAGCGTAGCTTTGAAAAAGCATAGTAATGCAGGAGGGTTATTTATTTCTGTTATGACTCACCCAACGACGGGCGGGGTTTCAGCGAGTTTCGCTTCACTTGGTGATTACAATCTTGCAGAGCCAGGTGCACTTATCGGATTTGCTGGTAGACGTGTAATTGAACAAACGGTGCGTGAAAAACTACCGGAAGATTTCCAAACGGCAGAATTTTTATTAGAGCACGGTCAATTAGATGCGGTTGTGCATCGTGATGATATGAGAGAATCGCTCCGTAAGATTTTAGAAGTTCATCAAGGAGGGGAAATGGCTGTATGGCAGAGCTAGAATTTGAGAAACCAGTTGTTGAGCTAAGAAATAAGATTCGTGAACTGAAAGACTATACGAAAAACAGCCAGATGGACTTCAGTGAGGAGATTCGTATTTTGGAAGACAAGCTAGAAAAATTAGAGGAAGATATATACGGCAATATGAAAGTATGGGACCGTGTTCAAATTGCTCGTCATGCAGAACGACCGACAACGCTCGATTATATTGAGCACTTATTTACTAATTTTTTTGAATGTCATGGAGATCGCCTATTTGGCGACGATGCAGCGATTGTCGGCGGCATTGCGAAATATAAGGGGATGCCTGTAACTGTAATTGGGCACCAACGCGGAAAAGATACGAAAGAAAATATTCGTCGTAATTTTGGGATGCCTCATCCAGAAGGATATCGAAAAGCACTGCGTCTAATGAAACAAGCGGAAAAGTTTAATCGTCCTATTATTTGTTTCATCGATACGAAGGGAGCCTATCCTGGTAAAGCAGCTGAAGAACGTGGACAAAGTGAGGCGATTGCCCGTAATTTATTTGAAATGGCGGGTTTAACTGTCCCTGTTATTTGTATTGTTATCGGTGAAGGTGGTAGTGGTGGTGCGTTAGGTCTTGGAGTAGGAGATTACATTCATATGCTGGAAAATTCCACGTATTCTGTTATTACACCAGAGGGTGCGGCGGCAATTCTTTGGAAAGACGCTGGTAAAGCAAAAGAAGCTGCAGAAGCGATGAAAATTACAGCATTAGATTTGAAAGAATTAGGTGTAATTGACGAAATTATTCCAGAGGCAAAAGGTGGAGCGCATCGTAATATTTTAAAACAATCAGAAAATATAGATTTAATGCTTAAGAAAACTTTTGAACAATTAAGCGGAATTTCGAAAGATGAATTAATCGAAAAACGTTATGAAAAATATATGAAAATTGGGCAAGTTTCGTTTTCAAACGCTTCCATTGGGATAAAATAATAAAAGCGTGCGTTCCTCTTCGCGAATGCACGTTTTTATTATGAAAAGACACATCTTCTCCATTGTGTTTTTATATTTTTTCGTGTTATTTTATTATAAGGCAAATAATCTTTATGAGGTGAGTACAAATGAAACGTATTGGTGTATTAACAAGTGGTGGAGATTCACCTGGTATGAATGCTGCCATTCGTGCAGTTGTTCGTAAAGCGATTTTCCATGATATTGAAGTATATGGTATTTACCATGGATACGCGGGTTTAATTTCTGGTCATATTGAAAAATTAGAACTTGGTTCTGTTGGCGATATTATCCACCGTGGTGGTACGAAATTATATACAGCAAGATGTCCTGAGTTTAAAGATCCAGAAGTACGACTAAAAGGTATCGAGCAATTAAAGAAACACGGTATCGAAGGACTTGTTGTTATTGGTGGAGATGGCTCTTACCAAGGTGCTAAAAAATTAACTGAACAAGGATTCCCATGTGTTGGTGTACCAGGTACAATCGACAATGATATTCCTGGAACAGACTTCACAATTGGTTTCGATACAGCTTTAAATACTGTTATTGATGCAATTGATAAAATTCGTGACACAGCTACATCTCATGAACGTACATATGTTATCGAAGTAATGGGGCGTCATGCTGGAGATATCGCATTATGGGCTGGTTTAGCTGATGGTGCCGAAACAATCTTAATTCCAGAAGAAGAGTATGACATGGAAGATGTTATTGCTCGTCTGAAGCGCGGTAGTGAACGTGGTAAAAAACACAGTATTATCATTGTGGCTGAAGGTGTTGGAAGTGCAATTGACATCGGTAAGCACATTGAAGAAGCAACAAACTTTGATACTCGTGTAACTGTATTAGGTCACGTACAACGTGGTGGATCACCAAGTGCACAAGACCGTGTATTAGCAAGTCGTCTTGGCGCAAGAGCAGTTGAATTATTAATTGCTGGTAGAGGTGGACGTTGTGTAGGTATTCAAGATAATAAACTTGTTGATCATGATATTATCGAAGCGTTAGCTCAAAAGCATACAATCGATAAAGATATGTATCAATTATCTAAAGAATTATCCATCTAATCGGCTTAATGTCGGATATTTGGGAACGGTTTCATAATTTTCGGAGGTGCAATATGCGTAAAACTAAAATTGTATGTACTATAGGTCCTGCTAGTGAAAGTATTGAGAAATTAGAACAATTAATCGAAGCGGGTATGAACGTTGCTCGTTTAAACTTCTCTCATGGTAGCCATGAAGAGCACGGCGCTCGTATTAAAAACATTCGTGAAGCTTCAAAGAAAACTGGTAAAACAGTTGGTATCTTACTTGATACAAAAGGTCCAGAAATCCGTACTCACGACTTCGTAGACGGACAAGCTGAGCTTGTAACAGGTGCAGAAGTAGTTCTTTCTACTGAGCAAGTATTAGGTACTGCAGAGAAGTTCTCTGTATCTTATGCTGGTCTTTATGACGATGTAGACCCAGGTTCTCGTATTCTAATCGATGACGGTCTTATCGAACTAGAAGTAATCGAAAAAGCTGACGGAAACATCCGTACAAAAGTTTTAAACAGCGGAACTGTAAAAAATAAAAAAGGTGTTAACGTACCAAACGTAAGCATTAAGCTTCCTGGTATCACTGAAAAAGACGTAAAAGATATCGTTTTCGGTATCGAGCAAAAAGTTGATTTCATCGCAGCTTCATTCGTACGTAAAGCATCTGACGTATTAGAAATCCGTGAATTATTAGAAGGGCATAACGCTCAATACATCCAAATCGTACCAAAAATCGAAAACCAAGAGGGTATCGATAACATCGATTCAATCTTAGAAGTTTCTGACGGTTTAATGGTAGCTCGTGGTGATATGGGTGTAGAAATTCCACCAGAAGAAGTACCATTAGTACAAAAACGTCTAATCAAAAAATGCAACGTGTTAGGTAAACCGGTTATTACTGCGACACAAATGTTAGATTCTATGCAACGTAACCCACGTCCAACTCGTGCGGAAGCAAGTGACGTAGCTAACGCAATCTTCGATGGTACAGATGCAATCATGCTTTCAGGTGAAACAGCTGCTGGTCAATACCCAGTAGAAGCAGTAACAATGATGGCTAACATTGCAGTACGTGTTGAAAAATCATTACAATATGAAGATATGTTCAAAAAACGTATTAAAGAGTTCACTCCAACAATTACAGATGCAATTAGCCAATCTGTTGCGCATACAGCACTTGCTCTTGATGTAGCTGCAATCGTAGCTCCAACAGAAAGTGGACATACTGCGAAAATGATCTCTAAATACCGTCCGAAATCTCCAATCGTAGCTGTAACATCTGACGAGCAAGTAGGACGTCGTCTTGCACTTGTTTGGGGTGTGCAAGCATTTATGGCTGGAAAACGTGCAGCGTCTACTGACGAAATGTTAGATACTGCAATTCAAACAGGTATGGATGCAGGTCTAATTGGACTTGGAGACACTGTAGTAATCACTGCTGGTGTTCCAGTTGCTGAAACTGGTACAACAAACTTAATGAAAATCCATGTTGTTGGTGAAGAAGTTGCGAAAGGACAAGGAATCGGTCGTAAAGCTGCAAAAGGTAAAGTAGTTGTAGCGAAAACAGCTGCTGAAGCTGTAGCGAACGTAAACAAAGGTGATATCCTTGTTACAACAAGCACTGATAAAGATATGATTCCTGCAATCGAAAAAGCTGCTGCTCTAGTTGTAGAAGAAGGCGGTCTTACAAGCCATGCGGCTGTTGTAGGTGTATCAATCGGTATTCCTGTTATCGTTGGTGTAAACGGCGTAACAGCAACTTTAAAAAATGGCCAAGAAGTAACAGTTGATGCAGCACGCGGAATTGTTTATAATGGACATGCGGAAGTGCTATAAGTAATACGAAGAGAAGGATCGGAGTCCTTCTCTTTTTTTTACACAAAAACGAGGCAGAATCAGCTTGAAACGCCCAGAATTGCGTTTAAAATCCGTTTGTTACGAGGTTCAATAGGGAAAGGTGTTTAGTTTCTATGTAGCGTATACGGGTGCTCTGGGTTCTTTTAAAGTGATGCGTGAGAGGGGTGTAGAACTATGAAGTGGTTACTATTCTTGTTTATTTTAATACCGGCGATTGAGATTACAGTTTTAATTGGATCGAGTCATGTAATAGGTTTATGGTCTACGTTCGCTATGATTGTATTTACGGGTGTTGTAGGTGTCTATTTGGCGAAAAGACAAGGATTTAAAGTGCTTGGAGAGATTCAATCTAAGTTGAATAGAGGAGAAATGCCAGGAGGAGCGGTACTGGATGGTATTTTTATCTTTGTAGGAGGTATTCTTTTGGTACTTCCTGGATATGTAACGGATATAATAGGTTTTATCTTTGTTCTCCCTATGACGAGGACTTTGTTGAAGCCGTTTGTTGTGAAGTGGATGGAATGGAAGTTTAGAAAGAGTTCTACTATTATTGTGCAGAAATAGTGCTTAGATTATAGCGATCTAAGTACTATTTTTTTGCCCGCAAAAGGATGGGAGATGGATGAAGCTCTGTTAATTAAAGTTTTGCTGTATCATGCCTTAAAATTTGGTGAATGCGAAGGAGTTAAGTGGAAATCAGGCTGCTCATACAAGTCCGGTTGGTGAAAGTTAATAATCGGTGGTGGACAAAATCCTTACGAAACGTAGTTTTGCCTTATTATATTGGCTGTGTATTTTTCGATTGGATATGTAGGTGGTTCTTAATGAGTGTGTTGTAGGGAAATTCATATGAACTCAAGCGGGTTTTTGTATATAAAAAGAATTAATTGGTATGGAAAAGTTAGATGCGAACAGGAAAATTGTTAGTTTAAGTCTCATTTTATACCGTTTTGTATATTTATTCATTTACATAAAAAGTAATAAATGTAAGTAATAATTATATAAAAAATAGAATAAATATGTAAAACACCTCGAAATATGCGTTTTCAATGCAAAAAACAAGAGTATTATCCTTTTTGTGGGAAATCCTCTTGTTGCATGTAATGAGTGTGAAAAATAAGTACAAGGAATAATCAGTGGGAAATTCCCACTGATTACATGTAAGTTTTTGTTGTATATGAATTAGAAACTATTATTTTGAAGGTGAGCCTTTAATATATTTCCACAAATCATGGAATACACGAGCTTTGTGCAATGTATTAAGTAGTACTAAGATGACTGGACCGATGATTAATCCTAAAAAGCCAAAAAGCTTAAAGCCGACAAATAGAGCAATCAGTGTTGCTAATGGATCAAGACCGATATTGGAGGAAAGTACTTTAGGTTCCATAATTTGTCTTTGGACAATCACGACGATGTATAAGATGAGAAGACCGATGGCGAAAGCAGTGTCGCCGGTGAAAAATACGTATATAACCCAAGGAACGAAGACGGCGCCTGTTCCTAAATACGGGAGTAAATCTACAACCCCTGTAATAATTGCGATAGTAATGGCGTATGGTACGCGTAATATTAAAAGTCCGATTAGTACAATAACAGTTGTCATAGATACGAGTGTAAGTTGCGCTTTAACAAAACCAAATAAAGCTTTTCTTAAATCGACAAAAATAGTTTTTCCATAGCCATGAACACGATTCGGCAAAAATTTTCTTACTTTCTGAGCAAGACGGTGCCAATCGTAACTAATGAAGAAAGTGGCTAATAAAACGAATACAAGGACAGTTAAAGTTGTTGGTAATGCACTAATGAAATTTGTTAATCCGCTTATAATAGCAGTTAAAAGTTCTTTCATTTGCGTCGTTGCTTCGGTTCCTAAGTTTTGAATGTTTTGTGTAATCGTATAGCGCTGTGGTTCACCAAGATGATTAAATTTAGAAATTAAATCATCATAGAGAGGCATAATATGATTAAGTGCAAATTGCTCTGCGAATTTAACGATATCCGGAAACTTTACTGTAACAAGTTGTAGTAAGTATGTTGTGGCAGATATTGCTTCCGTTACAAGATATGTAACGAGTCCGACGATAGCTCCGAATACGAGAATTAAGCTAACGAGTACTGCTAGTGCGCGAGGAAATTGTAGTTTTTGATTAAGGAAATTGACGACGGGATTAATCAAATAAGCAAATGCGAAAGCGATAATAAAAGGGTAGATAAGTCCTGACATATATAGTAATGCATAGAACCCGGCTACCGTTGCTACAATGACAAATATGAGTCGCAATATCATATATAGTAAGTTTCGGTTCAAAGATGTATACCTCCCATTCCAATTTGGATTATCCTAATTCGTTCAACTTATAACGAGTGTGCCCCGCTGATTAAAGTTTCACTTTATGTTATAGTGGAATGATGGATTTTTCCTGCTTTTTCAGTACATGAGTGACTGTAAAAGCTTGGTGTTGATGCTTCTACTATATGGTAAAAACTTCATTTTCTCTTCTTTTTATTTTACCTGTTTCTTATTAGAAAAGAAAGGAGAGACAATCGTTTTCAAAAATGTATACATGCTTAAATTTTTGATGATGAAAGTCTCATTTTAGCATTTTAAAATACATAAAAAATGAAGTGGTTATTGTTGAATATACATCGATATAGCATGTATAACGATAGGTTTAAAGGTATTTTTGTTTGGAAATGAGTTCATTATTTTCAGAAAGGAAGTGCAAACATGATTAGTCAGTCAACGTTATTTTTATTCATACTACTTATTATAGGACTTGTTGCTAAAAACCAATCGCTTACTGTAGCTATTGGTGTGTTGTTTTTATTGAAATTTACGTTTCTAGGGGATAAAGTCTTTCCTTATCTACAAACGAAAGGGATTAACCTTGGTGTTACGGTTATTACAATAGCAGTACTCGTACCGATTGCGACGGGGGAAATAGGTTTTAAACAACTTGGAGAAGCGGCGAAATCGTATTATGCATGGATTGCTTTAGCTTCAGGGGTAGCGGTTGCTTTGTTAGCCAAAGGCGGCGTACAATTATTGACGACGGATCCTCATATTACAACTGCGCTCGTTTTCGGGACAATTATAGCGGTTGCTTTATTTAATGGAGTTGCTGTAGGTCCATTAATTGGGGCTGGAATTGCCTATGCAGTTATGAGTATTATACAGATGTTTAAATAAGGAATTTTATAGTAATATAAAATTTTTGAATTCTTTCTGTTCACAAAAGTCAGATAATTGTTTTATGTTGTTTTTATCATAAAACTCTTCGGAATTAATTTTCCTCACTAACTTGTTGTTTTGAGCGTGAGGATTCGGGGAGACATTCACGCTCATGCTTTCCATGTAGACAATGGACATAAGAGGGGAACATCGCAACAAATTTGCATGATCGTGCATTTTGCTTGCCTAAAGAGTGAACGGGCGTTCATAATTCAAAAGGGGAGCAAATAGATATAAGGAGCAAGGTTGGGAGAATTTTCAGGAAAAGGAGAGAATGTCATGACTGTTATTCGAGGTTTAGAAGGGGTAGTAGCAACAACATCATCTGTGAGCTCTATTATTGATGATACATTAACTTATGTTGGGTATAATATTGATGATTTAGCTGAGAATGCTACATTTGAAGAAGTAGTGTACTTATTATGGCATCGCAAGCTTCCTAATGAACAAGAACTAGCGAAATTTAAAGAGATTGTATCGGAATACTATAAAGTTCCAGGTGAGATTTTAACATATTTGAAACAAGTAGATTTAAAAATCGCACATCCGATGTCTGTTTTACGAACTGCAATTTCCATGCTATCATTATACGATGAGAGCGCTGAAATTATGGATGAAAACTCCAATTATTTGAAAGCGGTTAAATTGCAGGCTCAAGTGGGAACTTTAGTTGCTGCTTATGCAAGAATTCGTAAAGGTTTAGATGTTGTTGAGCCTAGAAATGATTTATCATTAGCTGCAAACTTCTTGTACATGTTAAATGATCGCGAGCCAAATGAAGTTGAAATTGAAGCTTTTGATAAGGCGCTTGTACTTCACGCAGATCATGAGTTAAACGCTTCTACATTTACTGCACGCGTTTGTGTAGCTACACTTTCAGATGTATATTCTGGTATTACAGCAGCAATCGGTGCGTTAAAAGGTCCTCTTCACGGCGGGGCAAACGAAAATGTAATGAAGATGCTAACTGAAATTGGCGAAGAAGAAAATGTAGAATCATATATTCATAATGCTCTTCAAAACAAAGTGAAAATCATGGGCTTTGGCCACCGTGTATATGAGCAGGGTGATCCGCGTGCAAAACATTTACGCGAAATGTCTAAGAGATTATGCGTGCTTTTAGGAGAAGACAAATGGTATAATATGTCTATCAAAATTGAAGACATTGTAACAAAAGAAAAAGGTCTTCCACCAAATGTTGATTTCTATTCAGCTTCTGTATACCATTGTTTAGGAATTGACCATGACTTATTTACACCTATTTTTGCAATTAGCCGTATGTCAGGCTGGTTAGCTCATATTCTAGAACAATATGAAAACAACCGTTTAATCCGTCCGCGTGCTGATTATAATGGACCAACACATCAAGTGTACGTTCCAATTGCGCAACGATAAGCGAAAAACACTATTTTGATAGTGAAAATACGCTTTCAAAAGTCTGATTTTTTCGGAAAGACGTAATGATTAGAATATTTTAATTTAAATAACGGTTTGAACTGAGGGGTTATTCCCTCAGTTTCATACATATGAAATTTCAAACATGGGGGTTATCACATTGACGACAGGTGAAAAAATTACTGTAACTAATGGTGTTATGAATGTACCAAACAATCCGATTATTCCATTTATCGAAGGAGATGGAATTGGTCCTGATATTTGGGCAGCTGCATCTCGTGTACTAGAAGCAGCAGTTGAAAAAGCTTATGATGGTGAGAAGAAAATCGTTTGGAAAGAAGTGCTTGCAGGGGAAAAAGCATTCAACCAAACAGGCGAGTGGTTACCAGAAGAAACTTTAAATTTAATCCGTGAATATTTAATCGCGATTAAAGGTCCACTTACAACTCCAGTTGGCGGTGGTATTCGTTCTCTAAACGTAGCACTTCGTCAAGAATTAGATTTATATGTATGTCTACGTCCAGTTCGTTATTTTGATGGTGTTCCTTCACCTGTAAAACGTCCGGAAGATACTGATATGGTTATTTTCCGTGAGAATACAGAAGACATTTATGCTGGAATTGAATATGCACAAGGATCTCCAGAAGCAGAAAAAGTCCTTGCTTTCTTAAAAGAAGCAATGGGTGTTAATAAAATCCGCTTCCCAGAAACATCTGGTATTGGTATTAAACCAATCTCAGAAGAAGGGACAAAGCGTCTTGTTCGTGCTGCAATTCAATATGCAATTAACGAAAAACGTTCTTCTGTTACATTAGTTCATAAAGGAAACATTATGAAATTTACAGAAGGTGCTTTCAAAAACTGGGGTTACGAAGTAGCGGAACAAGAATTCGGCGATAAAGTATTTACTTGGGCTGAATATGACCGTATCGTTGAGAAAGATGGTAAAGATGCAGCGAATAAAGCGATGGCAGACGCTGAAGTGGCTGGGAAAATCATCGTAAAAGATTCTATTGCAGACATCTTCTTACAACAGATTTTAACTCGTCCACGTGAGTTCGATGTTGTTGCAACAATGAACTTAAACGGAGACTACATCTCTGATGCACTTGCTGCACAAGTAGGTGGAATTGGTATTGCACCTGGTGCAAACATTAACTATGTGACTGGACATGCTATCTTTGAAGCTACACATGGTACAGCTCCAAAATATGCAGGTTTAGACAAAGTAAACCCATCTTCGGTTCTTCTTTCTGGTGTATTATTATTAGAGCACTTAGGATGGAACGAAGCTGCGAAATTAGTAACTGATTCAGTTGAGAAAACAATTGCTTCAAAAGTAGTAACTTATGATTTCGCACGCTTAATGGAAGGTGCAACAGAAGTGAAATGTTCTGAGTTCGCTAATGAACTTATTAAAAACATGGATGTAGCGATAATCAAAAATGCATAATTAAAGCGGGGGGTAAATTATGACAATCAAACGCAAGAAAGTTTCAGTCATCGGTGCAGGATTTACAGGAGCAACAACAGCATTCTTATTAGCACAAAAAGAACTTGCAGATGTTGTATTAGTGGACATTCCACAACTGGAAAATCCAACAAAAGGGAAAGCGTTAGATATGTTAGAAGCGAGCCCAGTACAAGGTTTTGATGCTAACATTATTGGAACATCTGATTACGCAGATACTGCTGATTCTGACGTTGTCGTTATTACAGCAGGTATTGCACGTAAGCCTGGTATGAGCCGTGATGACTTAGTAGCAACAAACTCTAAAATTATGAAAAGTATTACGCGCGACATTGCAAAACATTCACCAAATGCGATTATTGTTGTATTAACAAATCCAGTTGATGCAATGACATATTCTGTATTTAAAGAAGCAGGATTCCCGAAAGAGCGTGTTATCGGTCAATCGGGCGTATTAGATACAGCTCGTTTCCGTACATTTATTGCACAAGAATTAAATCTTTCTGTGAAAGACATTACAGGATTTGTTCTTGGTGGACACGGTGACGATATGGTACCTCTTGTACGTTATTCTTATGCAGGTGGCATTCCGTTAGAAACGTTAATTCCGAAAGAGCGTTTAGAAGCAATCGTAGAACGTACCCGTAAAGGTGGCGGCGAGATTGTAGGCTTATTAGGAAACGGTAGTGCATATTACGCACCAGCTGCTTCTTTAGTTGAAATGACAGAAGCAATCTTAAAAGATCAACGCCGTGTATTACCAGCTATTGCGTACCTTGAAGGTGAATATGGTTATAGCGACCTTTACTTAGGGGTACCAGTAATTCTAGGTGGTAACGGAATTGAAAAAATTATTGAGTTAGAACTTCTTGCAGATGAAAGAGAAGCGTTAGATCGCTCTGTAGAATCTGTACGTAATGTTATGAAGGTTCTTGTTTAATAATTAAATATAAGCGGAAAAAGATTCGGGGCCCCGAATCTTTTTCTACTATTTATTCAAATGTTTTTTTGAAATAATATGAAAACGCTATCATTTGGTGTATCCTATAATGAAACTATAGATTTATACTATACATTGCCCTCATCATAGTAAATTTCGGATCAGGTATCGCTATTAGTAGGATAATAAGGTGAAAAAATCGGAGGGGGTTGTAACATGTTAAAGAAAAAAGTTCAAATTGGTCGTAGAATGGATGAAATTACAGTAGGAGAGAAATTATCTATCACTGAAAAAATTGAGGATAAAGATTTGTTATTGTACTTAGGGTTAACGAATGATGCCAATCCATTATATATTCAGCATGATTACGCATCCCAAACTCCGTATGAAAAGCCGATTGTACCAAGCATTATGCTAACGGGAATGATTACAACGGCAGTTACGAAATATTTACCAGGTCCAGGTAGTCATATTACTAGGAAGGACCTTACGTTCGTGAAGCATGTTCACCATTATGAAACGTTACAAATCCACTTTGAAGTTGTGGCTGTTTCTGAGGAGGAACATACAATTGATATGCTTGTATCTGCTCATGATGAAAAAGGAGAAACGGTTGTAAAGGGTTCTTTAACAGTAACGCCGCCTTTTAAATCAGTTTCTATTATGGAAAAAGCATTAGATAATTTTTAAAGCATGAAAATATGAATAGCGCTAGCATACCTTACTATAAGGGGCTAGCGCTATTTTTAGTTGAAAAATCCTTCTTTAAACCCTTCGGCAAATTCTGAGCAACCTGTTTTAATCGTATCCCAGCTTGGTACGTTAAAAGTAAGGAAACATGTTACTACTAAAGTTAAAATAGGTAGTAATACTCGCATAATAGCCTCCTGAATCGTATTTATTTATATATTTAAATTAATAATATATTTATTGGTAATTGAAGTCAATGAAAGGGGTGTTTTTAAGGTGAAGTGGAAGAGAGAAGACATTATTTTTGAAACGATAAGAGAAGCTGAAGTGTGGGCAGAGGGGGTCGCGAATGAAATGTATGGAAGACTATTTGATGGATATGAAACACTGGACTATAAAATAGCGTATGCTCTTTCGTTTTTCCTAGCGCAGGAGAGGGGATTTATGGTTCATACGGAAAAATACTTTGAAAAAGGTAGGTTTATCTACCGAATTTGGATAGCGGAGAGAGAATGAAGTTTTAATTGCTTTTATTTTCGAAGCATTAGTAGAAACGAGCTCCATGTATAGACAATTATATTGAGAGGTACCTTGTTTTCTAGTATGATGAGAATAACGGGGAAAATACTAGGATGAAGAAGGTTTCAAGTCTATAACTTGGAGGAAAAGAATGAACAATCGTATTTTAGTAGTTGATGATGAGGAGTTTATCTTAACTTTAATTGAATTTAATCTACAACAAGCTGGGTTTGAAGTGATAACAGCGATGGATGGAGAAATGGCGCTTCAAAAAGCGACAACAGAACGCCCAGATTTAATTATATTAGATTTAATGCTTCCAAAAATGGATGGTATGGAAGTGTGTAAAGAATTACGATTGCAGCGCGTTATGACGCCGATTTTAATGTTAACAGCAAAAGATGATGAATTTGATAAGGTGCTAGGTCTTGAACTTGGGGCAGATGATTATATGACGAAGCCATTTAGCCCAAGGGAAGTTGTTGCGCGTGTGAAGGCGATTTTGCGCCGCACGAAATTACAACAAGAAGAGCAAGTGAAAGAAGCGTCAGATGAAGAGAGCATCACACTTGCTGAACTTAAAATTTTGCCGGAATTTTATGAGGCTTATTTCCAAGGAAGAAAGCTTGAATTAACACCAAAAGAATTTGAACTACTTGTTTATCTTGCGAAAAATAAAAGTCGCGTGTTGACACGTGATCAATTATTAAGTGCTGTATGGAACTATGATTTTGCTGGTGATACACGAATTGTTGACGTTCACATTAGCCATTTGCGCGATAAAATTGAACAAAATACGAAAAAACCGACGTACATTAAAACGATACGTGGTTTAGGATATAAATTAGAGGAGCCAAAAGGGGATGAATAAATTTCGTTCCAGGCTTCTTTTTACATTTGTTTCTCTTATTGTATTTATTTTAGTTGGACTAGGTTTATTACTGGAAACCGTGTTTGAAAACTACTATATAGATCATGCCAAAGAGAGAATGGTAAAAGAAACAGAGTATGTTGCGGTATTAGCAGAAGAACAGGGTTTTGATGATGTTTTAAAAAATCCATATGTATTTGAAAAGTTAGAAGAAAAAATACAGGCTTCTATTGCATTTGTAGATGAAAAAAAGAAAGTTCAATATAGCGGAGGAGAACAGTCTGCTTTTAGTCAAGGGATGATTAAAGAACTTTCTTCTGAAACAACAAAACAAAGAAACAAAGTCATTACGAAAGAAACAGATCAGAATAATGAATTTTACCATGCGGTATTCGTTCAAGATGTAGCAGGAAAACAAGGGTACATTTTGGTGAAAAGTACAATTGAGCCTTTGAAATCTGTTCATCAAAAAACGTGGGGATTATTAATTATCGGATTTGTTATCGCTTGTCTCGTAGTCGTATTTTTAGGTATGAAAATTACAGGGCAATATATTAGGCCGATTGAATCTGTTACGAAAGTTGCTATCGAATTAGCGAAGGGAAATTATAAAGCACGCGCTTATGAAAGTCATTCGGATGAAACGGGAATGCTGAGTAAAGCGATTAATATTTTAGCCCGTAATTTACAAGAGATGACACTTGAGCAAGAAATGCAACAAGATCGTCTGCATACGTTAATTGAAAATATGGGAAGCGGAATGATTTTAATTGATAGCCGCGGTTATATAAACCTTGTAAACCGTTCTTATAAGGAGACTTTCCACGTAACAGATGAAGAATATTTAGATCGTTTATATTATGAGTCGTTTCATCATACAGAAATTATAGAGCTCGTGGAAGAAATCTTTATGACAGAAGTGAAAGTGCGTAAACAAATGTTATTGCCGCTTGGAATTGAGCGAAAGCATTTTGAAGTATATGGAGCGCCGATTATCGGGACGAACCATGAATGGAAAGGGATTGTCCTTGTATTCCATGACATTACTGAGCTAAAGAAATTAGAACAAATGAGAAAAGACTTTTTAGCGAATGTGTCTCATGAACTAAAGACACCGATTACTTCTATTAAAGGTTTTTCAGAAACGCTCTTGGACGGTGCTATGGATAATAAAAAATTCTGCGAACATTTCTTGCACATTATTTTAAAAGAAAGTGAACGCATGCAAGGGTTAATTGAAGATTTATTAGATTTATCAAAGATTGAGCAACAAGGATTTAAATTGAGTATGGGGACCGTTGATATGAAGGGACTTCTTGAAGACATTCGTATGGTGCTTGATAACAAAGCAGGAGAAAAAGAAATTTCTTTACAAGTAAATGCGCTAAAAGGAGTCTCGGTCATTGGAGATCCAAGTCGTTTGAAGCAAATCTTTATTAATTTAATGAATAACGCAATCGTATATACGCCGGCTGGAGGCGTTGTTTCTGTAGAATTAGCAGAAGATAAATATAATGCTTATATAAAAGTATCGGATACCGGAATTGGTATTAGTAAAGATGAAATTCCGCGTATTTTTGAACGCTTTTACCGAGTGGATAAAGCGAGAAGTAGAAATACTGGTGGTACAGGCCTTGGATTATCGATTGTAAAGCATTTAGTTGAGGCACATCACGGTACGATTACAGTGGATAGTGAAGTTGGGGAAGGGACAACATTTACAGTTGTTTTACCAAAATCAGCAACTGAAAAATAGGATGAAGGATGTTTACAATATATTAACAATGGCTTAATTAAATATTAATAAAGGTCTGTTAATATAATACATGAAAACCCCTTCATCCAAGGAGTAATTTTGGACGAGAATGGTTATGCTGTTCTCGTCACTTCCCTTTTATGTTAGTAAACGTTTGTATATATGATAGAAAATAGCCGTTATTTTTCTTCTCTCTATTAGTCATGTTAATATAGAGAGAGGAAAAGAACGGTTTTTTCTGTGAAAAAAATCATTTCAAATTTGTATGGGGAGGTTTCTGGTTTGGAAAAAAAGGTCGTATTAGTAGATGGTAATAATATCGCGTATCGTGCTTTCTTTGCACTACCGCTTTTAAATAACGACAAAGGTATACATACGAACGCAATTTACGGTTTTACAATGATGTTAATGAGAATATTAGAGGAAGAAAAACCAACGCATATGTTAGTAGCGTTTGATGCGGGTAAAACGACATTCCGTCATAAAACGTATAGTGAGTATAAAGGAGGACGTCAAAAGACTCCACCTGAATTATCAGAGCAATTCCCGTTTATTCGTGAGATGCTTGATGCATTCAACGTACCGCGTTATGAATTAGAAAATTATGAAGCGGATGACATTATGGGGACGTTAGCGAAAGAAGCGAGTGAACAAGGGTTTCATGTAAAAGTTATTTCAGGAGATAAAGACTTACTGCAACTTGTTTCAGATAATACACTCGTATGTATTCCTCGCAAAGGGATTACAGAAGTGGATGAATATACGAAAGAAGCTTTATTTGAGAAATATAGCTTATCACCAAAGCAAATTATCGATATGAAAGGTTTAATGGGAGACCAGTCAGATAATATTCCAGGTGTACCAGGAGTTGGTGAAAAAACTGCGATTAAATTGTTAACACAGTTTGAAACGGTCGAGGCAGTGTATGAAAATATAGATCAAGTAAGCGGGAAGAAATTAAAAGAAAAGCTAGAAGCAAATAAAGACCAAGCTCTTATGAGTAAAGATCTTGCAACTATTATTACAGATGCACCGATTACAGTGCATGTGGATGATATGGAGTATAAAGGGTATGAAGCAAGTGATGTGATTCCAATGTTCGAGAATTTAGGATTTACATCCCTTTTAAATAAATTAGGTGTTACGCCAGAAGAAACGACTCCAGCTGAATTAGATGATATTACATTTGATATTGTGGAAGAAATTACAGAAGAAATGCTTCAGCAAGATAGTGCGCTTATTGTTGAAGTACAAGAAGATAACTATCACAGAGCGGACATTCAAGGTTTTGGTATTCAAAATGAAAATGGCTGTTACTTTATTCAAACAGACATTGCTCTTAAGTCAGACGCTTTTAAAGAGTGGCTTGCAGATGGAGAAATGAGAAAGCATACATTTGATGCGAAGCGTGCAATCGTTGCACTTAAATGGAACGGGATAGATATGCAAGGGATTGACTTTGATCTATTAATCGCTGCTTATTTACTTGACCCGGCTGATACGGATAAAGATTTCCGTACTGTAGCAAAAATGAAAGAAACACATGCTGTGAAATCCGATGAAGAAGTTTACGGAAAAGGTGCGAAGCGTGCTGTTCCAGAGCTAGAAGTAGTAGCGGAGCATGTAGCTCGTAAAGTGCACGTATTATATGATGTAAAGCAAACATTCGTAGAAGAGTTACAAAAGAATGAGCAATATGAACTGTTTACAGAGTTAGAATTACCACTTGCGCGTGTATTAGCTGATATGGAAGTAAAAGGTGTAAAAGTTGATACGGAGCGTCTTCGTAATATGGGAGAAGAACTTGCAGGTAGATTAAAGGAAATGGAACAGGAAATTTATAAGCTTGCGGGAACAGAATTTAATATTAATTCACCGAAGCAGCTTGGTGTTATTCTGTTTGAAAACTTAAACTTACCAGTTATTAAAAAGACGAAAACAGGTTATTCTACGTCAGCTGATGTACTAGAAAAGCTTATGGATCGCCATGAAATTATTCCAAACATTTTACATTATCGTCAATTAGGGAAACTAAATTCAACTTATATTGAAGGTTTATTAAAAGTTGTACATGAAGATTCATCTAAAATCCATACTCGTTTCAATCAAGTATTAACGCAAACAGGTCGATTAAGTTCAACGGATCCGAACTTGCAAAATATCCCGATTCGATTAGAAGAAGGAAGAAAGATTCGTCAGGCATTTGTTCCATCAGAAGAAGGATGGATTATGTACGCGGCAGATTATTCACAAATTGAACTTCGTGTATTAGCTCATATTGCAAATGATAAAGGGCTAGTTGAAGCGTTCCAACATGATATGGATATTCATACGAAAACAGCGATGGATGTATTTGGCGTTGAAAAAGATGAAGTAACTTCGAATATGAGACGACAAGCGAAAGCTGTCAATTTCGGAATTGTATATGGTATTAGTGATTACGGTCTTTCACAAAACTTAGGAATTACAAGAAAAGCAGCAGCGGAATTTATTGAAAAGTATTTAGAAAGTTTCCCTGGTGTACAAGAATACATGAGTGACATCGTAAAAGATGCGAAACAAAAAGGGTATGTGGCTACATTATTAAATCGCCGCCGTTATATTCCGGAAATTACGAGTCGTAATTTCAATTTACGTAGCTTTGCTGAGCGTACGGCTATGAATACACCAATTCAAGGGACTGCGGCAGATATTATTAAAAAAGCAATGATTATTATGGCAGACCGTCTAGAAGAAGAAGGATTACAGGCGCGTCTACTTCTGCAAGTACACGATGAATTGATATTTGAAGCGCCAAAAGAAGAAATTGAAAAATTAGAGAAGCTTGTACCAGAAGTAATGGAGCATGCAATTGAACTCGCAGTTCCGTTGAAAGTTGATTATTCTTACGGTCCAACTTGGTACGACGCAAAATAAGGAAGTGATGAAATGCCTGAATTACCAGAGGTTGAAAACGTCAGACGGACACTTGAAAATCTTGTGACAGGAAAAACAATTGAAGATGTCATTGTTACCTATCCAAAAATAGTAAAACGTCCGGATGATGCAGAAATCTTTAAAGAAATGCTAAGAGGCGAGAAGATTGAAAATATAAAGCGAAGAGGAAAGTTTTTGCTTTTATATGTAACGAATTATGTTATTGTTTCACATTTGCGTATGGAAGGTAAGTTTTTACTGCATCAAGAGGACGAGCCAATTGATAAGCATACACACGTCCGTTTCTTATTTACAGATGGAACTGAACTACATTATAAAGATGTGAGAAAGTTTGGTACGATGCATCTCTTTAAGAAAGGTGAAGAATTGAATCAAATGCCTCTTGCTGACTTAGGTCCGGAGCCGTTTGATGCTGAATTGACACCGCAGTATTTACAAGAAAGATTGCAAAAGACCAATCGTAAAATAAAAGTCGTATTATTAGACCAGCGTCTTTTAGTAGGGCTTGGAAATATATATGTAGATGAAGTTTTATTCCGTTCTCAAATTCATCCGGAACGAGAAGCTTCGTCTTTAACAGCAGAAGAAATTGAACGAATTTACGAGGCGACTGTTACAACGTTAGGTGAAGCAGTGAAGCGAGGCGGAAGTACAATTCGAACGTATATGAATTCGCAAGGGCAAATTGGCTCATTCCAAGAACTTCTAAATGTATACGGAAAAAAAGGAGAACCGTGTGTTACTTGCGGTACGATATTAGAAAAAACAGTTGTCGGCGGAAGAGGAACGCATTACTGCCCGATTTGTCAGCCGAGAATATAGAAAAGAGATAACATCGGATAGGCATTTGTCATATACATACAGCAGGGCTATGTATAAGGGAGGAGCTTACCGATGTACCTTTATTTATCTCTTATTTTATTAGCTTTTACATTAAGCTTAGATAGCTGTAGTGTAGGGCTAACATATGGTTTAAGAAGCGTAAGAATTCCACTAAGATCAATTATAATTATCGGAATGTGTTCAGCGGCTGTTATGCTTGTTTCAATGGGAATTGGACATATGATCGCGAAAATATTTTCACCTGTTATCGCAACGCGTATCGGTGGGCTTGTTCTTATTGGAATAGGAATTTGGGTATTATACCAATTTTTTCGAAGTGAGAAAAAAGAAGAACCAAAGAAAGAGGAGAAGGTTTGGAAATTAGAAATTGCTTCGCTCGGGCTAGTGATTCAAATTTTACGGAAACCGACTGTTGCAGATTTTGATAAATCAGGCACCATTTCTGCAGGAGAAGCATTGCTTCTTGGTATCGCTCTTTCTATAGATTCGTTCGGTGCTGGAATTGGTGCATCTTTATTAGGGTATGCGCCCGCTATGATGGCGATATTAGTTGCGGTTATGAGTTCTTTGTTTTTATTTATTGGAATGAAACTTGGAACGGTTTTATCAAATATGAAATGGTTACAAAAATTTACATTCCTGCCTGGGGTATTACTCATTATTATTGGAATTTGGAAAATGTAAGTATGGGCGTGGAACATTAGTTTCGCGCCTTTTATATTGTGAGGAGGATTATGATGACAGTAGTAATTGGATTAACGGGAGGCATTGCAAGCGGAAAAAGTACAGTGTCTCAAATGTTTCGTGAACTGAGTATACCAGTTATTGATGCAGATATTATTGCGCGAAAAGTTGTAGAACGAGGAAAACCAGCATATAACAAAATTGTAGAAGTGTTTGGAACGGAAGTATTACAAAAAGATGGAGAACTGGATCGGCCGAAATTAGGAAGTGTCGTTTTCTATAATGAAGAAAAACGATTGCAGTTAAATAAAATTGTTCATCCTGCAGTGCGTGAGGAAATGAATACGCAAAAGGAAATGTACATAAAAGAAGGTATGCAAGCGGTTGTGTTAGATATACCTCTCTTATTTGAAAGCAAATTAACAAGTCTCGTTGACCGCGTTTTAGTTGTAGCGGTTAAGCCACATACGCAATTAGAACGTTTAATGAAACGAAATAATTTTTCAGAAGAAGAAGCAACAGTTCGTATTCAATCTCAAATGCCGTTAGAAGAAAAAGTGAAGCATGCAGATGAAGTGATAAATAATGATGGCACAATTATGGGAACGAAAACACAATTACAGGTGATTTTAAAGAATTGGAACATTATTGACTAAAAAATTGTGAAATTAATGAAAATGCTTAGTGACATATCCCCTTTTTGTGTTATACTATTATTGGGATTGGAGATAAATAGTATAACGCATTCAAGGGGGATAACATATTATGACTCGTGTGGCAATTAATGGATTTGGACGTATTGGGAGAATGGTATTTCGTCAGGCAATAAAAGAAAGCGCATTCGAAATTGTAGCAATCAATGCAAGCTATCCATCTGAAACGTTAGCACATTTAATTAAATATGATACAGTTCACGGCAAGTTTGACGGAACAGTAGAAGCATTTGAAGATCACTTATTAGTTGATGGGAAAATGATTCGCCTTTTAAACAACCGCGATCCAAAGGAATTGCCTTGGACAGATCTAGGTGTTGAAGTTGTAATTGAAGCAACTGGTAAATTTAATTCAAAAGAAAAAGCAATTCTACATGTTGAAGCTGGAGCGAAAAAAGTTATTTTAACAGCGCCTGGTAAAAATGAAGATGTAACAATTGTAGTTGGTGTGAACGAAGACAAATTAGATATTACAAAACATACTGTTATTTCAAATGCATCTTGCACAACAAACTGTTTAGCGCCTGTTGTTAAGGTGTTAGATGAGCAGTTTGGAATTGAAAACGGTTTAATGACAACTGTTCACGCTTATACAAATGACCAAAAAAATATTGATAACCCACATAAAGATTTAAGAAGAGCACGTGCTTGCGGACAATCAATCATTCCGACAACGACAGGTGCCGCGAAAGCGCTTGCAAAAGTTCTTCCGCACTTAAACGGAAAACTTCATGGTATGGCACTTCGTGTACCAACACCAAACGTGTCTCTTGTTGACTTAGTAGTAGATGTAAAGCGTGATGTGACAGTTGAAGCTATTAATGAAGCATTCAAAACTGTTGCAAACGGTGCGTTAAAAGGCATTGTAGAATTCAGCGAAGAGCCTTTAGTATCTATTGACTTTAATACAAATACACACTCAGCTATTATTGATGGTTTATCTACAATGGTAATGGGTGATCGTAAAGTGAAAGTACTTGCTTGGTATGATAACGAGTGGGGCTACTCTCGTCGTGTTGTAGATCTTGTAACGTTAGTTGTTGACGAATTAGCGAAACAAAAAAATGTGCAACATATTTAAGTGAATAAGGGAGAGGGCAAGTGAATATTTGCCCTCTTTTTTTATTTTTTTCTGAAAAGGAAAAAAATTATATAAGTATATTTTTGAAAGTGGACATACCACGAAACGTTGTGATTACTGTATTTGTGAATCGTTTATTTTTTTTAGGGAAAAGTAAAGAGGAAAATATGACAGAAAATCGAAAAAACTGTTGTTGCAAAATGAAAATAAACAAAGTATACTAACACTCGTAAACTTAAGAGCTGAGGTACGTAGTCACTACTTAAAGGGTTAGGACCTCTCTGGACTAACTTTCCCCCGTGGTAGTGGAGCAAGCCAAATTGCAAATTAGTTTTCAATTCGAACAGTTAGAATAAATTTACAAGGGGGAACTGTAGAATGGATACTATGGATACGATGGGTCGTCACGTAATCGCTGAACTTTGGGATTGCGATTTCGACAAGCTTAATGACATGCCGTATATTGAACAATTATTTGTGGATGCAGCACTGAGAGCTGGTGCTGAAGTGCGTGAGGTTGCTTTCCATAAATTTGCACCACAAGGTGTAAGTGGAGTAGTAATTATCTCGGAATCACATTTAACAATTCATAGCTTTCCGGAGCACGGTTACGCAAGTATTGATGTTTATACTTGTGGGGATCGTATTGATCCAAATGTTGCTGCAGAATATATTGCAGAAGGTTTAAACGCGAAAACGCGTGAGAGCATCGAGCTTCCTCGAGGCACTGGTAGCTTCGAAATTAAGCAGAGAGAAACAAAAGCTCTTTAAAAAAGAACATAATTGATTTAAAATGTAAAGAGGTGTATAATGCACCTCTTTTTTAGTTTATAAAAAAGGGAAAATATAACGTACTCGTTAGTGAGATAAATTGAGCTCTTACGAATAAGTTAGCACCCCATCTACCATCTTATTTTTGAAAACGAGATGATAAAATAATGTGCTTAAACTTAAAGTGGTAAGAGAGTTAGAATGAGTTATATAATATTGTATATATATTGTCAGATGAAGTAAGTAGAGAAAAAATAAAGAGTATAGTGTAAAGGAGTGAATATATTGCGTTGTCCATCCTGTTCGCATAATGGTACAAGAGTGTTAGATTCGCGTCCGGTAGACGAGGGGCGCTCTATTCGAAGAAGGAGAGAGTGTGAAAGTTGTTTAAGTCGCTTTACGACATTTGAAAGAGTAGAAGAGTCACCTCTTATCGTTGTAAAAAAAGAAGGCACACGAGAAGAGTTTAATAAAGAAAAGATTTTGCGCGGCTTAATTAAAGCGTGCGAAAAAAGACCAGTATCTTTAAGACAATTAGAAGAAGTAACTCAAAGTGTGGAACGTGAACTTCGTAATTTAGGTATATCAGAAGTGAAAAGTGATATGATTGGTGAAATTGTTATGGAAGAACTGCGTGATATTGATGATGTTGCTTACGTGCGTTTTGCTTCTGTATATCGCCAATTTAAAGATTTAAATGTATTTATTGAAGAATTAAAAGATATACTGCAAAAAGAAAGAGAGTAGAAGTTGTATTTTATTCTCTTTACATACCGTAAGTAATGAGATAAGAGAGCTAGAAGCGAAAGCTAATAGCTCTTTTTCGCTAAGAAATTATATAATGAAGATAGAACGAATGAAGTAGAGGATAGATTGGATGAGAGAAAGGAAAAGCAAGAATGGAAAAACAGTCATGGATGGAGCTATTGCCAATTGATCGTTATAAAGTAAGTGCGAAAGGGTTACTGCATAATTACGACCGAAAAGTGTTAACGATGTTGTATCAGCCGTTAATAGGTAGTAGAGCTTTTAGCTTGTACATGACACTATGGGGAGAGTTAGAGCAAGATCGTGTGTTTGGAAAAGAGAATACACATCATTCCCTTATGGTGACCATGCAAATGCAGCTTCCCGAAATATATGAGGAACGAGTAAAGTTAGAAGCAATTGGGCTTTTGAAGGTATATATTAAGAAAGAAAAAGATATTCGAATGTTTATATACGAATTGCAACCACCTTTATCTCCGAAGCAGTTTTTTGATGATATTGTGTTAAGCATCTTTTTATACAATCGATTGAGTCGGACAAAATATAATCAAGTAAAGCAATATTTCTTAGAAGAAGAATTTGATTTTGCTTCTTATGAAAATGTTACGCGTTCTTTCAATGATGTGTTTGGTTCGTTTAATCCAGGACAGCTTGAGCATGCGCAAGAAGATCTTCGTATTCCAAAAACGACAGCTATGCCAAGTAACGAGAAGGGAGACTCTCCAAAAGTTTGGAATGATTTCTTTGATTTCTCCTTATTTGTAGATGGCTTGTCCGCTCTTGTCCCTAAAAAGGCGATTACAGATCAAGTGCGAGAATGTGTCAGTACACTTGCTTACGTGTACGATGTAGATGTGTTATCGATGCAAAATATCGTTCTTGGTACGGTGACAGAGATGCAGACAATTGATATCGAAAGGCTTAGAAAAGGAGCGCGTGATTGGTATCAGTTCGAAAACGGTCAAGCGTTACCTGTATTAAGTGAAAGAGTACAACCTCACGCTGCACGTATGATGGAAGGGAAAGAGCCTTCTACGCAAGAAGAGATGTTAATAAAACAGTTAGAGGAAATCTCACCAAAACAACTATTAAAAGAAATCTCTGGTGGTGCAGAGGCGACAAAGGCTGACTTGCAGATCGTTGAAGATGTAATGATCAATCAAAAATTAACGCCAGGTGTTGTGAATGTACTTATTTATTACGTTATGCTACGCTCAGATATGAAGCTTGCGAAAACGTATGTGGAGAAAATTGCTGGGCATTGGGCACGTAAAAAGGTCGGTACAGTAGCTGAAGCAATGGCGTTAGCGAAAGAAGAAAATCGTCAATATCAAGAATGGGCTGAGACGAAGAAAAAAGGCCGTACGTCGAAGAAAACGATAAGAAAAGAAATGGTACCAGATTGGCTGAAAGAAGAGCCGAAAGAACAAGAGAAAGAAACAGTGAAGAAAGATGTAAGTAAGAAAAAAGATGCGAGTACGTTAGATGATGAACGAAAACGACTAGAAGAAGTGTTAAAAAAATATAAGCGTGATTAATAGAAGAGAATGAACGCTCTTTGAGGTGAGAAAATGGAGCATATTCAAAATTCATTTGCAAAGTTAATGGAAAATAAAAATTTTAAAAATAGATATGAAGTATTAAAGGCGGAAGTAATGGCACATCCGCGTGTGAAAGAATTTATAGACGAACATCAAGGTGAAGTAACAACTTCTATGATTGAGCGCAGCCTTGTGAAGTTATACGAATATATTGGACAAAGTGTAGGTTGCGTAGATTGTCCGGATCTAGGTTCGTGTAAAAACATGCTGCAAGGATATGAGCCGAAGCTCGTTATCCAAGGGAAGATGATTGATATTCAATACGATCGTTGCGTTAGAAAAGTAGCATATGACGAGAGAAAGAAATATGAAAAACTCGTTCAAAGTGTATATATGCCAACTGACATTTTACAGGCAACGATGGAAAACTTAGATCCTTCAGATTTAGATGCGCGTATTGATGCAATTGGTGCTGCCAATGAATTTTTAAGTGCATATGAACCTGGTAAAAAAGTGCAAGGTTTATATTTGTACGGTAAATTTGGTGTAGGGAAAACGTATTTGTTAGGAGCAATGGCGAATGAGCTTGCTCAAAAGAAAATAAGTTCGATGCTCGTATACTTCCCTGAATTTCTACGTGAAATTAAAAGTTCGATTCAAGATAACTCGATTGGGGAAAAGATTGATGCAGTGAAACGCGTACAAGTTTTAATGCTAGATGATATCGGAGCAGAAGCGATGTCAAGCTTTGTGCGTGACGATGTGCTTGGTGCAATTTTGCAATTCCGTATGTTAGAAAACTTACCGACGTTCTTTACGTCTAACTTTGATTTCAAGGAATTGGAACATCATTTAACGTATACACAGCGTGGTGAAGCAGAACAAATGAAAGCAGCACGTATTATGGAACGAATTAAATATTTAGCGAAGCCAATTCCGATTGGCGGGAAAAACCGACGTCATAAGTAAAGAGTAAGCTGAAAAGCTTGCTCTTTTTTCGTTTTGAACACTTTTCAGAATAGGTGAATTGTAAAACGAAAAACTTCTTATAGAAAATTCATTGTAGCTTGTATCATTTTTTTCTCCCTCCCTTAATATATATAAAATTAGCAAGCCATATTGAGTGGATTTTCTAACGATAGGAAATGTAATTCTACTAAGAGTGAACTTCCACGGGACGGACTCTTATAGGATTTGTAACGTATAGATACAATCCTTTAGAGCAGGGATAAAAGGGGGGACAAAAGTGATTGAAATTTGCTTCGAAGAAAAAAATGATGCTATGCATGTATATAGACAACTATTGAAAAGAGCGGAACTGTTATATAAGGAAACGAGTGTGTATTTACAGGAACAAAAAGTGGTGATTCATATACCAGTATGTGAATCGAATTATATTGAAAAGATTTTATTGCCGGTAATGGTATATTTCATTGTGAATGTAAAGCAAAATGAGTGGATTTATACAATCTTAAAAGAGAAGTTTTTTTATGAAGAAGAGGAAGAGTGTCATCAAATATTGCATATGGCACAAGAGATTTTAAAGGGAAGAAGAAAAGAGATTGCTCGAGAATTAACACGTCACACATTTGAATCATATATTAAATCCTCTTTAAATAACTGGCTTTGTGATCCGCTTTCGTTCTCGTTTTCATCATATGTTCGTTTTCGCCTTCGTACATATAGGGAAATGGTAGCTAAGCTTGCTGAAGTGTCGATTGATGAGTATAAGTTGGAACAAGAATATCAAATGTTTATTGAGACGCTAAGGCAACAAGTGCGTAGCCGAAAATCACGTTTGTCCTGTGTGCATCTTGTTTTTGATGAAAGCTTTATTTTCTATGATGATAAAGGTAGACGTTTAAAACAGGAGAAATTGGTCCAATATATAGATGAGGAATTATTGAAGCAAAAGGATGTATATATTGATACGAAAGTAATTGCACCACTTCTTTCTATTTCGCCGAAAAAAATTTATTTATATACGAAAGAACAAGACCATAATATGATTATTACTTTGCGAAATGTATTTCAAGAACGGGTTCAATTACATGGATTACATGAGTTTGAGCGCAATGTGAAAAATTTAAAAAATAAAGGTAACGCCCTTGATTTTCTAAGTTTTTGAGCATATAATTACCTACATAAATGAAATATATTGAAATGTCATGATGAGGACATGAGTAGTTTTCTACGATTTTCAGAGAGGGAAGCCTTAGGGTGTGAGCTTCCTAATACGGGATTATTACTTA
Source organism: Bacillus sp. BB51/4 (assembly GCF_008368845.1). Lineage (NCBI taxonomy): Bacteria > Bacillati > Bacillota > Bacilli > Caryophanales > Bacillaceae > Bacillus > Bacillus sp. BB51/4. Next base: position 161,370 of record NZ_QOSC01000005.1, read on the forward strand.
CCACCTCTAAACTTTAGCAGTGAACGGTTTTTTCTAGTAATTGCTAACGGACAACACCGTTATGTTGAACTTGAGCAATTAACAATAATGTTAATTGGAACAAGGGTGGAACCACGAATTCAACACTCGTCCCTTTTTACGGGATGAGTGTTTTTTATTTTGAAAAAAAGAGGAGTGACCAGTGATGGCAGATGTAGTTAAAATTACTTTCCCTGATGGAGCTGTGAAGGAGTTTCCAAAAGGCGTAACAACTGAAGAAATCGCAGCTTCTATTAGCCCAGGCTTAAAGAAAAAAGCTGTGGCTGGAAAATTAAACGATGAGATGATCGATCTTGTTACACCAATCGAAGAAGATGGTGCAGTTTCTATTATTACATTAGATTCTGAAGATGGCTTATACATTTTACGCCATTCAACAGCCCACCTATTAGCACAAGCGTTAAAACGTTTATATAAAGATGCTAAGCTTGAGCTTGGCATTGGTCCAGTAATTGAAAATGGCTTCTACTATGATATTGATATGGAAGAAGCAATTACAGTTGAAGACTTCAAGAAAATCGAAAAAGAAATGCAAAAAATTGTGAACGAGAACTTAGAAATCGTTCGTCATGAAGTGCCACGTGCAGAAGCACTTCGTCGCTTTGAAGAAATCGGCGATGAGTTAAAATTAGATTTAATTAACGATCTTCCAGAAGATGCAGTTATTTCAATCTATGAGCAAGGCGAATTCTTCGACCTTTGCCGTGGTGTTCACCTTCCATCTACAGGGAAAATTAAAGTATTTAAATTATTAAGCGTTGCAGGTGCTTACTGGCGCGGCGATAGCAATAATAAAATGCTACAACGTATTTACGGTACTGCATTCGTTAAGAAAGCAGAATTAGATGAGCACTTACGTATGCTTGAAGAAGCGAAAGAGCGTGATCACCGTAAATTAGGTAAAGAATTAAAACTATTTACTAATAGCCAAAAAGTAGGACAAGGTTTACCACTTTGGTTACCAAAAGGTGCAACTATCCGCCGCATTATCGAGCGTTACATCGTTGATAAAGAAGCAAGCTTAGGCTATGATCACGTATACACTCCAGTACTAGGAAGCAGAGAGCTTTATGAAACTTCTGGTCACTGGAATCACTACCGTGATGGTATGTTCCCATCAATGGAAATGGATAATGAAGAGTTAGTTCTTCGTCCGATGAACTGCCCTCACCACATGATGGTTTATAAAAATGATATTCACAGCTACCGTGAATTACCAATCCGTATTGCGGAACTTGGAACAATGCACCGCTATGAAATGTCTGGAGCATTATCTGGATTACAACGTGTACGCGGAATGACTTTAAACGATGCGCACATTTTCGTTCGCCCAGATCAAATTAAAGAAGAGTTAAAACGTGTTGTAAACTTAACTCTAGAAGTGTACAAAGATTTCGGTTTAGAGAACTATTCATTCCGTCTATCTTATCGTGACCCAGCTGATACTAAAAAGTACTATGCTGATGATGAGATGTGGGAAAAAGCACAAGGTATGTTAAAAGAAGCTATGGATGAAATGGGTCTTGATTACTATGAAGCTGAAGGTGAAGCAGCATTCTACGGTCCAAAACTTGACGTTCAAGTTCGTACTGCTCTTGGAAAAGACGAAACACTTTCAACTGTACAATTAGACTTCTTACTTCCAGAACGCTTTGAATTATCTTACGTTGGTGAAGACGGTAAACAACATCGTCCAGTTGTAATTCACCGTGGTGTTGTATCAACTATGGAACGTTTCGTAGCCTTCTTAATTGAAGAATACAAAGGTGCATTCCCAACTTGGTTAGCTCCAGTTCAAGCGCAAGTAATTCCAGTTTCTCCGCAAGTACATTTAGACTATGCGAAGAAAGTACAAGATGAATTACGTCGTGCTGGTATCCGTGTTGAATTAGATACTCGTGAAGAGAAAATTGGTTACAAAATCCGTGAAGCACAAATGCAAAAAATTCCGTACATGCTTGTAGTAGGTGACAATGAAGTAACTGAAAACGGCGTAAACGTACGTAAATATGGTGAACAAAAATCAGAAACAATTGCATTAGATGCTTTTGTTGATATGATTAAAGTAGAAGGAAAACGATAAGACAGAGCCGCGGTATACCGCGGCTTTCTTATGTATTAGAAAAAAGAAAAACTAGAAAAAATAACCAAACAATACTTATCATAAAAAAGTATTGCAAGTATGGTAGTTGTTTGTTACAATATTTCTTGTTGTTAGTAAAACACATCGCGTCTTCTTGACAGACGTCATGTCCTATGATAAACTCATCAAGGATAATAGAATATTGTTTTGTGGAACAAGTAGAAGCACCCGCTTCTCACCTGATGGACGCATTCGCAGTTTACAGGTAAATGTATTTCTTACTTAAGAATTTACAAGTGTGGGTGTCGTATGCCCGCACTTTTTTTGTCGGGTTCTATGACTACAAAAGATGTTCTGAAAAAACCTTGGAGGTGGCTTACTATTAGCAAGGATATGATGATTAACGAGCAAATTCGTGCACGTGAAGTACGTTTAGTTGGTGCAAATGGCGATCAACTTGGAATCAAGTCTCGTAATGACGCTTTAGACTTAGCTGCAAATCTTAATCTTGATTTAGTATTAGTTGCTCCAAATGCGAAACCGCCAGTATGCCGCATTATGGACTACGGTAAATTCCGCTTTGAGCAACAGAAGAAAGAAAAAGAACAGCGCAAAAATCAAAAAGTAATTAGCATGAAAGAAGTTCGTTTAAGTCCAACAATTGATGAACACGACTTTAACACAAAACTTCGTAATGCTATCAAGTTTTTAGAGAAAGGCGACAAGGTTAAAGCGTCAATTCGCTTTAAAGGACGTGCCATTACTCATAAAGAAATCGGTCAACGTGTTTTAGATCGCTTCTCAGAAGCTTGTGCTGAAGTTAGTACAATTGAATCTAAGCCTAAAATGGAAGGACGTAGTATGTTCTTAGTTTTAGCACCGAAAAACGATAAGTAATAGATAGAGGAGGAAATACCTATGCCTAAACAAAAAACTCATCGCGGCTCTGCAAAGCGTTTCAAAAAGACTGGATCAGGTAAACTGAAACGTTCTCACGCTTACACAAGCCATTTATTCGCTAACAAATCTACAAAAGCTAAACGTAAACTACGTAAAGCTGGTGTAGTAAGCGCTGGTGACTTCAAACGCATTCGTCAAATGCTTGACAACTTAAAATAAGTTCGGCTGATATATAGAACAATTAGGAGGTAATATTATGCCAAGAGTAAAAGGTGGTACAGTTACTCGTCAACGTCGTAAAAAAGTTATAAAATTAGCAAAAGGTTACTACGGTTCTAAGAGTACATTATTCAAGGTTGCTAACCAACAGGTTATGAAATCTCTAATGTATGCATTCCGTGACCGTCGTCAAAAGAAACGTGACTTCCGTAAATTATGGATTACACGTATCAACGCAGCAGCTCGTATGAATGGTCTTTCTTACAGCCGCTTAATGCACGGTCTTAAAAATGCTGGCATCGAAGTTAACCGCAAGATGCTTGCTGACTTAGCTGTTCATGACGAAAAAGCTTTCGCTGAATTAGCAACAGTTGCAAAAAACAACATTAACTAATTAATTAGTTGAAACCTTAGAAGATTTTTCTTCTAAGGTTTTTTTATTTGTATGCAAAGAGAAGTATGTCGTTATCGATATGACAAAATCAATATAAAAGCTATAGTGATATAGAAGAATATATATATGAAGCCAGGAGAATTCTCCTGGCTTTTTTCAATTATCCCCCTTTGGAAAGAAGAGTATCTTTCCTACCTGAAACGACACTGCTATAATGGAAAGATGATATGGAACTTTCATCAGATAAAATAAATTTTTTATCAGTGGACAATCCCCGGATAATGATTAACTATCACCAATCGGAGTGAACAATCTAATAGTGATGATTGAAACGTATTTGTAAATTAAGGACAAGCTATTTTGTAAAGAGATAAATGGCTGACTTATTAATAAGAAACGAAAAATAATAATGAACTTTGAGATGAAACAACATTGTTGCGTAAAATGCGATGTTGGAGGAGGACAATAGAATGGACTTACTACAACTATTTAAATTACAAAAAGAATTAGATGACCGTATTGTGAAAGAGCATGATTTACAACCGAAAAAGTTGTTAAAAGAAAAAATGTTAGCTCTTCTTGTAGAAATTGGAGAACTTGCAAATGAAACACGTTGTTTTAAATATTGGAGCAACAAACCAGCATCAGAACGTGAAGTAATATTAGAAGAATACGTAGATGGCTTGCATTTTATTTTATCAATCGGAATTGATTTAGGTATTGATAAAAACTTCCTATTCTATAAATGTGCACAAACAAATAAAACACAAGTAGAAATTTTCTTAGACACATATGCCAAAGTAATTCGTTTTACAGATCAACCATCTATTACGAACTATATTGAATTATTTACAAGCTATCTTCGACTTGGACAAGCGCTAGAGTTTGAGCAAGAAGAGATTGAAAAGGCATATTTAGATAAAAATGAAGTAAATCATCAGCGTCAAACACAAGGATACTGATTTAATTTTTGAATATTTCAATTTCCTTTTGTATAATGAAGTGACTGAAGAAAAAGGAGGGTGTTGGCAATGACAAAATTAGACGCGACATTGACAATGCTAAAAGAATTAACAGATGCACGTGGTATTGCGGGTAACGAGCGTGAACCAAGCGAAGTAATGAAGAAATATATTGAGCCGTTTGCGGACGAACTTTCTACTGATAATTTAGGAAGCTTAGTTGCGAAAAAAGTAGGGGAAGAAAACGGCCCGAAAATTATGGTTGCAGGTCATTTAGATGAAGTCGGCTTTATGATCACGCAAATTGATGACAAAGGTTTCCTTCGTTTCCAAACGGTTGGTGGCTGGTGGTCACAAGTTATGCTTGCGCAGCGCGTGACAATTGTAACGCGTAAAGGAGATGTAACAGGTGTAATTGGTTCAAAACCACCGCACATCTTACCTCCAGAAGCGCGTAAAAAGCCAGTTGAAATTAAAGACATGTTCATCGATATTGGTGCTTCTAGCCAAGAAGAGGCAATGGAGTGGGGCGTACGACCAGGAGATCAAGTTGTACCTTACTTTGAATTCCAAGTGATGAAAAATGAAAAAATGTTACTTGCAAAAGCATGGGATAACCGAATTGGTTGTGCAATTGCAATTGACGTATTAAAGCAGTTAAAAGATGAAAAGCATCCAAACGTTGTATACGGCGTAGGGACTGTACAAGAAGAAGTTGGCCTTCGTGGCGCGAAAACATCTGCGAATTATATTAAACCAGATATCGCGTTCGCAGTAGATGTTGGCATCGCTGGAGATACGCCAGGTGTAACGGCAAAAGAAGCGCAAAGTAAAATGGGCGATGGACCACAGATTATTTTATATGATGCGTCTGTTATTGGTCATACTGGTTTACGTGACTTTGTAGTTGATGTTGCTGACGAATTAGAAATTCCGTATCAATATGATTCAGTAGCGGGCGGAGGAACGGATGCAGGTGCCATTCATATTGCTGTAAATGGTATTCCGTCTATGGCAATTACGATTGCAACGCGCTACATTCATTCTCATGCGGCAATGTTACACCGTGATGACTATGAAAATGCAGTGAAGTTAATTGTAGAAGTTATTAAACGTCTTGATAAAGAGGCTGTACATAACATTACATTTAATTAATAGAAAAAGCGAAGGAGATTTTCCTTCGCTTTTTTATGTTTTAAAAAGGTCGTTCTAATCCTGCAGCAGTATGAGCTCCTAAAATAATTAAACGAGTTAATTGCATGGCCATAAAATGCGGGGTATAAATCATCCCTCTTTTTAACCATGACATAATCATCCCGATATGAGCTCCTGTCACATAACTAATTAAAATATCACGAGGAACCATAAGATCTTTATCATCTGGCTGTGAAATAGACAAGCTTAATGTTAAATGTGTTTGTATTGTTTTCATCATTTTATAAGAGTAGTTTCCAGCGGCTTTATCACCAAGCATAACGTTATAGAAGTTCACATTTTCTGCGATATGTTCGAACAAAGCCAAAAATGTCGGATGTGGTGAATCAAATGTAAGTTGAAACTCTTCTTTATTTCTATTTTTCGGCTTAATAACTTCTGTTAACTTCTCTAACATTTCTTCAATGCTTTTGTCTAATAGGTCATATTTATCATGGTAATGGCTATAAAACGTAGCGCGATTTACAGGAGCACGTTCTGCAATATGTTGAACAGTTACATCATCAAATCCTTTTTCGCCTACTAAAGCGACAAAAGCATCCTGTATGAGTTGTCTCGTCCGCTTTACACGTGGATCATTTGTATTTTTAATAGACATTTTTACTTCCCCTCGTTTAATTTTCTATACTTAAACAACATATAGGTATTATATTGTTGTTTAAGCGACATTTCATGCGTAAATTGTCGGTTGTAGATTCAAAATAATTATTTATAATTATAAACGATAGTCCTTCAGAAATCAGCACCGCTCGCAGGTAGATAAATTTCAATTTACACCGCAGATGGTGTGATTTTTTTGTTTAAAAGTTAATATAATTAACAATTAAACAATCTAAACAATAAGGACGTAAATAGTTTAGAAAAAAATTATATGCGATATAAGGAGAGGAATGCAATGAATCAGTTTCGAAGAATGGTGATTATCAACATTATCACATTAATTGTACTAGTTGGCGGCGGTATTGGCGGTTATTACTATTACAATCAAGCGGAAAATTATTTAAAAACAGAAAATGCAAAAATTGATGGAAAGGTAATTCCGATTGCATCACCAGTAGCAGGTAAATTAACTGACTGGAAAGCTGAAGTAGGAAAGAATTACAATGAAAATGATAAATTAGGTGCTGTTACTGTAGCGGCAGCAAATGGAGAACAAACAGTAGATGTAACAATTCCACAAAATGCAACAATTGTACAATCAAATGCAACGACAAATGCTTTCGTTGGAGCAGGTAGCCCAATTGCTTATGCATTTGATATGAACAACTTATGGGTAACAGCAAACATTGAAGAAACAGATGTTGACGATGTACAAAAAGGTCAAGATGTAGATGTGTATGTAGATGCATACCCAGATACAACGTTATCAGGAAAAGTAGAGCAAGTTGGATTAACAACAGCGAATACATTCTCTATGTTACCATCAAGCAACGCAACAGCGAACTATACGAAAGTAACACAAGTAGTACCAGTTAAAATTTCTTTAGATCATAGTAAATCAGTAAATATTGTTCCTGGAATGAATGTGTCAGTTCGTATTCATAAGTAAGGGGGAGATGAGATGTCCTCAATTGCAATTGCAGGATATGCACTATTTTGTATAATCGTCTTCTTCCTTGTAAATCGTCTTTTACGAAAGAAAAAAACGAACGTGGGAGAAGAACAAGTCCCAGCCGTAAATAAAATAGAAGTAAGTAAGGTAGAAACAGAAGAGAAAGAAATTGAACGAAAGCAAGAAGCAGAAATTTCTAATGTAGTTGAGTTAGAAACAGGAAAGCAAGAAGAAGTAAAACAAGAAAAAGAAGTGCGGAAAAAACAAATGTCTACGCCTGTAGAAAATGTGAACGTAAAAGCAGTTGTAGCTGTATTAATTCTCGGCATGTTCGTTTCTATTTTAAACCAAACAATTATTAACGTTGCATTGCCTCCGTTAATGAATGAATTTAATGTATCAACTTCAACAGCACAATGGTTAATTACAGGCTTCATGCTTGTAAATGGTATTTTAGTACCGATTAGTGCCTTTTTAGTTTCACGATTTACGTATCGTAAATTATTCGTAGCGGCAATGTTATTCTTCACGGTAGGATCTATCATTTGTGCTATTTCAGGAAACTTTACAATGATGATGACGGGCCGCGTTATTCAGGCGGTGGGTGCAGGTATTTTAATGCCGGTTGGTATGAATATTTTCATGACATTATTCCCGCCTCATAAGCGCGGAGCAGCGATGGGATTACTAGGTGTAGCGATGATTTTAGCACCAGCTATCGGACCAACTGTAACGGGCTGGGTGATTGAAAACTATAGCTGGAACTTAATGTTCTATGCGATGTTTATCATCGGTTTAATTATTACATTCCTATCTTTAAAATTCTTTACACTAGCTCAGCCAGTATCTAAAACGAAGTTAGATGTATTCGGTGTTGTTAGTTCAAGTATTGGACTAGGTAGCTTATTGTACGGATTTAGTGAAGCAGGAAATAATAGTTGGACTAGTGCAGAGGTTGTTATTTCACTTATCATTGGTGTAGTAGGTATTGCGGTATTTATTTGGAGAGAGCTAACAACGGACAATAAAATGCTTGATTTACAAGTGTTTAAATACCCAGTATTTACTTTTACTTTAGTAATTAATGCAATTGTTACGATGGCATTATTCGGAGGTATGTTATTACTTCCGGTATATCTGCAAAACATTCGCGGTTTCACACCGATAGAATCAGGTTTATTACTACTGCCAGGATCATTAATTATGGGGATCATGGGACCTATTGCAGGTAAACTATTTGATAAGTATGGTATTCGTCCGTTAGCAATTGTCGGTTTAGCCATTACAACGTTTGCGACATATGAATTCACAACGTTATCGATGGATACACCGTATAGCGTTATTATGACGGATTATATTATACGTTCGATTGGTATGTCATTCATTATGATGCCAATTATGACAGCAGGTATGAACGCACTGCCGATGAAATTAATTTCTCACGGTACAGCAACGCAAAATACGTCAAGACAAGTAGCTGGTTCAATTGGAACAGCGATATTAATTACACTTATGACGCAACAAACGACTGCTCACGTAGCAGATTACGGCAACATGTTAACAACGTCAAACCCAATTTTAGTTGATAAAGTACACGGCATGGGGCAAAGTTTAGCAGCTATTGCTGGATCAGCGCAAGCAGGAGATGCGATGAGCACGCAACTATTATTTGGACAAATTTCAAAGCTATCTGCAATTAACGGTATTAACGATGCCTTCTTAATTGCAACGATACTCGCAGGGATTGCTTGGGTGTTATCGTTCTTCTTACCGTCAGGCAATAAATCAAATAGAAAAGCAGGGAATTAATTTCCCTGCTTTTTTTGTGCTTTTTATAAAAGGAATTCAACTAAATATAGAATGAATCCCCTGCAGACATGAGTCCCCAAAAAATAACCCCTAATATTCCTGCAATAAAAATAATGAATCCCATATTGCGTATACTTTTAATTTTTGCTTTTAACCCAATGAATCCCGCTAATAATCCAGTTAAAGAAAAAAGGATCCAGTATAGAGAAGTTGGAATAGGAAGGATTGTATCACCATTAATCCCCATGCTCCAAAAAACATAAGGTAGCAAGGTAAAGGATAGGCTGAGTATCCCTGTTAAACAAATGAGCAATTTGCGATGTTTAATTCCTGCAATAATTAAAAAAATACCGCCAAAAAGCCCACATAGAGTAAGAAGTGGTACATAGAAAATCCAAAGTAAGCTCAAAACGTGCATATATAATCTCCCTCTAGTTAATGAGTTATATTTTACTGCATAAGGTTTATTTTGGATATTATTAATGAATATGTATAAATTGATAGAAATGAGTAGTACCGATACGAATTAATAGATGTAGAGTAAGTTAGAGAGGAGGGGGCTCGTGAAAATTACAGAAGAGAACGTTGTGAATCAGCTAAGGAAAAGGAACGAAAAAGCATTATATTTTATTATCGACCAGTACGTCGGACTTATAAAAAGTATTATTCAGAAGCATTTAGCTTCGTTCGAAGATGTGCAAGAGGAATGTATGGATGATGTGTTATTGGCGATTTGGAATCATATTGAAAAGTATGATGAAGAGAAAAATACTTTAAAAAATTGGATTGCGGCTATTACAAAATATAAATCTATCGATTATGCGAGAAAATATGCGAAGGCAGTAAATGAAAAAGGGATAGATCACATAGATGAAATAGCGGTACATACCGATACGACTAAAAGAGAAATTAGTAATGATATGGAACATATATTAAATCATTTAAAGAAGAACGATAAAGAAATCTTTATGAAGCATTACGTGGAAGAAGATAGTGTAGAAGATATTGCGGAGAAAATGGGAGTGAAAACTTCTTTTATATACAATCGTCTATCAAGAGGTCGAAAGAAGTTAAGAGCATTATTTTTACATAACCGGATGAAATAAATAAGAGAAGAGGTGAAGGGAATGAAAGACCCATATGAAATGTTAAATGATATAAAAATGGATGAGAATGAATATGAAGAGATTAACTTAACTCATATAGAGAAACAGAAAATAAAAAAGCGAGTTCGTAAAAAAATAAACAAAAACAAAGCTCATACGAAACGGAATGTAGCGATTATAACATCTGCTGCGGCATTATTTATCATAATGATGACTGTAGATATGAGAAGAATGATTGCAGATATACCGTTAATCGGAAGTAAAATGGAAGACTACGTAAACAGTAGAGGCGAACCTTTAAAAGAATATAAAACGACAATAGGACAAACAGTTTATGATAACGGTGTAGAAGTACGGTTAGATGAAGTGATGATAGATGAAGGGCAGATTATTGTTAATAGTACGTTTAAGTCTAGTCGAATCAATTTAGAGGGTTCTTATCCTAGTCCTGATATTTATATAAATGGAAAACAGTTAAATGGCAGTGGTAGTGGTGGAGACAAGAAAATAAATGAGTACACGTATACATTTTTTTCAAATATAGATTTAAAAGATGATGAAATGAATCCTCTAGAAATTCGTGGAGAATGTGATGTACAAGTTGTATATAGGGATATTTCTTTAAAAGAGGGCAATTCAACATGGAAAGGAGAATGGGGCTTTTCCTTCAAAGCGTCTGGAGACAAAATAAAAGCTGAAACGAAAACAATCCCAATCCATAAGCATTTTAAATTAGAAAATGGTCAAAAAATAGAAGTGGAAGATTTAAAAGTTTCTCCTATATCTGCGAAGTTGAACTATAAGATGTTGAATGGAACAAAATTAGAGGTGAAATTTATCGCGAAAGATCAAGATGGAAAAGAGTTAATACCACATTCAGGCCTTACACTATCGAAAAATAGTTATTGGCGATTTGAAAAACTAGAAGATCGTGTAACGAAAATTGTTCTGACGCCTGTTCTAACTTCTGGTGAAGAGAGAGAAAAGAAAACGAATTATCGAAAAGTGTTAACGGAAGAAGAGTTTGAAGTTGTGATAAAAGAGTGAAAAGAGGTATCGCGATGATACCTCTTTCTAACTTAAGAATGCCAACATATTATTCATAATATGAAATAACATAGCTGGAATAATGGATTTTGTTTTTTTACATAAAATCGCCATTAATAATCCCATGAAGAAAGTAATGACCATTACTCCAAGTGAGTATGTATGAGCGATACCGAAGAAGAAGCTTGTTAAGATCGCTGCAATCCAAAATGGAAAGCGCTCTGAGAAGAAGCGAAGTATAAAGCCACGGAAAATAAGTTCTTCAAAAATTGGTGTAAGTATAGCGAAACCGAGAAGTAATAATATTTGATACTGCTTAAAAACGTCTAAGTTTAGTGCGGAAGATTGCTGCTTTGTTGCGTCTTGGAACATATAATTTAATAAGATGTAATTGAGTAAAATGTTTATAGCGAAGAAAAGAAGTAAGTATACGTATGTACGCCATTCTTTCAGTGCTTTAAAGTTAAATGATTTTAGTAGTAATTTTTTTGCGGGTTCGAATTTAAAAATGAAGAATAACAACACGGCTAGTTGTAATACGGTACTTGCGGTATTTACGATAGATTCATACAGGGCAATTTGCTTTTTATCTGTAAGACCTGCTGTATAAATTGTTAAGGGCATTGCGAGGAACACAGTAATAAGTCCGGTTCCGAAAAAAGCGAATAAAACGGAGCTAATAAATTGTCCCCATGACATAGAGTATTTCTGTTCATTAGAAAGTTGTGTAGCGGGTTGCATTTATAAAATCACCTCTTTATATTTGTATATTTAATTATAAAACATTTCGTTTTCGGGTGTAATGTTTAAATATTACATACAAAGGTGTATTTTCCATAAAATAATAAAAGAGGTATCACCCTATAGTGATGCCTCTTTCTTATTGATAACTATGTTCTGCCTTGTTATTCGATTTTGATTGCTCTATTTGTAATTCACGTTCTACCAATCGGTCTAACTGCTGAATAGCTTTAAGTGCTTTTTCATAAGAAATCGTTCTATAATGGTGCGCTCCGCCCGGTTCTTCATCTGCTTCATCTGCCCATTTAATAATGTTTTGAAGAGATGTCCTTTCAATTTCTTGCTGTACTAAGAAAGAATCTGTATGAAGAAGAATCGCGATAGAAATTTCTTTTGCTAGTTTCGGATGTTCTCCTAATCTAATAAGTAATTTATGAGCTCTTTCTGCTCCTTTAATTGCATGGATATCATTCTTTTTATACAAGTCATAATCCCATTCTCCCTCACTGTACCATGTGTGATGTCCGATATCATGAAGGAAACCAGCTTTTGTTGCAGCATCGACTGAGGCGTGATGCTTTTTAGCTAAGTGAAACGCATGGTAAGCGACAGCAATCGCGTGGACCATCCCAGAACGATTTACGTATTTTTGTGTAATATGGTGTTTGAAAATTTGTTCAAGCGTAATACGGTGCATAAAACATTCACTCCTTTTTATCTAATGGTGTCTATAAAGAAAATCGATCGGTTTAAATGTATTTTGAATATTGTACTCCATCTGTGTAGCGTTAGTAAAGTAGAAATGTTTAGGAGAAGAAAAATTTTATAGACATAAAAGGTCACCTTAGTTTTTTTCTAAGGTGACCTTTTATTGTTTATTTTTTTAATCCTTGCTCCAGTGTTCCTAACATTTCGTGTTTTTCATTTTCATCAGCATTTTTCCAAATGACTTCGAATAAAACGCCAAGACCTGGAAGCATTTTTTCTTCACCGCTTTGAATTGCATCGACAATCGTTTCTTGTAATTGATCTTGTGAATTTCCAGATACATTCGCTAATACAGCACCGCGTAAATTAAAACTCATTGCTTTCACCTCTTCTTCAGAATTGAAACTGACGTTAGTTTTTGTTCTTTTTTATGTAAATATGTATGAAAAATAGGCTATAATGATAAGACAAGAAGAGAGGGAAATACATATTATGAAAAACATTGATTCAGTGCAAAATCCGCGTGTGAAGCAGTGGAAAAAGCTGCAGACGAAAAAAGAGCGCGATAAAAAAGGTTTATTTTTTGTAGAAGGATTCCACTTAGTGGAAGAAGCTTTAAAAGCAGGAGTTGTAACAGAACTTATCGTTTCTGATCAGACAGATCTTCCGAAAGATTGGACAGTTAATGATGTGGAAATGTATATCGTACCTGAAGCAATCGTAAAAGTACTTCGTGAAACAGAAACGACGCAAGGCGTATTTGCTGTTTGTGAGAAACACGAGAGTGAAGTAGCTCTTGCTGATGGGAAGTTTCTTTTATTAGATGGCCTTCAAGACCCAGGTAACTTAGGGACAATTATTCGTACAGCTGATGCAGCTGGTATTCATGCTGTTGTGCTTGGAGAAGGATGCGTTGATGCATATAATAGTAAAGTGCTTCGTTCTACACAAGGTTCTATTTTCCATTTACCAGTTGTAAAAGGGAACTTAGAAGAGTGGATAGACAAGTTAAAAGAAAATAACGTTCCTGTATATGGAACCGCTCTTGAAAATGGAGTTCCATATGGTGAAGTAACACCAGCTGGTAGTTTTGCATTAATTGTAGGAAATGAAGGAAGTGGCGTAAGCGAAGAAATTCTTGCAAAAAGTGATCAAAACTTGTATATTCCGATTTACGGCGGGGCAGAATCATTAAATGTTGCGGTTGCAGCAGGGATTTTAACGTATTATTTGCAAAGCCCAGTTGCGAACAAATAAAAAACTTCTTATAATAAGTTGAAGTATATTATATTAAAAGTTAAATAACGAAAAACGTTGATAGAGAAGAGTAACTTACAAAATCGCCATAAAGGGAGAGAATGCCTTAGACTGAAAGTATTCTTATGGTAGACGGAAGTGAATTCACCTCTGGAGTTGACGCCAGGACCATATATATGTAAAGGCGTTCCGGTCAGAATTGATCGTTATAACTAATGAGTGGGCAGACCTGGTCTGTCAATTTAGGGTGGTACCGCGAATTTACCTCGTCCCTTTTTGGGAGCGAGGTTTTTTTATTTTTAAAATTAGGAGGGTTCCAAATGGAAGCACGTTTAAAAGAGCTAAAGCAAAAAGCGTTAGAGCTTATTGAAGAAGCGAAAGAGCTAAAGGGCTTAAACGACGTACGCGTAGCGTATTTAGGGAAAAAAGGTCCAATTACAGAAGTATTACGCGGCATGGGAAAATTATCAGCAGAAGAGCGTCCACGTATGGGAGCATTAGTAAATGAAGTACGTGAAGCGATTCAAACGCGTCTAGACGACAAAATTGGTAACTTAGAAAAAGCAGTAATTGAAGCAAAATTAGCTACTGAAACAATTGATGTTACACTACCAGGTCGTCCTGTTGAAACAGGTTGTCACCATCCGTTAACAGCTGTTGTTGAACAAATTGAAGATGTATTCATCGGTATGGGTTATGAAGTAGCTGAAGGAACAGAAGTAGAAAAAGACTACTACAACTTCGAAGCATTAAACTTACCGAAAGATCACCCAGCGCGTGATATGCAAGATACATTCTACATTACAGAAGAAACGTTACTACGTACACATACATCTTCTGTGCAAGCACGTACGATGGAAAATAATAAAGAAAAAGGCCCGATTAAAATTATTTGTCCTGGTAAAGTGTATCGCCGCGATGACGATGATGCGACGCATTCACACCAGTTCATGCAAATTGAAGGTCTTGTAATTGATAAAAACATTCGCATGAGTGACTTAAAAGGTACACTGCAAGTATTCGTGAAAAAGATGTTCGGTGAAGATCGTGAAATCCGTCTTCGTCCAAGTTTCTTCCCATTCACAGAGCCATCTGTAGAGATGGATATTTCTTGTATGATGTGTCACGGCAAAGGTTGCGGCACTTGTAAAGGAACTGGCTGGATCGAAATTTTAGGCGCAGGTATGGTTCACCCGAACGTACTTGAAATGGCTGGTTATGATTCAAAAGAATATCAAGGTTTCGCATTCGGTATGGGCGCAGAGCGTATCGCAATGTTGAAATACGGCGTAGATGACATTCGTCATTTCTATACAAATGATGTACGTTTCTTACAACAATTCAAACGAGCGTAAGGGAAGGAGAGGATAAGTATGTTCGTATCATATCGTTGGTTACAAGAGTATGTAGATATTAAAGATGTAACAGCACAAGAACTAGCAGACAAAATCACGAAAAGTGGTATTGAAGTAGAAGGTGTTGAAGTATTAAATAAAGGTGTAAAAGGTGTTGTAGTTGGTCACGTATTAGAATGTGAAAAACACCCAGAAGCTGATAAATTAAGCAAATGCTTAATCGATATCGGTGAAGAAGAGCCAGTTCAAATTATTTGTGGAGCTGCTAACATTGCAAAAGGTTTAAAAGTACCAGTTGCAAAAGTTGGAGCTGTACTTCCTGGCAACTTCAAAATTAAAAAAGCAAAACTACGTGGTGAAGCTTCTCACGGTATGGTTTGTGCTCTTCAAGAGCTTGGTATTGATGGGAAACTAGTTGCGAAAGAATACGCAGACGGTATCTTCATCTTCCCAAGTGACGCTGAAGTTGGTGCAGATGCACTTGAAATTTTAAACTTACATGATGAAGTACTTGAGCTTGGTTTAACACCAAACCGTGCAGATTGCTTAAACATGTTAGGTGTTGCATATGAAGTCGCTGCTATTTACGGCCGTGAAGTAAAACTTCCAGCTATCAACTTACAAGAAACAGCAGAAAAAACTGCTGATTACATTTCTGTAAGTGTAGAAGCGAAAGAAGAAAATCCGTTATATATTGCGAAAATGGTAAAGAACGTAAAGATTGGTCCATCACCAATGTGGATGCAAACGCGCCTTATGGCAGCTGGCATTCGTCCAATTAGCAACGTAGTTGATATTACAAACTACATTTTAATGGAATACGGTCAACCGTTACATGCATTCGATTACGATAAATTAGGTTCAAAAGAAATCGTTGTTCGTCTTGCAAAAGAAGGCGAAAAAATTGAAACGTTAGATGATCAAGAGCGTACGTTACAAGATCACCATCTTGTAATTACAAACGGAACAAAAGCTTTAGCTGTTGCTGGTGTAATGGGCGGAGCGGATTCTGAAGTTACAAACGAGACAGTAAACGTTTTAATTGAGTCTGCATACTTTGCAGGTCAAACAGTACGCCGTACATCAAAAGACTTAGGTCTTCGTAGTGAATCAAGTGCACGTTTTGAAAAAGGAATCGATCCAACACGTACATTTGAAGCAATTCAACACGCAGCTGCTTTAATGGCGAAATACGCTGGCGGAGAAGCACTTGAAGGTGTAGTAGAAGCTGACAACTTACAAGTACAAGAGCGTACAGTATCTGTTACTGCTGAAAAAGTAAACCGTGTATTAGGTACAAATATTTCTGCAAGTGAAATGGGTACAATGTTCACAAACTTGAAATTCCCATTCACAGAAGTAGAAGGAACATTCCATGTGAATGTACCAGCACGTCGTCCTGATATTACAATTTCAGAAGACTTAGTAGAAGAAGTGGGTCGTCTATACGGTTATGACCACATTCCAGTTACATTACCTTCTGGAACAATGACTCGTGGTAAATTAACATCAGCACAAACGAAACGTCGTAAAGTACGTCGATTCCTAGAGGGTGCTGGTTTATATGAAGCTATCACATATTCATTAACAAGCGCTGATAAAGCGAAGCAATATATGGTTGAGCCAAATGAAAAAGCTCCTGTAAACCTTGCACTTCCAATGAGTGAAGAGCGTAGCCAACTTCGTTTAAGTTTAGTACCGCAATTACTAGAAGCTGTTTCATATAATGTGGCACGTAAAAACGATAGTGTTGCTTTATACGAAGTAGGTTCTGTCTTCTTACCAACAGAAGCAGGAGAACTTCCGAAAGAAGAACAACATCTTGCAGGTGTTATGACAGGACTTGCTCTTCACCATGCATGGCAAGGTGAGAAGAAAGTAGTAGACTTCTTCGTTGTGAAAGGTGTACTAGAAGGATTATTCGACGTACTTGGCGTTGCAAACCAAATCACTTATGCACCAGCAAAACGTGAAGGTATGCACCCAGGTCGTACAGCTGACATCGTATTAGATGGCGAAGTAATTGGTTTCATCGGTCAATTGCACCCAGAAGCAGAAAAACAATTAGATGTGAAAAATACATTCGTATTCGAATTATCTCTTGTAAAAGTATTTGGTGCAGACGCAGAAGAAACTTACTACGCAGCAATTCCACGTTTCCCATCTATGACACGTGATATGGCTGTTGTCGTAACAAAAGAAACAAAAGCTGGCGAAATGAAGCAAGTCATTGCTGAAGCTGGCGGAGAACTTCTGAAAGACGTAACGTTATTCGACTTATACGAAGGTGAAAAAATGGAAGAAGGCAAGAAGTCACTTGCATTCTCTATGACCTACTTCGATGCAGAACGTACGTTAACAGACGAAGAAGTAACAGAAGCACATAACCGTGTATTAACAACGGTAGAAGAGAAATTTGGTGCGGAGTTACGTAAGTAATAAAAGATTGCCGGATTCAGTCCGGCAATTTTTTTTATGGCACGATTGTCGGAAAATCGATATATTACAAAAATCGCTGATATATTTGGAGTTACGATCGATATATTGCGAAAATTGCTGATATATTTTTTGGTATCTTGCATCTTTCTCTCGAATGTAGTACATTAATTTTAGTTTAACAAAATGAAAGACGATGATAAGGAAAAGTAGTATATACTATAATCCAAAGCGAGTCGGGGACGGTGAGAGCCTGATGAGGCGGTATATGTGAAGAACACCTTGGAGTTGCTAACCGAAATTGAATCTTGTATTCAAGAGTAGACTTAGACGGGAATCCGGCCTGTTACAAACCGGGAAGTATGTATTACATACGAGTTAAAGTTGGTCTTTATGACAAATTGGGTGGTACCGCGAAGTTTAACCTTTCGTCCCTTTATGGATGAAAGGTTTTTTTGTATTTAAATATATGTGCAAAGGAGAATTTCACTATGGAAAACACATTAGTAAAAAGTCTGTATAGAGATACAGATAAATACGCAGGTCAAACAGTACAAGTATCAGGGTGGATTCGTAACTTACGTGATTCAAAAGCATTTGGTTTCATCGAATTAAACGACGGTAGCTTTTTCAAAAGCGTTCAAATCGTTTTCGATACAGAGTTAGAAAACTTCAAAGAAATTGCAAAACTTCCACTTAGCTCTTCAGTTAAAGTAGAAGGTACAGTAATTGCAACGCCTGGAGCGAAGCAACCATTTGAAATTAAAGCAGAAAAAATTGATATCGAGGGCTTATCAGATTCTGATTACCCACTTCAAAAGAAACGTCACACGTTTGAATACTTACGTACAATTGCTCACTTACGTCCAAGAACAAATGCATTCTCTGCAACGTTCCGTGTACGTTCTGTCGCAGCATTTGCGATTCACCAGTTCTTCCAAGAGCGTGGATTCGTACATGTTCACACACCAATCATCACTGGTAGTGATACAGAGGGTGCAGGCGAAATGTTCCGCGTAACAACGCAAGATTTAAACAACGTACCAAAAGGTGAAGACGGACAAGTTGATGAATCAAAAGACTTCTTCGGCAAAGAAACAAACTTAACAGTAAGTGGACAGCTGAACGCTGAAGCTTATGCATTAGCATTCCGTGACGTATACACATTCGGACCTACATTCCGTGCAGAAAACTCAAACACAACTCGCCACGCAGCTGAGTTCTGGATGGTTGAGCCGGAGATTGCATTCGCTGAATTAGGCGACGTAATGGATCTTACAGAAGATATGCTGAAATATGCAATGAAATACGTACTAGAGCATGCACCAGAAGAAATGGAATTCTTCAACAGCTTCGTTGATAAAACAGTTCTTGAGCGCATGAACAACGTAATCAACTCTGACTTCGGTCGTATCACATATACAGAAGCAATTAAAGTGCTTCAAGAGTCAGGTGCTGACTTCAAATATCCAGTAGAATGGGGTATTGACTTACAAACAGAGCACGAAAGATACTTATCAGAAGAAATTTTCAAACGCCCTGTATTCGTAACTGACTATCCAAAAGACATTAAAGCGTTCTACATGCGTATGAATGAAGATGGAAAAACAGTAGCTGCTACTGACCTTCTAGTTCCTGGCATCGGCGAATTAATCGGCGGAAGCCAACGTGAAGAAAGAATGGACGTTTTAGTAGACAGAATTAAAGAATTAGGTATGAACGAAGAGGACTACTGGTGGTACTTAGAACTTAGAAAATACGGCGGTACAAAACACGCTGGATTCGGTCTAGGTTTTGAGCGCTTCTTAATGTACATCACTGGCATGGCTAACATCCGTGACGTAATTCCATTCCCAAGAACTCCAGGTTCTTCTGAGTTTTAAGATATGAAAAAGCGAGAGGGTTTCCTCTCGCTTTTTTCCTTTTCGGCAAGAAGACTCCATCTGATTTGTGTTACGGGTGAAATCCAACAATTCAGGTGGAGATGAATTGTTGCATAGTTTATTACCCCGTAGCAAAAAGTAACGCGAAGGGGTGAATATAAATGAGTAAAAAAGTAAAAAAAGATCATTCAAGATCAAGCCTAGGTTCTCCAGAAGTAGAAGGACAAGGAACGACGACACATGAAACAGGTTCTCATAAAGTATCTTCATCAAATAAGAAGCAGAAAAGAAGCTAACATAAAAAAGGAGAGTCTTGGCGGCTCTCCTTTTTTTATATGCATTACACCTTATTATCATTAATTTCTTTTGTAATTTTATCTACATCTTTGTCTAATCGATCTAAATAGAAATACCACAGTAAGCTCATGAACACGTAATAGATGGCCATAACGCCAAGGTTATCAGATATGTTTTCGAATGTGGATTTAGTAGTGAACAAAGCTCCCCAAATGGTAGAAATAATGAAGTAAGAAAGCGGGCCTACGAGGTGTACGAAAACATATAATAATTTTTTAACTTTTACAGCGTTCATATGAAAAACCTCCTTTTTCTAATCATAGATTCAAGTTCCTCACAGAAGTGTTGTAGTTTTGTTGGATTGTGTATTAACAAGCGGGCATCGTGTTTCCCAATAAATCTTCGAATCCGAAAGTTTAATAAGAAAGAACGGCCGTAACGCTCTATTAAATCGTTGAACTCTCGTTGCTCACTTAGTAGCTGAATGTTTTCTCTAATTTCAAACTGTCTTTCGTGTGGATCGCCTAGTAAAATATTTAGAATCATTTGTAGAAGTAGCAATGGGAATCTCCTCCTATGTTAGAATAATCTGTATATTTTAATTGTAACAAAAATAAAAGGACAATAGTAGAGTGAAACAAAAAACAGGAGTTTGTAAGCTCCTGTTTTTGTCGATACTATTTTAATAAGCGAAACGCCTTCTCCCTATTAGCAAAATGCATTTTTACAAACTCAGGTAATCTTTCTTTACCAAGCTTTTGAATTAATTTAGCGGCTGCAATATCAACTTGTTTACCAGCACCTTTTGGAAGTGGCATGCCAGCTTTTTTGCTTAGTTCGTTAAACTGTTTTACGAATGAGTAACGAGCTAAAATAGAAGCAGCGGCTACTGCTAAATGGACGCTTTCGCCTTTCGTCGCGAAGTAAACATTTTCACGCTGTACCTGCTTTTGCTTTACTAAATATTTGTAGTATGTATCAGGTTGTGTGAATTGATCGATTAAGACGCCTTCAGGTTTTGTAGGTGCAATTTTAGCTAATAAGTTTGTAATAGCTTTATTATGCAGTAAAGCTTTTAACTTACCTTGGTTGTTTCCTTTATCAAATAGCTCGTTATATTTTTCATTATGAAGGACAAGAGAGCTGTAAGGAACAACGTGTAGAAGTTGTTTTGCAATGGCAGTAATTTGATCGTCATTTAAGTTTTTAGAGTCTTTTACACCAAGTTCTTTTAACAGTGGGATTTGCTTAGCATCCACATATACAGCAACTACTGTCATCGGTCCGAAGAAATCACCAGTACCAACTTCATCTGACCCTACGATAGACATTGTACCGATGGAAGTAGGGGGTGCATAACGGTGTGAATCGGCAGATTTTTTTACAGCTGTTTTCGGTGTTTGAGAGACAGTTTGCCAACGAGAAGCTTCTGCTTCAGCACGGCCACCTTGGAACATTACTTTTCCAGATTTATAAGCTGTAATCGTGCAAGACGGCACCTTTGCCATGAAGATTCCGCCTTGTGGGGTTTTTGGGCTAAGTGCCTGTTTGTATTGTTGTTTCATGTCTTCAATTACTGTAGAATTTGTTTGAATTACGATAGAATTTGACATAGTGGTCGCCCCTTTTTTTATATTGTTATTTTTATCATATCGGATTGTTCTTTCTGTTTCCATAATATGATGGTTCATGGTATGATAAACTTTAGGATTCTGTACGTGATTGGAGGCCGGTGAGTTGTCACAACAAAAGGGAAAGAAAAGTCGAATTAATGTAGAAATCTATGGTCAACAATATTCAGTTGTTGGCGATGAAAGTACAAGTCATATCCGCATGGTAGCAGCGATTGTGGATGATAAAATGCGCGAACTCAATGCCAAGAATCCTTCGCTTGACACGAGTAGACTAGCGGTATTGACGGCGGTAAACGTCATACACGATTACATAAAATTAAAAGAAGAACATGAGAAATTGAAAGAAAGTATGACAAAAAAAGGAATGGAATAACATGATTGATATTATTATCATTTTACTGCTTGTTATGGGATTTTTCCTCGGCTTACGCAGAGGGTTTATTCTGCAACTTGTAAAGTTAACAAGCTTTATTATCGCATACCTTGTTGCATACTGGTACTGTAAAGATTTAGCGCCAGCACTTGCGAAATTTATTCCGTATCCATTTGATAAAAACGTATCTGTTCCAGAATGGATTGATGCAAATAATATTGAGACAGTATTTTATCAAGCGCTTGCGTTTATCATATTGTTTATTATTACAAAAATTGCACTTTCATTACTTGGTAATTTGTTAAATATGTTTGCAGAAATACCGGTTTTAAAGCAAGTCAATGCGTTTGCGGGGGCAATCCTCGGATTT
The DNA here is from genome assembly GCF_008368845.1 of Bacillus sp. BB51/4. Lineage (NCBI taxonomy): Bacteria > Bacillati > Bacillota > Bacilli > Caryophanales > Bacillaceae > Bacillus > Bacillus sp. BB51/4. The sequence continues at coordinate 183,750 of NZ_QOSC01000005.1, forward strand.
TTAGAAGTATATATTATTTTGTTTGTTTTAATTATCGTTGGAAACATTCTTCCAATTGAACAAATACAAACACCATTACAAAAATCATCAATTAGCAAAATAATTGTAGACGATACACCGATTCTTTCTGAAAAGGTGAAGGAACTATGGCAGACAGGTAGCAGAGTATAACTTCTCTTTTTTCGGAAAGAGGAGTTTTTTCTATGAAAGAAAGGCGGGGCAATGATGAAGGTAAATAAAAAACAAGTTATTAAATTATTAGAGACAATCGGTCTGTTTATGGAACTAAAGGGCGCGAATCCATTTAAAATATCTGCATTTCGTAAGGCGGCGGCAGCGTTAGAAAGTGACGATCGCAGTCTTTCTGAAATTGAAGATTTCACGAAGATTCCGGGCATTGGAAAAGGAACAGCGGCAGTTATTCAAGAATATATAGAATCGGGAACATCTGAAGTATTACAAGAGCTTGAGAAAGAAGTGCCAAGTAGCTTATTACCGTTATTAAAATTGCCAGGACTTGGTGGTAAAAAGGTGGCTAAGTTATATAAAGAACTTGGTGTTGTTGATATGGAATCGCTAAAAGCGGTTTGTGAGGAAAATAAAGTACAAGCTTTAGCAGGTTTCGGTAAGAAGACAGAAGAGAAAATATTAGAAGCAATCGATCAAGTAGGATCTCGTCCAGAGCGTTTACCAATCGCAATGGTATTGCCTATTGCCGGGGAAATAGAGGAGAAATTGTCGAATATTGCTGAAGTAATTCGTTTCTCTCGCGCTGGTAGTTTGCGCCGAGTTCGTGAAACAGTGAAAGATTTAGACTTTATCATTGCAACGTCAGAACCAGCTACAGTACGTGAGCATTTACTGCAATTCGATAATATGATTGAAGTAATCGCAAGTGGAGATACGAAAGTTTCTGTTCGTCTTCAATATGAATATGATATTTCAATCGATTTCCGTTTAGTAAAACCTGAAGAATTTATTACAACTCTTCATCATTTCACAGGATCAAAAGACCATAACGTAAAAATGCGCCAAATCGCGAAAGATAGAGGCGAGAAAATTAGTGAGTACGGTGTAGAAAACTTAGAAACAGGTGAAGTGAGAACATTTGAAACAGAAGAGGAGTTCTTCTCTCATTTCGGTCTTCCATTCATTCCACCAGAAGTGCGTGAAGATGGAAAAGAAATTGAATTAATTAAAGAGTATCCGAACTTAATTCAATTCTCTGATATACAAGGTGATTTACATATGCATACAACATGGAGTGACGGTGCCTTTTCGATTGAGGAAATGGTACAGGCATGTCGTGCTCGTGGTTATAAATTTATGGCAATTACCGACCATTCACAATACTTAAAAGTAGCGAATGGTTTAACGAAAGAGCGCCTTTGTGAACAAGCGAAAGAAATTGAACGTATGAACGAAAAGTATCCAGACATTACAATTTTACGCGGAATTGAAATGGACATTTTACCAGATGCAACACTTGATTTTGATGATGAAGTATTAGCAGAATTAGATTATGTCATTGGAGCGATTCACTCTAGCTTCTCACAAGACCGTGAAACGATTATGAAACGTCTTCGTGCTGCGCTGGAGAATAAGCATGTCACAATGATTGCCCATCCGACAGGACGCCTTCTTGGGCGTCGTGAGGGTTACGATGTAGATACAGATTTATTAATTGAACTCGCAAAAGAGACAAATACAGTTTTAGAATTAAATGCGAATCCAAATCGTCTAGATTTAAGCGCGAAATTATTAAAACAAGCACAAGATGCTGGTGTAAAAGTAGCGATTAATACGGATGCTCATACGCTTGAAATGTTAGAAGATATGGAAACAGGTGTAGCGGCAGCACGTAAAGGTTGGATTCAAAAAGATAACGTGATTAACACGTGGGATATCGAACGTTTATTAGACTATATTAAACGTAATAAGTAACACAAGGGGGACCTGCAACATGTTAGAAAGAACGTTGCGTGTATTAGAATACAATAAAGTAAAAGAACAATTACTTGAACATACAGCCTCTTCACTTGGCCGTGACAAAGTGAAGCATTTAGTGCCAAGCACTGATTTTGAAGAAATTGTAGAAATGCAAGATACAACGGATGAAGCAGCGAAAGTCATTCGTTTAAAAGGTAGTGCACCATTAGGTGGTATTACGGATATTCGCTCAAATGTGAAGCGTGCAAAGATTGGGAGTATGTTAAGTCCAAATGAACTACTTGATATTGCAAATACAATGTACGGTAGTCGTAATATGAAACGTTTCATCGAAGATATGGTTGATAATGGTGTGGAGCTTCCAATTTTAGAAACTCATGTCGCTCAAATTGTATCTTTATATGATTTAGAAAAGAAAATTACAAATTGTATCGGTGATGGCGGTGAAGTAGTCGATAGCGCAAGTGATAAACTGCGTGGTATTCGTACTCAAATTCGTACTGCGGAAAGTCGTATTCGTGAAAAGTTAGAAAACATGACGCGTTCTTCCAACGCGCAAAAGATGTTGTCTGACGCGATTGTAACGATTCGTAACGAACGTTACGTAATCCCAGTAAAACAAGAATACCGCGGTGTATATGGCGGTATTGTCCACGATCAATCAGCTTCTGGGCAAACGTTATTTATTGAACCACAAGTCATTGTAGAGTTAAATAACGCGCTTCAAGAAGCACGAGTGAAAGAAAAACAAGAAATCGAACGCATCTTATTGATGTTAACAGAAGAAGTGGCAGTAGAAGCGGATATCGTTTTATCTAACGTAGAAGTAGTTGCGAATCTTGACTTCATCTTTGCGAAAGCTTTTTATGCGAAGCGAATTAAAGCAACGAAGCCAATTGTAAATAACGAGCGCTATATGGATTTAAGACAAGCACGTCATCCGCTTATTGATCCAGAAATTATCGTGCCAAATAACATTATGTTAGGTAAAGATTTCACGACAATTGTTATTACAGGACCGAATACAGGTGGTAAAACAGTTACGCTGAAAACAGTTGGTATTTGTGTATTAATGGCGCAATCTGGCCTTCACATTCCAGTAATGGATGAGTCAGAGATTTGTGTATTTAAAAATATCTTTGCCGATATCGGTGATGAGCAATCGATTGAACAAAGTTTAAGTACGTTCTCCTCACATATGGTGAACATTGTTGATATTTTAGAAAAAGCTGATTTTGAAAGCTTAGTTCTATTCGATGAATTAGGTGCTGGAACAGACCCGCAAGAAGGGGCTGCATTAGCAATTTCAATTTTAGATGAAGTATGTAATCGTGGTGCTCGCGTTGTTGCTACGACGCATTACCCAGAATTAAAAGCATACGGATATAACCGTGAGAAAGTTATTAATGCGAGCGTTGAGTTCGACGTGAATACATTAAGCCCAACGTATAAATTATTAATCGGTGTACCAGGACGTAGTAATGCCTTTGAAATTTCGAAGCGCCTTGGATTATCTGATCGCGTGATTGATCAAGCTCGTAACCACATTAGTACAGATACAAACAAAATTGAAAATATGATTGCGAAGTTAGAAGAAAGTCAAAAGAATGCAGAGCGTGACTGGAACGAAGCAGAAGCACTTCGCAAGCAATCTGAAAAACTGCATCGCGAATTACAGCGTCAAATTATTGAATTTAATGATGAGCGCGATGAAAAATTATTAAAAGCGCAAAAAGAAGGGGAAGAAAAAGTCGAAGCTGCAAAGAAAGAAGCAGAAGGCATTATTCGAGAACTTCGTCAATTGCGTAAAGCACAGCTTATAAACGTGAAAGACCATGAGCTTATTGAAGCGAAGAGCCGTCTAGAAGGTACGGCGCCAGAGCTTGTGAAGAAACAAAAAGTAAACGTGAAAAACACAGCGCCAAAACAACAATTACGCGCAGGTGATGAAGTAAAAGTGTTAACGTTTGGTCAAAAAGGTCAATTACTTGAAAAGGTAAGTGATACAGAGTGGAGCGTACAAATTGGTATTCTGAAGATGAAAGTGAAAGAATCCAATATGGAATACATTAATACACCGAAGCAAACTGAGAAAAAAGCGGTCGCAAGTGTGAAGGGTAGAGATTATCACGTTTCGTTAGAGCTTGATCTTCGCGGTGAACGTTATGAAGATGCAATGATGCGCGTTGAAAAATATTTAGATGATGCACAGCTTGCAAGCTATCCGCGCGTATCAATTATTCACGGTAAAGGAACAGGAGCGCTTCGACAAGGTGTACAAGATTACTTGAAGAAGCATCGCGGTGTGAAAAACTACCGCTACGGTGACATGGGCGAGGGAGGCCTAGGCGTAACAGTTGTCGAATTAAAATAGCAAACAACGAAACAAAGGGGAACCATTATATGTTTATGGACAAACTTGCAAAAGTATTGTTAGCTTGTTGCGGAATATTTTTGGTGATTGGGGTTATTTATTTAGTTGTTTTTGCGAAGTAAACGAGCGTCAATCGTGGCAGAGTGATATTGCCATAGATTGACGCTTTTAATATATAGGAAAAGGAATAAGCTATGAAAATCAACCAATACATAAGCGAAGCAAAATCTTGCTCAAGACGCGAAACAGACCGTCTCATTAAAGCAGGACGCGTGGCTATTAACGGCGAAATATGTACGCACGGTGCACTCGTGAGCGATGGTGATGTGGTAACGATTGATGGACAGGTTATTGCAAAAGAAGAGAAGGAAAAGGTGTATATTGCCTTTCATAAACCAGTTGGTATTACTTGTACAGCAGCCGAGCATATTGAAGATAATATTATCGATTATATCAATTACCCAGAGCGTATCTTTCCTGTTGGGCGATTAGATAAAGCGTCGGAAGGACTAATCTTATTAACGAATGACGGTGGGATTGCAAATCAAATTTTACACGGTGATCATGAGCACGAGAAAGAATACATCGTTACGGTTGATAAGCCGTTTACAGATTGGTTTATTGATGAGATGTCCAGCGGTGTAAAGATTAAAGATGGAATGACGAAGCCTTGTAAAGTGACAAGAATGGATCAATCTACATTTCGCATCGTTTTAACGCAAGGAATGAACAGACAAATTCGTAGAATGAGCCGTGCTTTCGGGTTTACTGTAACAAAGCTAAAGCGGGTTCGTATTCTGAATATAGAGCTAGACGATCTTGAAGTGGGAAAATGGCGGAGCGTTACATCTGAGGAATTAGACATTTTAATAAATCAGTTATAGGGAGGAAAAATTTTCTCCCTATATTTTTTTGTCAGAAAAAATAAAACTATTGATTTTTTAAAAAATAGCCCATATAATAAAAAACAACAAGTTTCGACAAGATATTTTATAAAAGTAATGATGAGGACATGAGTTGTTTTTGACGATTCTCAGAGAGGGAAGCCTAGGCTGTGAGCTTCCTAATACGGAAAGACAAACTTACCACCTCTAAACTTCAAGAGTGAACTGCATGATGCATTGTAATTCTTGGCGGATAAAACCGTTATCAATTTACACGAGCTATAAAATGAGCTTATTTTGTTATAAATTCATTTTATTAGAATAAGGGTGGAACCACGATTTCAACACTCGTCCCTTTGTTAGGGACGGGTGTTTTTTGCGTTCTTTTACGGGGAAGTATGCTTGAAAGAGGATATGTGACGGCCTTTAATTCAGAATATTTTGTCAATATAAAAATATGTAGGAGGTTAGTAGAAATGAAATCATCTTTAAAGTTTTCTGAGATGTTTGCAATAAGTTTAATGTTGTTTGCACTATTTTTCGGTGCAGGTAATATGATTTTCCCGCCGGCTTTAGGGCAAGGTGCTGGAACAGACGTATGGATCGCGTTATTTGGCTTTATCGTAACAGGTGTTGGATTACCTTTATTAGGGGTAATTGTTATAGCTCTAAAGGGAGATATTAATGAGCTAGCGGGACGTGTACACCCTGTATTCGCACTTGTTTTTATCACTGCAATTTATTTATGTTTAGGCGTATTCGTAAGTGTTCCACGTACAGGAACAGTTGCTTATGAAATGAGTGTTGCACCATTTTTACCAAGTGAGATAGCTGGTCAATCGTATCCACTTGTTATCTTTACATTCATTTTCTTTGCAGTAACTTTCTATTTAGCTTTAAACCCATCGAAATTAGTGGGCCGCATCGGTAAAGTATTAACTCCGATTTTGTTAGCTGTTATAGCAATTATCGTAGGTAAAGCAATTATTACACCAATTGGAGAATTTGGTGCACCGACAGAAGCGTATAATGCTCCGCTCTTTAAAGGTTTTATTGATGGATATTTAACTTTAGATGGACTTGCAGCACTTGTTTTCGGAAATGTTGTTATTAATGCCTTAAAAGCAAAAGGCGTTACAAATAAGAACAGCATTGCAAAAGTAACAATCTTTGCAGGATTTATTGCAGCGCTCGGTTTACTACTTGTTTATTTAGCACTTGCTTATCTGGGAGCTTCTAGTGTGTCTCTTGGAATGGGAGCAAACGGAGGGATTATTTTAACAAACGTTGTAAATCATTTATTTGGTAGTTACGGAACTTTATTATTAGGGATCGCAATTACAGCGGCATGTTTAACAACTTCTGTAGGTATTGTTGCAGCTTGTGGGGAATATTTTTCTTCCTTATTACCAAAGTTTTCTTATCAAAAGATTGTTTTCATCTTCTGTGTATTAGCATTTATGGTAGCAAACCTTGGGTTAACTCAGTTAAACGCATTAGCATTACCGATTTTAATTGCAATTTACCCAATTGGTATCGTACTGATTGTATTATCACTTGTTGAAAACTATATTCGTCTTCCATTAGCTATGTATGTAGGCGGTATTGTAGGTTCATTTGCAATTAGCTTCTTTGATGGATTGCATAATGCAAATCTTCAAGTAGCGGCCCTTGCTCCTATCTTAGATAAAATTCCACTATATAGTGTAGGGATTGGTTGGCTAGTTCCGGGTATCATTGGAATTGCAATTGGATATGTAGTTTCTTTATTTCAAAAGCAAGAAGTTGCTGTAGAAAAATAGTGAAAAGAGGCTTTCTATGAAAGAAAGTCTCTTTTTTTGTAGAAAAAATTGTATATAGGGAAATTTAGATATTAAAAATTTTATACGTAATATAGTTGACAAAAAAATTAGCATTAGGCTAAGATTGACTTAGTTGTGGAAATATTTGAAGGAAAGTGAGGAGTGAAAGGTATAAGGTTTTCTATAACGATATCATTTTGTAGATAGAGGTGATAGAGTAGGAGAATGGTGGTTTTATTTTTTTTGACCTTCATTGAGAATGATAATCATCAAAAGAAATAGGGACTTATGTTAAAATGTAAATCGCTCTTTATAAGGAATAGGGAGGGATATTATTTTTAACACATAATGAGAATGATAATCAATAATATCTACATTACATAAATAAATTACAATTAAATAATGATAGAGGATTATTATTTTTTTCTTATAAATTGAGAATAATTATCATTTTCAAAAAAGTATGGATGAAAGATAAACAAGGAGGAAGTAAGCCAAATGAGAAAGATTTCTGTATTACCCGCTTTTATTATAACGTTCGTATGTATGCTAGCTTTTCTTGTCATGCCATATGGGAAAGTTTCAGCACAACTAGCTGACGGTACTTATGATATTAACTATGTCATTCAAAAAGCGGAAAATGATTCAGCTTCAATGGCAAATGATTATTTTGAAAAACCAGCTAAGTTAGTTGTAAAAAATGGTGAGATGAGAGTACAAATTCCGATGAATCATAGTGCTTGGATTACAGAATTTAAAGCACCTGAAAACGGGAATTTTGTTGATGCAAAAGTTGTTAGTAAAGATGAATCAGCAGATAAAAGAACTGTAGAGTTTAAAATAGACGATTTATCTAAGCAAGCAGCTGCAAAAATTCATGTTGTTGTACCGAACGTAAATTATGACCATAACTACACAATTCGCTTTGCGTTTGATGCAAATGTAAAAGCGGTAGGTGGAGAAAATAAAGCAACTACTGTAACAAAGAATAATGATCAAACAAAAACAGATACACAAGTAAAAGAAGAAGTGAAGAAAGAAGAGAGTAAAGAAGCAAATATAGAGGCAAGCAAAGGAACAAATGAAAGTGGAAAAGCTGAAAAAACAGATAATCCAAAAACAGGTGATGAAGCACGCATTGGAATATTTGCAGCGTTAATTCTTATTTCAGGTGTTTTCTTAATTCGTAAAGTGAAGTTAAGTAAATAAATCTTTTGAAGGGCGATGAATATATGTTTAAACAATTAAAAATGATTATTGGCGTATTTGCTGTTTTATTTACGTTTATCGCAACACTAGGTTTACAAGATGCAGAGGCTGCTACAAAACTAGCTGATGGAAAATATAATATTGCTTTTACTGTATGGAAAGGCGATAAAGATGAATCATCTAGAATGAATAGTTATTTTGAAAGCCCAGCAACATTAACAGTAAAAAATGGAAAACAATATGTTTCATTTAAAGTGAAAGATAGTGCTTCTATTAAAAGTTTACAAGTAGAAAAAGATGGTCAATTTGTAGAAACAATCGTGTTAAGTGAAAACAAAAAAGATAATACTAGAGTTGTAGAATTTGAAGTTGCTGACTTGTCAAAAAAACTAAATGGCAAGGTGAAAATTAATATCCCAATTATTAATTATAATGCTTCATATGATATTCGTTTTGTATTTGATGGGAACAGTATTAAATAATTAAAAAATTTCCAAAAGGGAGAGTCGTTCCATTGAACAGGTATGTAAAAATTATTGTTGCTATGTTTTTAATGGCATTTACATTCGTATCAACATTACAACCGCTTGCAGTTCAAGCAGCAAGCCAACTAGCTGACGGTGAATATTCAATCGGTTTCAAAGTTCTTAAGGATACATCAGATGAAGAATCTATGATGAATCAATACTCTGTAAGTCCAGGAACTTTAAAAGTGAAGGATGGGAAGAAGAAGGTATCCTTTACGTTAGAACATAGTTCATGGATTACGAAGTTTGAAACAGAAAAAAATGGCCAGTTTGTTGCGACAAATGTAATTAGTGAAGATAAAGAAAAAGATACACGAGTAGTAGAATTTGAAGTGGACGATGTAGAGAAAGTATTAAATGCGAAAGTAAAAGTGGACATAGACTTTTTAAATTATCATCATGATTATGATGTGCGTATTGCATTTGATCAAAATAGTATTACACCGATTCATGTAGAAAAACCAAATGAAAAAGAGGATCCAGCAAATAAGCCAGATCCAAATGAAAAAACGGATCCAAGTCAGAAGCCCGACCAAAAGCCTGACCCAAATCAACAACCCAATTCTAACACAATTAACGATGGGAATTATAGTATTCCATTTAAAGTGTTAAAAGATAAGACAGATGAAGAATCTAAGATGAATACTTACATGGTAAATCCAGGAGTATTAAAAGTAGAAAACGGTAAGAAAAAGGCAATTGTAACACTAACAAGTAGCTCATTAATTAAAAATTTCCAAACGGAAAAAGATGGCGCATTTGTTGATGCAAAAGTAGTGAGTGAAGATAAAGAAAAAGATACAAGAGTAGTAGAGTTTGAAGTGGACGATTTATCAAAAAAATTAAATACAAAAGTATTTATCGAAATGGCATCAAGAAACTATAAGCAAACACATGATGTACAACTTTTATTTGAACAAGATAAACTTGAGTCAATTAAGAACGAAGAAAAGCAACCAGACGGTGATAAAAAGCCAGAGGTAGAGAAGCCGAATGTTGAAACAATTAAAGACGGTGAATACAGCATCAATTTCAAAGCCTTAAAAGATCAAACAGAAGAAATTTCAATGATGAACACGTATACGAAGAGTCCGGGCGTGTTAAAGGTGAAAGATGGTAAAAAATATGTATCATTCACATTAACGAATAGTGCATGGATTACAAAGTTTGAATTTGAGAAAAATGGTTCGTTCGTTGATGCGAGTGTATTAAGTGAAGATAAAAAAGCTGATACACGCGTAGTGGAAGTAGAAGTAGATGATTTATCTAAAAAGTTAAATGCAAAAGTAAAAGTAGATATCGATTCAATGAATTATCACCATTTTTACGACATTCAATTTGCATTTGATAAAGATAGCGTTAAACCGTTAGACAATCAAGGCGGAAATGATAACCAAGGTGGAAACGATAACCAAGGCGGAAATGATAACCAAGGTGAAAACGACAATCAAGGCGGAAATGATAACCAAGGTGAAAACGACAATCAAGGCGGAAACGACAACCAAGGCGGAAACAACAACCAAGGTGGAAACGACAATCAAGGCGGAAACAACAACCAAGGCGGGAACAATAACCAAGGTGGGAACAATAACCAAGGTAATAACACAACCATTGATCCAAAAGCCCTTAAAGATGGTGAATACAGCATTGGCTTTAAAGTTCTAAAAGATAAAACAGAAGAAATTTCAATGATGAACACATATACAAAAAGTCCAGCTGTACTAAAAGTGAAAGATGGTAAGAAGTATGTATCGTTTACATTAACGAACAGTACATGGATTACAAAATTTGAGTTTGAAAAGAATGGTTCTTTTGTTAACGCAAAAGTGTTAAGTGAGAATAAAGAGCAAAATACAAAAGTAGTAGAGTTAGAAGTAGATGATTTATCTAAAAAATTAAACGCAAAAGTAAAAGTAGATATTGATGCGATGAATTATCACCATTTCTACGATGTTCAATTTGTATTTGATCAAGGTAGTATAAAAGTTTTAGGTAATCAAGGCGGAAACGACAACCAAGGTGGAAATGACAAACAAGGTGGAAATGACAACCAAGGCGGAAACGATAACCAAGGCGGAAACGATAACCAAGGTGGAAACGATAACCAAGGTGGAAACGACAACCAAGGCGGAAATAATCAACCAAAAGTAATAGTTGATCCGGAAAATTTAGTGGATGGTCAATATGATATTCCATTTAAAGTGTTAAAAGATAAAACAAATGAGCTTTCAAAGATGCATGACTATACTGTACACCCAGCAAAATTAATCGTTAAAGATGGTAAAAAGTACATTGAGATGACGTTGAAAAATAGTGCATGGATTACAAAATTCCAAACGGAAAATAACAGTCTTTTTGCTGATGCGAAAGTAGTAAGCGAAGATAAAAATGCAAATACGAGAGTAGTGCAATTTGAAGTAAGTGATTTATTTGCAAAATTAAATGCAAAAGTAAAAGTTGATATCAATGAAATGAACTACCATCATTTCTACGATGTCCAAATTCAATTTGATACAAATAATATTGGTGCGTTAGGCACGATTAAAGAGGATCCAAAAAATGATCCGGACAATCCAGTGATTACACCGAAAGTAGATAATGTGAAAAAAGTAGATAATCCTGATTTTAACCGAAATGCAGATGATAAGAAGAAAAAAGAAGATCAAAAAAATGATTCAAAAAAAGAGAAAAACTCAAAAACGGCAGATACAGCACAACTAGGTTTATACATGGTGCTATTGCTTGGGTCACTTGCTTTACTAGTTCGTAAATATAGAGCAGGAAGATTGTAATTTTTGGAGTCTTGATGCATGTTCGCATGCATCAAGACTTGTTTCATATTGTTTGGAAAGGAGTGGTGATTGAGAGTGAAGAAAATTGCTAGTGTACTAATGGCTATCATTCTATTAGTGAGTATAGCTGGATGCTCGGCGCCCAAAAAAGAAGCAGCAAAACAGGTAAAGAGTGAGAGTAAAGAAAGAATTGTTGCAACGACAGTTGCTGTTACTGAAATTATGGATGCATTAGAAGTAGATTTAGTTGGTGTTCCAACAAGTACGAAAGATTTACCAAAGAGATATAAAGGTTTACCTGAAGTCGGGAATCCGATGAGTCCTGATATGGAAAAGGTAAAATCGTTAAAGCCGTCAGAAGTATTATCCGTGACAACACTTGAATATGAATTAAAGCCAGTTTTTGATGGTGTGGGCATGAAAGCAAACTTTTTAGATTTAACAAGCTTGAAAAATATGCAAAATTCCATTAGCGATTTAGGTAAGCAATATGGACGTGAAAAGCAGGCTGAAGCAGTTGTAACGAAGTTAGATAACAAGGTTGCAGAGATTAAAAAAGCAGTAAAGGGAAAGAAAGAACCGACAGTGCTTATTTTATTAGGTGTACCAGGGAGTTATTTAGTAGCAACAGAGCATTCTTATATTGGAGATTTAGTGAAACAACTAGGTGGTAAAAATATTGTGCAAGGTGAACAAGTAGAGTATTTAGCTTCTAATACAGAGTATTTAAAAAAAGCTGATCCAGATATTATTTTACGAGCAGCTCATGGTATGCCTGATGAAGTTGTGAAAATGTTTGATAAAGAATTTAAAACAAATGATATTTGGAAACATTTCGCTGCAGTTAAAAATAACCGTGTTTACGATTTAGAAGAGCGCTTATTTGGGACGACAGGTAATTTAGCAGCAATGGAAGCGTTAGATGAATTGAAAAAAATGATGTATCCGTGATGCATTTTAATATAAAGGAAGAGTGGAATGAATAAAAAAACTTGGAGTTTCCTCATTGTTACTGCATTGCTTATTGTTATGACATCATTGTCAGCGATGAAAGGGAGTTTAGAAATAGGTATTGTTGAGCTTGTGCAAGGGATATTTACAGGGGGGAATGAAGATGTTGAAGTGATTAAAGATTTACGTTTCCCACGTATTATTATTGCACTATTTACTGGAGCAGCTCTGGCCGTTTCAGGTGTGCTTTTTCAAGCTGTTATGAAAAATCCACTTGCTGATGCTGGGGTAATCGGGATATCTTCTGGGGCAAGTTTTATGACACTTGTTATTATTACGTTATTCCCGCAATTCTTTTTCTGGACACCCGTATTCGCCTTTTTAGGTGGTGCGTTTGCATGTTATCTCGTTTATGCATTTTCATGGAAGTCAGGGTTAAGTCCGCTTCGCATTATTTTAGTTGGTATAGCTATTAATGCAATGTTCACTGGATTAAATGAATCGTTCATTACGATTTGCGGATACTTCATTAAGAGTATTAAGCAAACGACGACTTCTAACATAACGATGAAGACGTGGGGCGATGTAGAAATAATGGTTACATATGGAACAATTGGTCTTATTCTTGCTCTGTTTGTAGGAGCTTGGTGCAACTTATTATCGCTACAAGATAAGACTGCGAAAAACTTAGGTTTGCACGTGACGAGAGTTCGTCTTATTATTTCTGCTATTGCAGTACTTTTAGCAGCAGTATCAACAGCAATTGCAGGTGTTATTGCTTTCGTAGGATTACTCGTTCCGCACATTTCAAGACAACTAGTCGGTTCGGATCATAAAGTATTAATTCCATTTTCTGCTCTTGCAGGAGCGTTATTAATTTTGACGGCGGATACGATTGGAAGGTTAATTGTGCCACCTAACGAAATTCCAGCAGCGACGATTATGGCAGTGATTGGTGGCCCATTCTTAATATTCTTGCTTAGAAAGAGTGATAAAGTTCATGGAAATTAAAAATGTAACCTTTTCGTATGATAATGTAACGGATCGATTAAAGTCGGTTAGTAGTGAAATAGAAATTGGTAAAATTACAACAATTATTGGTCCAAACGGTTGCGGGAAATCGACATTACTTGGTGTGATGTCAAGAAATTACGACCCTCGTAGCGGAGAGATAATACTCGATGGGAAGGCGATTAGTCAATATAAACCGAAAGAGTTTGCTAGAAAGTTAGCCGTTGTCCATCAACAAAATGAAGCACCGGCAGACATGACGGTAGAGAAATTAACAAGTTATGGTCGTATGCCTCATAAAAATATTTTTCCCTCGCAAACTGATGAAGATAGAGAAGCAATCGAAAGGGCTTTAGCATGTACGAATTTGCTAAGTAAACGTGATAAAGAGATTCACGCCTTATCTGGTGGAGAAAGACAACGTGTTTGGATTGCCATGACGTTAGCTCAGAAAACACCAATGCTCTTTTTAGATGAACCGACAACATATTTAGATATTTATTATCAACTTGAAATATTAGAGCTAGTAAAAGAGTTAAATGAAGTACATGGATTGACAATCGTTATGGTATTACATGATATCAATCAGGCGATTCGCTATAGTGATCATATCATCGTTATGAAAGACGGCGAAATTGTTACGAAAGGTAAGCCGAATGATGTTGTGACAGAAAGTATGATAAAGACGATATACGGTGTAGATGTCGTTGTAAAGCAAGATGAAGATACAGGGTTGTATATGGTCCCAATGGGTATTTAAATATGCGAACAATCCGTTTTGAGGTGATAATTTGAGTAGTAAAAAAGAACGGAAGAAGAATTCTTTTTTTCAACGAATACTTACAGTTGTTTTTTTAGGTACCTTTTTCTATTCAGTATATGAATTAGGTGATATTTTCATGGATTACTATGAAAATCGTAAAGTAATGGCCGAAGCACAAAACATTTATGAAAAGAGTCCGATGGAAGAGCAATCAGAAGACGGGGAAGTACGTAAACAGTTCAAAGCTCTGCAGCAAATTAATCAAGAAATAGTTGGATGGATTACGATGGATGATACACAAATTAATTATCCAATCGTTCAGGCGAAAGACAATGATTACTATTTATTTCGTAATTATAAAGGTGAAGATATGAGAGCAGGCAGCATTTTTATGGACTATCGTAATGATGTGAAATCTCAAAATCGAAATACTATTTTATATGGTCACCGTATGAAAGATGGTTCTATGTTTGGAAGTTTAAAGAAAATGTTAGATGAAGAGTTCTTCATGTCGCATCGTAAATTATATTACGATACATTATTTGAAGGATATGATCTTGAAGTGTTCTCGGTGTATACAACAACAACTGATTTTTATTACATTGAAACGGATTTTAGCAATGATACGGAATACACACCATTTTTGGAGAAAATTCAAGAAAAATCGCTGTACAAAACGGATACAAAATTGACAGCGAGTGATCAAATCGTAACACTTTCGACGTGTGACTATGCACTTGATCCGGAAGCAGGAAGGTTAGTCGTGCATGCGAAACTAGTAAAGAGACAGTAAAAAAAGTATAGAATATGAGAAGTGGTAACGCTTCTCATATTCTATACTTTAAAAAAGAAATATGTTTACTGTGCTGCAGCCATTGGCATACGTACAACTTCAACATTGTAGTAAGTGATTTTATTATCAAGAATATATTCTGGCATCCCGCCTTGATGTGAGTGAGCATCTTTAAATGCTGAGCTCTTCGTCCACCCCTGGAAATCTTCTTTTGCATTCCAGCGTGTGCTAATTGTTACTTCATCATGATCAACTGTATTTTGCGTTAAAAGAACTTCTAATCCTAAAAAGCCTGGCATCATTTCGACTTGACCTACTTTATTAAAACGCTCAATTAATTTATGCCCATTTCCCTTTGTAATTTTAGCTGTATTTGTAACAATAATCATGTTTTATTCCTCCTATAAATATAGCCTTTATTTTCGAGAACTCATATACATTAAATGATAATGAAAATCATTATCATTGTCAATGGTAAATGTGAAATAAATAAGTTCTTTTATTATTTTGGCCAGTAAGATTTCCATTTCAAAATGTAGTAAATATGTGGCGGTTAAGTGAGAGAATGAGCGAGTTGTACTAGCAAAGCAATAATATGGTATAGTGAAACGAGGCTGGTTTTTCAGGCTCGTTTTTTAAATGCTTCCTATAGAGAAAGCATGCAAATGGAAAGGAAGTTATTATATGCGATCAGAAGTAACTGTAAAAATAAAACCGAAATTTATAAAAGAAATTAAAAGTGGATATCCGCTTATTTTAAAAGATGCGATTCAAAATTTAAATGATGTTCAGGAAGAAGGAACAATCATTAAAGTAGTAGATGAGAAGAACAATTTTGTCGGAAAAGGTTATTATGGAAAACAAAATAAAGGATACGGCTGGATTTTAACGAGAAAAGAGAGTGAACAAATTAATCAATCTTTCTTTGAAAGTAAAATAAAATCTGCCTTACATAAACGAAAGCAATTTTACAAATCAAGTGATACGACAGCATTCCGTGCCCTAAATGGTGAAGGTGATGGTCTTGGAGGCTTAATTATCGATTATTATGACGGCTATTATGTAGTCAGTTGGTATAGTGAAGGGATTTATACTTTCAGAGATGAGATTATAGCAGCTCTTCAAAAAGTAGCAAACTTTAAAGGTATTTATGAGAAAAAGCGTTTTGATACGAAAGGAAAATACATTGAAGGCGATGATTTCGTAGCAGGAGAGCGCGGCGAGTTCCCGCTTATCGTAAAAGAGAACGGTGTGAACTTTGCTGTTTATTTAAATGACGGAGCGATGGTTGGTGTATTTTTAGATCAGCGTAACGTTCGAAAACAAATTCGTGATAAATATGCAAAGGGGAGAACAGTATTAAATATGTTCTCTTATACAGGTGCTTTCTCTGTATTTGCAGCGCTTGGCGGAGCGAGTAAAACGACGAGTGTCGACCTTGCAAATCGTAGTTTAAGTAAAACGATTGAGCAGTTTAGTGTAAATGAAGTTGATTATGAAGCGCAAGATATTATTGTAGAAGATGTATTTCTTTACTTCAAATATGCAGCTAAGAAAAAGATGAAATTTGATATGGTTGTACTTGATCCTCCAAGCTTTGCACGCTCAAAAAAATATACATTTAGTGCAGCGAAAGATTATAAAAACTTACTAAAAGAAACAATTGCGATTACAGAAAATAATGGGATTATCGTTGCTTCTACAAATTGTAGTGCATTCGATATGAAAAAGTTTAAAGGCTTTATCGATACAGCATTTAAAGAAATGAATGGCAAATACAAAATATTAGAAGAACATTCTTTACCAGAAGATTTTCGTACCATTGATCAATTTAAAGAAGGAGACTATTTAAAAGTAGTTTTCATTGAGAAAATTAAAGGTTAATAAAGAAAAAGGAGCTCGAGTTTACTTGAGCTCCTTTTCTTATTGAACGATATTTTGTACTCTACCGACTTGCCCATCCTGCAATCGCACTTTAATGCCATGCGGATGAGAAGGGGAGTTAGTTAAAATATCTTTTACAATTCCACGTGTTAATTTACCGGTGCGTTGATCTTGTTTTAAGACAATGTCAACTTCAAGACCGGGTGCGATATTAGTACGTTTTTGTCCGTTCATTTATACACCTGTACGTCTACGTTGGTTGTTTGTTTTCTTCGTTTGTTGGTTTTGTAATTTTTTCGTTTCTTGGCTTTGATTTGTATTATTTGAACCATTTCCATTTCCTTGCTTTTTCTTTGCAAGTTGTTCACGCATTAAATCAGCTAAGCTTACTTTTTTGTTTTCTGACATGATAAGTCTCCTTTATATAAAGTTAATTATGAACAATAGTAGTGAATTTTATCATATCATTGTTAGGGAAGGAAGGGAAGTTGGTTTGAAAATTCATATAATTCTTTCCAGTATTCATTCGTTACGATACAATTGAAATGTTAATGTTTGTGAAAAAGGGGATAGACATATGTCACATCATATTTTATTAGTTGAAGATGATATCTCAATTCAAGAGATGGTGGAAAAGTATTTAATAAAAGAGGGCTTTCAAGTTACAATCGCATCTGATGGAGAAGAAGGCGTGAACACATATTTAAAAGGTTCATTTGATTTGATTATCCTCGACATTATGATGCCAAAGCTAGATGGCTTAGAGGTTGTGCGAATCATTCGGGAAAAAAGTGCAGTTCCGATTTTAATGATGTCGGCAAAAGATACAGATGTTGATAAAGCTGTTGGATTAGGACTGGGAGCAGATGATTACATTTGTAAGCCATTTTCTATGATTGAATTGGCTGCACGTGTAAAAGCGGGTATTCGGAGGTCTACGAAATATTCGGCTACAGAAACAACAGAAAAGATGATTCAAATTGGTGATTTAGCAATTGATCCAATTAATTTTACGGTTGAAAAAAACGGAAAGCCCCTCAAACTTACTTTAAAAGAATTTGAGATTTTAAAGCTATTCGTAAAGAATCAAAATCGTGTATTTACGAAAGCGCAAATATATACGTTAGTTTGGAACGAAGAGTATTACGGTGATGATAATGTTATAAATGTTCATATGAGGAGATTGCGCGAGAAAATTGAAAGTGATCCATCTAATCCAGAGTATATTAAAACGTTATGGGGCATCGGCTATAAGTTGGAAGTGATGTAATATGGTCAATTTGTTAATAGGTATTATTTTTATATTGTTATGTGTCATTTACATACAGTATAAAATGAGGAAAAACAGTAGCAAAAATTTACGATACACATACGAAAAGTTAGAAAGTATTGTAAATGAACAAACAGGCGAGAAGTTACTCGTTATGACAGATGATCTAGAATTGCAAAAATTATTAGTGGCAATTAATCAATTATTAGCTGCAAAACAGAAAACGAATGCAGATCATGCGAAAGTAGAAATTTCGATGAGAAAAATGCTTTCCAATATTTCACATGATTTAAAGACGCCACTAACAGTTATTCTTGGATATACAGAAATGTTAAATAAGGATAAAACGATAAATAAAGAAGAACAGCAAATATTACTTGAAAAGGTGCATGTGAAAACACTAGAAGTAATGGAACTGATTCATAAGTTTTTTGATTTAGCAAAATTAGAATCTGGTGACAAGGCAATTGAGATGACAAAAGTATATATGAATGAAGTTTGTCGCGAGAAGATTTTATCTTTTTATGATTTAGTGACGACGAAAGGGTTTCAAGTTCATATTGATATACCAGAAAGAAATATATATGCACTTGGAAATGTAGAAGTATTAGGTAGAGTATTGAATAATTTAATATCAAATGCGATTACATATGGAGACGATGGAAAGACACTCGGTATGACGTTAAGAGACGATGAAACGAGTGTGTATATAGATGTATGGGATACAGGAAAAGGAATTGATGAATCTCACATTAATAAAGTGTTTGAGCGTATGTACACACTTGAAGATTCCAGAAATAGATTGTATCAAGGAAGCGGTTTAGGATTAACGATTACGAAAAGGCTTGTGGAAGCGATGGATGGAGAAATACATCTTTCTAGTAAGCCGTATGAAAAAACAATTTTTACAGTGGTATTAAAAAAGATACTGTTTTAGCTTGTAGAGAAGTAGATTCTACAAGCTTTTTTTCAGCGTAAGGAATTTGTAAGGAACGGGTAAGAAAAAAGAGATTTCCGTTGTCTATTATAGAAGTATAAAGTAGTGCGAAAGGAGAAAATGACATGACATATATATTAAAAACGAATCAGCTAACGAAAGTGTTTAAAGGGAAAGAAGTTATTTCTAACGTTAACATGCATGTGAAAAAAGGAGAGATATACGGTTTCTTAGGACCGAATGGTGCAGGTAAAACAACGATTATGAAAATGATCACAAATTTAATAAAACCGACGAGCGGTGATATTGAAATTTTTGGTGAGAAGTTAACGGATACATCTTATGAATTGTTAAAGCGCATGGGGACAATTATCGAATATCCAATCTTTTATGATAAATTAACGGCGAAGGAAAACCTAGAATTACATTGTGAATATATGGGGTATTACGACAAGAACGCAATCGATCATGCTTTACATTTAGTGAAATTGCACGGTATAGATGATAAAAAAGTAAAAGATTTTTCATTAGGTATGAAGCAACGACTTGGTATTGCAAGGGCGATCATGACAAAGCCAGAATTACTCATTTTAGATGAACCAATTAACGGTTTAGATCCAATTGGTATTAAAGAATTAAGAGACTTATTTAAAATGCTCTGCAAAGAATATGGTATTACGTTATTAGTCTCTAGTCATATTTTAGGCGAGATGGAACAAATGGCGGATACAATTGGTGTAATTCAAAATGGAAAACTAATAAAAGAAGTTTCAATGAAGAGTATTAACGGAAAACAAACAGAGTACATTGAAATTACTGTTCCTGATGTGAAGCGTGCAGCTTATATTTTAGAAGATAAACTTGGCATAAAAAATTATAAAATAATGAGTGGAAACATGATTCGTGTGTATGATACGTCAGCGTCTCAGCAGGCCATTTCAAAAGCACTTATTATGAACGATGTAGAAATTGAAAGTATTAATAAGAAACATAGTTCCTTAGAAGAATATTTCTTAAATGTAATGGATGGAGAGGGCATTCATGCTTAATGGATTGCTAGTGAATCTAGTAAGTGGATGGATCGTAATGTTCATAAGTGGGATTTTATATTATAGGAAACCAGAGCGGAAATGGTTGCTAATTCTACTAGTGATAGGAATGTTAAGCGTAATTACTGCTGGAATTAGAATGTTAACAGCGTAGAGAGAGTTATATAAAGAATGGAGGCGTGGTTTGTATGCTTAGATTAATGAAGCTTGAGTGGAAAAAGCATCGATTATCTAGTTACTTTAAAAGTGTAGCAATTTGTATTATAGCAATTTTCGCTGCAATAAGCCTTATGGCATTAGGAATGAAAGCCGAGGGAGACGTGCTTTTCTCTGACTTCACACAGAACATGGCTTTAGCAAATATTGTTATTAGGATAACATTCATTATTTTTAGTTCGGTTATTTTATCACGTTTAGTAATTGATGAGTATAAGAACAAAACGATACAACTATCATTTATGTACCCGCTGCAAAGGAAAATGTTAATGAGAGCGAAATTAACAATTGTTTTTTGTTTTTGTTTTTTGAGCACGATTATCGCTACTTTCATTATTAGTTTGCTCGTATATTTTGTGAGTCCAATGATGGGACTGATTGAAACGCCAGCTACGATAGGTGAAATAATAGCTATCGTTCCAACTACTTTTATAAGTGCATTTATGATATCTGGTATAAGTTTAATTCCTTTATTTTTTGGGATGAGAAAGAAATCGACACCGACAACGATTACTTCGGCAGTAATAATTGGTATGCTGATTAGTGGTAACGTTGGTCCTGGAAACGGTCAAGTAAGTATGTTTGATTTTATAGCTATCCCAATAGTGCTCTGTTTATTAGGGATTTTCATTAGTTATTTATCGTATCGTAAAATCGACAAGATTGATGTGGCGTGAAGCAAGCATAAAACAACAACGAACTGGGGTATGAATGTTGAAAAAAATAATAGTAATTGCAATTTTACTTATTACAATTGCTAGTGCGATTTTTGGTTTTAAGGTGTTTCAGGGGAAAGGTTTTAAGAAAGAAAAGTCTTTTGAGATAAATCATATAAAAGAAATAGAAGTAGACAATGAAAACTGGGATATTGAATTTAAAAGTACAGACGCTAATAAAATAGTAATTTTGGTTCAAGGTAAACGAGTAGATAAAGAGATAGATCCCGTCGAAATAGAACAAGCAGGGAATAAAGTTATAGTTAAGCAAAAACAAAAGGCGACCAGATTCTTTAATGGTTTTACGTTTAGGAAGAAAAATAGTATATCTATAGCTGTTCCGAAGAAAGAAATAGATAAAATTGTATTAAATAATAAATCGGGTGATGTGAAAATAAAAGATATAGTAGTAAAAAGTATTGTGACAAAAGGCAACTCTGGAGATGAAATGATTGTAGGACTATCGGCCGAGAAAGGTGAGTTCACATCCGAAAGTGGAGATTTAATGTTAAAAGATAGTTCGTTACAAGAAGTAAATATAACTTCTACTACTGGCGATAATTATGTGAGAAATATAAAAAACGAAAATATGAACATCACTTCAACATCTGGGGAAGTATTACTGAAAGATATGAAAGAAGGAAAATCATTATTTGTAGAAACAAAATCAGGAGATATTGGCGTACGGTATAAAGGTGTTCCGACATCTTTAAAACTCACGGCTAAAAGTAATTCGTCTGACGTAATGGTGAATGTAAATGGACTTAAGAAAGATACAAATACAGAAAAAATAAAAGAGGGAACTATTGGTGATGCAAAAAACGAAGTGAAGATTTTAAGTAAAACAGGAGTAATTTATATTGATTAAGTCTTATGAGGAAGGAGGACTATCATGCTACGTTTAATGAAGCTAGAACTGAAGAAGTTTAAGCTTGGATGGTATGTAAGGGGAGCGATTATTGCAAATATCGCTATACTGGCATTACTGATCTTTACGAGCATCGTTTCTCAAATAGAAGGAGATCCAGAAATAAGAGATCCGCAGATGATTTTGTTAGCGGCTAGTACATTAGTAAGGGCAACATTTATTATTTTTGGTAGTGTGTTAATCGCAAGGTTAATAATTAGTGAATATAAAAACAAAACAATATTACTTATGTTTTCTTATCCAATTAACCGAAAGAAAATGATGGCTAGTAAGTTGGCTATTACAGCGGTAGTAACATTTATAACAGTTATTTTATCTAACATTTTAGTAGTAGGAGTTTTCTTTGGGATAGATAGTTATTTTTCAATTCTTCCTAATCCATTTACAGTAGATCAATTGACGCAAGAAGGAATAAAACTGGTTCCTTTAGCTATTGCAACTGCGGGAATGAGTTTAATCCCATTATATTTCGGAATGCGTAAACGTTCAGTGCCAACTACAATTGTTTCATCCCTTATCGTTGTATCAATTGCAATGAATAGCACTACGTTTTCTGTAGCAACTTTTCTTCCTCTTCAACTAGCATTGGCAGCAATTGGAGTTGTGATTGCATGTTACGGAATTAAAAATATAGCGAAGGAAGATATAACAGTATGACAAAAATAAGAAAAAAGAGTTGGCGTTACACCAACTCTTTTTTTGTATATGTATGCTTCGTTACTACTCTGTAAATTTGGAGTGTTTGCTTAAATACGCTTGCACTCCTGGAGAAATATTAAAGTTATTAGGACTTTTATATTCGATAGTAAACTCTCCGTCTTTACTTGTCTCAAATGAGATTGCATAGCTATTCATTTTAGCATCGTAAGAAGTATTTTTGACTTCCGCATCTAGATCAAAGTATTTTGTAATATATTCTTTTGATTCCGTAACTGCTGTTTGTTTTCCCCAAGGGGTACCATAACTTGTGAAATAAAGAGATGCGCTGATAACTCCAATAATAGAAGTTAGTAAAATAGTTCCCATAACTATTTTTTTATTTTTTGTATTCAATTTGGTTGCTCCTCTTCATAATATGTATTCATTTTAACGTATTTTTCCATAAAACAACCATTTGGTAAAAATAGTTTCACATGAAACAAGTTACAGAAAAAGACAAGATGTGTAAACACCTTGTCTTTTTCTGTAGTTACATTTTAGGAGCTTCCATTCCAGCTGCAGCCCATTCTTCTTTTGCAGGACCATATACGCCAGGGACTGTTAAGTCGGCTTGTCGCATTAAAACCGTCATTTGTCCGCGATGGTGATTTTGATGATTAATAAGTGTCATTAAAAATATAGAATTCGGCATAGGACGACCAAAGAAGTCATTAATAGTAGCTAAGTCTTTATCCGTCCATTCGCCTTGAAGAGCTTCAACAAAATCTGCACTCACTTTACGGTATTGATCAGCAATTGTTGTTGCAGAAGTTGGTACAGGGTAATCTTTCGTTTCTCCTTCAAACTTAAGCCCTGTGCCAGATAGTATAACTGGAATTGCCGTCACGATATGCCAAGCAACTCTGCCTAACGTCCAGTGTCCAGGTGCAATTTCTTGTGACAAAGATTCATCTGTTAATGCATTGAGCATTTTTTGAGTAGACTCAGCCTCGTATGTCCATGATTGCAAGAAGCCTTCAATAGTTTGGTACATGTTATCCCTCCTCGTTATGTTCATAGGTTAAATTCGTGAAAAAAAGATAGTTTCCTTTTGACCTTATAAGAATGAATAAAAAAGGAGACTTCCAAGAAGCTCCTTTTTAACTTTCTTCCAACTCTTCCTCACCAACCATAAGAAATAAGGTGCTCCAAGTACAGCAACATTCAAATTTGCGCTAATGATAAAGAGTTGAATAATTGTTGAGCTGAGAGCTGAAATACCGATTTCTATTAAAGCAAGGGTTGTTGAGCTAAATCCTAATTTCCATGAAAAAAGGACAATTTTAACTGCAAGTAGTCCGCCGATGAATACACCAATTGGATTGAAGTTTATATGTATATGCAGAATAGAGAAAAAGAATTTCGTTTGAGCAAGAAGGCGAAAGTACAAGCAAAAAGAGAGCAAATCGCATGTAATAATTACTAGAATGTATGGAATAAATCTGTGTTTATCCCCACTAGGTAAAGTGTTTTTTTGTTATTTAGATAGGTGTTTTCTAACTTGGTGATTTTACTTAAAAGATCGAACGTAAAGGAAGTGATCAACATGTCTTCATGGAGCAATAATATAAATGGATATTGTGGGTGTAATAATCAAAATGGTGTACATGTTGATTCATGCTGTTTTAGTTGTGATGGGACAGTTCCTAAGCTGGGTCCAACAGGTCCGACGGGCCCAACAGGTGACACAGGCCCAACGGGAGCAACGGGCCCAACAGGTGACACAGGTCCAACGGGAGCGACACAGGTTCAACAGGTCCAACGGGAGCGACGGGAATAACAGGTTCAACAGGTCCAACGGGAGCGACGGGAATAACAGGTTCAACAGGAACAACAGGTGCAACAGGTCCAACAGGAGCAACAGGAATAACAGGGGCAACAGGCCCAACAGGAATAACAGGTTCAACAGGTCCAACGGGAGCAACAGGGGCAACAGGAGCGACGGGAGCAACAGGAATAACAGGGGCAGCAGGTCCAACAGGAGCGACGGGAATAACGGGTCCGACGGGAGCAACAGGAGCAACAGGTTCAACGGGAGTAACAGGAGACACGGGGGCAACTGGCACAAGTATAACTGCAACATACGCTTTTGCAAATAATACATCGGGAACAGCGATATCGGTACTTCTTGGTGGAACGAATGTCCCGCTTCCGAATAATCAAAATATTGGTCCAGGTATTACTGTTTCTGGGGGGAATACAGTATTTACGGCTGCAAATGCGGGGAATTATTATATTTCATATACGATTAATATAACGGCTTCATTATTAGTCAGTTCGCGGATTACAATTAATGGTGCACCTCTTGCTGGAACAATCAATTCTCCTGCGTTAGCAACTACATCATTTAGTGCAACAATTATTACGACTCTTGCGGCTGGAAGTGCCATTAGTTTGCAACTATTTGGTTTGTTAGCTGTTGCAACATTATCAACAACTACACCAGGAGCTGTGTTAACGATAATAAGATTAAGCTAAATAATAACTCTCTTATTCTTTTAAGATTAGGAGAGTTTATACATATAATAAGAAGTTAATGGAGTGAAGCATAGTTATACAAAAGTCAGAATATTATGATTGTAACGTTATGGCGACTATAATATAATGAAACCAACCATCATGAATGAACATTCATTTATTTTTATGTATTTGAAGGGGGAATGAAGGTGGAAAAACCATGGTTGAAAAGTTATCCAGAAGAAATTCCAAGTACGATTTCTTATGATATTCAGCCGCTTCATGGATATGTGGAACAGGTGGCTTCCCGTTATCCAGAAAAGAAAGCGCTTCACTTTTTAGGGAAGGATATTACATTTTCAGACTTCCACGATAAGGTGAAGAGGTTTGCAAATTATCTTCAAAAACTCGGTGTGGAAAAGGGTGATCGAGTTGCTATTATGTTGCCGAACTGTCCGCAATCTGTAATTGGTTATTATGGTACATTACTTGCGGGAGGTATCGTAGTACAAACAAATCCACTATATACAGAAAGAGAATTAGAATACCAGCTTCATGACTCGGGAGCAAAAGTAATTCTTTGTCTCGATTTAGTGTTTCCAAGAGTAACGAATGTTCAATCTGCTACAAAAATTGAACATATTATCGTAACTCGGATTGCGGACTTTTTACCCTTCCCTAAAAATTTACTTTATCCATTTGTACAAAAAAAGCAGGCAAATCTTGTTGTGAATGTGTCGGAAAGCGAAACGATTCATCTATGGAAATCAGTAGAACGAGAAAATAATGTTAATGTTGAAGTGCCTTGTGATCCTGAAAATGATCTAGCTCTTTTACAGTAC
Source organism: Bacillus sp. BB51/4 (assembly GCF_008368845.1). Classification (NCBI taxonomy): domain Bacteria; kingdom Bacillati; phylum Bacillota; class Bacilli; order Caryophanales; family Bacillaceae; genus Bacillus; species Bacillus sp. BB51/4. The sequence goes on from NZ_QOSC01000005.1 coordinate 209,804, forward strand.
ACTGGAGGAACAACTGGATTTCCGAAAGGCGTTATGTTGACGCATAAAAACCTTGTTTCGAACACTTTAATGGGAGCTCATTGGCTATATAATTGTAAAGAAGGGGAAGAAGTAATTCTTGGTGTCCTTCCGTTCTTTCATGTGTATGGGATGACAGCTGTAATGAATTTAAGTATTATGCAAGGATATAAAATGGTGCTGATTCCGAAGTTTGATATGAAAATGGTTTTTGAAGCGATAAAAAAACATAAAGTCACACTATTTCCAGGGGCACCGACCATTTATATTGCTCTATTAAATAGTCCCCTCTTAAAAGAATATGATATTTCTTCTATTCAAGCTTGTATTAGTGGATCTGCCCCGCTTCCTGTAGAAGTACAGGAAGAGTTTGAGAGAGTTACAGGTGGGAAATTGGTAGAAGGTTATGGATTAACGGAGTCGTCGCCAGTTACACATGGGAATTTTTTGTGGGAAAAACGCGTGCCAGGAAGTATTGGTGTGCCGTGGCCAGATACAGAGGCAAACATTATGTCACTTGAAACTGGAGAGGCTTTACCTCCGGGTGAAATTGGTGAAATTGTTGTAAAGGGTCCTCAAATTATGAAAGGGTATTGGAATAAGCCAGAAGAAACAGCAGCTGTATTACAAGACGGATGGCTTCATACAGGGGATGTTGGTTACATGGATGAAGATGGATTTTTCTATGTGAAAGACCGTAAGAAAGATATGATTGTTGCGAGTGGATTTAATGTGTATCCTCGCGAAGTAGAAGAAGTATTATATGAGCATGAAAAAGTGCAAGAAGTAGTGACGATTGGAGTTCCCGATCCGTACCGGGGAGAGACAGTTAAAGCATTTGTTGTGTTAAAAGAAGGTGCGGAGTGTTCTGAGGAAGAATTAAACCAGTTTGCGCGTAAATATTTAGCGGCTTATAAAGTGCCGAAAGTATATGAGTTTAGAGATGAACTGCCGAAAACGACAGTCGGAAAAATTTTACGCCGTGTCCTAATAGATGAAGAGAAAAGAAAAAATGAGGATGAGCAAACGGGCTAAGGCCCTTTCTTTTTGAAAAAATAGGATTGACACTTTTCTAAATAGTCAGTATTATAAGAATATGAATGACTATTCATTCAGTCATCTTCTTGAAGGGGACAGTAAAGTGAAGAAAAATAGACCGAAATACAATCAAATTATTGATGCGGCAGTCATTGTGATTGCGGAGAATGGGTACCACCAAGCGCAAGTTTCTAAAATAGCAAAGCAAGCTGGGGTAGCTGATGGCACGATTTATTTATATTTTAAAAATAAAGAAGATATATTAATATCCTTATTCCAAGAGAAGATGGGAGATTTTGTCGAAACAATTCGTCAAAAAACAGCAGGAATTGAAAGCGCTGTATCGAAGTTATTCATGTTGGTAGAAACGCACTTCTTGCTGTTATCACAAAATGATCCTCTTGCTATCGTTACGCAATTAGAGCTAAGACAGTCCAATCAAGACTTACGCCTGAAAATAAATGAAGTATTAAAAGGCTACTTACAAGTTATGGATGAGATTTTAGAGACAGGTATAAAGCAAGGTGAATTCCAAGCGGATTTAAATGTTCGCGTGGCAAGACAAATGATCTTTGGAACAGTAGATGAAGTTGTGACCAATTGGGTAATGAGCGATCATAAGTATGATCTGGTCGCACTTTCAAAAACGGTACATGGGCTACTTATTGCAGCTTGTGGTTATCGTCAATAATGGGAGGGATCATGTTGAAATTCCTATCTGTAAGAGTTGAAGATCATATCGCGGTGGCGACGTTAAATCATGCGCCGGCAAACGCGATGTCTTCACAAGTTATGCATGACGTTACTGAATTAATTGATCAAGTGGAGAAGGATGATAACATTCGTGTTGTTGTTATTCACGGTGAAGGGCGCTTCTTCTCGGCGGGAGCAGATATTAAAGAATTTACATCTGTTACTGAAGCGAAGCAAGCGACAGAATTAGCGCAGCTTGGACAAGTTACGTTTGAGCGTGTTGAAAAATGTTCAAAACCAGTTATCGCGGCAATTCATGGAGCGGCACTTGGCGGCGGCCTTGAGTTTGCTATGTCTTGCCACATGCGCTTTGCAACTGAAAGTGCAAAACTTGGTTTACCTGAATTAACACTTGGATTAATTCCTGGATTTGCAGGTACACAGCGATTACCACGTTATGTTGGGAAAGCGAAAGCTTGTGAAATGATGTTAACAAGTACACCGATTACTGGTGCAGAAGCATTAAAATGGGGACTTGTTAACGGAGTTTTTGCTGAAGAAACATTTTTAGATGATACGCTTAAAGTTGCAAAACAGATTGCTGGAAAAAGCCCAGCGACGACTCGTGCTGTACTAGAGTTATTGCAAACGACGAAATCGTCTCATTATTATGAAGGTGTACAACGCGAAGCTCAAATCTTTGGTGAAGTATTTACGGGTGAAGATGGAAGAGAAGGTGTAGCGGCGTTTTTAGAAAAACGTAAGCCTTCATTTAGTGGCAGGTAGTTCAATTATTTTTTTAATATAAATTAACAGAAAATTAAAATTGATAGAATCTTTCTGAAAAACAAGGGGGTAAATGGAATGAACATCTACGTACTCATGAAACGAACATTTGATACAGAAGAAAAAATCGTAATTAAAAACGGTGCAATTTACGATGGCGAAGCGGAATTCATCATCAACCCTTACGACGAATATGCGATTGAAGAAGCAATTCAAGTAAGAGACGCACAAGGTGGCGAAGTTACTGTTGTAACAGTCGGTGGCGAAGATAGTGAGAAAGAACTTCGTACGGCATTAGCGATGGGCTGCGATAAAGCTGTATTAATTAATATTGAAGATGATGTGGAAAATGGTGACCAGTTCACGACAGCAAAAGTACTTGCTGAATATTTAAAAGATAAAGATGTAGATTTAATTTTAGGCGGGAACGTTGCAATTGATGGTGCATCTGGACAAGTTGGTCCACGCGTAGCAGAAGCGTTAAATATTCCGTACGTAACGACAATTACAAAACTTGAAATTGACGGTACAAACGTGAAGATTGAGCGTGATGTTGAAGGTGATACGGAAGTGATTGAAACTTCATTACCAGTTTTAGTAACAGCACAACAAGGTTTAAATGAACCTCGTTATCCATCGCTTCCAGGTATTATGAAAGCGAAGAAAAAGCCACTAGAAGAAGTAGAATTAGATGATTTAGATTTAGAAGAAGATGATGTGGAAGCAAAGACAAAAACAATTGAAATCTATTTGCCTCCTAAGAAAGATGCAGGAAAAGTGTTACAAGGCGAGCTGCAAGATCAAGTAAAAGAACTTGTATCGTTGCTCCATACAGAAGCGAAAGTAATCTAATAAAATACGAAATTATATATGCAGGAGGGAAAATCTATGGCTCGTAAAGTATTAGTAATGGGTGAGGTTCGTGATGGATCGCTACGTAACGTTTCGTTTGAAGCGGTAGCAGCAGCAAAAACAATTGCAGAAGGCGGTGAAGTAGTAGGTCTTCTAGTTGGAGACAGCGTTGCCTCTTTTGCAAATGAATTGATTCATTACGGTGCAGATCGCGTTGTGACAGTTGAAAATGATAAATTAAAATCATATACATCTGATGGTTATGCACAAGCATTTTCAGCTGTATATGCTGAAGAAAAGCCAGAAGGTATTGTATTTGGACATACAGCACTGGGTAAAGATTTATCACCAAAATTAGCAGCGAAGCTTGAAGCTGGTCTAGTTTCTGACGTAACTGCTTTAGATGTTGAAGGTGGAAATGTTATCTTTACTCGTCCAATTTACTCTGGTAAAGCGTTTGAGAAGAAGATTGTAACAGACGGTATCTTATTTGCGACAGTGCGTCCAAATAACATTGCGACGCTTGAAAAAGATGAGTCTCGCAGTGGTGACGTGTCTTCTATTACAGTAGATGTGAAAGATTTACGTACAATTATTCAAGATGTCGTCCGTAAGACGGCAGAAGGTGTTGACCTTTCTGAAGCGAAAGTTATTATCGCTGGTGGACGCGGTGTGAAGAGTGAAGAAGGATTCAAGCCATTAAAAGAGTTAGCTGACGTATTAGGCGGCGCTGTTGGAGCATCTCGTGGTGCTTGTGACGCTGAGTATTGCGATTACTCATTACAAATTGGTCAAACTGGTAAAGTTGTTACGCCAGACTTATACATTGCATGCGGTATTTCTGGTGCGATTCAGCATTTAGCTGGTATGTCTAACTCAAAAATAATCGTTGCGATTAATAAAGACCCAGAAGCAAGTATCTTCAAAGTAGCTGACTATGGTATTGTTGGCGATCTATTTGAAGTCTTACCTCTTTTAACAGAAGAGTTTAAAAAGTTAAAAGTACATTCATGATTTGAGTACCCTTGAGTTCCAAGTGAAGTACCCCTATATATAGAAAAGGTGAGAGATCCCCTGTCTCTCATCTTTTTAGTATTTAATCCGTATTTTTATATAGTATAAAGGAACACTTTTTTGTTACAATACATAACGATACATATTATTCGCCACGTATATAAGTTAATGATATACTCTTGGTAGAATATACTTGAAGGAGGAAATAAAATGGCAATTGTAAATGCAAATGACCAAAGCTTCGCAGCTGAAACTAGCGAAGGTGTTGTATTATTAGATTTCTGGGCACCTTGGTGTGGACCTTGTAAAATGATCGCTCCTGTATTAGAGGAAATTGATGCAGAATTAGGCGGAAAAGTAAAAGTAGTAAAAGTAGACGTGGATGAAAACCAAGAAACTGCTCGTCAATTCGAAGTAATGAGCATTCCAGCTCTTTTCGTATTAAAAGACGGTAAAGTAGTTGATCAAGCGTTAGGTTACAAACCGAAAGAAGCGTTAGTAGAATTAGTTTCTAAACACTTCTAAAATAAAGGGCTACCATTTGGTAGCCTTTTTTATTTTCTTTTTTTACACCTTTCCGTTACAATAAAAGAACGTATGTTGGGTGTTTTGGCATAGTATGTTTTCATGTGAAAATAAAGATGCTAAGCATGTAGAAATGGAGGGTAACGAGTGCACGAACATTTAAAAGAAAAACTGGCTATTTTACCAGATCAACCTGGTTGTTATTTAATGAAAGATAAGCAAGGAACGGTTATATATGTCGGAAAGGCAAAAGTGCTTAAAAATCGTGTGCGCTCGTACTTTACTGGTTCGCATGATGGAAAAACACTGCGGCTTGTAGGAGAAATTGTAGATTTTGAATATATTGTAACCTCCTCAAATCTAGAGGCTCTCATTTTAGAGTTAAACTTAATAAAAAAACATGATCCAAAATATAATATTCAATTAAAAGATGATAAAACATATCCTTTTATTAAAATTACAGCTGAGAAACAGCCGCGATTACTTATTACGCGAAATGTAAAAAAGGATAAGGGGAAGTATTTTGGTCCTTATCCGAATGCACAATCAGCTCATGAAACGAAAAAGCTGCTAGATCGTATGTATCCGCTTCGTAAGTGCTCAAATATGCCAGATAAAGTTTGTTTATATTATCATATGGGTCAATGTTTAGCGCCTTGTGTGAAAGAAGTGACGGAAGAACAAAACAAAGAAATTGTAGATGAAATTATTAAGTTTCTAAATGGTGGGCATAAAGAAGTTCGTTCAGAATTAGAAACAAAGATGTATGAAGCTTCAGAGAAACTAGAATTTGAACGTGCAAAAGAGTTGCGGGATCAAATTGCTCATATCGATGCGATTATGGAAAAACAAAAGATGATTATGAGTGACTTAGTGGATCGTGATGTGTTTGGGTATGCAGTTGATAAAGGATGGATGTGTGTTCAAGTTTTCTTCGTTCGAAAAGGAAAGCTAATTGAACGTGATGTTTCTATGTTTCCAATCTACGATGAACCAGAAGAGGGATTTTTAACGTTTATCGGTCAATTTTATGAGAACAGCAGTCATTTTAAGCCGAAGGAAATTGTCGTTCCAGGAAGTATAGACTCAGAGTTAGTAGAGCGCTTTTTAGAAGTTGAAGCGACACAGCCGAAACGTGGTAAGAAAAAAGATCTTGTAGAATTAGCAAATAAAAATGCGAAGATTGCTCTTGAAGAGAAATTCTACTTAATTGAACGTGATGAAGAGCGAACGATTAAGGCGGTAGATCATTTAGGGAAGCAGCTCGGGATTGAAACACCTTATCGTATTGAGGCGTTTGATAACTCAAATATTCAAGGGACAAATCCTGTTTCTGCAATGATTGCTTTTATCGATGGGAAACCAGCTAAGAAAGAATATAGGAAATATAAAATTAAAACGGTTCAAGGACCAGATGATTATGAGTCTATGAGAGAAGTTGTGAGACGCCGTTATACAAGGGCACTGAAAGAGAGTTTGCCTTTACCAGATTTAATCATTATTGATGGTGGAAAAGGGCATCTGGCAGCTGTAAGTGATGTTCTAGAAAACGAACTCGGTTTATATATTCCGATGGCAGGGCTTGTAAAAGATGACAAACATAAAACCTCCCATTTAATTATTGGAGATCCACCTGAACCTGTGATGCTTGAGCGAAATAGCCAAGAATTTTATTTATTGCAGCGCATTCAAGATGAAGTGCATCGATTTGCGATTACATTCCATCGTCAATTACACGGGAAATCTGTCATTCAATCAGCACTGGATGATATTCCTGGAATTGGAGATAAACGAAAAAAGATATTGTTGAAACATTTTGGTTCATTAAAGAAGATGAAAGAAGCTTCTTTAGCTGAATTTGTCGAAGCGGGTATGCCGAAAAATGTCGCAGAGACGATTTATACTTATTTAACAGATAAGAAGACGTTGTAGTTTACAACGTCTTCTATTTTCTGGTATAATTTCTGAAGATTTAAAATAAACCTAACTGAATGAAAATACAAAAAAGTCAACTAAACTTATATGTCTAGTTGACTGTAGGTAATGCTACACTTCAATGAGATCTTTTATATCCCATTTCACAAGAAATGTAATAGAGTCTGAACGTTTTTTCTTTTCTTCATAGGACTCTGCAACGACGTTTCGTTGCTTTTGAATTTGTTCAGCGATGAATCCAGCTTCTAATTGATAAGAAGAATGTCTGTTTTGTTTTTGACGTTCAGCGATGAGTGTGCCTTTAAGTTGGAACTGCATTTCACGACGCTTATGTTCAATAATACTTAAAGTGCCCCAGCCAGCTTTTTCAAAGAACTGAATGACTTCTTCAATTGTTTCTAGTGGATATTTTCTTGCAAGGTTTCTACCAGACCAGTATAAAATACCATCTAAATCGTTACCGATTAAATCAGGTAGTAATTCTTCACGTAGCAATTCATAAGCGAAGGCGTTCAATGAAACATCTTCTAAAGATGTTGTATCGATTGTATTTTTACTCACAATATTCCCCTCTTTCTATAGGGATTATTATATAACATTTCTCATTTATAAAAACAGATTTTTCTTTGGGGAAATCTGAATATATAAGAAGAAAAAAAGAATTGGCAAATTATATGCAAATTATGTATACGTTTTCTTGACGCTTCGACAAAAATAGGAGTAAAATGAACTTGGTATCAAATTATGCTGAAATATTTCGAATAATTTTTTCAGTTTTTCTTATGCCAATAGTGAAAAAACATTATTGTTGTAAACTAATCTGAAAACAGCAGTCAAACATTCAAGGGGGGTAATGGGGACATGAAAGGCCGCGAGTATACGTTTCGTAAGTGGCACTCATTAATGGGGGTCATCCCGGTTGGTGTCTTTTTGACGCAACATTTAATTGTAAACAACTTTGCAACACGAGGAGCAGAGGCTTTTAACAAAGCTGCAGGCTTTATGGAGCTCCTTCCATTCCGGTACGCGCTAGAGATTTTCATCATCTTTTTACCGATACTGTACCATGCTATATATGGCTTATATATTGCATTTACAGCTAAGAACAATGCGGTTTCTTACGGTTATTTCCGTAACTGGATGTTCGTCTTCCAAAGAATTTCAGGTATCGTTACACTGATTTTCATTTCTTGGCACGTCTGGGAAACTCGTATTCAAGCAATGCTAGGTAAAGAGGTAAACTATGATATGATGGCAGATATTTTAAACAATCCAGCTATGTTTGCATTTTACTTGGTCGGTGTTGTTTCAACAATTTTCCACTTTGCAAATGGACTATGGACATTCTGCATCAGCTGGGGAATTACAGTATCTCCACGTTCACAAAGAATCTCTACTTATGTAACATTAGCTATATTCTTAGGTCTATCTTATGTAGGTGTGAGTGCATTATTAGCGTTCATCGATCCACAGCTAGCAAACCAGTAAGGAGTGGGAGAGCATGAAAGGGAAACTTATAGTAGTCGGCGGTGGCTTGGCTGGCTTAATGGCAACGATTAAAGCGGCGGAAGCAGGAGTAAATGTTGAACTGTTTTCTTTAGTACCAGTAAAACGTTCGCATTCTGTATGTGCCCAAGGTGGAATTAACGGTGCCGTAAATACGAAAGGTGAAGGGGATTCTCCATGGATCCACTTTGACGATACAATTTATGGTGGGGACTTCTTAGCGAACCAACCACCAGTTAAAGCAATGTGTGAAGCAGCACCTGGTATTATTCATTTAATGGATCGTATGGGTGTTATGTTCAACCGTACGGAAGAAGGACTTCTTGATTTTCGTCGTTTTGGTGGAACACAACATCACCGTACAGCATTTGCTGGTGCAACAACTGGACAGCAATTACTATACGCATTAGATGAGCAAGTACGTCGTCACGAAGTAGCAGGACTTGTAACGAAATATGAAGGTTGGGATTTCTTACGAGCTGTTGTTGATGACGAAGGTGTGTGCCGAGGAATCGTTGCACAAGACTTACAAACAATGGAGATTAAAAGTTTCCAAGCTGATGCCGTGATTATGGCAACAGGGGGCCCTGGTATCATCTTTGGAAAATCAACTAACTCTATTATTAATACAGGTACAGCAGCTTCTGCTGTATATCAACAAGGCGCATATTATGCAAACGGCGAGTTCATTCAAATTCATCCAACGGCAATTCCTGGAGACGATAAATTACGTCTTATGAGTGAATCGGCACGTGGTGAAGGTGGCCGTGTTTGGACATATAAAGATGGTAAACCATGGTACTTCCTAGAAGAAAAATATCCGGCTTACGGAAACCTTGTACCTCGTGATATTGCAACGCGTGAAATCTTTGACGTTTGCGTAGAGCAAAAACTAGGTATTAACGGTGAAAACATGGTGTACTTAGATCTTTCTCATAAAGATCCGAAAGAACTAGATATTAAACTTGGTGGAATTATTGAAATCTATGAGAAGTTTACAGGTGATGATCCTCGTAAACTACCAATGAAAATCTTCCCAGCAGTTCACTATTCAATGGGCGGACTATGGGTTGATTATAAGCAGATGACAAGTATTCCAGGTTTATTTGCAGCAGGTGAGTGTGATTATTCTATGCACGGTGGAAACCGCCTTGGTGCGAACTCACTATTATCAGCAATTTACGGTGGTATGGTAGCAGGACCGAACGCGATTGAGTATATGAAAGGTCTTTCTAAATCGTCTGATGCTGTTTCATCTACTGTATATGAGCAAAATGAATTAATCGAAACAGAGAAATTTAACAATATTTTAACGCTTGATGGTAACGAAAATGCATATGTTCTTCATAAAGAGCTTGGAGAATGGATGACAGATAACGTTACAGTAGTTCGTGAAAATAAAAAGCTACTAGAAACTGATGCGAAAATTGAAGAGTTAATGGCGCGTTACAAACGCATTAACATTAACGATACAGCGAGATGGAGTAACCAAGGTGCTTCATTTACACGCCAACTTGCAAATATGTTTGAGTTAGCACGTGTTATTACAATTGGCGCATATAACCGTAATGAGAGCCGCGGGGCGCATTACAAACCTGAATTCCCAAATCGTGATGATGCAAACTTCTTAAAAACTACGATGGCGAAATTTGAAGGAGAAGGAAATGCACCAGCATTCCATTACGAAGAAGTGGATGTTTCATTAATTAAACCACGTAAACGTGACTATTCTTCAAAACATGATGTAGCTGCTAAGGGTGAAGAGAAGGGGGATAAGCAACATGTCTGAGAAAACAATCCGCCTCATCATTACGAGACAAGATGGACCAGATGCACAAGAGTTTGACCAAGAGTTTGAAATTCCATATCGTCCAAATATGAACATTATTTCGGCACTGATGGAAATTCGTCGTAATCCTGTTGATTCAAAAGGAAACCAAACGACTCCGATTGCATGGGATATGAACTGTTTAGAGGAAGTATGTGGCGCATGTTCGATGGTGATTAACGGAAAACCACGTCAATCATGTACAGCTCTTATTGATCAGTTAGAACAACCAATTCGCTTAAAACCAATGAAGACATTCCCAGTTGTACGTGACTTACAAGTTGACCGTAGTCGCATGTTTAACGCTCTAAAACGCGTTAAAGCTTGGATTCCAATTGATGGTACGTATGACTTAGGACCAGGACCAAGAATGCCTGAGAAGAAACGTCAATGGGCTTATGAGCTTTCAAAATGTATGACATGTGGTGTTTGCTTAGAATCATGTCCAAACGTAAATAGTAAATCTGACTTTATTGGACCAGCACCGTTATCACAAGCTCGTTTATTCAACTCACATCCGACGGGTGAAATGCATAAAGCAGATCGCTTACGTGCAATTATGGGAGATGGAGGACTTGCAAACTGTGGTAACTCTCAAAACTGTGTGCAATCATGTCCAAAGGGTATTCCATTAACAACTTCAATTGCGGCATTAAACCGTGATACAACAATTCAATCGTTTAAAGATTTCTTTGGTAGCGACAATAACTATTAATAAATATTGCCTCTTCATGTTGAAGAGGCAATATTTATAACTTTATTTTTCTGTTTATTCTGTTTATTTTGAAGGCGAAAAGGAGAGGAAACAATGAAGAGGATTTCTTATATTGAAGACTTTGAGCGATGGGAAAGTGGTTTTTCATTTTACAATCCTGTAAAAGTTCGTTTTGGTGAAGTAGATATGTTTGGGCATGTAAATAATGTCGTTGCCTTTACCTATTTTGAAGAAGCACGTATCGCATTGTTTAAAGAACTTGGGTTTATGCAAGAATGGACGCATGAATCTTCAGAAACGATGATCGTTGTTGCAGATTTACAATGTAATTTTATTAAGCAAATATATTTTGATGAACAGTTGAAGGTGTATGTAAAAGCGGGATCGGTTGGGAATTCTTCTTTAGATTTGCATTACATGGTGAAGAATACGGCAGGAGAAGTTTGTTTAGTTGGTCGTGGAATGATGGTTCAAGCATCGAAAAAAACGGGAAGAGGCGAACCGTGGCCTGAAGAATGGAAGAAAAAATTACTACAATGATAGAATGAAAGAAAAATAAGAGAGCAATTTGCTCTCTTATTTTTTGTCTTCCATCGCTTCTTCTAATGTTAAATGATGTTTATATATGTATGTAGCATACGGGTTTCCAACGTAGCGCAAATGCCACGGTTCATATGAATATTCTGTTGTTTCTGTTTTATCTTCTAAATAACGAATGACAAAGCCAAATTCATGGGCGTGTTTTGCAACCCATTTTCCTTCGGCTGTCTCTCCAAAAATAGGCTCTAATTGGAATTTAGCAGATTTTGAACTAATATCCATTGCTAAACCAGTTTGATGTTCACTCGTACCAGGAATGGCACTTACTGAATCAGCTTCAGCTTTTCCTTGACGTCTAACGTATGTATCATGTAATGATTTTTGGCGTTTGTATGAACGATAACCAGATACAGCTGTAAGTTCAAGTCCTTCTTTCTTTGCCGCTACAAACATATTTTCAAGCGCATCTGCAGCATCTTTGCGCAGTAGCGTTTTTTCTTTATCTTTTGGACTAGTAAATGGTACGTTTGGTCTTGTTAAATCTTCAGGTATGTATCCGTCTGGTAGTTTTCGATGTTTATTCACTAAGACAAGATTAGACTCTGGATTTGTTACAACGGAAAAATCATTGTCTAGCTTCTTTGCATTATGATCAGCTTTCGGAAAAGCAGGAATCTCTTCTTTTTGGTGATTACTATGCTGTTGACTTTCGACAGCTTTTGCCCCATTTTGTAGTGGTGATTTAGAACCAAAGTAAGCGAAAGAAGTGATACCGATTACAATAGTAGTGGCAGAAATAATGATTATCTTTTTCATGATGCCTTGTAATCACAGTCCTTTCTTAATAAAATATGTATTGTTTTTATTATAAGTCTAGTTTGTTGAAAAAGAAATATAAGAGTCGTAACGTAATAGAAATGCAAAGAAAATGTCAGAAAATGTGTGAAATTGTAGTATTTTTTTATTTAATTCATTTCTTATCTTTCATGAAATGAATTTTTTATGTAATATATATACATAAGAAGATGTAGCGATTATCGAGAATAAAGAACTTCTTGTATAGACTAGGAGTGAATGGGAATGGATTTTGCAACAATTATTGGACTTATTTTAGGATTTGTAGCAGTGGTAGTAGGGATGGTCGTCAAGGGCGCTGACGTAAATTCCTTATTGAATCCTGCCGCAGCATTAATTATTTTTATCGGTACATTTGCTGCAGTATGTATCGCATTTCCGATGAATCAACTAAAAAGGGTTCCAAAATTATTTAAAGTTCTTTTTGGTTCAAATAAAAAGGATTTAAGTTATGAACAGTTGCTAGAATTATTTGTTCATTGGACATCAGAAAGTAGAAAATACGGTATTTTGTCTTTAGAGCAACAATTAGACAAAATTCAAGATGAATTTCTTTTGCGTGGTATGAAATTTGTGATTGATGGCGTATCCGCAGAAGATTTAGAGCAAATTTTAGAAGCTGAATTAGAAGCGATTGAAGAAAGGCATGCAAAAGGAGCGGCAATTTTTTCTCAAGCGGGTACATATGCACCGACATTAGGGGTTTTAGGTGCTGTTATTGGTCTTGTAGCTGCACTTGGCAATTTAACTGATATTGAAAAGTTAGGTCACGCTATTTCGGGTGCTTTTATTGCAACGATTTTTGGTATTTTTTCAGGCTATGTATTATGGCATCCATTTGCAAATAAACTAAAGCAAAAATCTGCAGCTGAATTAGAGAAAAAACGTTTAATTATTGATTGTTTATTAATGTTACAAGAGGGTACATATCCGTTTATTATGAAGAACCGCATTTTAGGTGCACTTTCTGCAACTGAGCGTAAAAAGCTAGAAAAAGGAGCAGAAAAAAATGCGGAGTAAAAAAAATAGAAGAGGCAAAAAGAAAAAACACGAAGAACATATCGATGAAACTTGGTTAATCCCTTATTCTGATATGTTAACGTTGTTATTTGCATTGTTCATCGTTTTATTTGCGATGAGTAGTATAGATGCTGCGAAGTTCAAACAGATGGCAGTAGCATTTCGAAGCGAATTAGCAGGTGGAACAGGAAATAAAGAGTTTTTAAGTGATCAGAAGCCAAATGATGAAAAGGAATTATCAGCAAGTAGCCTTGAGGCAGAACAAGCAAAAAAACAAGAAGAAGCTAGAGAAAAAGAAAAAAAAGAAATGGATGAATTGAAAGCATTACAAAAAAAGATTGATCAATATATTAATGAGAAACAATTATCCTCTTCTTTTCAAACTAAATTAACTGAAAAGGGATTAATGGTGACAATATTAGAGAATGTGCTGTTTGATTCGGGGAAAGCAGATGTGAAGTTAGAATCACTAGGGATTGCAAAAGAGATGTCTAGCTTACTTGTTTCAGCGTCACCTCGTGAGATTACAGTATCTGGTCATACGGATAATGTCCCTATTGCCAATGCGCAGTTTGCATCGAACTGGGAATTAAGTACGCAGCGTGCAGTTAATTTTATGCAAGTATTACTCCAAAATAAAGAATTACAACCAGAAAAATTTAGTGCGATTGGTTACGGAGAATACCGTTCAATTGCTCCAAACGATACACAAGAAGGAAAGGCAAAGAATAGGCGTGTGGAAGTGTTTATCTTGCCTTTAACAGAGAAGGGAAAATAAAGAGGATGGCGAATGCCATCCTCTTTATTTTGCATCAAATGATTTTAAGTTGTCGCGACGGATTTTATCTTTTTCTGCATCTGATTTTTTGAAATCATAATCATATAAAGCGCCTTCCCAATCACCATACATTGGATTCGGGAAAATAATAAATTTCTCACCAAATTGTGCTTTCGAATCTGATACTGCTTGATTGCGGTCTTTTACAGACTTTCCATCAAAACCAGTGAAATCAGATAAGTTATCACCGAAGAATAAGACGATATCATGTGTTTGTGAAACGAGTTCACGTCGTTTTTCTTTTCCTTTTTCTTTCGGATCTTGTAGTAATATATGTTCTTTCGTTGCTTGAGGAGCACCTACACGCTCAAGATTTTTAATTGTTGCATCTAGTTGGTCCGTTTTACGATTTGAGATGTAGTAAATATCTACACCTTTAGATTCTGTATATTTTAAGAAATCAATTGCGCCTGGAAGGGCTTCAGCTTCAGCCTTATTAATCCAGTCATCCCATTTATACGGATAGCCTTTTCCTGTTTTTACGCTCATTGCTTGATGAGGACTGTTGTCTAAAACCGTTTCATCTAAATCAAGTACGATAGCAGGCTTTTTCTCTGTCCCTTTTGCAAGAGCTGCATCAAGCTTCAATTGACCGATATTGTATCCTTGGTAGTAAAGTGCTTTCGTTTCACCGGCTGTTTGATACCATAAATCAGCCATTAATTGCTGTTCTGTTAATTTTACTTTTTCTTCTTTTGCCACTGTTTTCTCTGGTGTTCCTGAACATGCTACAAGCGATGTAGATAGAACCGCTACAGATAATAAAGTGGTAATACCCCTCTTCATCTTCATATGTATCCTCCTTGATGTTAGAAAATCATCTTATATTATATATTAAAATATAAAAATTTTTTTATGAACATTTGCATATTGTCTTTTGTATATATAGTAGTATGTCCTATATTAGAAAGATGAGAAAAATGTTGGAAATCATTTTGTCAATTATAATTGTCGAAATGACAATTATAATTGACAAATAACATGATGTTATTTACAATTTTAACTAAATAGAACAAATGATGGATTAAGGAGATGTTACATACTAAGAGGATGAAGTGTAGTGCTATATTTTATCCTGAATAAACATAGTCTTTGAAAGAGAATATGAATGATATTAAAGGGGAGGCTTTATACTTTGAGTTTACAAATTCAAAACTTAACGAAGCAATTTGGGGAATCAAAAGCAGTTAATGGCTTGCAAATTTCGTTACCAAAAGGTGAAGTGCTAGGATTACTTGGACGAAATGGTGCAGGGAAAACAACGACAATCAAAATGCTTCTCGGATTATTAACGCCTAATGAAGGCTCTATTACATGGGATGGAAAATCATTTGGGACTAGTGGGGTAACGATTGGGTATTTACCAGAAGAAAGAGGTTTATATACAAAAAGTAGAGTAATAGACCAGTTGCGATATTTTGGTAGATTAGAAGGAATGTCGAAAAAAGAAGTAGATCTGGCTATTGATCACTGGTTAGAGCGATTAGCGATACCGGAATATAAATTTAAAACGGCAGGAGAGCTTTCAAAAGGGAACCAGCAAAAAATCCAATTAATTGCTGCCCTTCTTCATAATCCTGAACTTCTCATTTTAGATGAACCATTTAGCGGACTAGATCCAGTTAATGCTGGGATGTTAGCTAGCATTATTGAAGAACAAGTACAGAGCGGAAAGACCATTATTTTATCTAGTCATCGTATGGAACAAGTAGAGGCTTTTTGCCAACATGTATGTATTTTGAAAAAAGGCGAAGCAGTCGTAAAAGGCCAGTTAAGTGATATTAAAAAAGAATACGGTTTCCGTAATTTAACGATTGAAGATACAGAAGAGAATGTGAAGGGATTAGAAGCTATACATGTATCGTATGAAAAACAACAAGGCCTTCTTTATATGCAAGTACAAGATGATGCAGAAGCTCTAAAGATTTTACAAAAATTGCAAGAACAAGGTGTTACCTTACGACAATTTAAAATGTTAGAGCCGACGTTAAACGAAATCTTTGTAGAGAGGGCGAAATAACGATGCGTAAATTTTCTCACGTATTTTCATTTTATTTCAGGGAAGCATTTTTATCTAAAAAATCATTAATCATGAGCGCGATTTTATTTTTAATTGTTTTTGGGATTTTTGCGTTCAATCATTTTACTTCAAGTAATGATAAAAATAAGGATAAAGATAAAATTGCAGTTGTGACAGAGAGTTCTACATATAAAATACAAAAAGAAGAGTTAACTAAGTTATTACCATCAGCTAAATTAACAATTGGTTCAAAAGAAGATTTCAATAAACTGCATAAACAAGTAGAAGAAGGCGAGTTAGACGGTTTGTTTCGTGTAACTGAAAAGAATGGAGTTCCAGAAGTCACGTATATGTTTAATGGGTTCGCTAGTGAAACAAATTCTACAATTATAGCTAGTTATTTAAAGGGAAAATATATGGCGGTAACAGTTGCTAAACATAATGTTTCACCAGAAATTGCACAACAATTGCAAACCGAAATTTCTGTGAAACAAGAAGCAATAAAAGATCGTTCTGCCTCTGCCGGAATTGCATATTTCTTCATATTCGCTTTATATATGTTTATTGTTGCGTTCGGAAGCACAATTGCGATGAATATTGCTTCTGAAAAAGCTTCTCGCGTTATGGAAGTTATGATTCCGAAAGTAAAACCTCTTACGATGATGTATGCAAAAATTTTAGCGGTTGTTTCAACGGCGTTATTACAACTTGTCATATTGGCATGTGGTTATTTAGTTCCTTATTTACTAGGGTGGGTAGATTTAGAAAATGGTTCCTTATTTGGCGTAATTGATGTTACAAAGTTAGATGCAAAAATAATCGGTATGTTCCTAATTTATTTTGTTACAGGATATTTCCTGTATGCGATGATGTATGCAGCTGCTGGTGCGGTTGTTTCTAAGACGGAGGATTTGCAAGGTGTAATGCTACCGATTTCAATTTTAATAATTGCAGCATTCTTTATAAGTCTTAAATCGTTAGGTGACCCAAATAGTACTATCGTTGTTATAAGCTCTTATGTTCCGTTCTTTACCCCGATGGTTACATTCTCACGCTTTGTAGCTGGTGAAACTGGTATGTTAGAAATTATGATAACATTGGCGGGGCTTTTAGCGACAATCGGTATTTTAAGTGCTGTTACAAGTCGCATTTACGTAAATGGCGTAATGAATTACTCAGACAAAGTGAAATTTAAAGATTTAGCGAAGTTTATAAAGCGTCAATAATGAGAGAAAAGTATGATTTCCTATTGGAATCATGCTTTTTCTTTATGTATAAATTAAAAATAGTATATAATAATAAGAGTCGTCTTTTAATAGAATGAATACAAAGGAGGGTGTGCAGATGGGGATTAGTAGTCGTTTTACAGTAGGTGTTCATATGTTAACGTTACTTGCGATAGATCGAAACTCTCGCTGTACCTCTGAATGGATTGCTGGTAGTGTGAATACAAATCCAGTTGTGATTCGTCGCATTACAGGAATGTTGAAGAGAGCAGGACTTGTTGATGTACAAGCTGGTAAAGGTGGTACGACACTTGCTCGTGATTTAGAAGAAATTACATTACTTGATGTATATAAAGCAGTGGAAGTTGTAGAAGAAGGCCAACTATTTTCCTTCCATGAAAATCCCAACATTGAATGTCCAGTAGGAGCTAATATTCAATCAGTATTAGAAATTATTTTAATGCAAGCGCAAGAAGCGATGGAAAACGTACTTGCAAATGTAACGGTAGATCAATTAGTTACAAACTTAAAGTCTAAAATGAAAGAGTAAAAAAGCGAGCAACCTCATAATGAGGGCTCGCCTTTTTTTATTCAGAAATATTGAAAATTCTATTTTTCAGTATTTAAAATGAATTTACCAACAATAGCTGCTACGATACCACCAAGAATTGGTGCTACGATGAATACCCATAGTTGAGAAAGTGCTTCTCCGCCAGCGAATAGAGCTGGTGCGATACTACGAGCTGGGTTAACAGAAGTTCCAGTTAACGGAATTCCTAATAAGTGAACTAAAACTAATGTGAAACCAATTACTAATCCTGCTAGAGAAGAACTTCCTTTTTTACCTGTTACAGCAACGATAACTAAAATGAATACGAAAGTTAAAATAAATTCAACTAGAAATGCTCCAGATAAACCAAGAGTTCCAAAACCATTTTGACCTAAATTATCTAAAGGTGTTTTAGCAGAGCGTAAAATCGTTACTAACGTTGCAGTTCCTAATAAACCACCTAAAATTTGAGCTAATACATAATAACAAAGTTCCATAGCGTTCATTCTTTTGTTGATGAACATAGCTACTGATACTGCTGGGTTAATGTGACATCCAGAAATTGTTCCGATGCTATATGCCATAGCCACAATAGATAGACCGAAAGCCATAGCGATTCCTAATGTTCCAATTCCTTCAATTCCGCCGCCAATGACAGCTACTCCAGTTCCGAATAATACAAGTACAAATGTACCAATAAATTCAGCGATTGCTTTTTTTAACATAATTTACCTCCTAATATTGCGCATGAAACGTATTATAACATAGGTTTTAGTATAAACAGCTAATGAAATACTATTCTGATAAGGCGAAATAGGGGGACAATAAAAAAAGAGTATAGTTCTTTGTTAGAGAACTATACTCTTTTTTATGCAGTTTTTTTCTGCTTAATGACTGGGGCAGAACGGTTTAAAACGCTATTTGCAACCATTCCTAACATAATAATAATCATTCCAAGTAGGGAAAGACCACCAGGAAATGAACCATTCAAGAAAACAATTTCGCCAAGCACGGTAAAGACCATCGTTCCAGCTTGCGTTGCTTCAACAGCTCCAAGTAGAGAGAGGTTATCTTTGGCTAAGTCAGTAGCAAAGAAAAATGTCATCGTCGCAATCACGCCAGAACATAAGGCTAACAAAAATCCTTGCAACATTTGGCTGGATGTTGGAATACCGGTAGTAGAAAATCCATATATACCAAGTAAAATTGTTATAGGTAGACTTCCTATTGCCATTCCTAATACACGTTGGAACGTATCAAGACGTCCGCCAACAAGCTCCATCATTTTTCGGTTGCCGAATGGATATAAGAAGGCTGCTACTACGACAGGTAAAAAACCTGAAATGAACTGAGTCATTGTAATATGACCTGCTGCAGTCGCTTGCATACAAATTACACCAAGTAAAATAAATAATGCGACATATAAACTACGAAGTGGAATTTTTCCGCGTACAAGTTTTGTGCCTAATTTCGTTTCTATTTTAACGAAGAATAACGGTGATAAAAGTAGCCCTGCTAATATAGTAACTTGCCAAGTTCCAGCAACGAGCCAAGCTGGAGAAAAGACAGCTGCGAAACTTAATAAAGAATAGAAACCAATACCAGCAACGGACCCCCATCCGATCCACGCTAATGGATGTTTCTTTAATTCTTCCCATAAACCCTTTAAGTTTTTGCGAAATAAAACGATAAGGAATAAAATAGGGAGAGCAAATAAAAAACGGAAGGAAGCTGTCCAGGCCCAGCTCGTTCCAGATACATTCATCGCTCGATTAATAATAAAGGTTGCGGAAAAAAAGGCTGATGATAAAAGGCCTAATAAAATTGCGCGCATGAAGCATAGCACTCCTTTCGGAATTTGATGATTACGTATAGTATAATATACTTTAAAATAATAAAAGTAAACTATTTTATACTTTAAGGTGGTTTTATAGATGAAAGAACATGAAGATATGCAAACGAAAGAAGTCATTCAGCAAGTAGGTCAGCTGTTAAGACAAATTCGAAATGAACAAAAATTAAGTTTAGAAGAATTAGCCCAAAAAACTGGGGTTAGTAAATTAACATTAGGAAAGATTGAAAGAGGCGAAACGAATCCGACGTTAGCTGTCATTTGGAAAATAACGAAAGGGTTATCGATTCCTTTATCGCGATTGATGGTTGTTGGAGAACCTGTAGCTGTGGCGCGCTGCGGAGAAGGATTTGCAGTAGATGTAGGACAAGCATGGCATTTAGAAACGATGTTCCGCTATACGAAAGAAACGGGGATGGAAATGCATCGTGCTTGTTTAAGATCGAATAGTATATATGAACCAGAAGCTCATCATGAAGGTGCTATTGAGCTTGTAACAGTAATGAAAGGGAAAGTATCGATTCAAGTAGAAAGCGATGTATACGAATTAAATGAGTTTGACTCTATTCAATTTGAAGCGAATAAAAAACATAGTTATAGAAATGAAGAAGATGAAGTAGCAGTATTACATTTAACGATGAAATATTCTTCATGAAAAAATCCCCTATAGAAAAATCTATAGGGGATTTTTTATACGCTATGCTCAAATAGATGAAAGAATGTTATTAGTAAGAGCGTGGCATAAGTAATAAACAAATAAAATAAACTAAAAACCCCGTCCCAAAACATAAAATAGCAATGACCCAAAGTATGCGAATGAGAGTAGAGCTAATATCAAAATATTCCCCTAAACCACCGCATATACCAAATAGCATTTTATCAGTTTCGGATTTACATAATCTTTTTGACATCTTCCAATCCACTCCTTTTTATCCCGCTTTAACGGGCAGTAAGACCTCCACCTAAAAATTCAGCGAAAGCAAAGAAGTTAGGTGGGGATTAACTGCCCGTAAAAGCCCGATTGGTTTAACTAATGATCAGTGGGGGGATGAACAAACCCCCCACTGATCAAAGTTTCACTTTATACCAAGCTATATACTTC
Organism: Bacillus sp. BB51/4; assembly: GCF_008368845.1. Classification (NCBI taxonomy): domain Bacteria; kingdom Bacillati; phylum Bacillota; class Bacilli; order Caryophanales; family Bacillaceae; genus Bacillus; species Bacillus sp. BB51/4. The sequence goes on from NZ_QOSC01000005.1 coordinate 230,717, forward strand.
TATTCTATATGGAAATTTATGAGAAGACTATGAGGTTGTATGACATTTTTTTTAGAGAACAGTCGTATTAATTGTCTTAATTTTCAGTTGATATTAAAATTATAGTAAGAGGTAACTTTTAATAAAGGGTGGGGGAAATAGAGATGACAGTATATTGGCTGACTAACGTAATGCTTGAATCAGGGTATACATATGAAGAGGGGAGAATTTCCCAAACAGAAACAGAGTTATGTAGTTTACTCATTGAAGATGGACGAATTAAAAAAATGATAGCAGGGGCTGTTCAAGAGGAAGGAGTATTAATTCTTGATGCTAAGCGTTTATTAATTTTGCCAGCTTTTGAAGAGATGCATATTCATATTGATAAGACGTATTATAGTGGTCCTTGGAAAGCTTGTATGCCAGCAGAGAATATTTTTACGCGTTTTCATGAAGAAGAAAAAATTCTGCCGAAGCAATTAGCAACTGCTCAAGATAGGGCGGAAAATATGTTAGCGTTATTGCTTCGAAATGGTGCAACGAATATTAGAACGCATTGTAATGTTGATCCGATTATTGGACTTGGTAATTTGGAGGCGACGTTAGCGGCGTTGGAAACATATAAAAATCAGGTTTCTGGTAGAATTGTTGCTTTTCCGCAACACGGATTATTGCGCAGCAATTCTGTGCAACTTGTGAAAGATGCGATGCGTATGGGTGCGCATCTAGTCGGTGGAGTGGATCCAGCTACAGTGGATAATGATATTGAAAAATCATTACATACCATTATGGATATCGCAGTAGAATTTAATGCAGATGTTGATATTCATCTGCATGATGCGAATAATCTTGGGACGTTTACGATGAAGCGATTGGCAAGTTTAACAGAAGAAGCGGGATGGCAAGGTCGCGTAACAATTAGTCATGCACTTGGACTTGGTGGTGTTACGGATAAAGAAGTTGAAGAAGTGGCGGAAAGACTAGCTGCTTTAAATATTGATATTACTTCAACGGTGCCAATTGGGAAACAAGTAATCCCAATTCCGTTATTAGATAAAAAAGGTGTGAAAGTTTCATTAGGAAATGATAGTATTACTGATCATTGGTCACCGTTTGGCACAGGTGATATGCTGCAAAAGGCAAATCGATTAGCGGAACGTTTTGGGTGGAGTGACGAAAGGTCTTTAGGAAAAGCCCTTCACTTTATTACGGGTGGAAAAGAAACGTTAAACAATGAAGGGAAGCGAGCATGGCCGAATGTAGGAGATGAAGCGAGTTTTGTTTTGACGAATGCAACATGTACTGCTGAAGCGGTAGCGCGTCAAACAGAGAAACGTTTAGTCGTGCATAAAGGGAATATTGTTGTTGGAAGTTTAAATGAGGTGGAATTAAATAATCTTGTGTAAAAGAATCGTGTGAATGTTTTGAGGAGGGTTCTAATTGTGAGTGTAGAACCCTTCTTTGTTATGCTTGCAATATATTTCTTATAGGGAAGCTAGAAAGGATGAAAAATTTGGACAATCAACATAACCAAAATCATATTATGGGAACTTTGCAATGGTTTATATTTTTATTAGCGAATTCAATTGCACTACCAATTGTCGTTGGCGGATTATTTCATCTTACGACGGAAGAAATATTTTATTTAATGCAGCGTACGTTTTTTGTAGTTGGTATATCTTCTTTTTTACAAGGGTGGCTTGGACATAGACTGCCAATTGCGGATGGACCAGCTGGATCGTGGGTTGGAGTATTTACCGTACTTGCTTATGCAACGGCCGGGCAAGATCAATTACATAGTACGTTGCAAATTTTAGAATTAGGAATGATAATTTCCGGTGTTATTTTAATAGGATTAGGAGTCACTGGTTTTATCGGACGTATTTTATTTTTATTCACGCCGCTTGTGACAGGGACGTTTTTACTTTTATTATGTTTACAATTAAGCGGTGTATTTCTAAAAGGAATGCTAGGAATTACTGCTACTGTTTCTCAAATCGATGGATTTACAGCGATAATTGCGTTTAGCATATTTCTTTTCGTTATTATACTATCTAACTTCGGAAAAGGTTTTGTCAAAAGTTATGCGGTTTTAATAGGATTAATTAGTGGGTGGATTCTTTTTCTCATTGCAGGAAAAATGACGATTCCATCTCAAGTAACTCATTTTGTGCAACTTCCACATGTATTTGCTTGGGGACTTCCAAAGTGGAATACAGGTATGGCTGTATCCAGTTTCGTTATGGTATGTATTTTAGTTTCAAATACAGTGGCAGCTATTATAGCAATTAATCAAGCTACCATTCAAAAGGGGACTATTGAACAAAAACAGTTGAAGGGTGGTACGTGGGTTGGAGGGATTTCGCATATCATTTCTTCTGTATTTTCAACTGTAGGTGTCGTGCCGTTACCAGCAACGGCAGGATTTATACGTTTAACGAAACAAAAATATATACGATCGTTCTTACTAGCATGTTTGTTACTAGTCGTAATGTCGTTGTTTCCAAATATTATTCGTTACTTAGCATCGTTACCACCCGCTGTCGCATCTGCGGTTTTAATGGCTTCGTTCGTACAGTTAATTGGAATTGGGTTTCATAATATAAAACAAGTGCCAATGAGCGAAAGGAATGTAACGGTTTTAGGAGTTTCTGTATTATTTGGAAGCGGTGTTATGTTTTTACCGTCTGGAGCACTCCAATCACTGCCGTCTGTTATGCAATATATATTCGGAAATGGTTTGTTCGTAGGTACAGTTGTCAGCATATTACTAGAACAAATATGGCGTAATGAAAAGTGAGTGGATACAAAGAGTGTCTGCACTGTATAAAAGTCTAAAATAACATGTGAAATAAAGCCTATTTTCATTCACCACCCGCACATTTCGTTCATACAATATCTTGACTAAATAAACACCCAACTTACACATACACGGCTCTGGCTTAAGCAAGGAGGTTTATACCAGTTGAAGGAAAAAGCGTATCAATCTAAACCGTTACTCACAAAGAGAGAGAGAGAAGTATTTGAATTACTGGTTCAAGATAAAACAACGAAGGAAATTGCAGGTGAACTTTTTATCAGTGAAAAAACAGTACGCAACCACATCTCAAACGCAATGCAAAAGCTAGGAGTTAAAGGACGTTCACAAGCAGTTGTTGAGCTTCTTCGCATGGGAGAGCTCGAACTATAAAAAGAAAGCCGACTTTTATATGAAGAGTCGGCTATTTTTCTGTTTATATTTTGAACTTAAAAAGGTATCTCAGACTTTGAGAAGGAAGATATGTTTAAGAAAGAAACGTTAAAAATAACTACTTTATAACATGATGAGGCATTCAGGGTAGGTATCTTTGTCATTTATGAATAAGAAGGTGCAAATATGAAGTTGTATTTTAAGGATATGGAGATAGGTGAAATTAAAGATGTTTTTGGAGACATGCCATGGATGTATGGAACAATTCGTCTATCTGAAAATAGTAAACCGTTCCAAAAATATTTTCGTGAGATGGTAGACGAAGATAGTGGATTTGATTTTGAAAGCATGGATCCTGAATTTTTATATGAAGGAAATTGGTCTGTTTTTGATGAGGATAATCAGCAGTATTTAGGGATTGATATACCTGCTATTCATATGGAGGATAAAACGATTGCGTGGCGTTGGAGATAAAAGTTATAAGGTTGTGAAAATCTTCGTACGAAAGAATTCAAACGATAACAACAAGTTGACTTTTATACAAAAGTTCAGCTTGTTGTTATCGTTTTTTCCGCTTGCTATATGAATGATAAGAACATTTTATACATAAATAGGTAGTAAGGAGGGGATATGTTGAAAAGGATATTGTTAGTTTCAACAAGCGCTCATAATATGAATGGACACCCGACTGGTTTGTGGTTGGAAGAGCTCGCAGCTCCTTATAATGTGTTTAAAAAGGCTAAGTTCGATGTTGATATTGTGTCGATAAAGGGCGGTAAAGTACCTATTGATAGAGTGTCTATTCCAAATGGCATACCTCGTGAATTTAAGTATGTCGCTTCTTTATTGCAAAATACGAAGCCAATCTCAAATGTTCGTTTTTCAGATTATGATGCAGTTTTATTTGGTGGTGGGCACGGAGCGATTGTAGATTTTCCAGGTAATCCATATGTTGCAAATTTGATTGAGAATATGTACAACAATAACAGAATTGTAGCGGCTGTTTGTCACGGAGTAAGTTCTTTAGTCGGTGTAAAAAATAAAGATGGCTCGTTTTTTGTTGCCGGTAAGCGTATAACAGGTTATACGAATGATGAGGAAAAAGCTGTGCTTTTAGAAAAACGAGTGCCGTTTTTATTAGAAAGTAAATTGAAAGAAGAAGGAGCTTTGTTTTATGTTGCTCCAAATTTCACGCCGCATGTCGTAGTAGATGGGCGTTTAATTACAGGGCAAAATCCGCAGTCTAGTATGGAAATAGGGAAAGCTATAAGAAGAGCTGTCAATAAATTATAGAAAAAGTGCTCGCTACTCATAAAGGTAGCGAGCAAAATTATGGAATCTACAAATAGTTATCGTTTGAATTTTATTTTAATCGTCATTTTAATCTCTGCTCATTTCTTCTTATTAATAGGAATGTCGTCTTTCCAAAAAAAGATGGAGCAATAAAGTGAAACTTTAATTAGTGGGGGCATCCCCCACTAATTATTAGTTAAACCAATCGGGCTTTTACGGGCAGCCCGATCCCCACCTAACTTCTTTGCTTTCGCTGAATTTTGAGGTGGGGGTCTTACTCCCCGGCAAATAACGTGGTAAATACGCATTTTATATAGAAGAAACCGACTTTCATATAGAAGGTCGGTTATTTTTCTGTCTTGCAAATTATGAAAAAAAGGAGCAAAATAAAAAAGGTCCTAGTCTATATAGGTACAAATGAAAATTTTCATACAGAAGCAGTTTAAGTTAGCGAACTTAAAGTGTGTAAAATATAATGATAAAAAAAGATGATGAATGAGAAAACGGGTGATGAAGTTGAATAGAGCAATCGGTGTTATCGATTCAGGAGTTGGCGGTTTAACAGTAGCGAAGGAATTAATTCGTCAGTTGCCGAAAGAGCGTATTATATATTTAGGGGATACGGCACGTTGCCCTTATGGTCCACGTTCTCGAGAAGAAGTGCGTCAATTTACGTGGGAAATGACGGAGCATTTACTAGATTTAAATATCAAAATGTTAGTTATTGCGTGTAATACAGCAACTGCGGTTGTATTAGAAGAGATGCAGAAACAATTACCAATTCCAGTGGTAGGGGTTATTCACCCAGGATCACGTACAGCTTTAAAAGTGACAAACACGTATCATGTTGGGATTATTGGAACGATTGGAACGGTGAAAAGTGGTGCATACGAAGAAGCGCTAAAGTCTATTAATAACCGTGTTATGGTAGAAAGTTTAGCGTGTCCGCCTTTCGTTGAGCTTGTAGAGAGTGGAAATTTCGAAAGTGAAATGGCGTATGAAGTTGTACGAGAAACGTTGCAACCGCTGAAAAATACTGATATTGATACACTTATTTTAGGTTGTACACATTATCCAATTTTAGGTCCTGTTATTAAAAAAGTAATGGGAGATAAAGTACAACTAATTAGTTCAGGTGATGAAACAGCGCGCGAAGTAAGTACAATTTTATACCATAGTAAAATGTTGAATGAGGGAGAGGAACAAAGTGATCATCTCTTCTTAACGACAGGAAAAATAGGCCTATTTAAAGAAATTGCATCAAAATGGTTCGGTCAACCGATTGAAAATGTGAAACATATTCATTTAGAAAAAGAATAATAGTAGAATCCATATAAGTGAGCTCCTGAGAAATCAGGAGTTTTTTTGTTTATAGGAAGCACAGCTTGTTCTAAAAAGTGAAACAGCTCGTATACATAATAGTACAAACTTAGATTTTAGGGGGGAATGGCATGCCTAAATCCACTTTTAAATGGGTTGTTGGTGCTACTGTGAGCGCTGTTTTACTAACAGGGTGTGGCTTTATAAATCAGGAGAAAGCAACGGAACAAATTGATCCGCCAAAACAAGTTACGTATACAGAGGGTGGAAAGAAAGAAGTAGCTAAGAAAGATAAGCAAGGACAAACGGTAAATAGAGAACTATACCTTGTTGATAAAAATGGCTATGTTGTACCGCAAACGTTAGCTATACCTACTCCGAAAGCAAATGAGGTCATTCAGCAAACGTTAGAGTACCTTGTGAAAGATGGACCGGTAACGAATCTATTACCGAATGGGTTCCGTGCAGTCATTCCAGCGAATACATCGATGACACTAGATTTGAAAAAAGATGGGACGGCAGTCATTGATTTCTCTAAAGAAATGAAAAACTATGCAAAAGAGGAAGAGCGTCAGATGGTTGAGTCAATAGCCTGGACGTTGACGCAATTTAAAGAAATAAAACAAGTGCAGTTCCAAATAAATGGTGAGAAATTGGCGAAGATGCCTGTTGGTGGTACACCACTTGGTGAAGGGGTGAGCCGTGCTAATGGTATCAACTTCGATGATGAACAAGTAGCGGATGTAACAAATACAAAACCTGTTACACTTTATTTTATGGCACAAAATAATAATAAGCAGCAATACTACGTACCAGTAACACGCCGCGTTGTAGAAGGAAAAGAAAATGATTATGCAGCAATTATAGATGAACTTGTAAAAGGACCGATTCATCAATCGCTTCTGAATGATTTTAATCCAGGAGTTAAGTTGATTACGAATCCGAAGTTACAAGATGGAAATCTTACATTAAACTTTAATGAAAATATATTTATAAACCCAGATAAAAATATGGTTTCAAATTACGTATTGAAGTCGTTAGTTTTATCTTTAACAGAAAAGAAAGGCGTGAAAAGTGTTTCTATTGAAGTAAATGGTAAAGCGAATCTTATAGATGAAAAGGGCGGAAAGTTAATAAAACCTGTCGATCGTCCAGAAAACGTGAATACAGGTAGTTTTTAATCTTCAATAATTTGATATACTTAAGTAAGAAAGGGGAATTGCTTTTTTGGTTCCCCTTCTTTTATTGTATACATATCATACATTTAAATTTGGCTATACTAACAAGTAGTTATGAGGAGGTTATTTTTATGCGAGTAGATGGTAGAGAGAAAACAGAATTACGCCATATACATATTCATACGAATTATTTAAAAAATCCAGAAGGGTCAGTATTAATTGAAGTTGGGGATACAAAGGTAATTTGCTCAGCGACAATTGAAGAGCGTGTCCCACCGTTTATGCGTGGAGAAGGAAAGGGCTGGGTAACAGCTGAATATGCGATGATTCCACGTGCAACAGAACAACGTACAATTAGGGAATCAAGTAAAGGGAAAGTAACAGGACGTACAATGGAAATCCAGCGCTTAATTGGACGAGCTTTACGTGCGGTAGTTGACCTAGAAGCACTTGGTGAAAGAACAGTTTGGATCGATTGTGATGTTATTCAAGCGGATGGTGGAACGAGAACTGCTTCTATTACAGGTGCATATGTAGCAATGGTATTAGCGTTCGAGAAGTTATTACAAGCAGAAAAAGTATCTAAAATTCCAGTAAAAGATTATTTAGCAGCAACGTCAGTAGGAATTGTTGAAGAGCAAGGTGTTGTTTTAGATTTAAACTATGTAGAAGATTCTAAAGCAGACGTTGATATGAACGTGATTATGACTGGAAAAGGCCAGTTTGTTGAAGTGCAAGGAACAGGAGAAGAAGCGACGTTTAGCAGAGCGCAGTTAAATGAATTACTTGATGCTGCGGAACAAGGTATCTTCCAACTAATCGACATGCAAAAAGAAGCGTTAGGTGACATCGTATCTCATATAGAGTAGAGGTGGAAAGTATGAAACAAGTTGTTGTAGCGACAAAAAATATGGGGAAAGTACGTGAATTTGCTGAGTTATTTGAGCGATTTGATTTAGAAGTAAAATCATTGCACGATTTTCCTCATATTGAAGAAGTCGAAGAAACTGGTGAAACATTTGAAGAAAATGCGATCTTAAAAGCGGATAGTCTGAGTAGACAGCTGAATGCGATCGTAATCGCGGATGATTCAGGTCTTATTGTAGATGCTTTAAATGGAAAACCAGGCGTGTATTCAGCTCGTTTTGCTGGAGAGCCGAAAGATGATCAAGCGAATATTGATAAAGTGTTACAAGAATTAAATGAAATAGCGTTTGAAAAGCGTAAAGCTCGTTTCTACTGTGCATTAGCAGTGGCTTTCCCTGAAGGGGATAAAAAGCCTGTCATTGTAAACGGGACGTGCGAAGGGTATATTTTAGAGCAGCGCCGTGGGGAAAACGGCTTTGGATATGATCCGATTTTTTATGTGGAAGAATATAAAAGAGCGATGGCGGAACTAAGTTCAGATGAGAAAAATGCCATTAGCCACCGTGGACGTGCTCTTCGTAAGCTAGAAGAAAAAATCCCTGAATGGTTTTTAGGAGAATAAGGGAGAGAGATTGATGAAAGCTTTAATCGTAAGCGATAGTCATAGCTCTGTGAAGGAATTACAGCAGTTGAAAGAGAAATATGAAGGAAAAGTAGATGTCATGATTCATTGCGGTGATTCAGAGCTAACGCCTGCTCATGAAGAGCTGCAAGGTTTCCATGTTGTAAAAGGGAACTGTGATTATGCTAACTTTCAAGACGAAATTGTAACTGATGTAGATGGCATTCGTTTCGTAGTTGTGCACGGACATCGTCATAACGTGAAAATGACATTACAAACATTAGCGTACCACGCAGAAGAGGTAGGGGCGCAAGTTGCATGCTTCGGACACTCTCACGTATTAGGTGCAGAATTAATCGACGGCGTTTTATTTATTAATCCAGGCAGCATTTTATTACCGCGTCAGCGTGTAGAAAAGACATTTGCTTTATTAGAAATGGATGAAAATCAAATGGAAGTTCGTTTTGAAACATTAGACGGACAACTAGTTGAACAAGCAGTTTTTAAAAGAGGATAAGAAAAATTATCCTCTTTTAAAAAAGGTGTTGACTTTATGTATGGTTATACATATAATAAATATTGTCGATAGGGCAACGGCGCTAACGAAGAAAAATAAAATAACATATGCGGGTGTAGTTTAGTGGTAAAACAAGAGCCTTCCAAGCTCTGGTCGAGAGTTCGATTCTCTTCACCCGCTCCATGTCCCAGTAGCTCAGCCGGATAGAGCATACGCCTTCTAAGCGTACGGTCGGGAGTTCGAATCTCTCCTGGGACGCTAAAAAAACCTTGTTATCTTTTGATAACAAGGTTTTTTATTTGTCTAAAAATTGATATATGTGCAAAAGGTGTAAAAAAATAACGTAATATATGGTAATTATTATGTGTAACGGATTAAAGTGCATTAAGAAAAGAGCGCCATTTATGCGCCCTATTTCTCTTGTTTAATTTAAAGAATCAATAGGCTTATGAAGGAACTTAAATCCATATCTGTATTAACCCAATCGTTCACTTAGAATGTTATAAAACTTTTTACCATTCTAGTAAGATTGAGCACCGTTATCGGAACTTATCCCCGACAGTGTGTTACAATTAATAGAAGCGGAAAACGAGAATCTCCAATTGACTGGACTTGTGATTGGTTGGACAGTTTAAGAAGGTTGTATAAAAAAGGGAGATGGCGCAAAGATGGCGAGATCAAATGAGAATGATTTAACGGAGAAATTGGCAGAAGGTCACCGGAAATATGGTGATGGCAACTTTACAGTACAGAACATCGGTGATGAAACTAACCCAGATTGGACTGTCATAAAAAATGTGAGGAAGGGATCGGCAGGCATTCGTGAAGGAGAAGATATATTAAGACTGCGATCAAAATATATAAAATAGTACGGAAATGAGCGGGCCGAGAGTTCGAACCTCTCCTGGGACGCTAAGAAAACCTTGTTATCTTTTGATAACAAGGTTTTTTGTTTGTTTTAAATTAATTATTAATAAACTTCTCAAAGACAAAACCATAATCTTTCACGTTATATTGTTTCTTCGTATCAACGAGCCAGTTAAAGGCGATCTCGTTCATTTCTTTAAATTGTTCTGCTAAATTTACTTGTGCGTTTGAAATACGGCTGAAAGCGTTAGATGCCATATCTAGACTTTTATGTGCATACTGCAATGTAATATCGTTGTCGTATGAAATTTCTTCTATTTTAAGTAAAGCCTTATATAAATCTTTTAATTCTTCAATATGTTTTTTATGAACATCAATTGAATAATGCTCATCTCCCATTTGAAACTTAATTTCTACATCTAAATCAATTGTTCCCGCAGTTTCAAGTGCTACATTTTTAATTTGATATTTACTATAGCTAAAGCGGCGTAGTGTACGTTTTTTACTTGTTGCACTTGTACCATCTAGGTGGATTAATCCTTTGTTTGTGAAACAATATTCATCTGATTTTGATTTAATTAGAAAATAAATTTTCTCCCCATCTTCATGCATCACGTAATCATCAGCATCAACTTTATCATAATCTTTCGGTGTGATGACAGAACCTACATCGCTTAGTCCTAATACATCTGCAGCCATTTTCTTAAACATATAGAATCCCCCTTGTAAATTAAATTCTTAATTGTATAAAAATATATTAACACGATTTCAATAAAGTGTTTTCATATAATTAAAAACATTTGAAGGTAAGTTAAGAAAAGTAACGAATAATTATTTCAAACCTAAGTTATTTAGTAAATCTATCAGTTTAAGAGTGGATTCTCCGAAAAATAATCAAGAGAAAAAAGTTAATTTTGCAAGTAATTATAGAGAAATTCCGTGAAAACCTCTCAAGTAATATGAGGTTTTTTTCTATCCATTTTGAAATCTTACAATTCTGTAAGGTAACTGTAAGGAAGTTCGATGGTAACAAATTGCTAATCCTCTATAATGAAGGTAACAACGATAAAACGAGGAGGAAGAAATGATGAAAGGATTAATCGTAACGGGTTTAACAGTTGCTTTTGGATTTGTAGCGTATGAGAAATTAACGTATGTAGTTGATGTTGTAAAACATTTAATCGCTTAGTAAAAAAACTGCCATGAGAGGGAAAGGGAATGAGTGAATGAATGGAATGGTTATTTGGAATTATAGGTACTTGTAGTGTAGTGTTATTGTTCTTTGTCCCGAGTGGTATACTTAGTTCGACAACGAGTTTGTTCTTCTTAAGTTTGTTTGCTTGTACGATGCTTATTATTATGTTTTTAATGAAGCGAAGTAAACCAATCTTCTATTTTAGCATGATTGTTATGGCAATTATTGTTCTCCAAATTATTACCCTTGTTATATACCCCACTATTATAAAAGCTTTCCATTAATGATGAATCCTCTGCTTTAATTGCTGAGGATTTTTATTTGTACATTTTTAATTTTTAGTAAGGATTTGTTTATATTGAAATATAAAAATTAAATATTTCCATATTTCAAACAAAGGGTTTTGGGATGTTGTGTTCTTATTACTCATTTGATATATTTACTTTAAAGATAATTAAAATCTAGAAAAAGAGGCGGACGTATGGATAAAAAAGAAAATACGGTCGTATTGTTTCCACAACTATCAGAGCGATATATTGATGAAGGTTTTTTAGCACTGAAAGAGCGGAAATTCGAAGATGCATTGCGCTGCTTTGAAATATTACGTCAGTATAATGCAGAAACGGAACAAACGGAACTCGCTTCTGTTATTTGTTTGTTAGAATTAAAACATATGGAAGAAGCGAAAGACAAATGTGAACAGTTACTTGAAACAGGAGCTGTATTATTTGGTGATATTCTTGAAACATATGTGACGATTTTAGTTCAAACAAATGATTATGAAGGTGTCATTGAAATCGTTGAAAAGGTTTTGCAAACGAAAGATGTAATGCCTGAGCAAAAGGAAAAATTAGCACAGCTCGCTTTATTTGCAGAAGGTATGTTAAGTGAAGTAGATACGTCACTAGTCGATTCGAATTTTGAATTGGATGAGTTTACTAATGAAATGTTTGGAGAAAACTTTGGACAAAAGCTAAGAGCGATTCAGCAACTTTCGTTAAAAGACTTGGATCTTGCATTACCTATTTTAAAGAAATTTTTAATAGACGAAAAACAGCACCCTTATTTGAAAACTTCTATTTTATATAAAATGATAGAAAATCAAATAGAAGAAGAGATAGAGGTAGAAAAGTTTGGGAATACAATCAAGGTGATTCCAGCATTTACAGGTCATAATGAGGAGCAATCCGATAACATTATACATACATTATCAAGCCGATTAGAGCAAAATTATCCCGATATATTTGATGCTATGGTTACATATTGGAAAGAATTGCGAATTAGCGTTTTCCCATTCGCTCTATTAATGGATAAAGTGGAGATTTGGGCTGCTGTTTTAGAGAGAATTGGAAGAAAGCGTTTCGGATTGACTATTGATGAAGAAGAGCTTATGACAGCGTATAATATTGAATTAGAAGAGTTTCATATTGCCTATCAATGGTTATTACGTGTTGAAAGAGAAGGATATTTGCCCGTATAATTATGAAAAAGAATCGTTCGGTTCTTGAAACGAGCATATTCTATGTTATAATGTAAGGGTTGCAAAAGGCAGAAATCTGCCTGTTTGTAAGAGAAGAGAAGTGTAATTCTCTTACTTAATATGTTTCATATTATTCTCGAACAAAATATACCGTAGTTGTCTTTTAGACAATTAGTAGATTGGAACATTATATCTGAAAGCTTTTGCTAGAGGATTATTTGTACTTTTGTTATTTCAAAAAAGAGATAATGAAGATTTTAATCTATAGAGGTATGTGCATACATTATTATAGTTGGAGGGAAAGAATAAATGGCTGCAAAATGGGAAAAATTAGAAGGTAACGTAGGCGTTTTAACAATCGAAGTTGATGCTAAAGAAGTAAACAACTCTATCGACGCTGCGTTCAAAAAAGTAGTACAAACAATCAACGTACCAGGTTTCCGTAAAGGGAAAATGCCTCGTCCGTTATTCGAACAACGCTTTGGTATCGAATCTTTATACCAAGATGCTTTAGATATCATCTTACCAAAAGCATACGGTGAAGCGATCGATGAAGCTGGTATCTTCCCAGTTGATCATCCTGAAATCAACATCGAGAAGTTCGAAAAAAATGCTAACCTTATCTTCACTGCAAAAGTTACAGTGAAACCTGAAGTTAAATTAGGTGAGTACAAAGGTTTAGCAGTAGAAAAAGTTGAAACAACTGTAACTGACGAAGATGTAGAGAACGAATTAAAATCTTTACAAGAGCGTCAAGCTGAACTAGTTGTTAAAGAAGAAGGAACTGTTGAAAACGGTGATACAGCTGTAATCGACTTCGAAGGTTTCGTTGATGGCGAAGCATTTGAAGGCGGAAAAGGCGAAAACTATTCTCTTGCAATCGGTTCTGGTACTTTCATCCCTGGTTTCGAAGAGCAAGTAATTGGTCTTAAATCTGGTGATTCTAAAGAAGTTGAAGTATCATTCCCAGAAGAGTACCACGCTGCTGAATTAGCTGGTAAACCAGCTACATTCAAAGTAACAATTCACGAAATCAAAACAAAAGAACTTCCTGAGTTAAACGACGAGTTCGCTAAAGAAGCTGACGAAGAAGTTGCAACTCTTGACGAATTAAAAACAAAACTTCGTACAAACTTAGAAGAAGGCAAAAAGCACGAAGCTGAGCACAAAGTGCGTGACGAAGTAGTAGAATTAGCTGCTGCTAACGCTGAAATCGAGATTCCAGAAGCTATGATCGACACTGAGTTAGATCGTATGGTTCGTGAATTCGAGCAACGTTTAAGCCAACAAGGTATGAACCTTGAGCTTTACTACCAATTCACAGGTACTGACGCTGACAAGTTAAAAGAGCAAATGAAAGAAGACGCTCAAAAACGCGTAAGAATCAATCTTGTTCTTGAAGCTATCATTGAAGCTGAAAACATCGAAGTTACTGAAGAAGAAGTAACTGCAGAAGTTGAAAAAATGGCTGAAATGTACGGTATGCCAGTAGACGCTATCAAGCAAGCTCTTGGAAGCGTAGACGCTTTATCTGAAGACCTTAAAGTGCGTAAAGCTGTAGACTTCTTAGTAGACAACGCTGCATAATAAAATAACAAGGCGCGATTTTAATCGTGCCTTGTTTTATAAATATAGAAATATATTTATAAAACTTTTCGATGAAGAAGGAAAACTTCCTTTACAAGTCGAATATACATATTTCAAAAGTTTTAAAATTTTTTTATTTGTACATAACTAGTCATATTATTTGTATTTCTCGCCACGTAGTGACATAATATGTATTTACATACGATACATTTATCGTGTACATACGAAGGCAAGAGGTTAGCACTTTGTAAGGGGTGTGAAAATATGTTTAAATTTAATGATGAAAAAGGTCAATTAAAATGTTCTTTCTGTGGTAAAACACAAACGCAAGTTCGAAAGTTAGTTGCAGGTCCAGGTGTTTACATTTGTGACGAGTGTATCGAACTTTGTACTGAAATTGTACAAGAGGAGCTTGCGAAGGACGAAGAAGTAGAATTCAAAGATGTACCGAAACCGGTAGAAATTCGTGAAATCTTAGATGAGTATGTCATCGGACAAGATAACGCGAAAAAAGCACTAGCGGTAGCGGTATATAACCATTACAAACGTATTAATTCTAACAGTAAAATTGATGATGTAGAATTAGCGAAGAGTAATATTTCACTTATTGGGCCAACTGGTAGTGGTAAAACATTATTGGCACAAACATTAGCGCGTATTTTAAATGTTCCATTTGCAATCGCGGACGCAACATCTTTAACAGAAGCTGGATATGTAGGGGAAGATGTAGAAAACATCTTACTAAAATTAATCCAAGCAGCTGATTATGATGTAGAGAAAGCGGAAAAAGGAATCATTTATATTGATGAGATTGATAAAGTGGCACGTAAGTCCGAAAATCCATCAATTACACGTGATGTATCTGGTGAAGGTGTACAGCAGGCACTTCTGAAAATTTTAGAAGGTACTGTAGCGAGCGTTCCACCTCAAGGTGGTCGTAAGCATCCGCATCAAGAGTTCATTCAAATTGATACAACGAACATCCTATTCATTTGTGGTGGAGCGTTTGATGGCATTGAGCCAATTATTAAACGTCGCCTTGGTGAGAAAGTAATTGGATTTGGTGCTGAGAAGAAAAATGCTGATGTAAATGAGAAGCATGTTTTATCTCACGTTTTACCAGAGGATCTTTTAAGATTCGGTTTAATTCCGGAGTTTATCGGTCGTCTTCCAGTTATTGCGAACCTAGAGCCGCTTGATGAAGATGCTCTTGTAGATATTTTAACGAAACCGAAAAATGCACTTGTTAAGCAATTCCAAAAATTATTGGAGCTTGACGATGTTGAGTTAGAGTTTGAAGAAGGTGCACTAGTTGAGATTGCGAAAAAAGCAATTGAACGTAAAACAGGTGCTCGTGGACTTCGTTCTATTATTGAAGGCTTAATGCTTGATGTAATGTTCGAACTTCCATCTCGCAAAGATATCGAGAAGTGTATTCTGACGAAAGAAACAGTAGCTGATAATGAACCGCCGAAATTGGTGTTACAAGACGGTACTGTACTTGATACAAAAACATCTGCATAGTGCGAAGAAGAAACAGCAATTTTTATAATTGCTGTTTTTCTTTATGTTTAGCTATGTTCCTCCGCGGAAATACTAAATGATAAAACATTGCGGGAGGAAATAAATTATGAGCTGGACAAATATATTTTTACTTGTTCAACTTGTTTTTGGTGTAATTGTCGGATTGTATTTTTGGCATTTACTTCGAAATCAGCGAACACAAAAAGTTTCAATTGATCGAGAATCGAAAAAAGAATTAGAACAGCTTCGTAAAATGCGTGAGATTTCTTTAACAGAGCCGCTTGCGGAGAAGGTACGTCCTACATCCTTTTTAGATATTGTAGGGCAAGAGGACGGGATTAAGTCGTTAAAAGCGGCTCTTTGTGGTCCGAATCCGCAACATGTAATTATATATGGTCCGCCAGGTGTCGGGAAGACAGCGGCAGCACGTCTTGTATTGGAAGAAGCGAAACGCAATCCGAAATCTCCATTTCGTACGAATGCAACATTTATCGAACTTGATGCGACGACAGCAAGATTTGATGAACGTGGTATTGCAGACCCATTAATTGGTTCAGTCCATGATCCGATTTATCAAGGGGCAGGTGCAATGGGGCAAGCGGGTATCCCACAGCCGAAAAAAGGGGCTGTAACAGATGCGCATGGTGGTATTTTGTTCATTGATGAGATTGGTGAATTACATCCAATTCAAATGAACAAAATGTTAAAGGTGTTAGAAGATCGGAAAGTATTTTTGGAAAGTGCGTACTATAGTGAAGAAAATTCGATGATTCCAACGTATATACATGATATTTTTCAAAAAGGTTTGCCAGCCGATTTTCGCTTAGTTGGGGCGACGACACGTTCGCCAGAGGAGATTCCTCCTGCTATTCGGTCACGCTGTTTAGAAGTGTTTTTCCGTGAGTTAGATACAGAAGAGATTCAAAAAGTAGCGAAGAATGCAGCTGATAAAGTGGAAATGCAAATAGGTAAAAATGGTGTTGAAATGATCGGGATGTATGCAAGAAATGGACGAGAAGCGATTAACCTTGTACAAATTTCTGCTGGTATGGCAATAAATGAAGAACGTTCTTTCATTAAAGATGAAGATATAGAGTGGGTTGTTCACTCTAGTCAACTTACACCGAAATATGAAAAACGTATTTATCCTATTCCGAGAATCGGTCTTGTAAATGGACTTGCTGTATACGGACCAAATACAGGCGCGTTATTAGAAATTGAAGTAACAGCAATCAAGGCGAAAGATAAAGGGTCGGTAAATGTTACCGGGATTGTGGAAGAGGAAAGTATTGGTAGTCAAACGAAATCCATTCGCCGTAAAAGTATGGCGAAAGGTTCTGTAGATAATGTATTAACAGTACTTCGTTCTCTAGATGTGTTGCCAGAAGGTTACGATATACATATTAATTTTCCAGGTGGTATCCCAATTGATGGGCCTTCGGCAGGTATTGCTATGGCAACAGGTGTATATTCAGCAGTGCATCGTACGTATGTGAGTAATGAAGTAGCGATGACCGGTGAGATAAGTATACACGGGGAAGTGAAACCTATTGGTGGTGTGTACGCAAAAATAAAAGCCGCGAAAAAAGCAGGTGCTAAGAAAGTCATCATTCCTGCTGAAAACATGCAACCGTTTTTGTATACAATAAAAGGAATTGAAATCATTCCTGTTCGTAAGTTAAAAGAAGTATTTGAGCTAACATTTATGCAGGAAAATATGCATCGAGACCTTGATATACATACTACTGTAGACGAAACAGATGCACAATCAATGTGAGAATGAACGATAATAAAATTTGCCAGACTTCGTTTAAGTTTGTATGCTTAAGCGGAGTCTTTTTTCCTTTTTAAAAGGGAGAAAAAACGAGGGATTTACAATTGCGGAAAATCTCTGCAATTGCATCTAGATGTATTGTAATATAAAATAGTTGAACAGGAGTTTAATTTATTATGGAGGTGCTATGTCTAGTATGAATACGAATGAAAGAATCGTACCCCTCCTACCATTAAGAGGCGTTCTCGTATATCCAACGATGGTTCTGCATCTTGATGTAGGACGTGATAAATCGATACAAGCACTAGAGCAGGCGGCAATGGATGAAAATATCATCTTTTTAGCGATGCAAAAAGAAATGAATATCGATGATCCGAAAGAAGATGACATATATAGTGTAGGTACAGTGGCGAAAGTGAAGCAAATGTTAAAATTGCCGAACGGTACGCTTCGTGTCCTTGTAGAGGGTTTACATAGAGCTGAAGTAGTAGAGTTTATCGAAGAAGAGAATGTAGTGCAGGTTTCTATCAAAACGGTAACGGAAGAAGTGGAAGATGATCTAGAAGAGAAAGCTCTTATGCGTACATTACTCGAGCATTTCGAACAATATATTAAAGTTTCGAAAAAAGTTTCAAATGAAACATTTGCAACGGTAGCTGATGTGGAAGAGCCAGGAAGATTAGCTGATTTAATTGCTTCTCACTTGCCGATTAAAACGAAGCAGAAACAAGAAATCTTAGAGATTGTATCTGTGAAGGAACGATTACATACACTTATTTCAATTATTCAAGATGAACAAGAGTTACTTAGTTTAGAAAAGAAAATTGGACAAAAAGTGAAACGTTCAATGGAGCGCACGCAAAAAGAATATTTCTTACGTGAGCAAATGAAGGCGATTCAAACTGAACTTGGTGATAAAGAAGGTAAGGGCGGGGAAGTTGAAGAACTTCGTGAGAAAATTGAACAATCAGGAATGCCTGAAGAAACAATGAAGGCTGCACTGAAAGAATTAGACCGTTATGAAAAGTTACCAGCAAGTTCTGCGGAGAGCGGTGTTATTCGTAATTATATGGATTGGTTATTAGCACTTCCGTGGACAGAAGCGACAGAAGATATGATTGATCTTGCTCATTCTGAAGAGATTTTGAACAAAGATCATTACGGTCTTGAGAAAGTGAAAGAGCGCGTACTGGAATATTTAGCTGTGCAGAAGTTAACGAATTCATTAAAAGGACCTATCCTTTGCTTAGTAGGACCTCCTGGGGTCGGGAAAACTTCGTTAGCGCGTTCGATTGCAACATCATTAAATCGTAATTTTGTCCGTGTATCCCTTGGTGGTGTACGTGATGAATCTGAAATTCGTGGTCACCGTCGTACGTATGTTGGAGCGATGCCAGGACGCATTATTCAAGGTATGAAAAAGGCGAAAACAGTTAATCCAGTCTTTTTATTAGATGAGATTGATAAAATGTCTAACGACTTCCGTGGAGATCCATCAGCAGCATTACTTGAAGTGTTAGACCCAGAGCAAAACCATAACTTCAGTGATCATTACATTGAAGAACCGTATGATCTATCGAAAGTTATGTTTGTAGCAACTGCGAATACACTTTCAAGTGTTCCAGGTCCGTTGCTTGACCGTATGGAAATTATTTCGATTGCTGGCTATACAGAACTTGAAAAAGTTCACATTGCCCGTGAACATTTATTGCCGAAACAATTAAAAGAGCATGGCTTACGAAAAGGTAATTTACAAGTACGTGATGAAGCACTTCTTGAAATTATTCGTTATTATACACGTGAGGCTGGTGTTCGTACGCTAGAGCGTCAAATCGCAAAAGTTTGTCGTAAAGCAGCAAAAATTATCGTTACAGCAGAACGCAAGCGTATTGTAGTAACAGAGAAAAACATTGTTGATTTACTTGGTAAGCACATATTCCGTTATGGGCAAGCCGAAAAAACAGACCAAGTTGGTATGGCAACAGGGTTAGCGTATACAGCAGCGGGCGGTGATACACTTGCGATTGAAGTGTCTGTAGCGCCAGGTAAAGGGAAATTAATTTTAACGGGTAAACTTGGGGATGTTATGAAAGAATCCGCACAAGCAGCGTTTAGCTATATTCGTTCTCGTGCAGAAGAGCTTCAGATTGATCCGAATTTCCATGAGAAAAATGATATTCATATTCATGTTCCAGAAGGAGCAGTTCCAAAAGATGGACCGTCAGCAGGTATTACGATGGCAACGGCACTTATTTCTGCGCTAACAGGTATTCCTGTAAGTAAAGAAGTGGGGATGACAGGTGAAATTACACTTCGTGGTCGTGTATTACCAATTGGTGGTTTAAAAGAAAAAACATTAAGTGCTCACCGCGCAGGCTTAACAAAAATTATTTTGCCAGCAGAAAACGAGAAAGATTTAGATGATATTCCAGAAAGCGTAAAAGAAAACCTTACGTTTGTGCTTGCATCTCATTTAGATGAAGTATTGGAGCACGCATTAGTAGGAGTGAAACAATGAAAGTAACAAAAGCAGATATTGTAATTAGTGCTGTTAAACCAGAACAATATCCGGACAGTGATTTACCAGAAATTGCATTAGCAGGTCGTTCAAATGTCGGGAAGTCTTCCTTTATTAATAAAATTTTAAATCGTAAAAAGTTAGTACGTATTTCTTCTAAACCAGGGAAAACGCAAACGTTGAACTTTTTCTTAATCAATGAGATGATGCATTTTGTTGACGTTCCAGGTTATGGATATGCGAAAGTATCTAAAACAGAGCGCGCAGCATGGGGCAAGATGATTGAGACTTACTTTACAACGCGTGAGCAATTAGACGCAGCTGTATTAGTAGTTGATTTACGTCACCAACCAACAAATGATGACGTGATGATGTATGATTTCTTAAAACATTATGAAATCCCAACAATTATTATTGCGACGAAAGCCGATAAAATTCCGAAAGGGAAATGGCAAAAGCATTTAAAAGTTGTAAAAGAAACGCTTGCTGTTGAAATTGGCGATGAAATCGTTCTATTCTCTTCTGAAACAGGACTTGGAAAAGAAGAAGCGTGGAAGGCAATTCATAGAATGACAAAAACAAAAAACGCGTGACGAATGTCGCGCGTTTTTTTTATTTACTAAATTTTTTTATCTTACGTTTAATGTAACCTCGATATTACCTCTTGTTGCTTTCGAATAAGGACATACACCGTGAGCGGCTTCTACAAGTTCTTGTGCTTCGGCATGAGAGACGCCAGCAACGTGTACATCAAGTACAGCAGATAGGCCGAAACCACCATCTGTATCTTTTCCGATAGAAACGTGAGCAGTTACTTCTGTACTTTCTACTTTCACACGTTTTGTACGAATGACAAGTTGTAATGCACTATCAAAACAAGCGGCATAACCAGCAGCAAATAGTTGTTCTGGATTCGTTGCCTCTCCGCCTGCACCACCTAGTGCTTTCGGCATTTTTACATCAAGATTTAATATGCCATCATCTGAAATTACTCTTCCGTTTCTTCCACCTGTAGCAGTTACTGAAGCAGTATATAATTTATCCATGTTTATTCCCCTTTTCTATCATTAATTGTTTTCATTGTTTCAATTAGTTTATTTAATTGAATTAATAAAGAACGATATTCTTGTTCTGTAATTCCTAAATTTGTTGCCATTGTTGTCGGCAATGAACAAGCCTTTTCTTTTAAATCTTTACCTTGTTCTGTTAATTTAATACAAACTTTGCGCTCATCTTCTTTGGAACGAACGCGTTTTACAAGTGTTAATGATTCCATTCGTTTTAACATAGGTGTTAACGTACCGGAATCTAAAAATAGACGTTCTCCAATTTCTTTTACTGTTAGTCCATCTTGCTCCCATAGTACGAGTAAAGTAATGTACTGGGGATACGTAATACCCATCTCTTCTAAATATGGTCGATAAAAGCGGGTAACTTCTTTAGAACAGGCGTAAATAGAAAAACAAAGTTGGTTATCTAGATGTAAAGAATTCTCTGTCATACATAACTCCTTCCTAATTAAGTTTTGCACAATTTAATTTTGTAAAACCAATATAACGAAAAAGAAATACAATGTCAAATACATTGTATTGAGAAAGTTTGTGCTACAATTTGGAACAATCATACATATTTTCCTTCATGATGAAAGAAGATAGGAAAGATGATGTTATAATTCATATGGAATAGTTTCCATCACTTGATTATGAGGGCTTTTTTTGGTAACGTACAAATAGAGTTATTAATTTATAATCATTATAAAGTAGGAAGTCTTTATTAGTTTTACTGAATCTCCTTTATTACATACGGAGAATAAATAAAAAATAATCGGTTGTTCACACGATTGTCAGATTCATAAGAGGAAAGTTGTATTATGATAGTAGATAAAGTGATAAAACGGGTGAAGGGGGACATGCTGCGTGCATATTCTTGTTGTTAGTGTAAATTATCGAACAGCCCCTGTAGAATTTCGTGAGAAACTCACATTTCAGGCAGCAGAGCTAGAGCAAGCAATGACTACATTACAAAATCAAAAGAGCGTGTTAGAGAATGTCATTGTATCAACTTGTAATCGCACTGAGATTTACGCTGTTGTCGATCAATTACACACGGGACGGTATTATATTAAGAAGTTTTTAGCTGATTGGTTTCAGCTTGAAATAGAAGAAGTCGCACCATATTTAACTATTTTTGAACAAGACGGTGCAATAGATCATTTATTCCGCGTGACGTGCGGTTTAGATTCTATGGTAGTTGGAGAAACACAGATTTTAGGCCAAATAAAAGATAGCTTTTTAGAAGCGCAACAAGTAAAAGCGACAGGCACAATTTTTAATGAGTTGTTTAAGCAGGTGGTTACGTTAGCGAAACGTGCGCACTCAGAAACGACGATTGGTGAAAGTGCGATGTCTGTTAGTTATGCTGCTGTTGAGCTTGGAAAGAAAATATTTGGTGAGTTAACAGATTGTCATGTGCTTATTCTTGGTGCTGGTAAGATGGGTGAACTGGCACTGCAAAACTTATATGGAAGCGGTGCTCGAAAAGTAACAGTCATGAATAGGACGTTTACGAAAGCGGAAGTAATGGCTGAGAAATATATGGGACATGCAAAGCCTTTAAGTGAATTGCAATGTGCATTATTAGAAGCAGATATTTTAATTAGTTCAACTGGTGCATCTGAATATGTCATTACGAAAGAGATGATGACAAAGGTAGAGAAAATGCGCTCTGGTCGTCCGTTATTTATGGTGGATATTGCAGTGCCACGTGATATTGATCCAGCGATTGATGAACTAGAAGGTTCTTTCTTATATGACATTGATGATTTGCAAGGAGTAGTGGAAGCAAATCGTGCTGAGCGTTTGAAAGAAGCAGAGAAAATTCAATTTATGATTGAAGAGGAAATTGTTTTATTTAAAACGTGGTTAAGTACACTTGGTGTTGTTCCGTTAATAGCAGCTCTTCGTGATAAGGCACTTGCTATCCAAAGTGAAACGATGGAAAGCTTGGAACGAAAAATACCGAATCTTAGTGATCGTGAGAGAAAAGTAATTAGTAAGCATACGAAAAGTATTATTAATCAATTATTGAAAGACCCAATTTTAGTAGCTAAAGAAATAGCTGCTGAAGAGGGAGCAGACGAAAAATTAGCGTTATTTGCAAAGATTTTTGACTTAGAAATGGAAGATGTAGAGAGTTGTGCGGAAGAAGTAGAACATAAAAGAGCGTGGACACCATCCGTTCCATCTTTATAATTTGGAAGGATGATCGGATGAGTTTTTTAAATAACAGTATTATTTATCATATTGCAATTATTTTATATGCTTGTAGCATTAGTTTATATTTTATAGATTATTTCCAAAGTAACCGAAAGGCGAACCGATTTGCTTTTTGGTTACTTTCAATTGTATGGGTTCTGCAGTCTATCTTTATGTTACTCAGGGCTACAGATTCAGAAACGAACCCTATATTAACTTTATTATCAGGGATTTATTTTTATGTTTGGCTATTGATTACGATGTCGTTAGTCATTAATCGGTTTATGAGAATTGACTTTTTAGTCTTTTTTACAAATGTTGTCGCATTTGGCGTAAGCGCTTTTTCTATTTTTACACCGCTCGGAAAGATGTCGCCGGTACTGGCAGAGCAATTAGTTTCAGAACTTGTATATGTACATGTCGGTATGGCTATTATTTCTTATGCAACTTTCACTGTATCGTTCATTTTTTCTATTATGTATTTATTGCAATATCGCCTATTAAAAAAGAAAAAATGGAATGCGAGATTAAGAAGGTTAGGGAATTTGCCGAAGTTAGAATCGATGTCTTACGGATTAAATTTATTTTCTGTTCCATTTTTCTTACTAGCTATTTTATTAGGATGCATATGGGGATATACGAAATTGGACAATTTCCATTGGTATGATACGAAAGTGATCGGGTCTTTTGTCGTTCTATTTGTATATTGTGCTGGCCTATATTTACGAGTGGCAGATGTGTTGCAAGGGAAGAAAATCGTGCAGTGGAACATCGGAGCATTTCTCGTAATGCTAATCAATATTTTTCTATTAAGCAGTTTATCCAACTTCCACTTTTGGTATTTATAATGAGGAGAGAGAATTATGCGCAAAATTATTGTAGGGTCACGAAAGAGTAAATTAGCATTAACGCAAACAAACTGGTTTATTGATCAGTTAAAAGCACTAGGTTTACCATATGAATTTGAAGTGAAAGAAATCGTCACAAAAGGTGATGTTATTTTAGATGTTACTCTTTCAAAAGTAGGCGGAAAAGGCTTGTTTGTTAAAGAGATTGAACATGCGTTACTGACGAAAGAAATTGATATGGCTGTACATAGTATGAAAGATATGCCGGCCGTACTTCCAGAAGGATTAATGATTGGTTGTACACCGAAGCGTGTTGACCCTCGTGATGCTTTTATCTCAAAAAGCGGAGCATCGTTTAAAGAGTTAGCAGAAGGCGCTATTTTAGGTACGAGTAGTTTAAGACGCAGTGCACAATTATTAGCTGCGAGACCAGATTTACAAGTGAAGTGGATTCGAGGAAATATCGATACACGTTTACGTAAATTACAAGAAGAAGATTACGATGCAATCATTTTAGCAACAGCTGGATTACAAAGAATGGGCTGGGATAATGAAGTTATTACAGAACATTTAGATGAGACGTTATGTGTACCTGCTGTAGGACAAGGTGCATTAGCGATTGAATGTCGTGAGGATGATAAGGATTTACTACAGTTGTTAGCGCATATGAATGATGCAGTAACAGAAAGAACAGTGGCGGCAGAACGAGTATTTCTTCATAAACTTGAAGGTGGCTGCCAAGTTCCAATCGCTGGATATGCAATTCTTACAGAAAATGATGCAATCGAATTAACAGCTCTTGTCGGTTCTATGGACGGTTCTATTTTATTGAAAGAGACAGTAGTAGGAACTAATCCAGAGGAAGTAGGATTAGAGGCTGCGGACCGTTTAATTAAACAAGGCGCCAAAGAACTCATTCTTGCTGCAAATAAGGGGCAACAATAAATATGAACGCTCTCGCTGGCAAAACGGTATTAATTACACGTGCCCAGCATCAAGCGAAACAAATGAGTGTAGCGGTGAAAGAAAAGAGCGGAATTCCATTGGAAATTCCGCTTTTGCGTATGGAAGGTATGTCTCATAGGCAAATTCAACATATAGCAGGGCAGCTGCATTCGTATGACTGGGTTATTTTTACGAGTAAAAATGGGGTAGCTTTTTTTCTAGATAGCTTGAGAAAGAAGCTACCCGCAAAGACTAAAATTGCTGCAGTAGGCGTGAAAACAAGGTTAGAGTTAGAAAAGCGGGGCTATCAAGTGGACTTCGTTCCAACTTCATTTGTTGCAGAAGTATTTGCAGAAGAGTTTGTAAAAAGACTAAGTGGAAACGAGTGCATTTTATTTCCGAAAGGGAATTTAGCAAGAGATGTAATTCCAGTTGCACTTCGCGAAATTGGTGTTTCTCTAGATGAGCTAATCGTATATGGTACGAAAGAGAATGTAGAGAAAAGGCAAGAGCTTATAGTAGCGTTAGAAGTAGGGAAAGTAGACATTATTACATTTACAAGCCCTTCAACTGTTACTAGTTTTGTTCGTTTACTTGAGGGTACAAACTGGAGAGAATGGACAAAAAACTGTACAATTGCTTGTATAGGGCCTATTACGGAAAAAGAGGCGATCCTTTATTTTCCACATGTTATTATGCCGAAAGAGTACACTGTAGAAGCATTACTACAATGCATTTGTGAATCTATAAAATAAAAGAATGGGGATAGAAATCTATGAACTCTTTACAATTTAATCGTCATCGTCGCTTAAGACAAAGCGGTAATATGCGTGCGCTTGTGCGTGAAACGTTTTTACATACGGAAGATTTTATTTACCCTATTTTTGTATTAGAAGGAGAAAATGTTCGTAATGAAGTGCCTTCTATGCCAGGCGTATATCAAATGTCTTTAGATTTATTGCAAGCTGAAATGCAAGAGGTTGTTGATTTAGGTATTCGTTCTGTTATTGTATTTGGTTTACCTGCTGAAAAAGATGAAGTTGGATCATCAGCATATTGTGATCATGGAATTGTGCAACGTGCAATTAAGCAAATTAAAGGTGAATTCCCTGAGCTAGTAGTAGTTGCAGATACATGTTTATGTCAATTCACAAGCCATGGTCATTGCGGTGTAATTGAAGATGGTATTATTTTAAATGACGAGTCTCTTGCAGTTCTTGCGAAAACAGCTGTAAGCCAAGCGAAAGCAGGAGCGGACATTATTGCGCCATCAAACATGATGGACGGATTCGTAACAGCAATTCGCCATGCATTAGATGAAAATGGTTTTGGACACGTACCAGTAATGTCGTACGCTGTGAAATATTCATCAGCATTTTACGGACCATTCCGTGATGCGGCGCACGGTGCCCCGCAATTTGGTGATCGTAAAACATATCAAATGGATCCAGCGAACCGTATGGAAGCATTCCGTGAAGCAGAATCAGATGTAATGGAAGGGGCAGATTTCTTAATTGTAAAGCCAGCTCTTTCTTACTTAGATATCGTTCGTGATGTGAAAAATAACTTTAATTTACCAGTCGTTGCATATAACGTAAGTGGTGAATATTCGATGATTAAAGCAGCAGCGCAAAATGGTTGGATTAATGAAAAAGAAGTTGTACTTGAAAAATTAATTAGCATGAAACGTGCAGGAGCAGATTTAATTATTACGTATCATGCAAAAGATGTAGCAAGATGGTTACAAGAAGGAGGCGCTAAATAATGAAAAAGTTTGATAAGTCGATTGCGGCGTTTGAAGAGGCACAAGATTTAATGCCTGGTGGCGTAAATAGCCCCGTTCGTGCCTTTAAGTCTGTCGGTATGAATCCGTTGTTTATGGAGCGCGGAAAAGGTTCTAAAGTATATGATATCGATGGAAATGAATACATCGATTACGTATTATCATGGGGTCCTTTAATTCATGGTCATGCGAACGATCGTGTTGTTGAAGCTTTAAAGTCTGTTGCTGAAAGAGGAACAAGCTTCGGTGCCCCAACGGAAATTGAGAATAAATTAGCGAAACTTGTTATTGAGCGCGTACCATCAATTGAGATTGTACGTATGGTTAACTCTGGAACAGAAGCGACAATGAGTGCGCTACGTTTAGCTCGTGGTTATACAGGCCGTAACAAAATTTTGAAATTCATCGGTTGTTACCACGGTCATGGTGATTCGTTATTAATTAAAGCGGGTTCTGGTGTGGCGACGCTAGGTTTACCAGATAGCCCTGGTGTACCAGAAGGTGTAGCGAAAAATACGATTACCGTAGCGTATAACGATTTAGATAGTGTGAAATACGCTTTCGAACAATTTGGTGATGATATTGCTTGTATAATTGTAGAACCAGTAGCAGGAAATATGGGTGTTGTTCCTCCGCAACCAGGATTTTTAGAAGGTCTTCGTGAAGTAACAGAGCAAAATGGTGCATTGCTTATTTTTGATGAAGTCATGACAGGATTCCGAGTTGCTTATAATTGCGGACAAGGTTATTACGGTGTAACACCTGATTTAACTTGTTTAGGTAAAGTAATCGGTGGTGGCTTACCAGTAGGAGCATACGGTGGTAAAGCAGAAATTATGCGCCAAGTTGCACCGAGCGGACCGATTTACCAAGCAGGTACTTTATCAGGTAACCCACTTGCAATGGCAGCAGGTTATGAAACGTTAGTACAGTTAACGCCAGAATCGTATGTAGAATTTGAGCGTAAAGCTGAAATGTTAGAAGCTGGATTACGTAAAGCGGCTGAAAAACATGGCATTCCGCATCATATTAACCGTGCGGGTTCTATGATTGGTATCTTCTTTACAGATGAACAAGTTGTTAATTACGATGCAGCAAAATCTTCAAACTTAGAATTCTTTGCGGCTTACTATCGTGAAATGGTAGAACAAGGTGTATTCTTGCCACCATCTCAATTCGAAGGTCTATTCTTATCGACAGCACATAGTGATGCAGATATTGAAGCGACGATTGCAGCGGCTGAAATTGCAATGTCAAAATTAAAAGCTTAATTGTTGAAAGAAAATCGCTCTCCATAAGGGGAGTGATTTTTTTTATTCATAAAGTCAGCTTTCCATACATAAATCTGTAATGACATATAGTTTGGGAGGGGGAAAAGAAGTGGCAACAGATCATTCATTACGTTTTTCATTAAAAGAATCTGTTTGGTTCCAAAAAGGACAGGAAGTCGAAGAACTTTTGTCAATTTCGTTAGATCCAGACGTTGAGATAGAAGAGCTTGATCATGAAGTTATCGTGAGAGGGCAATTAGATTTAACGGGAGAGTATGTTGCGCGGCAAGATGATTCGGCTTATTCATTAAGAGATCTATCGCCAGCGAAGTCAATTGATTATGTAGAAACAAGGGAAGATGGGGTTAATGAACTTGTTCATTCCTTTCCGCTTGAAATATCAATTCCGAGAAACCGTGTGAAAGTAATTGAAGAACTATATGTATCTATTGAAGAATTTGATTATGAATTAAAGGAAAATGGTTGCTTACAATTATTAGCGGATATATCTATCACTGGTTTATGTGATGAAGAAAGAATCGAGGATGAAGAGGAAGAAACAGCGTATGCTGAGTTAGAGGCTGATTCCGCACAAGAGGATGAAAATAGACCTGCGCCGCACGTAGAAGAACCAGTCTATAAGGAATCAGATGAGTGGGAAGATTACGCATTTGAACCGTTCCAACTAGAGGAAAGAAAAGAGCAGGAAGTAGAGGAAGAGGAAATAGAAGAACATGAATTTGTAGAGCGTGAAGAGGAGAAAGAATCAACGCCACAATTTGAATTGTTCGGAAGAAAAGATTTCAAGAAAGAAAAAGCGAAAAAACAAGAAGAGCAAGAAGAAGAAACGTATTCACAGCGAGATGAAAATGCACTTTATTTAACGAAAATATTTACGAAAGAACCGGAAGAAGAATTTACAAAGTTAAGAATGTATTTCGTGCAAGAAGGGGATACAATCGAATCTGTTGCAGACCGTTATGAAACGTCTGTACAAAACTTATATCGTGTCAATCAAACAGAAGATATATATTTAACTGCGGGACAAATTATTTATATTCCTGTTTCAAGGGCAAAAGCGAAATAAGTGAGTGTTTTCACTCGCTTATTTTCCTAAAGGCTATGTTTTGAATAGAAAGGGTTATTCGTATGGATATTGAATTACGAAATCGCTATGAACCCATTGTAAGGCAATACAGATTGGATACACAGCATATGGAAGAGCACGGAAGTGTAACGAAAATTTACACGAATCAAGGTCCGTATGCGCTCAAGAAAATAGAAGACGGGAAGTTAGAGCGGAATAACTTTTTGCACCATATGCAATATTTGAAGGAGAACGGTTTTTCAAATTATGTACCTATATACCATGCGACGGATGGAAGTTATATTTTAAGTGACGGGACGTATAATTATTATTTAATGCCTTGGTTAGAACGTGCGGAAGGCAACGGCGAGGATAATGATCAATACCATAAAATGTTTCAAACTCTCGGGACGTTACATCAAAAAACGATGAAAGAAGAAACGTATACAGAAGAAGATTTAGAAAAACATTATACAAATATATCCGATCGCTGGGAGAATGATGGTGAGATGTTAGAAGAGTTTCTCGTAGAATCTGAAGCGAAGTGGTATATGTCTCCGTTTGAATTGCAATATTGTACGTACTATCATCATGTAATGAGGGCTCGTGAGTTTGCAACGAAGCAATTAACTGAGTGGAACGATGCGATGAAGGAAAAAGAAAAAACACGTATTACTTTTGTGCATGGTAACGTATCGCTTAATCATTTCTTATTTGATTATGAACGGAATGGCTATTTTATTAGTTTAGAAAAATCGAAGTTTGCAACACCAGTGCAAGATATAGTTGGTTTTTATTCTCGGTCTTTAAACACGTATCCAATTGCGCGAAGTGATCGGTTTGAATGGTATCAAATGTACCAAAAAAATTTCCCTTTTACGAAAGAAGAGCAACTACTCATGTTTGCGTATATGACGTATCCATCGCAATTTATTCGGCAAATCCAGTCTTATAAGAAAAGAAGAGAGAGTCGCAATGAGGAAAATGAACTTCTCGGAGTAAAGAGCTTACAACAATCGCATTGGCTCGTTAGTAATATAGAATATTTCCTTTCGCAATTACAAGCTGCCCAGCAAGGGAACGGGTAAAGTGAAACTTTAATTAGTGGGGGATCTTACTGCCCGCAAATAGCGGGATAAAGAAGATAAGTAGAGGATGCTACTTATCTTCTTTTTTTGCCCAAAAAGCCGTAGTATTAAATTTATCTTGACGAATAGGGTTTCGTTTTTTACACTATTGTATATAATAATTAACAATCATATAAATGCCTTGAAGGGGAAGAGTATAACAAGAAACGTCTTCAGAGAGGAGAATCATTAGCTGGGAGATTCTCTAGATAGTTATGTTAGAAGGTAGCCCTGGAGCATCTTTTCTGAACGGAATAGTTCTCATTAGGAAAAGACGGATTTGTCCGTTATCAAATTAAGAGTATAAGCAAATTTCTGAATTTGTTTGTAAATAAAGGTGGTACCGCGATGTCCCTCGTCCTTTTTGGATGAGGGGCATTTTTTATTTTAAGGAGGGAAAATAATGTCAAACACGGAAAAGAATTTACCAACTAAATATGATCATATGTCCGTTGAAGAAGGCCTTTATCAATGGTGGCTTGAAGGCAAATATTTCGAAGCAACAGGAGATGAGAAGAAACAACCATACACAATTGTAATTCCACCTCCGAACGTAACTGGTAAGTTACACTTAGGTCATGCTTGGGATACAACTCTTCAAGATATTTTAACTCGTACGAAGCGTATGCAAGGTTACGATGTATTATGGCTTCCAG
Source organism: Bacillus sp. BB51/4 (assembly GCF_008368845.1). Classification (NCBI taxonomy): domain Bacteria; kingdom Bacillati; phylum Bacillota; class Bacilli; order Caryophanales; family Bacillaceae; genus Bacillus; species Bacillus sp. BB51/4. The sequence goes on from NZ_QOSC01000005.1 coordinate 261,599, forward strand.
GAATGGATCATGCAGGTATCGCAACACAAGCGAAAGTAGAAGGGAAACTTCGTGAAGAAGGTATTTCACGTTACGATCTTGGCCGTGAGAAATTCCTTGAAAAAGCTTGGGAATGGAAAGAGGAATACGCGTCTCACATTCGTCAACAATGGGGGAAAGTTGGTTTAGGACTAGACTATTCTCGTGAACGTTTCACATTAGACGAAGGTTTATCTGATGCGGTTAATAAAGTATTCGTTCAATTATACGAAAAAGGCTTGATTTACCGCGGTGAATATATTATCAACTGGGACCCAGCAACACGCACAGCTCTTTCTGATATTGAAGTAATTCATAAAGAAGTTCAAGGTGCATTCTACCATATGAACTATCCGTTAACAGATGGCTCTGGTCATATTCGTCTTGCGACTACTCGTCCAGAAACGATGCTTGGTGATACAGCAGTAGCAGTTCATCCAGAAGACGATCGTTACAAGCATTTAATCGGGAAAACAGTTACACTTCCAATCGTAGGCCGTGAGATTCCAATTATTGCTGATGAGTACGTAGAAAAAGATTTCGGAACAGGCGTTGTAAAAATTACACCAGCTCATGACCCGAATGACTTTGAAGTAGGTAACCGTCATGACTTACCACGTATCTTAGTAATGAACGAAGATGGATCAATGAACGAAAAAGCTGGTAAGTATAACGGTATGGATCGTTTCGAATGCCGTAAAGCGTTAGTGAAGGACTTACAAGAAGCGGGCGTATTAGTAGAAATCGAGCCTCATATGCATTCAGTAGGTCATAGTGAGCGTAGTGGTGCAGTTGTTGAGCCTTACTTATCAACACAATGGTTCGTGAAAATGGCTCCACTTGCTGAGAAGGCAGTAGAGCTTCAACAAAAAGAAGAAGAGAAAGTAACGTTCGTACCAGAACGTTTTGAAAACACATACTTACGCTGGATGGAAAACATTCACGACTGGTGTATTTCTCGTCAATTATGGTGGGGACACCGTATTCCAGCTTGGTATCATAAAGAAACTGGTGAAGTATACGTAGGTACAGATGCACCAGCAGATATTGAAAACTGGAATCAAGATAACGACGTACTTGATACATGGTTCAGTTCAGCGTTATGGCCGTTCTCAACACTTGGCTGGCCGGATGAAGATTCAGCAGACTTTAAACGTTATTATTCAACAGATGCATTAGTAACGGGTTATGACATCATCTTCTTCTGGGTATCTCGTATGATTTTCCAAGGTTTAGAGTTTACTGGTGAGCGTCCATTTAAAGATGTATTAATTCACGGTTTAGTTCGTGATGAGCAAGGACGTAAAATGAGTAAATCTCTTGGTAACGGTATTGATCCAATGGATGTTATCGAGAAGTACGGTGCAGATGCAATGCGCTATTTCTTATCAACAGGAAGCGCACCAGGTCAAGATTTACGTTTCAGTATGGAAAAAGTAGAGTCTACTTGGAACTTCATTAATAAAATTTGGAACGCATCACGTTTCGTATTAATGAACATGGATGATATGAAGTATGAAGAAATCGATTTAACTGGTGAAAAATCAGTTGCGGATAAGTGGATTTTAACTCGCTTAAACGAAACAATCGAAAGCGTAACGCGTAACATGGATAAATATGAGTTCGGTGAAGCTGGTCGTTCATTATACAACTTCATTTGGGACGATTTCTGTGACTGGTACATTGAAATGGCGAAACTTCCACTATACGGTGAAGATGAAGCAGCTAAGAAAACAACTCGTTCTATTTTAGCTTACGTATTAGACCAAACAATGCGTCTATTACACCCATTCATGCCATTCGTAACAGAGAAGATTTGGCAACATTTACCGCATGAAGGCGAATCTATTACAGTAGCAGCGTGGCCAACAGTTCGCGAAGATTTACAAGATACAGAAGCTGCGGCAGAAATGCACCTTCTAGTTGATATCATTCGCTCTGTTCGTAACATCCGTGCAGAAGTTAATACGCCGATGAGCAAAAAAGTTCAAATGCAAATTAAAGCAAAAGATGAGGCTGTACTTGCTCAACTTACAAAAAACAGCTCTTACATTGAGCGTTTCTGTAACCCAAGCGAATTAATAATTCAAACGGATTTACAAGCACCAGAAAAAGCAATGACTGCAATCGTATCAGGTGCAGAGTTATTCTTACCGTTAGCTGATCTTATCAATCTTGATGAAGAGAGAGCACGTCTTGAGAAAGAATTTGAGAAGTTCGACAAAGAAGTAGAACGTGTACAGAAGAAACTTTCAAACCAAGGTTTCGTAGCGAAAGCTCCTGCAGCAGTTATTGACGGAGAGCGTGCGAAAGAGCAAGACTACCTAGAAAAACGTGAAGCAGTTCGCCAACGTCTAGCAGATCTTGAAAAGTAAAATGTTTTTTAGAGGCTCACTATATTGGTGAGTCTCTTTTCTTTGCGTATAATAGGAGTATGAAGGTTGTCTTTTGAAAGGGGAAAGCATACGTGATACATACATACGAAGAAGCGATAGGGTGGATTCATAGCCGATTGAAGTTTGGTATTAAACCAGGATTAGAAAGAATGAGATGGATGCTAGAAGAGCTCGGAAATCCAGAGCGTCACATAAAATGTGTTCATCTTGCTGGTACAAATGGAAAAGGTTCAACGTTAACATATATGCGCTACATGTTAGAAGATGCAAAATATAAGGTAGGAACATTTACCTCTCCTTATATTGAAACATTTAACGAACGTATTAGTGTGAACGGGACACCAATTGCAGATGAAGAGATTACTGAACTTGTAAAGATGGTAAAGCCAGTCGTTGAAAAACTAGATGAGACGGATTTAGGGGAAGCGACTGAGTTTGAAATTATTACTGTTATGGCAATTTGTTATTTCGGTAAAGTTAATTTCTGTGATGTTGTTTTATTTGAAACAGGGCTGGGAGGGCGCTTTGATTCTACGAATGTTATTCATCCTGTTCTTACGATTATTACAAATATCGGCCACGATCATATGCATATTTTAGGGAACACACTAGGAGAAATTGCATATGAAAAGGCGGGGATTATTAAGTCTGGTGTTCCAGTTATTACTGGTGTACGAGATGAGGAAGCATTGCAAGTCATTCAAAAAGTTGCAAAGGAAAATCATGCAAACTTATACGAGATGGGCAAGCATTTTACAGCGTTACATAAACAGTCTGGCGAAGATGGAGAACAGTTCGATTTCACTTGTCCTTTCGCCACCTTTGAAGATGTGCGAATCTCAATGAAAGGTGTTCACCAAGTAGGAAACGCAGTACTTGCACTTATGGCAGTCATGTATGTCAAAACATACTTATCATTTTTAATTGAGGAAGAAGAAATAAGAACTGGATTACAGGAAGCGTATTGGATTGGGCGATTTGAAAAACTGCAAAACAATCCAGATATTATTATAGATGGTGCCCATAACCCAGAAGGTATCGAAAGTCTTGTGAAAACAGTAGAATCACATTACAAAAATAAAAATGTAATAGTTTTATTTACTGCCCTAGGTGATAAACAATTGCATAATATGGTAGATCAATTAGAAACCATTGCCGATGAAATTATTTTTACAACATTCGCCTTTGATCGTGCTATTTCTGCTGACAAGCTTGCATCGTATGCAAAGAAAGAGTCAAAACTAGTTTTTGAAAATTGGAAAGAGGCAATTGATACGAAGGTTGAAATGATTGGAGAAAATGATGTTTTTATCATAACAGGTTCTCTTTATTTCATTTCGGAAGTTCGAAAATATATTCGCGAGAAAAACTAGATAGTCTTTGCTATCTAGTTTTTCTGTTCTACAAATGAAGTCAAATGCATACATATAAGATAAATATATAGGGTTATTTGGCGAATTCCTCTGACAAATATCTCGTTTTTTTGTGAAATGAATATGATATGATGCGGACAACGATAAGAGGTGAGGTGTGAGTGTATGGACAAGCAATCACGAACGATCTCAGTGAAAGTGAATGGAACAGAAGCGAAGTATGAGGAGAAGAAGAAAGATGAATTTGAATGGATGGTAGTAGAAAGTGAAAGACCGAAAAACGTTGTTCCGTTTCAAAAAGCGAAATTGGTGTCTAAGGAAAAAAAACGAAAGAAGTGGAGCAATACGTTAATTGCAATCGTTGCAACTGCGATTGTTATTGGTACGGCGTTTGGGATGGGAATGCTACAGTTACTTAAAGGACAAGGTGCGACAGGCGGAAGCGAAGTAACAGCTTCGAAGCAGATGCGAAATGAAGAATCAAAGGTGGGTGGAACGGCAGAACAAACACCGGCACCAAAAGAGGAAAAACAAAAAGCACAGACAGGAACGTCATTAGATCCAATGAAATTATTTTTTGTGCAAGGAGGGATTTATTCTTCCGAAGAAAAGGGACAGGCCGCTCTTGAAGAGTGGAAAGGTAATGGAGGCGTTGCAGCTTTAAAACCGAGCGGTGATAAGTATGCATTAGTTGTTGGTATTGCTAGCGATGAACAAGGTATAAATCAATTAATGACGCAGTATAAAAATGATAATGTCTCCGTATTGAAAAAGAACTGGGATATAACAGATAAAGCGTTACTTAAAGATGATAAAGAAGTTGGGGCGTTTTTAACAAAAGTACAGCCATTATATACTCATTTAGCAAAATATGCTTCCAGCGTACAAGCTAGTGGAAAAAGTAATGCAAAAGATATAGGTGCGATTGAAAAAGAGTGGAAAGCAATTGAAAAAGAAGGAAAAAGTATGAAGCAGGAAGAAGCAAAGAAATTGTATATGTATACGTCAGTAGCTGTGCAAACAGTGAAGGATGGAAAAGGTGATAAGGAATCTTTGGCGAAATTAAATCAAGTTATTATTGATGGTATACTTTCATATGAAAAAATTGTTTCCCAAAAGGTGAAATAATAGGATAATGAAATGACGAAGGAAGAAGTATAGGTACTTCTTCCTTTTCTTTTGAATTTAGAGCAAAGTGCTTTCTCTATGGCAGGAATATAATCGTATTTTAGTAAAAAGTATTATTTTATTTAGAGAAAATAATATTTCTTTCATTTGTGGACAAACTATTCCTTTGATACGATTGATGTAAATGATTCTGCTTCATGTGAGAAAGGAAGGAGAAAATATGAGAAAAATTATTTTAGCATCAGGGTCACCTCGCAGGAAGGAACTGCTTGAGTTAGCGGATGTACCATTTGAAATCATTGTAAGTGAAGTAGAAGAGACGATTGGTGCGTACTCATCACCTTCTGATATCGTTATGTCCCTCGCCCTGCAAAAAGCATCTGCGGTAGCAGAAACGAATAGTGATTACATTGTGTTAGGTGCAGACACAATTGTTACATATGAATCGCGTATTCTTGGAAAGCCTTCTAATGAGGCTGAGGCGAAAGAAATGTTGCAATTATTATCAGGGAAAACACATGAAGTGTATACTGGTGTTGCAATTATAGCAAAAGACAAAACAGTCACTTTTTACGAGCGTACAGAAGTTACGTTTTGGGAATTAACAGAAGAGGAAATTGACGTATATGTTGCATCAAAAGAACCTCTTGATAAAGCAGGAAGTTATGGAATTCAAGGTAAAGGATCTATTTTTGTTCAACATATTCAAGGGGACTACTATAGTGTAGTCGGGTTACCAATTTCACGTCTTGTTCGGGAATTAAAACAATTTAATATTGATGTAACCCATGCGTAAAATTGCATGGGATTTTCTTTGAGAGAACAAATAAAGGGGTGGAGAAATGAACGGTATTCGTGATGTTGTCAAAGAAGAACAGCCACGGGAGCGTTTATTATTAGAAGGAGCTGGAAGTTTATCGAATCGGGAGCTTCTTGCTGTGTTACTTAGAACAGGTTCTAAAGAAGAAACAGTTTTAAAGTTATCAGATAAAATTTTACATCACTTTGATGGTTTACGTATGTTGAAAGATGCAACGTTAGAAGAGCTTGTCAGTATACATGGTGTTGGGATTGCAAAGGCAGCCCAGCTTATAGCTGCTTTTGAACTTGGTAGAAGAATGGTACGTTTAGAATATCAAAATAGATACAGCATTCGAAGCCCAGAAGATTGTGCGAGATATATGATGGAAGAAATGCGCTTCCTGCAGCAGGAGCATTTTGTATGTTTATATTTGAACACAAAAAATCAAGTTATACATAGGCAAACGATTTTCATTGGAAGTTTAAACACATCAATTGTACATCCAAGAGAAGTTTTTAAAGAAGCGTTCCGCCGCGCAGCAGCCTCTATCATATGTCTTCATAACCACCCTTCAGGAGACCCCACGCCAAGCCGAGAGGATATTGAAGTAACGAAACGCTTAGTAGAATGCGGCCAGATTATAGGAATTGAAGTGCTTGACCATATTATAATAGGTGACCATAAATTCGTGAGTTTAAAGGAAAAAGGTCATATTTAAGACTATGCTTTTTACTTATTTTGTTTTATAATGTGATTTATGAGTTTTTTGTAGAAATTTATCTACAAGAAGGATAAAGATATAAAAAACGTACTGTTTTTATAATATAAAGTAAGAAAAAATGAGTCCGTGAAAACAAGAAAGGAAGATAAATAATATGTTTGGATTTGGTGGCTTTACTCGCGATCTTGGAATAGATTTAGGAACTGCGAACACGCTTGTATATGTAAAAGGAAAAGGTGTAGTTTTACGTGAACCTTCAGTAGTAGCGTTACAAACTGATACGAAACAAATCGTTGCTGTAGGTAGCGATGCAAAACAAATGATTGGTCGTACACCAGGAAACGTTGTGGCACTTCGCCCGATGAAAGACGGTGTAATTGCTGATTACGAAACGACAGCAACAATGATGAAATATTACATTCAACAAGCTCAAAAATCAAATGGATTCTTCTCACGTAAGCCTTACGTAATGGTATGTGTACCGTCTGGTATTACAGCTGTAGAAAGACGTGCAGTAATCGATGCGACTCGTCAAGCGGGTGCTCGTGATGCTTATCCAATCGAAGAACCATTTGCAGCAGCAATTGGTGCGAACTTACCTGTTTGGGAACCAACTGGTAGTATGGTTGTTGATATCGGTGGCGGTACAACAGAAGTTGCAATCATTTCTTTAGGTGGTATTGTAACAAGTCAATCAGTTCGTGTTGCGGGTGATGATATGGACGATTCAATCATTCAGTACATCAAGAAAAGCTATAACTTAATGATTGGTGAAAGAACGGCTGAAGCATTAAAATTAGAAATCGGTTCTGCAGGCGAGCCAGAAGGTATCGAGCCTATGGAAATTCGCGGTCGTGATTTAGTAAGTGGTTTACCAAAAACAGTACTAATTCAGCCAGAAGAAATTGCAGATGCATTAAAAGATACAGTAGATGCAATTGTAGAATCTGTTAAAAATACGTTAGAGAAAACTCCACCTGAATTAGCGGCAGACATTATGGACCGTGGTATCGTATTAACAGGTGGCGGAGCATTACTACGTAACTTAGATAAAGTGATTAGTGAAGAAACAAATATGCCAGTTCTTGTTGCAGAAGACCCATTAGATTGCGTAGCAATTGGAACGGGTAAAGCATTAGACAATATCGATCTTTTCAAAACTGCTGCTCGATAATATTGCAAAATAAAAATCAATGAAATTAAGAGGGTGTGAACGTGCCACAGTTTTTCTTAAACAAAAGATTAATTGTTTTGTTAGTTAGTATTATTCTTCTCGTGGCATTGATTGGAATCTCATTGAAAGAACGGAACAGTTTAACATGGCCAGAGCAGTTTGTTAAAGACACTGTCGGTGTTGTAGAACGTGTATTCCAAAAGCCAGCGAAATACGTAGCTGGATTCTTCGAAAATGTAGAGGATGTAAAGCGCACGTATGAAGAGAATAAAGAATTAAAAGCAAAATTAGATAATTATGCAGGTCTATCAGGGAAAGTAAAACAATTAGAAGATGATAACAAGAAGTTACAAGAGTTAACGGGTAAAAAAGAGTTAAATAGCCAATATACTGAAATTCCATCTACTGTTGTTTCTCGTAATCCAGATAAATGGTACGATTTAATCGGAATTGATAAAGGAGCACAGCAAGGAATTAAAAAAGATATGGCTGTAGTAACTTCACAAGGTCTAGTTGGACGAGTGAAAAGTGTATCCCAGTTTACATCATCAGTAGAATTGCTAAGCTCTATGAGCCGAACAAATCGTGTTTCTGCTATCGTACAGGGTGATGAGAAAATCTTCGGATTGATTGAAGGTTACGACAAAGAAAAGCACTTACTTCTTTTCACAAAGATTGGCTCTGATGCTCAGGTAGCGAAAGATCAATTAGTTGTAACATCTGGACTTGGTGATATTTTCCCGAAAGGTCTTGTAATTGGAACAATCGTTGATGTTCAGCCAGATCCATACGGCTTAACAAAAACAGCTTATGTAAAACCGGCCGCTGACTTGAATGACGTAGAGCATATTATGGTTGCTAAACGTGCAACGCCTTCAGCGCCATTAGAATAGGAGGGGGAGAAGAGATGATGAAGATTTTAAAAAGAGCAGCTCTTCCTCTTTTGCTCCTTTTTGTTTTTCTATTTGAAAATATGTTTGCTACTATTGTTCCAACAGAGGTTTTTTGGAAAGACAGTATAGCAGCACCTCATTTCTTTATAATTGTGTTATGTTTTATTACTGTGTACTATAGTCCGGTCCAAGGGATTTATTACGGACTCTTATTTGGTTTCTTATTTGATACCGTATACACAGAACTTGTCGGTATATATATATTTGCGTATCCGATTTTAGCTTATTTAGTTTATAGTGTGATGAAGATACTACAATTGAATTTATTTATTGTTGCTTCTATTGTACTAGCTAGCATTGTAGCACTAGAGTATTATGTGTATGGATTTTTAACTTTGTTAGGACGTACTCATATGTCAGCGTATGTCTTTTTCACAGATCGTCTCCTGTCTACTTTATTGCTAAATGCAATTTTCTTATTGATAGTTTGTTTCCCACTGAGACGATATTTAGTGCGTCTTTCAAAAGCGATGGAAGAAAAAGAAAAAAGGATTTTCTAATTTTATGTCGAATTGAATCGGTGGGGTGAACTTTAGTGGAAGAAAAAAAGCAACAAAATGTAACAATAAAAGGGACAAAAGACGGAATAACGCTTCATTTAGATGATTGTTGTTCATTCTCTGAATTACTGGAGGAACTGGATGAAAAGCTTTCTACACATTACTATGATGGTGATGGGCGCTCTTTAATTGAAGTGCATGTGAAAGTGGGAAATCGTTATTTAACAGAAGTCCAACAAGAAGAGATTCGTACGTTAATTCGTAATAAAAAGAATCTTGTTGTGGATTCAATTGAAAGTGATGTTATAACGAAAGCAGAAGCAATAGCTTGGAAAGAAGAAACAGAAATTGTCCCTATTTCCAAAATTGTTCGCTCTGGACAAGTTTTACATGTAAAAGGAAATTTATTGTTAATTGGAGATGTTAATCCAGGCGGAACGGTTATCGCTGGGGGGAATATTTTTGTCGTAGGATCATTAAGAGGAATTGCGCATGCTGGGTATTATGGGGATTCGGATGCTGTAATCGCTGCATCTGATATGAACCCGATGCAACTTCGAATTAGTGATGTGGCAATGCGGGCTCCGGAAGAGAAAGAAGACGGAGCGGAGGCGGCAGAATGTGCGTATATTAATGAGAACAATCACATTGTTGTCGATCGACTGCAACTTCTCACTCATCTTAGACCTAATTTAACAAAGTTAGAAAGGGGAATTGTATAGCTGTGGGAGAGGCAATAGTAATTACATCTGGAAAAGGCGGAGTAGGTAAAACTACAACGTCTGCGAACATTGGTACAGCCCTGGCGTTATCTGGAAAGAAAGTGTGCTTAATTGACACAGATATCGGTCTTCGAAACTTAGACGTAGTAATGGGGCTGGAAAACCGTATTGTATTTGATCTTGTTGATGTCGTTGAAGGGCGTTGCCGTTTACCTCAGGCGCTTATTAAAGATAAGCGTTTTGATGATCTTTATTTATTACCTGCAGCGCAAACGAGTGATAAATCAGCGGTAACACCTGAACAAATGGATGAATTAATACAAGTATTACGTCAAGATTATGATTACATATTAATTGATTGTCCTGCGGGGATTGAGCAGGGATTTAAAAATGCGGTAGCTGGTGCGGATAAAGCAATCGTTGTTACGACGCCAGAAGTATCCTCAATGCGCGATGCGGATCGTATTATCGGGCTTTTAGAAAAAGAGGATATTGAACCACCAAAACTTGTTATTAATCGTGTGCGTAGTCATATGCTTCATGAGCAGGATATGTTAGATGTTGATGAAATCGTACGTACATTGTCAATCGAGCTTCTTGGTGTTGTCGAGGATGATGATGAAGTTATTCGTGCTACAAATACAGGTGAACCTGTAGCGTTGCAACCGAGCGGAAAAGCAGCGTTAGCTTATCGTAATATTGCAAGACGCTTGTTGGGTGAGAATGTACCATTGCAAGCATTTGGACAAGAAAAGGTATCGGTATTTACAAAGATGAAAAACTTCTTTGGAATCCGTTAAAAGCACTTCGCATATATGCGAAGTGCTTTCTTTTTTCTTGACACGAATATCTTCCTTTCTTAGCTCATACATATGTACAAACTGTATACAACTGTTTCTATTTAAATTAGCTTAACGAAAGAAAGGAGACAGTATGAAAAATAGACGTGTAGAAGAAATTAAAAAACGGATTGCGAAAAGGAAGGCAGAGCAAGAAAGGATGGAGGAAGAGCAGTATTTTGCTGGAGGGAATTTTGATAGTGAAACAGTATTTATTGAAGAAGGAGAAAAGGAAATTCATCCTTTATTTCGAAAAGAAGTATTTTTCTTCAAAGTTTTGTTATCAGCAATATTAGTTCTTTCTGTCGCTATTTTATATAAGAATGCCCCCCCTTCTTTCGACGGTGCTAAAGCTGTTACAGAAAAAGTGATGAAAGAAGAATTTCAGTTTGCTACTGTAGCGAAATGGTACGAAAAGCAGTTTGGAAAACCGCTCGTATTTTATTCACCTACTGAGAAAAAAGAAGGAACTATTCAGCAAAAAGATTATGCTATCCCTGCTTCTGGAAAGGTGATGCAAGGGTTTCAAAAAAATGGCCAAGGTGTATTTGTTCAAACAGCTACAAATGCAACTGTTGAGTCAGTGAATGAAGGGCTAGTTGTTTTTGCAGGTAAGAAAGAAGAACTTGGTAATACGGTTCAAATTCAGCATGCAGATGGAACAGAATCGTGGTATGCGAATTTAAATGACATGACAGTGAAATTATATGATTACGTTTCAAAGAAACAAAAAATTGGAACGGTGAATAATGATGCGAATAATAAAAATGGTAAGTTTTATTTCGCGATAAAAAAGAATGAAAAATTTATTGACCCGATCCAGGTGATTTCATTTGATTAAATATAGAGAAGTTTTAACGAAGATTTCAGTGCATCCGTTATTTTGGGTTATTATTGTCATTGGTATTTTTACGGCACGTTTTAAAGAGTTACTACTGTTATTTTGTATCGTTCTTATCCATGAACTTGGGCATGCCTTCGCGGCGGCACACTACAATTGGCGTATTAAAAAGATTCAACTTTTACCGTTTGGTGGTGTGGCTGAGCTTGAAGAACATGGGAATAAGTCATTGAAAGAGGAACTTGTTGTTGTAATTGCAGGGCCTATACAACATATTTGGATGATGGTGGTAGGTTATATAGTGTTTGAAGCTGGTTGGCTGGGTGCAGATTTATATTATTTCTTTATATGGAATAATATAATTATTTTAGCATTTAATTTACTACCTATTTGGCCGCTTGATGGTGGAAAAGTATTGTTTAACGTATTATCATATCGTTTTCCTTATTTACAAGCACATGAAAAGATGATGAAATTATCATGTGTTTTTTTTAGTGTAATACTAGTGTGGCAGTTACTTTGGAATAGTAACAATATTATGATGTGGGTATTACTCATATTTTTAGCGGTGTCGTTATATCAAGAGTGGAAACAAAGACAGTATGCCTTTATGCGTTTTTTATTAGAACGTTATTATGGGAACAAAAGAGGAATTGAAAAGATTGCACCTATTGAAGTACAATCCGAAGATCATTTATATAAGATATTCACAAAATTTCGTAGAGGGTATAAGCACTCTATTATCGTCCATGGAAAATATAAAGAACATTACACATTGGATGAAAATGAATTACTCTATGCGTATTTTACTGAAAAACGAACAACTTCATCTGTTGAAGAATTGATCGGTTAGTGTTGACGATAGCACTAACCTTTTATTATTGTAAAAGCAAAGAAGATTATAAAGTGAGGAAAGAATTTTGAAAACGTTATATATGAACTATGCAGGATCGGAAAAACGCGTTGCAATTGAAGAGAAGAAAAAAATTGTTGAGTTTTTATGGAAACGAAATGAAGAACAAGAGATTGTTGGGCATATTTATGTTGGACGTATCGTAAGAACAATTGCTGGAATGAACGCAGCTTTTGTAAACATCGGTTTAGAAAAACATGCGTACCTTTCATACGATGATGTACCATCTTCTTATCGTATACATGAAGGGCAAGCAGTACTTGTGCAAGTTGTGAAAGAGGCAATTGATACGAAAGGACCGAAATTGACGGCGAACATAGAATTTACCGGGAAATATGTCGTTTATATGCCATATGATGAAATGCGTGCGGTTTCTCGGAAAATAAAAAACAATAAAAGAAGGCAACAGCTACTCCAAATTGAGGTAGAAGGGACAGGAGGTTATATTTTCCGCTCTGCTTCTGAAAAAGGAGAAATTGAAGAAATACAAGCTGAAATGCAAAGATTACAGCAGTTATATGAAGAGCTAAAAAGAAAAGAGGGCCAAGGAAAGGCACCGTTACTACTTCATCGACCAGCGACCTTTTTAGATCGTGTATTCCAAGAGAATCCGATTGAAACGATTGAAAAAGTAGTTGTAGATACAAGAAGTATAGTAAAAGAATTAGAAGAAAAGATTGGAAAAGAAAAAGTAACTTTTTATAATGAAAAATCTTCAATGTTTAACCATTTTGGAATAGAGCGTGAGATCGAGAAAGCACTTCAAAAAATTGTGTGGCTCCCGAATGGTGCTTATTTAATTGTGGAACAAATGGAGACGATGACTGTAATTGATGTGAATACGGGTAAGTTTACTGGAAAACAGAATTTACAAGATACAGTCCTTCGTACAAATGAAGTGGCAGCTGAAGAGATTGCACGTCAATTAAGACTGCGTGATATCGGTGGTATGATATTAATTGATTTTATTAATATGAAAAGAAGAGAAGATAAAGAAAAGGTAAGAGAATGTCTGATGGCTGCTATGCAAAATGATCGCACATATACAAGAGTGCTCGGTTTTACAGAGTTAGGGATTTTGGAGATGACACGTAAACGTAAGAAACATTCTTTACGCGACGTATTACTAGAAGAGTGTGTACCGTGCAAAGCGACGGGGTATGTGATGTCATATGAAACAATTGCGTATGAGTTAGAGAGAGAGCTAATTACATATGGCAATATAGAGGATGAGGCAGTATTAATCGCGGCACCTAAAGAATTACAAAAACAATTCTTGCAAAAAGAATTACACAAAAATATTCCATTTGAAATTTATTTCAAAGATGATATGATCGAAAAGTATGCTATTATTCGTTTTGGAAGTAAAACAGAAATTGTAGAACGGAAAAAATAGTTAGCAGAACATTTATTGACAACCGTCTATGATTCATGATAACATCTTTATGTTATAGTTTATAGCACCTAAACGGCTATATGCTACAACCGCACAAGACAGGTTCCCTAAAGACATTTATGTCTACCTCGTTTTTGGCGAGTCTTAGTAATTAAGAGGAGGTGCAAGTATGTACGCAATTATCGAAACAGGTGGAAAACAAATTAAAGTTGAAGCTGGTCAAGCAATCTACATTGAAAAATTAGATGTTGAAGCTGGTGAAACTGTTACTTTTGACAAAGTTCTTTTCGTTGGTGGCGAAAACGTTAAAGTTGGTAGCCCAGTTGTAGAAGGTGCAACAGTTACTGCGAAAGTTGAAAAACAAGGTCGCGCTAAGAAAATCATCGTTTTCAAATACAAAGCGAAAAAGAACAATCGTAAGAAACAAGGTCATCGTCAACCTTACACTAAGCTAGTTGTTGAAGCTATCAACGCTTAATCCAGGTTAACATGATTAAAATTACGATAAGTCGCACGAAATTAGGAAGTATCCAATCATTTAAAATGACTGGACATGCCAATTATGCGCCACATGGACAAGATCTTGTCTGTGCTGGAACTACAGCGGTTGTGTTTGGTTCTATAAATGCAGTGGAAGAACTTTGTAATGTGCAGGCAACTATTGAACTCGGAAGTGACGGCGGATTCTTAACGTATGAATTGCCTAATGATTTAGACGTTCATACAGCAGAAAAAGCACAGATACTTTTAGAAGGATTGGTTGTTTCGCTTAAGACGATCGAACTTGATTACGGAAAGTATATCCGTTTAATAGAAAAAGTGCAGGAGGTGTAACGTATGTTAAGATTAGATCTTCAGTTTTTCGCATCTAAGAAAGGTGTAGGTAGTACAAAGAACGGTCGTGACTCTCAGTCAAAACGTCTTGGTGCTAAACGCGCAGATGGTCAAACGGTTTCAGGTGGTTCAATTCTTTACCGTCAACGCGGTACAAAAATTTATCCAGGTGTTAACGTTGGTCGTGGTGGCGATGACACTTTATACGCGAAAGTTGACGGCGTAGTACGCTTTGAGCGTCTTGGCCGTGACCGCAAACAAGTGAGCGTATATCCTGTTGCTCAAGAAGCATAAGAACTCACGGAAAACTCTAACCTGAGTGCAGGTTAGAGTTTTTCTATATTAAGGGGTATCTAAATGAATGAAAAATGGACAATTATAGATGCATTGCGTCATTCAAGACATGATTGGCTCAATCGTATGCAGATGGTGAAAGGAAACCTTTCCCTTGGAAAAGTGGAAGAGATTCATAGTCTCATCGATCGTTTTGTCCAAGAAGCGAGACAAGAATCCAATCTGATAGGGCTATCAATGCCTTTATTTTCAGAGTGGATTTTAACATATAATTGGAAACAGCAGCCGTGCTTATTGGAGTACGAAGTATTAGGGAAATTACATAACTTATCTCACTTAGATGAGACTGTATGTATATGGACGAATCAATTTTTCTCAATACTTCAGCATAGTTTAGACGTATATGTTGAAAATTATGTTTGTATCACAATTGAATGTGACGCGGAGAATGCTCGTTTCTTTTTTGATTTTCGTGGTAAGCTAACGAGTGTAGAAGAACTACAGAATTGGCTTGCGAACCAAAACAATAAATGGTATTCCATTTCTTATACAGTACGAGACGAAGAAGTCTCAGTTATATTACAACCAATCGAAAAAAGTGTGGTGAAATAATGTTTGTAGATCAGGTCAAGATATATGTAAAAGGCGGCGACGGTGGTAACGGAATGGTTGCGTATCGTCGTGAGAAGTATGTACCTAAAGGTGGCCCAGCAGGTGGCGACGGTGGTAAAGGTGCAGATGTTGTTTTTGTTGTTGAGGAAGGCTTACGTACATTAATGGACTTCCGCTACCAACGTCATTTCAAAGCTGATCGTGGTCAGCATGGAATGAGTAAAGGTCAGCACGGTCGTAAATCTGAAGATTTAATCGTAAAGGTTCCACCGGGAACAATAGTAAAAGATGAAAAAACAGGTGAAATTCTTGCCGATTTAGTAACGCATGAACAAACAGCTGTAATCGCAAAGGGTGGCCGCGGTGGTCGTGGTAACTCACGTTTCGCAACACCGACGAACCCAGCGCCAGAAATCGCTGAGAACGGTGAACCAGGTCAAGAACGTGATGTCACGTTAGAACTTAAAGTGCTAGCAGATGTTGGACTTGTTGGATTCCCAAGTGTAGGTAAATCTACATTATTATCTGTTGTATCATCAGCGCGTCCGAAAATTGCAGAGTATCACTTTACAACAATCGTTCCAAATCTTGGTGTTGTTGAAACTGGTGATAACCGCAGCTTCGTTATGGCTGACCTTCCTGGACTAATTGAAGGCGCACATGCCGGCGTCGGACTTGGACACCAATTCTTACGTCATATTGAGCGTACACGTGTAATCGTGCACGTTATCGATATGTCTGGTTTAGAAGGCCGTGAGCCATATGAAGATTATGTAACAATCAATAGTGAACTAAAAGAATACAATATGCGTTTAACTGAGCGTCCACAAGTTGTTGTTGCAAACAAAATGGATATGCCAGGTGCAGAAGAAAACTTACAAGCATTTAAAGAAAAATTGGGAGACGAAGTGAAAATTTTCCCAATCTCAGCTATAACGAAACAAGGTGTTCGTGACTTACTATTTGAAGTAGCGAACTTATTAGAAACAACACCAGAATTCCCAATGTACGATGATGTAGAAGAATCTGAAGCAAGTGTAATGTACAAATTTGAATCTGAATCTAATTTTGAAATTACACGCGAAAGTGATGGCACATTTGTTATTTCTGGTTATGATATTGAGAAAACATTCAAAATGACAGACTTCTCACGTGATGAATCTGTACGCCGATTTGCTCGTCAAATGCGTGGAATGGGTATTGATGAAGCCCTTCGTGCACGTGGTGCAGTAGACGGAGATATTGTAAAAATTCTTGAATATCAATTTGAATTTATCGATTAAGACTGCCGAAATATGGCAGTCTTTTTTTATTGTAAATGTCTGATTCGTATAGGAAAAAATACCCACTAATTTAATTTTCAATTTATAATAGAACAAGGAGTGGCTTTGGAAGAATTTTTTATGGGGAGAAAACGAACATGTATAAAATATTAATTGTAGAAGATGATGAAAAAATAGCGGGAATATTAGAGGAGCATTTAGAAAGGTATGGCTATCAATCGTTTAGAGCAAGTGATTTACGTCATATAAAAGATGAGTTCGTAAAAATAAATCCTCATCTCGTATTACTGGATATTAATTTACCATATTTTGATGGTTTTTATTGGTGTCGTCAAATTCGTACTGTATCGAATGCGCCGATTATTTTTGTTTCTGCAAGAACAGGGGAAATGGATCAAGTAATGGCGATCGAGAATGGTGGAGATGATTACATTACGAAGCCATTCCATTTAGATATTGTAATGGCTAAGGTGAAAAGTGCACTTCGTCGTGGCTATGGTGAGTATGCCTCTGTTGCTGAGAGTGATTGTTTAGGTGTAAATGGACTGTTGTTATTTCCGTCCCAGCACATTGTTGAGTGGCAGGGGCAACAAACGGAGCTGACAAAAAATGAATTTTACTTATTAGAATGTTTAATGAAACAAGCAAATCAATATGTAACGCGTGAAGAACTGTTAGAAGCCCTGTGGGATGAGGTAGCTTTTGTTGATGATAATACATTAACCGTAAATGTAAAACGCGTAAGGAAGAAACTAGAGGAGCTAGGCATTCAAAATGCAATTGTAACGAAACGCGGATATGGTTATGCGCTTCTTACAGAGTGGGGCGAAGGGCATGAAGGTTAAAAATTACTTCATGGACCGTTTTTCTTTACTTCTTTCTTATATTAGTAGCCTTTGTTTATTTGGGCTCGTTTTGCAGTTGCAAAGTTTTTTAGAAAAAAGATCCATTGATTGGAGTACGTGGTTATATGGGCTTTTATTAGGGACAGTTGTATTTATTGTATACCTCATTTACGATTATCGAAAACGAAGTATATTTTTAAAAAGAATCGAAAAATATGTTGCTAGCGGAAATACATTACACGACTCTTTACTTATTGATACTTCTTATACGTCAGAGCAAGAGATGGTTGTTGAATCGTTTACGCTATTAAGACAGCAATATATGAATGAAGTTCATAAACAACATGCGAAAGAACAACAGCAAATGATATTTATGAACCAATGGATTCATCAAATGAAAACACCAGTATCGGTTATAGAATTGCTATTACAAAAGTTTGGTAAAGAGCATCGTGAAGCAAGAGCAACAGTTGAAAGTATTCGCGAAGAAAATAATCGTATACTAAATGGTTTAGATTTAGCGTTACATATGGCAAGGTTAGAGCAATTTGCGAAAGATTATAAAGTAGAAGTAGTAAATGTGATAGATATCATCAGGGGTATTATTAATGAAAATCGAAAATCTTTCATTCAATCGTCGGTATTTCCGAAAGTAATGTTTGATGAAGATACTTGTATGGTTGCATCTGATAGAAAATGGCTCAGTATTGCTATAGGGCAAATTGTTGTAAATGCAATTAAGTATACGAAAATTTCAGAAGCAGAGAAAAAGGAAATTCAATTTCAAATTGAAGAGAAAGATCAAAAGGTGTTACTACATATTAAGGACAATGGAATTGGTATTCCAAAGCAAGATGTAAAGCGTATATTTGATCCATTCTTTACGGGAATAAATGGCCGTAAAACGAGAGAAGCGACTGGAATGGGTTTATATATTACGAAGGAAATTTGCGATAATTTACATCATGGAATGTATGTGCAATCGGCTGAAGGGGAAGGGACAACATTCACGTTCCAATTTGCAAAAGATGAAGAATATCATACATTAATGAGAAAAATGACAAAACTGTAAGATAACAAAACGTTTTGTAAGGGAAATCACTCGTTTCTTTTTCTTATTTTTCTTATAGTAAATGTAAGAAGAAAACACATAGGGGGATTAGAAATGAGTGTTCTTGAAGTAAAAGGATTAACAAAGGTGTACCAATCAAAAGGTTCAGTAGCGACGACTGCTTTAAATGATATAAATTTTAAAATAGAAGAAGGCGAATTTGTAGGGATTATGGGTCCTTCAGGAAGCGGGAAAACAACGCTTTTAAATTTATTAGCAACAATTGATAAGCAAACTTCAGGTCATGTGCTTGTAAATGGCGAAGAAATTAATCAAATGCGTGCTGCAAAATTAGCAGAGTTTCGCCGTACACATTTAGGGTTCATTTTCCAAGATTTTAACTTACTTGATACGTTATCGATTAAAGAAAATATCATTTTACCACTTGTAATGGCGAAGAAATCTGTAAATGAAATCGATGCAAAAGTGCTTGAGATTGCAAAGTTCTTAAATATCGAAGAAATATTAAATAAAAAAGTATATGAAGTATCAGGCGGACAGCAACAACGTGCAGCAGCTGCGAGAGCGATCATTCATGAACCGACGTTAATTTTAGCGGATGAGCCAACTGGAAACTTAGATTCAAAGTCAGCAAAATCATTAATGAGCGCGTTGCAAGATTTACATGAACAAAAGAAAGTGACAATTGCAATGGTAACGCATGATCCAGTAGCGGCGAGTTATTGCGAGCGTATTCTTTTCATTCGCGACGGAGAAATTTTTTCAGAAATACATAAAGGAAGAACGAAACAAGCCTTTTTCCAAGAAATTCTGGACGTACTTGCGATGCTAGGAGGGGAATATCATGAACTTTCGCCAGCTCGCGCTTAATAACGTAAAAGGAAATTGGCGTAATTATAAAGCTTTCCTTATTAGTAGCTGTTTATCGATTGTCGTATTTTTCATGTATGCTTCCTTTATTTATCATCCAGATGTCGTAAGTGGTAATATTAGTATGAGAGAGATGATCTCAAAAGGGCTAGAATCGATGAATTATATTGTAGTCATCTTCTCAGCACTCTTTATTTTATATGCAAATTCAACATTTTTACGAGCAAGAAAAAAAGAGTTTGGTCTATTAACATTAATAGGCGGAACAAAATCTCAACTTGGCCGAATGATTATATTAGAACAGCTTATGTTAGGTAGCATTGCAATTGTAGTAGGTATTGGGCTTGGCATGCTTTGTTCAAAATTATTTTTCCAAGCATTAAGCGTAATATTGAAAATAGATAAAACACTTCCACTCGTATGGAATAGTAAAGCAATTCTTATTACAGCTGGTGTATACTTTATTCTATTTTTAATCTTATCATTGTTTAGTGTTTGGACAGTAGGGCGCTTGCAAATTATCGATTTATTAAGAGAAGCAAGAAAACAAAAAGTAGAACCTTTTGCATTTACATCGTTATGTGTAGTTGGTATAGGATGTATTATTGTTGCATATGTACTTAGCTTCCAAGTGACATTTATGAATTTTATCATACTGTTTTTACCGATTGTAGGGCTGACGATAGGCGGAACTTATTTACTGTTTACACAAGGTAGTACAGTCGTATTAAAAGCATTGCAAAAAAGAAAAAGATCTTTTTATACATATCCAAATATGTTCGTACTTAGCAATCTTATTTATAAAATGAAAGATAATGCTCGTTTTCTATTTGTAATTTCTATCATTACGGCCGTTGTATCTTCAGCAGTTGGTACACTGTACGTATTTTTTGAGGATATGAGTTATAAGGCAGTAACTAGTACCCCGCATGCTATTTCGTATGAGGAAAAGGGAATAAATACGCATAATGTCATCAAAGAAGGAAAGGCAAAAGAATTAATAAAAAAACACGGATTTGAAGAAGCGCGAGAAGTAATGTACGTAAAACTTCCTGGAACTCAAAAAATCACGATGTTTAACAGTGAACATGAAGTACCGATGGCGATTGTTTCAGAAAAAGAATATAATGCTGAAGTACGTAAACAAAAGAGAGAACAAGTTAGAGAAGTTCATAATGCACCAGGTAGTGCAACGATGGTCGTAATGGATATGGCGAACGATATGATGAAGATAGATCGTACGAAACCGTATGAAATTAAAATTAACGGACAAACGCAGTCTGTTCAATTAAATGAGCCAACTCCATTTTCTGTTTTTAATGATAGTGAATATCTCATTGTGAATGATCAAGATTTTGAGAAATACGCAAAGCTCGTACCAGATGAAGAAAAGACGAAATATTACGGTTATTATATAGAAGACTGGAAAAGTACGGAAGACCTTGTGTTAGATTTGAAAAAGGAAATTGCACCAGATAAGCAAGGGGAATTAAATAACTCGGTGCTCGCCTATAAAAATATAAGGGAATCAGGAGCAATTACGATGTTTATCGGTTTCTTCGTAGCTGTACTGTTCTTCTTCTTCGCTTGTAGTATGACATACTTTAAATGGTTTAACGATAAAGAACAAGATCGTATTCAATTTAAATCGTTAAAGAGAATCGGTATGACAGATAAAGAAATTCGTAAAATTGCGATTCGACAAATGGGTGTTATCTTCTTTATCCCAATTTTGATCGGTGCAATTCATAGTGGATTTGCTCTTCATACGTTAGGGAAAATGCTTTATATTGATTTATGGAAATCAGGTGCGATTGTAATTGGAGTATACATTGTAGCTTCTGCGATTTACTTTATGATCGCGCAAAGGGGATATTTGAAACACGTGCAAAGCTAGAGAAACCTCTAGCTTTTTGCCTATGTAGTAAGTTATAGGGGGACGATAGATGAACATTCGGCAACTAGCGCTGCAAAATATAAAAGGAAATTGGCGTAATTATAAAGTGTTTTTCTTAAGTAGTTGTTTTGCGATATTTGCGTCTTTTGCATACATGTCTGTCATTGTACATCCGTATATGCAAGAGACGATGTGGTATCAAAACGTACGCTGGGGACTTATCATATGTAATGTTATAATTATTTCTTTTTTCGTCATATTTATTTTGTACGCTACTTCTATTTTCATAGAGGCACGTAAGAAAGAATTAGGATTATATATGTTAATGGGAGCAACGAAATCTAACGTAATAGGAGTGATTATGACCGAGCAAATATTGATCGGGGTATTTGCTAATATTTTCGGTATTGGGCTTGGTATAATCTTTTTAAAGCTCTTTTTCATGGTGTTTAGTATGTTACTGGGGCTTCCGAAAGAACTCCCTGTCATATTTGATGTGAGAGCAATTGGGGGAACGTTTATTACGTATATGTTCGTATTTGTTGTTTTATCTTTTATAAGTGCTTTACGAATATGGAATATAAAAATCATTCGGTTATTGAAAGAATTTCGAGCAGATAAAAAAGAGAAGAAAACATCAATGTGGCTTTGTATATTCGGCTTTATTTGTTTAGGGATAGGATATGCGTTAGCGTTACAAGCGACGGTGACAACGATAGCATTCTATTTTTTCCCTGTGTCTATACTTGTCTTTTTCGGAACGTATTTTTCTTTTACACACGGCACTGCTCAAATATTAGAAATGATAAAACGAAATAAAAAGATTATGTATACATACCCGTATTTATTTATAGTGAATCAATTGTCACATCGAATGAAGGAAAATGGTCGTTTTTTCTTTCTAATGTCAATGGCAACGACGTTTGTAGTTACGGCAACAGGTACGGTATTTTTATATTTTTCTGGTATGCAAGATATGTGGCGGGGCGGGGGAGTACACTCATTTTCTTACATAGAAAAAGGTACTTCTTCTCATGAAGTCTTTGCGGAAGGTGCGGTTGAACAATTATTGCATCAATATGGGTATAATGATTTTCAAACTATGAGTTTTGTTGGAGTGTATGCATCTTTTCAGTCCAATAAGGGAGAAACAGAAGTAGCGCCGCTCATTAAAGAAAGTGAATACAATCAAGAGGCAAGAAAACAAAAACAGAAAACGTATCATCCTAAAAAAGGAACAGTTACACTCGTTTATTATAGTAAATACAATCATCCGTATATGTATGATCAAAAAGAGATTCAATTGCAAGTAATGAATCAACCATATCAATTCGTATTTAACGGTCAGAAAGAAGGGGTTCAATTTAACCATCATCCTTCGTACATTAATGGTCTGTTCTTCGTTATGAATGATGAAGATTTTGACAGTATAGCAAATCAGGTTCCTGATTCTGAAAAAATGATATATAGAGGCTACACATTACCAAATATCGAAAAGACGAAGAAATTAAATGAAGATTTACGGAAACATATGAAACAAGATAATAATGCATTTCGAAGCAATATGGAGTTATATGTAAATATGAAAGAAGGCGGCGATATTACTCTATTTTTAGGCTCATTTATTAGTATATTATTCTTTCTTACTTCATGTAGCATCGTATATTTTAAATGGTTTCATAACATTTCATCGGATCGTAAAGGGTACGGGGCGCTCTCTAAGCTTGGAATGACGAAAGAAGAAGTGTGGAAAATTTCCCGTTGGCAATTGTGTATGCTATTTTTTGCGCCAATTATAGTAGGAAGTATGCATAGTGCAGTTGCGCTATATACGTTTCATAATACGATCTTTATGGATGGTTCATTAAGAAAAGTAGGCTTGTTTATTCTGTGTTATATCGCTGCATGCATCGTTTATTTCTTTTTCGCTCAAAGAGAATATAGGAAACATTTAGACTAGCAAACGCTAGTCTTTTTTAAATATTCGAAATTTACATAGAAGAATATAAAAAAGTATGGTATAACAGTAAGAAAACGAAAAAGAGGGGAAAAGACGATGATTCGAGTAGGATATTTAGGACCGGAAGCAACATTTACAAATATGGCGGTGAGTCGTTTTTTTCCGGAAGCAGAGCATGTACCGTATCGCACGATTCCAGACTGTATTGATGCAGCTGCAAATGGAAATGTAGACTTCGCAGTTGTACCGTTAGAAAATGCCATAGAAGGTTCAGTGAATATAACGGTTGATTATCTTGTACATGAGCAGCCGCTCTCCATTGTAGGAGAAATTACAGTACCAATTCAGCAGCATTTACTTGTACATCCGCAGTATGCAGAAGTGTGGGATGAAGTATATGCGGTGCATTCTCATCCGCATGCCATTGCACAGTGCCACAAGTTTTTAAATGAAGAATTAAAAGGAGTAACTGTTCGAGATATGACATCAACAAGTGCTGCTGCGCAATATGTGAAAGAACATCCTGAAGAAAAAATCGCTGCCATTGCAAATGAAGCGGCCGCAGAAAAATACGGTTTAACAATTGTAAGGCGTGATATTCATACGCACAAAAACAATCATACACGCTTCCTAGTGCTCCATAAGAAAAAGAAAACCATACTCCCAAATAACGGAGAAAACCGCGGAGAGAAAACGACGCTTATGATAACGTTACCTGCTGATTATGCAGGGGCACTATATCAAGTGTTATCAGCTTTCGCATGGAGAAAATTAAATCTATCAAAAATCGAATCGCGTCCGATGAAAACAGGACTAGGAAATTACTTTTTCTTAATTGATGTCGATAAAGCATACGATGATGTATTATTGCCAGGCGTAACGATGGAACTTGAAGCGCTCGGTTTTTCTGTTACTGTGCTGGGGAGTTATTCTTCTTATTGGTTGTAAGAGAGGTGGATGAACTGTCGACATTTCCCTTCTAATTGCTGGTATAATTTCATCGGATAATACATTTTGTGATAGATAAATAGAATCCCACCTATAAATGGTGGGATTCTATTTATTTTAACTTCGCAAGACGATCCTCTAACTGCCCACGCCAAATATCGGCTAGTTCTGGAACGGCAAGAATCTTTTCGATGCCATCTTTATTTTTTCTATTATGAAAATAAATTTCGTTAGAGAACAAGACAGAAACAATGCTCGGTTGACGTTCTAGTAATGTAATTTTTGAATCTTTACGTACGTTACCTTCTTGAAGAACACGGCATAGGTAGCCAGTAAATCCAGTTGCTACAATGCGCGGCAGTATGCCAGGAATACCAAGGCGTTTTGAAATTGTGCTACAAGGTACTCTCGCTTGTGTCACTTGAATGATTGCTTCACCTAGTTGATATGTATCTCCGATGCAAACATCACGCTCTAACATATTTGTTACGGTAATGTTTTCGCCAAATGTGGAAGCTGGAAGCGTAGTTTGAAATTCTTCTTCCCATAGTGCGTAATGTTCGTGTGGGTACACACAAACTGCGCGGTCAGGTCCCCCATGGTGTTTTAAATCCGCTACATCATCACCACGAAATCCATCTTTTGAGAGAAAAGCTTCTTCTGCAAGTTCTTTACATATACCAGTAATCATTTCTTTATCTTCGCTATATTTCATTTGTTTTGGTTTGCCAATGCTAAAGTGAACGAGTTCAATTCCCATGTTTGAGCCCCTTTACAATTGATTACAATATTATATCACTAAAAAAGCACAGAGAATGATAAAAACTCTGTGCTTTACATGAATTAATAAACGAGAAATCCTGCTTTATCTAGTGCCTCGCAAGCAGCATCTAACTTTTCTTTTGAATCTGCCTCAATTGTATGTAAGTGAATACCATCTGTTAGTTGCGAAAGATAGGAAGCATTCGTATTTTCAATTTTTTGTAAATATTGCTCTACATCAAAGCGATTGCTTACCATGATGGACGCTGTTAAGTCACCGTATACAGGATGCTCAACTTTTACATCTTTAATCGTAACGCCGTGGTCAACAAGCATTGTAAGTTCTTGACGTACTTCCGCTGGTTTATGTTGGCATACAATTACGCGTTCGAAAGCTTGTTGTTTCTCTTGTGGTTTTAAATATAAATACCCTTGAGCAGTCGCAATAATTGGTTCGTTTCGTGCTTTAAGCAAGGAAATATCTTGCACGATAACTTGTCTACTTACATTTGTCTTTTTCGATAGTTCATTCCCAGATAACGGTTCATTTGCAGCGAGAAGCCACTGAAGGATAAGTTGTCGTCTTTCTTCACCTAAAATCTTTTTTTGTTCATTTTGTTTCATTATGATTTAACACCTCTATAAAATTGATTTCCAATTGTGTGTAGTGCATGAATAGTAGTATCAATTTGATCTTTCGTTGTTTGTTGTCCGAAAGAGAAGCGAACATATTGTTTTGCCTCTTCATACGTTTTTCCAATTGCAAGCATTGTTTTCGAAGGTTCTTGTTTACCGACTTGGCAAGCACTTCCAGTGGAAATGGCAATACCATGGCGATTACATTCTAGCATTGTATATTGACCTTCTATTCCTTTTATTGTAACCCCAACAATATGTGGTAAACAAGAAGTAGAATGACCTTCTACTTGAATTTCTAGAGGAAGCGCTTGTAAATGTCTTAAAAAGTAGGATCGTAACTCTTTAAAACGTAAGCTCTCTTCTTGTTGATTTTTTAATATATTCTCAGCAGCTGTTAAAAAAGATGCGATGCCAGGAACGTTTACCGTACCTGGGCGAAATCCTTTTTCATGAGAAGTTCCCGGAAATATTTGTGCCCAGCGAACTTGGGGATTTATATAGCAAGCGCCAACACCCTTTGGTCCGTATATTTTATGTGCTGAAACAGAGAGACTATCAATTCCCATCTCAAAAACATTGATAGGAAGTTTACCAAATGTTTGTACACAATCTGAATGAAATAAAACGTTATATTTTTTTAAAAGTGCCCCGATCTCTGTGATGTTTTGAACGGTTCCGATTTCAGAGTTTCCATGCTGTATGCTTGCTAGAACAGTATTTTCTGTAATAGCTGTTTCTAAATCTTCTAAATGAATTAGCCCGTCTTCATCAACAGGTATTTCAGTAATGGTATACCCTTCTGATTGTAAGGATTGAAAATAATTTCGAATGGATGCGTGTTCCATAGGTGTCGTAATAATGTGCTTCTTATTTCGAGCATTGAGAAGGGATTGAATCGCAAGGTAGTTGGATTCCGAGCCACCGCTTGTGAAGAATGCCCCTTGTTCCTTTCCACCAATCATTTCAGCAAATGTTTTACGGCAAACTTGTAATAAAGAAGAGGCTGTTCCTCCAATATCATGTAAACTTTGTTCATTTCCGAAGTATTGCGATGCTGCTTTCATATATGTGTGTAATGCTTCTTCACTCATAGGTGTAGTAGCTGCATAGTCAAGATATATCATCATGTAAGTTCCTCTCCCTAGTAAGAGTTACATTTCTTGTATTTTTTAAATGGTAGTGAAAATAAGAATTATAAAAAAACTCTTGTCATTATTTTAAAACTATGTAAATATAGGTGTCAAGACAGTTGAAAAGTGTAAAGTAGGAGGCAACAATTATGCCAAGTGCAGATGTCTTAATTATTGGAAGTGGCGTTGCGGCACTTCGTGTTGCGAAAGAGATTTGTCACGAAAAGAATGTGATTATTATCACAAAGGAAAAAAATCGTAATAATAATACATATTTAGCGCAAGGTGGAATTGCCGCAGCGGTTGCTACATATGACAATCCAAATGATCATTTTGAAGATACGTTAGTAGCAGGATGTCATTATAACAATGAAGATGTGGTCCGTTATTTAGTCGAGGAAGGACCGAAAGAAATGAATAATCTCATTGAAAATGGAATGAAATTTGATGGAGATGAAACGGGTCCTCATCTTGGAAAAGAAGGCGCACATCGAAAGCGTCGTATTTTACATGCAGGTGGCGATGCAACAGGAAAGAATTTATTAGAGCATTTCATTCAAGAAGTAGCTCCGCACGTTACGGTAGTGGAACAGGAAATGGTGCTCGATTTTATTATAGAAAATGATAAATGTGTTGGAGTTTTAACAAGAACTAGTGAAGGGAAGTTGAAGCGTTACGTTGCAGAGTATACGGTGTTAGCAACAGGTGGGATTGGCGGTTTATACGCCTTTACTTCTAACGATAAGACAATTACGGGTGATGGACTTGCGATGGTGTACCGCGCAGGCGGGGAGCTCGTAGATTTAGAGTTTGTACAGTTTCATCCAACAATGTTATACGCGAACGGGCGATGCTGCGGCCTCGTCTCTGAAGCTGTCCGTGGTGAAGGAGCTGTCCTTATGAATGGAAAAGGGCAGCGTTTTATGATGAATATACACCCTGATCACGATCTCGCACCACGTGATGTAGTGGCAAGAGCGATTCATGAGCAGCTTTTGGCGGGTGAACAAGTGTATGTAAATATCGAGTCTATTCAAAATTTCGAAGGACGTTTTCCGACTGTATCATCATTGTGTGAAAAGAATGGTGTCGATATAAATGAAAAACGCATTCCAGTCGTACCCGGTGCTCATTTTCATATGGGCGGCGTGAAAACGAACTGTGATGGGGAGACGTCCATTCCGAATTTATATGCGGTTGGTGAAGTAGCTTGTAATGGTGTTCATGGAGCAAATAGATTAGCAAGTAATTCATTATTAGAAGGTCTTGTGTTTGGAAAAAGAATAGGACAACATATTTTAACGAAAGCGACAAAAGAAAGCTGGAACAACGTGGCTGGGAAGGAAAAGAAGTTTATCGTTCTGAATCATTTGCCGGCGAAAGAAGAAATACAAGAATGCATGATGAAATATGTTGGGATTGTGCGAACGGAGAAAAGTTTATCTTATGCAAAGAGATGGCTTAGTAAGTACGGTGTTCGAAATATGATATTACAACATGATGTTCTTACAAATGAAGAGATAACGCTTATTAATATGTTAACAGCCTGTGAGCTTATAGTCGTGTCAGCTTTGCAAAGGGAAGAAAGTATTGGTGGCCATTATCGAAGTGACTATCCAGATAGAAATAGCGTAAAAAAAGAGATCGTTCGAGTGAAAAGAAAACTACAACTTGTGTGATGAAGGGAAGAGGGGCTCTATGAACACGATAAAAGTGAAAGAAGCATTAAATCGATTTTTTCTAGAAGATATAGGAGAAAGAGATGTAACATCTCAGCTTATTTTTCCAGACAATTTACTTTCAAAAGGAACGTTTCTTGTGAAGGATACAGGTGTCTTTGCGGGGCGTTTAGTAATTGAAGAAGGATTTAAATTAATTGATGAAAGAATTGAAGTGGAGCTTCATAAAAAAGATGGAGATTTTGTAGAAAAGGGCGAAATAATAGCAACTGCGCAAGGACCAATTGCTTCGTTATTGACGGCAGAGCGCGTTATATTAAACGTTATCCAGCGTATGAGCGGGATAGCTACGATGACACATAAAGCTGTTCTTGCTTTAGATAGCGGCCATACACGTATTTGCGATACGCGAAAAACGATGCCAGGGCTACGCATGTTTGATAAGTATGCAGTCGTGTGCGGAGGCGGATTTAATCACCGTTTCGGTTTATATGACGGTGTCATGATTAAAGACAATCATATTGCTTTTGCTGGTTCTATTACGAAAGCTGTTACATCGGTGAAAGAAAAATTAGGACATATGGTGAAAGTAGAAGTGGAAACAGAAACGGAGGAGCAAGTGAGAGAGGCTGTAGCTGCTGGTGCAGATATTATTATGTTTGATAACCGTACGCCAGATGAGATCCGGGAGTTTTCAAAGATTGTACCAAGTGCCATCGTTACGGAAGCATCAGGAGGCATTACAATTGAAGATTTATCGAAATATGGAAAAACAGGGGTCGATTATATTTCACTTGGAGCGTTAACACATTCAGTGAAAGCACTTGATATTAGTTTCAATATTGAGGCGTAAGGAAAGTGGCTTAGAGGGGGGAGAAAGGAATATGAATATTTTAGAAAAAGTGCAACCGATTGAAACGATGTTACCAGAGCGTTATTACACGATGACAACAGAAGAAATGGAAAAGCGTGTTCGTGAAATTAAAGCAAAAATGGGGAAAACACTATTTATTCCAGGACATCATTACCAAAAAGATGAAGTGGTACAATTTTCTGATGCAGCAGGAGATTCACTTCAGCTTGCACAAGTTGCAGCGAGCAATAAAGAAGCGAAATATATTGTATTTTGCGGTGTACACTTTATGGCAGAAACAGCAGATATGTTAACGACAGATGATCAAATCGTTATTTTGCCAGATATGCGTGCAGGTTGTTCGATGGCAGATATGGCAGATATTGAACAAACAGAAAGGGCATGGAAAGAGCTCGCAAAATTATTTGGAGATACGATGATTCCGTTAACATATGTTAACTCTACAGCTGCAATTAAAGCGTTTTGTGGTCGTAATGGCGGAGCAACAGTAACTTCTTCTAATGCAAAACAAATGGTGTCTTGGGCGTTTACACAAAAAGAGCGTCTTGTCTTTTTACCGGATCAACATTTAGGAAGAAATACAGCATACGATTTAGGTATCCCATTAGATAAAATGGCAGTATGGGACCCACATACAGATTCATTAGAGTACGATGGAGATATAGAAGGAATTCAAGTGATTTTATGGAAAGGGCATTGTTCGGTTCATCAAAACTTT
The DNA here is from genome assembly GCF_008368845.1 of Bacillus sp. BB51/4. Taxonomy (NCBI): domain Bacteria; kingdom Bacillati; phylum Bacillota; class Bacilli; order Caryophanales; family Bacillaceae; genus Bacillus; species Bacillus sp. BB51/4. Next base: position 291,792 of record NZ_QOSC01000005.1, read on the forward strand.
ACAGTGAAAAACATTGAGAATGTACGGAAGAATCATCCGGATATGAATATTATTGTACATCCAGAATGTTGTTATGAGGTTGTTGATGCTTCGGATTACGCAGGATCAACGAAATATATTATTGATATGATTGAAGCAGCGCTACCTGGAAGTAAATGGGCAATTGGTACAGAGATGAATTTAGTGAACCGAATTATTCAGCAACATCCAGATAAAGAGATTGTTTCACTTAATCCATTTATGTGTCCGTGTTTAACGATGAACCGAATTGATCTGCCGCACTTATTATGGGTGCTTGAAACGGTAGAAAGAGGAGAAGAAATTAACGTTATTAGCGTAGATAAACAAGTGACTGAAGAAGCGGTTCTTGCATTAAATCGTATGTTAGAGCGTGTGTAAAGCAACGGTATTTCTGTTGCTTTTTTTCATGCATATAATCATAACGAGAACAAAATGGGCATACATTGTTTTGAAGAAATCATTGCGATTTTCTTATGCTTATTCCACTTCTAATGATATTGAAAATCGAAGAAGTGATACAAGTGAAAAGAAGTTAGCGTTATTTAGAAAGGGTTACTTCATGAGATTTGTTACTTATAGATAAGTTATACAGGAGGGGGAAAATTTGAAAATTCATATCGTGCAAAAAGGGGATACCCTTTGGAAAATTGCGAAAAAGTACGGAGTAGATTTTGATACGTTGAAAAATACAAATACACAACTTAGTAATCCAGATTTAATCATGCCAGGTATGAAAATTAAAGTACCATCAAACAGCGTTCACGTGAAACAACATGCTGGAGCAGGTTCATCACCTCCAAAACAATACGTAAAAGAAGTACAGCAAAAAGAATTTGCAGCAACGCCAACTCCGCTTGGAATAGAGGATGAGGAAGAAGTTACGTATCAATCAGCGCCAATTACACAGCAACCTGCTATGCAACAAACACAAAAAGAAGTGCAAGTAAAACCACAAAAAGAAGTACAGGTAAAACCGCAGAAGGAAATGCAAGTGAAACCACAAAAAGAAGTACAGGTAAAACCACAGAAGGAAATGCAAGTGAAACCGCAAAAAGAAGTACAAAAAGAAAAGCCAATTCAAATGGAAAAACCAGTTGAAAAACCGTCTGTTATTCAAAAACCAACTGTTATAGAAAAACAAAAACCAGCAGAAAAAGAAAACACAAAATTTTCGGTAAATGTATTACCACAGCCGCCGCAACCACCAATAAAAGCAAAAAAAGAATATAAAATTTCAGATGTAATTAAAAAAGGAAGCGAGTTAATTGCTCCTCAAATTACTAAAATGAAACCTAATAACATCATTTCTCCGCAAACGAAAAAAGATAACATAGTGTCACCACAAGTGAAGAAAGAGAACGTAGGAAATATAGTATCACCGCAAGTGAAGAAAGAGAATATAGGAAATATAATATCACCGCAAGTAAAGAAAGAGAATGTAGGAAATATAGTATCACCACAAGTAAAGAAAGAAAATATAGGAAACATAGTATCACCACAAGTAAAGAAAGAAAATGTAGGAAACATAGTATCACCACAAGTAAAGAAAGAAAATGTAGGAAACATAGTATCACCACAAGTAAAGAAAGAAAATGTAGGAAATATAGTGTCACCAAATGTATCGAAAGAGAATGTAGTCATTCCGCAAGTAATACCGCCAAATATTCAAGTACCAAACATCATGCCAATGTTGGATAACAATCAGCCACCAAATATCATGCCAATGTTGGATAACAATCAGCCACCAAATATCATGCCAATGTTGGATAACAATCAGCCACCAAATATCATGCCAATGTTGGATAATAATCAACCACCAAATATGATGCCAATCATGGATAATAACCCAATACCAAACATCATGCCAATGTTGGATAATAATCAACCACCAAATACGATGCCAATCATGGATAACGACCAAATGCCAAATATGATGCCGATAATGGATAACAACCAAATGCCAAATATGATGCCGATCATGGATAATAATCAAATGCCAAATATGATGCCGATAATGGATAATAATCAAATGCCAAATATGATGCCGATCATGGATAATAATCAAATATGATGCCGATCATGGATAATAATCAAATGCCAAATATGATGCCGATAATGGATAACAATCAAATGCCAAATATGATGCCGATCATGGATAATAATCAACCACCGAATATGATGCCATATCAAATGCCATACCAACAGCCTATGATGCCGCCTAATCCGTATTATCAACAACAAAATCCATATCAAATGCCATATCAGCAAGGAGCACCGTTTGGACCGCAATATACGTCTATGCCAAATCCAAATATGATGCCAATGGATAATAATATGCCACCGCTCGTGCAAGGAGAGGAAGATTGTGGATGCGGAGGAGAGAGTAGGCTATATAGTCCGCAACCTGGAGGGCCACAATACGCGAATCCTTTATATTATCAACCAACTCAATCGGCATATGCGCCACAGCCAGGAACGATGTATTATCAACCAGATCCACCAAATGTATTTGGGGAGCCAGTTTCAGAAGAAGAGGACGAAGAGGAAGTTTAAAAAAGGCGGGATTATTCCCGCCTTTTTTGTATGTAGAGTCGTTCTGAAAATGGAAGATTTACATCAAATGTTAGAAAATCCCCAGTGAAATATTAACAGTGTAAAAACCTTCTCTGTTACTCATCATAAGAGGGAGCTTTTCAGAAGAGAAGTTCATTCTAACAGAGGGGGTTTTTGTATTGAATACGAAAGTAAAAGTGATTGCTGCTTCTTTGTTAGTTACCAGTGCATTAGCTGCATGTGGTACACCAAAAGATAACAATGCAATGGATGGACGTAACTACAATTACGAGCGTACATCTTATAATGATACACACCAGTACCGTGATAATGTAACGCGTAACGATCGTTATACAGATTATGTAACATATAGAAATGGTCGTAACGATACAGGGTATAACAATTATTACCGCGATGTAAATTACAACGGTCAAATTGCTAACCCGCATCCAACACGTAATATTACAATGAACAATTCATACATTAACAATGATGGTAAAACAGCAGAAAAAATAACAAATCGTGTAAAGCGTATGAATAACGTAGACCGCGTGTCTACAGTTGTATATGGAAACGATGTGGCGATTGCGGTAAAACCGCGTAATCCAGTATCGAATGAAACGGCACTTGCAAACGAAGTTCGTCAAGCCGTTGCAAATGAAGTTGGAAACAGAAATGTATATGTTTCTGTAAGAAATGACATGTTTACTCGTGTCGATGCAATGAGTACACGCCTACGTAATGGTACAGTTACAAACGATTTTAATCGTGATATAGGGAATATGTTCCGAGACATTCGTTACGGTTTAACTGGTACTATGCGATAGCAAAACAAAAGAGGAAGGGGTAGCCCTTCCTCTTTATTCATCGTTGTCTTGTAAACGACGTTTTTTAATGAAATAACTAATGGAATAAGAAATTAAAAAGCATATGAAGAAAATACTACCTGTTAAAATAGCTTGGAAAAAAGGTCTCTCTGGACTGAAAAGGATATAAATAATAGCTATAATAATTCCAACAATAAGAGAACGTAAGACAAGCTTGTAATAAGGAGTTAAGTTTATTTCCTTTTCACCTTCTTCTACATCGATTGAAACACTTAACTGTAAATAAGCAAGTAAAATACTTGTAAGCATAAATAATAGCCATAATGGAGATTTCGTAATTTGATCCATTCCTTCAGTGAATCCGATATAGCTTAAAATGCCAATTATACCAAGCGATTGAAAAAGAAAGGCAATACGTACGTTTTTTAATGTTTTCAGAATGAGACGTTCATCCTTTATTTTTTTCACAATATCCATCTCCTGTTTATTATGATTTCGCTGTTATATTAATTGTAACATATATATTGCATTTATCAATTTATAATTTACATAAATTCCGTTTGGGTAAAAGAGGAAATAAAATATTTTTATAAACATGTTGCACTTATACTTTATTAATGTTATATTAGCAAAGCGATGAGCTAATTTACGTAAGACGAGAGATATGCTTAAGTGCTAAACACGCGAATGTGGTCGCCTGGTCTCTCGCCGTAAACGCATCAAGACGCCTGCTTTGCAGGCGTCTTTCATTTTATATAAAAACAAATGCTAATGCAGATAAAGATAAAACTTTATCTGCATTTTTTTATTTTCGAGAGAAATGTAATATGGTCATTTATATGGATAAAACCTCCATTTCCGGAAAAACTACTAATGAAAGTTTGATCTTGCCTAAAAGAGGTGAACGGAAATGAAATGGATACTGATTGCGATGCAAGCTTTCGTTATGATGTTTTGTTTCGTTTATGAAACGAATGTGAAGGCGGAAGGGCCAGTACCAGAAGTAACAGAAAAAGAGCCTGAAGTTACAATTTTATTAGAGCGAATGTATGTTGATGGAGAAGTAAGTGAGGAAATCTTTACAGAAAAAGTAGCGGACTTAGAAAAGTTTTTACAGCAATATAAAGAATGGCAGCTCGTTGATCGTGATGATGTGCAAATCGTATTACAAAAGAAAGTTGATGATATTTCTCCATTATTAAAGACGAGCGGTTATTTCGGTGTTTCAGAGGAAGGGATATTACAAATTTTCAAAGGGGTGCCGAAAAGTGATAATGCGATCCATTCTTTCTTTCAAATTGATATGAAAAAGCTTGAGAGTTATGAGCGTGAGAAATAGAAGCGTGGTATGAGCTGCTTTTTTTCTTACTTGTTTTTATCTAAAATTTGTTTTGCGATTTCATCGATTAACATATCTTTTCCGATTGGATTGAAAGCTTTTGTATTGAAGATTTCATTCGATACTTCATATACGTGATTGTTTTTAACTGCTTTATTGTCCTTCCAAACGGCACTGTTTTTATAGTCTTCGTAAACTTTATCAGCTTCGCCGCCAAAGTTTACAATAAACATTTGGTCAGGCTGGAATGCAACAAGACCTTCTAGCGATACTTGTGCCATCGTTTGTTTTAAATCTGTACCTTTTGTTGCTGGAAGTTTTAAGTCATTAAAGATGATGTCACCGTATCCGAAGCTACCGTATACACGGAAGTTTTGTGGTGTAACTGCGACGAACATAAAGTTCTCATCTTTTGTTTTTTCTTTAATTTTTTTAGATAAAGAGTCTGCTTTTTTATCGTAGTCTGCAATCCATTTGTCTGCTTTCTTTTCTTCGTCAAATAGTTTACCTACTTCTTTAAACTTACCGCGCCAGTCTTCTAAGTTTGTTTCTAAAACAACTGTTGGTGCAACCTTTTCTAATTGATCATAGATCTTCAATTGACGATTATTTAAAATAATTAAGTCTGGTTTTAATGCAGTAACAGCTTCTAGATCAACTTTAGGTGCCCAGTACCACCCTACTGCTTTTACTCCGTCTAATTTTTTTGTTAAATGATTTTGGATTTTATCTTTATATGTGTTTGCTGTACCAACAGGTTTGTGTCCAAGAAGTAATAATTCTTCTGTTGATCCAGATAGGTCAACAATTCTCTTTGGATTTACTGGAATTGTAGCTTCCCCCTTAGCGTGTTTTACAACTTTTGTTTTCGGTTGTTCTTTCGCTTTCGATTCTTCTTTTTGAGAAGAACAGCCAACGATAGAAAGAACAACTAGCATAATAGTAAATAAAATAAATAGCTTCTGTTTCATCCTGATGTAACCCCTTTAATTAGTATTGATAATCATTATCGACTTCTGTATATTAAGGTGCTTCATACTTTCTGTCAATGGAAAATAACAGAAGTTTCAAATGGAGAACATTTGTTGGGGTAGTCTCGCTTTTCTATCATTAAATATGTTAAAATGGAATACATGATTTAAGAGGGAGAGATCGTATTTTGTTTGAATATGTTACAGGTTACGTGGAGTATGTAGGACCGGAATATGTCGTAATTGACCATAATGGAATTGGTTATCAAATTTTCACGCCAAATCCGTATGTATTTCAAAGAAGTAAGCAAGAAATCCGTGTCTATACATATCATTATGTGAGAGAAGATATTATGGCACTTTACGGGTTTAAAACACGTGAAGAGCGTTTATTATTTACAAAATTGTTAGGTGTGTCTGGCATTGGACCAAAAGGTGCACTTGCAATTTTAGCTTCTGGTCAAACAGGACAGGTCGTTCAAGCGATTGAACATGAAGATGAGAAGTTTTTAGTGAAGTTCCCGGGCGTTGGAAAGAAAACAGCGCGCCAAATGATTTTAGATTTAAAAGGAAAACTAGCTGATGTCGTGCCAGATGCATTTGTTGATTTATTCTCAGACACAGAACGTTTTGATGAGAAGAAAGGTTCATCAGCTGAGCTTGATGAGGCGCTGGAAGCTCTGCGCGCACTTGGATACGCAGAACGAGAAGTTTCTCGCGTTGTACCAGAGTTATTAAAAGAATCATTAACGACGGATCAGTATATTAAAAAGGCACTTAGTCTTTTACTAAATGGTAAGAGGTGAGTATAATGGACGAACGTCTCCTTTCAGGGGAATCTGCATATGAAGATTCGGATTTAGAATATTCATTACGGCCACAGACGCTCCGTCAGTATATTGGCCAAGATAAAGCGAAACATAATTTAGAGGTATTTATTGAAGCAGCGAAAATGCGTGAAGAAACGTTAGATCATGTGCTTCTATATGGACCACCAGGACTTGGTAAAACGACGCTTGCCAATATTATTGCTAATGAAATGGGCGTAAATGTTAGAACAACTTCAGGTCCAGCAATTGAAAGGCCGGGAGATTTAGCAGCTGTATTAACAGCACTTCAGCCGGGTGATGTATTATTTATTGATGAAATTCATCGTTTGCATAGGTCAATTGAAGAAGTGTTATATCCTGCGATGGAAGATTTTTGCCTTGATATCGTAATTGGAAAAGGGCCATCAGCACGGTCTGTACGTTTAGATTTACCGCCATTTACATTAGTTGGAGCAACGACCCGTGCGGGGGCATTATCAGCGCCGCTTCGTGACCGTTTCGGTGTACTTTCAAGATTAGAGTATTACACAGTAGATCAGCTTTCTGAGATTGTTGAACGTACAGCAGAAGTATTCGAAGTTGAAATTGATTCGTTAGCCGCACTAGAAATTGCAAGACGTGCTCGTGGTACACCTCGTATTGCGAATCGTTTATTACGACGTGTACGAGATTTCGCACAAGTTCGTGGTAACGGAACGGTTACAATGGAAATTACACAAATGGCGTTAGAACTACTGCAAGTAGATAAATTAGGTCTAGATCATATTGATCATAAATTATTGCTTGGTATTATTGAGAAATTCCGTGGTGGTCCAGTTGGATTAGAAACAGTTTCGGCAACGATTGGAGAAGAATCCCATACGATTGAAGATGTATATGAGCCGTATTTACTACAAATTGGCTTTTTACAACGAACGCCAAGGGGTCGAATTGTAACACCACTTGCTTATGAGCATTTCGGAATGGAGATACCAAAAGTATGACGGAGATGCCAAAATTGCTTATTACAGCAGGTATCTTACTTATCGTTGTTGGATTAGCTTGGAAGTTCATAGGAAGACTTCCAGGCGATATTTTTGTGAAAAAAGGAAACGTTACCTTTTATTTTCCTATCATCACATGTATTGTGTTAAGTATTGTATTATCTTTTATTATGTATATAATAAATCGATTTAAATAAGAAATAGGTGGATATAGTTATGGATATAAATCTGTTTGATTTTCATTTACCAGAAGAACTTATTGCACAAGTCCCATTAGAAGATCGTGAAACATCAAGATTAATGGTGTTAGACCGTGAAACAGGTGATATTGAGCATAAACATTTTACGGACATTCTTTCTTACTTACATGAGGGAGATTGCTTAGTTTTAAATGAAACAAAAGTAATGCCTGCTCGTTTGCACGGTGTGAAAGAAGATACAGGCGCACACATTGAAGTACTTCTTCTAAAGCAAGAAGAGGGCGATAAGTGGGAAACACTTGTTAAGCCAGCGAAACGTGTAAAAGAAGGAACTGTTATCTCTTTTGGCGAAGGGAAATTAAAAGCAACTTGCACAGGAACTGCAGATCAAGGTGGACGTCATCTTGAATTTTCATATGACGGCATCTTCTATGAAATTTTAGATGAACTTGGGGAAATGCCACTTCCTCCATATATTAAAGAGACGCTAGAAGATCGCGATCGCTATCAAACGGTATATGCGAAAGAAATTGGCTCAGCAGCAGCACCGACTGCAGGACTTCACTTTACAGAAGAGTTACTTGAGAAGTTAAAACAAAAAGGTGTTCAATTAGCGTTCATTACCCTACATGTAGGACTTGGAACATTTAGACCAGTTTCTGCCGATACGATTGAAGAACACCATATGCACGCAGAATATTACCATATGTCTGAAGAGACAGCGGCATTATTAAACCGTGTAAAAGAGAATGGTGGACGTATTATTACTGTAGGTACGACATCAACTCGTACGTTAGAAACAATTGCGACAGATCATGACGGCAAGCTTTGTGCTGCTTCTGGCTGGACAGATATTTTTATGTACCCAGGTTATGAATTTAAAGCAATTGATGGTTTAATTACAAACTTCCATTTACCGAAATCAACATTAATTATGCTTGTAAGTGCATTTGCAAATAGGGATAATGTACTTCATGCTTATAATGAAGCAGTAAAAGAAAAATATCGTTTCTTTAGCTTCGGTGATGCAATGTTCGTTGCATCTCACGCTAAAATGGGAAACAAATAAAAGGAGTAAATTATGACAGCAATTCGTTATGAATTTATTAAAACTTGTAAACAAACGGGTGCCCGTTTAGGACGTGTACATACGCCGCACGGTTCATTTGATACACCAACATTTATGCCAGTTGGTACACTTGCAACAGTTAAGACAATGTCACCAGAAGAATTAAAAGCAATGGATTCTGGTATTATTTTAAGTAATACATATCATTTATGGCTACGTCCAGGTCACGAAATTGTTCGTGAAGCAGGTGGTTTGCATAAATTTATGAACTGGGACCGTGCGATTTTAACTGATTCTGGTGGTTTCCAAGTATTTAGTTTAAGTGACTTCCGTCGCATTGAAGAGGAAGGCGTTCACTTCCGTAATCACTTAAATGGAGATAAATTATTCTTATCACCAGAAAAAGCGATGGAAATTCAAAATGCATTAGGTTCAGATATTATGATGGCATTTGATGAGTGTCCACCATTCCCAGCTACTTTTGAATATATGAAGAAATCTGTAGAACGTACAAGCCGCTGGGCAGAACGTTGCTTAAAAGCACATGAACGTCCACAAGATCAAGGTTTATTCGGTATCGTACAGGGTGGAGAGTTCGAAGAGCTTCGTCGTCAAAGTGCGAAAGACCTTGTTTCAATGGACTTCCCTGGTTATGCTATAGGTGGTTTATCTGTTGGGGAACCGAAAGATATTATGAACCGTGTACTTGAGTTTACAACACCACTTCTTCCAGATAATAAGCCACGTTACTTAATGGGAGTGGGTTCTCCTGACTCATTAATTGATGGTGCAATTCGCGGAGTTGATATGTTTGACTGCGTACTTCCAACTCGTATCGCTCGAAATGGTACATGTATGACAAGTGAAGGTCGTCTAGTTGTAAAAAATGCAAAATTCGCAAGAGACTTCGGTCCACTTGATCCAAACTGTGATTGCTATACATGTAAAAATTACTCTCGTGCGTACATTCGTCACTTAATGAAATGTGATGAAACGTTTGGAATTCGTTTAACGTCTTATCACAACCTTCATTTTCTGTTAAACTTAATGGAGCAGGTGAGACAAGCTATTCGTGAAGACCGTCTTGGCGATTTCCGCGAAGAATTCTTTGAACAGTATGGCTTTAATAAACCGAATGCTAAAAACTTCTAATACATAATTTAAAAGGAGGAACAAAAGATGAATCCAGGTATGATGAATATCGTTATGATCGTTGCGATGTTTGCGATTTTTTATTTCTTATTAATTCGCCCGCAACAAAAGCGTCAAAAAGCAGTTGCTCAAATGCAAAATGAGTTAGCAAAAGGTGATGCTATCGTAACAATCGGTGGTTTACACGGTACAATCGAATCAGTAGATGAGACGAAAATCGTTATTAAATCTGGTGGTTCACACTTAACTTTCGATCGTAATGCGATCCGTGAAGTTGTGAAAAACTAATGAGAAAGGCCCTGCATGAAATGTGCAGGGCCTTTTTTAGTTGTTTTGTTTTGACATATTTACCCCGAAAATACCACCGAGTGTACTCGCGCCCATTAATGCTAATTGATAAAGTAACTGGGAGTTCGATAAAGTTTGAGAGAAGCCTAAATAGTTAACTAGAAAAACAAGTATAGCGAATGTAAGGCCTGTTGTGAAACCTACTAGCCAACCTTTCCCTTGTGCTTTTTTGCCGGCAGTAAATCCGGATATAAGCATAGATAAAAGAGCTAGTATAAAAATAGTAACGGCTAATGTCTCTTCAGTCATATCTGTAAACTTTAATAAAAGAGCCATAACCATGCTAATAATTGATGCGAAAATTAATAAGGTAATGATACCAAAGCCGATTGCGGTTGATAATTTTTTCGTTCCATCCATTTATACATTCCCCCTTTTTAATACAAGCATATTTTCTTTTTGCCCAAGTTAGACTAGTTTATTTTTTATAGGGGAGTCTATACGTAAAAAGGAGATGTAGAAATGGAATGGGTATCAATCATTGGCCGGACGATGCTTTTGTATATCATCATATTAATTATTTTTCGTCTTATGGGTAAACGTGAAATTGGAGAGTTAAGTGTATTAGATTTAGTCGTATTCATTATGCTTGGGGAAATGGCTGTAGTCGCAATTGAAAATACCGATAAATCACTTTGGCACCAATTAGTTCCGATGACTTTTCTTATGTGTATACAGATTATTTTGTCAGTCATTTCATTAAAGTTTCAACGATTTCGGCATTTAATAGAAGGTGAGCCGGCTATTCTTGTAAATGCGGGGAAAATTGATGAAAAGAAGATGAGAAAGCAGCGTTATAATATAGATGATTTATTGATGCAATTAAGGGAGCAAGGAGTTGGAGATATCCGAGATGTAGAATACGCTATTTTAGAACCATCTGGGAAGTTATCTGTCTTTCAAAAACAAAAAGGTAAACAGGATACATTGCAGTTTACTCTTCCTCTTATTATTGATGGAGAAATTCAATTGAATCATTTACAAATGATTGAACATACAGACGAATGGCTCATTGGAAAATTAAAAAACTTAGGTTATAACGATATCACACAAATTTTATACTGCAGCTTTCAAAACGGACAATTTTTTGTTGATTTGAAAGAAAACTAGAGGCTTACTATATGAAATAGTAAGCCCGTTTACTTCAAAAATGAAAGTTTTCGAATGATTGGAAGTCGACTTAACTCTTCTTTTCGAATGATTTTGAAAGTGAAGAGGAGGATGATATAAACGATTGTTGTTAAAGTGATTTCCCATAATGTTTGTACGCCGAGTGAATGAGAGAAAATTATATATTTATGAAGGTAAAAACCGAAAGCGCCTGCAATACTGATAGCAAGTCCGCCAAAAATGTAGTCTTTTGCGTAAATGGTAAATGTAATTTTCTTTAAAACAGTAGCGTAATGAAGGAATGTTACCGTCACTATATTTGCTGCAATTGCAAGGGCAACCCCCATCATTTGAAAATCTGGCCTTGAAGCTAGTACAAAAATAACGATTAATTTCACGATGGCGCCAATAAATGTATTCATCATTGCAGCTCTTGCTAAGTTTAAAGCTTGTAAAACAGAGGTAAGTGGACTTTGAAAGTAATGAAATAAAAAGCAAGGTGCAAGAAGCTGGATAAATGCTGTTGCACTATCCGATCCATACATAAGAGTTAAAATAGGAGAAGCGAATACGTATAATATAACGACTGACCACCCACCAGTAATTAATGAGATCCGAAGAGCTTGTTGGAGGCGGTGTTCCACTAATTTATGCTGTCTTTTAGCCATTGCTTCACTAATAGATGGAACGAGTGCTGTAGAAAGAGCGTATGTAATAAAGGCTGGCAGTGATAGAAGTGGGAATGCATAACCGTTTAATATACCGTATTGCTGGGTTGCGACAGAGGCAGCAACTCCGGCAATCGCTAAGCTTTGCATAACAACGATAGGTTCAAAAAAATATGAAACGGAACCGATTAAACGACTTCCTGTAGTTGGAAGGGCAATATCCATAAGAGAATAAAATGTACCCTTGCTCTCCTTTACAGTAGTGAAAAATCCAGAGCGTATAGATAAATGTTTTTCGCGCTGGAATAAAGTGAGTAAAAATAATAACGATGCAACTTCACCGAGAACGGCTGATAACATAGCGCCAGCTGCAGCATATTCTACACCGTAAGGTAAAAATAACTGAATGCATATAGCGATAATTGTAATGCGGACAACTTGTTCTATAACTTGAGCATAAGAGCTAGGTTTCATATTTTGTTTCCCTTGGAAATAACCGCGTAAAACAGAAGAAACAGCAATAACAGGAACGACAGGTAAAATGGCCATTAATGGATAGTACGTTCGTTCATCAGTTAATAATGTTTTTGCTAAAATAGGTGTGAGGAGCATAATTCCGATTGTTAAAATGATACTAATAACGGATGTAACAGCTAATGATACTGTTAATATTTTTTTAACTCTTTGTTTATCGTTCACAGCTTCCGCTTCTGCTACAAATTTTGCGATTGCGACAGGAAGGCCGATTTGTGTTAATGTAATTGCTAGAATGAATGTAGGAACGGCCATCATATAAAGGCCAACACCTTCTTCCCCTAAAATACGTGCCATTACAATCCGGTTAATAAATCCAAGGATTTTGGTAATAAAGCCGGCTATCATTAAAATAAATGCGCCTTTTAAAAAGCTTTGTCTCGTCATGGTCTTCTCCTACCTTCTCAAAATCAGTGGAATGATTTACAATAATTTATATGCACGTATGAGACAAGAATGACAAGCATTTAAGAGAGTGAAGTATGAGAGTGCTCTTGAAAGTAGTTATTGCTGTCCATTAGAGCGGGATTAAAAGCGACTTTTCGTGCTGAAATAAGAAGGAGATGTTTATGTATGTTAGAAAAAGAGGCTTTGGTAGAATCATACCGCGGACAGTTACAAGTCGTTTTAGAAAGCAAAGTAGAAGAGTTTCACATGTTCGGTTATGACCGAGTAACAGATGATGATATTTGGAAGTTTCTTAAAGTGAAGAAGTGGAAAAAAATAAACGGTGATGTTAGATTATATGAATTAGTAAATGATGTATTAAGAGTAAGTACTAATGAATATATGAATTATTTAACTGTTGAAGCATATCAAGCACCACTTTGGTCATTTGATGAATATGAAAATAAATAACCGACTGCAATTGGTTTGTTCTTCCTTTTGCAGTATAATGATAGGTATTGATAATGAGGAAATAATTATGTCTAAGATTATATATAAAGGGGGTAGTGAAGAGAAAAAATAAATAATGAAAGTGTAGGTATTGTGAAAAACTTACCGACACAGCTAGTGATGAACTAGCAAAATTATAGAAAGGAAGTCTACTAACTAGGCGTATGCACACGTGTAAAAGTAAATCGTAAGAGATTTATTTAAAGTGTTAGTAGCAGAAAGAGGGTACATATGGCAAAGCGTGGTACGAGAATTGCCGCCTTTTTCCTCATCGTTTTATTAATCGGTGGAGTAATTGGTGCGGCAGGAAAAGACATAGCAAAAGGAATTAGTCTAGGACTAGACCTTCGCGGTGGTTTTGAAATTCTATATGAAGTAAAACCAGCCAAAAAAGGTGATAAAATCGATCGAGACGTACTTGTAAGTACAGTAGGCGCTCTTGAAAATCGTGTCAATGTTCTAGGTGTAAGTGAGCCGAACATTCAAATCGAAGGGCAAGATCGAATTCGCGTACAGCTTGCTGGTGTACAAGATCAGCAAAAAGCACGTGAAATGTTATCAACACAAGCGAAATTAACATTCCGTGATGTAGATGACAACCTTCTTATGGACGGAACGGATTTAAAAGGCGGCGGAGCGAAGCAAACATTTGATGAGCAAGGCCGTGCGAGCGTAGGTCTTACACTAAAAAGCGCTGATAAATTCCGTGAAGTAACTGAAAAAATTTCAAAAATGCCACCACCAACGAATTTAATGGTAATTTGGCTTGATTTTGAAGAAGGAAAAGATTCATACAAAGCAGAATCTGCAAAACCGAATCCGAAGTTCTTATCAGCAGCAACAGTAAGCCAAGTGTTTAATCAAGCTGAAGTATCTATCGTAGGTGGAAACTTCACAGTTGAAAGTGCGAAACAACTTTCATCTTTATTAAATGCAGGCGCACTTCCTGTTGATTTAAAAGAAATGTATTCAACATCAGTTGGAGCGAAATTTGGACAACAAGCGTTAGAACAAACAATTTTCGCTAGTGCGATCGGTATCGCTCTTATTTTCTTATTTATGCTTGTATTCTACCGTTTACCAGGAATTGTAGCGGTTATTATGTTAGGTTTATACATTTTTGTTACATTACTTGTCTTTAACTGGATGCATGCAGTGCTTACGTTGCCAGGTATTGCGGCGTTAGTGCTCGGGGTAGGTATCGCAGTTGATGCGAATATTATTACGTACGAGAGACTGAAAGAAGAGCTGAAAATTGGTAAGTCAATGATGTCAGCATTTCGTGCGGGTAACCATCGTTCATTAGCAACAATTTTAGATGCGAACATTACGACTCTTGCAGCAGCTGGTGTGTTATTTGTTTATGGTAATAGCTCTGTAAAAGGATTCGCAACAAGTTTAATCGTAAGTATTTTAGTTGGTTTCGTTACGAACGTATTCGGTACTCGTTTCTTACTAGGATTACTTGTAAAGAGCCGTTACTTCGATAAAAAACCAGCATACTTTGGTGTGAAACAAAAGGATATTATTCCATTAACAAAAGGTGTAGTACATCCACCGACAAGATTTGATCGTATTAACTTCGTAAATATCGGTCATAAATTCCTTGTTTTCTCGATTGTAGTTGTAATTGCAGGTGCAATTATTTTACCAATTTTCAAATTGAATCTTGGTATTGATTTTGCGAGTGGTACACGTATCGACTTGCAATCAAAACAATCAGTTACTGTATCAGATGTTCATAAAGATTTTAAAGAATTGAACATTGATGTGAAGGAAGAAAATATTGTACCTACTGGAGATGACAATAAAGGTTTCGCCGTTCGTACTTTAGGTGTTCTATCAAAAGATGAAATTGCGAAAACAAAAACATTCTTCCATGATAAATACGGTACAGATCCAAACGTAAGTACAGTTTCACCGACAATCGGTAAAGAGATTGCACGAAATGCATTTATCGCAGTATTAATTGCTTCTGCGGTTATCATTTTATACGTAAGTATTCGATTCCGATTTACGTACGCATTATCTGCAGTGCTTGCATTATTACATGATGCGTTCGTTATGATTGTTATATTTAGTATTTTCCAGTTAGAGGTAGACTTAACGTTTATCGCTGCGGTATTAACAATCATCGGTTATTCTATTAATGACTCGATTGTTACATTTGATAGAAACCGTGAATTATACAAACAGAAAAAACGAGTTCGCGATATAAAAGACCTAGAAGAAATCGTAAATGCAAGTATCCGCCAAACGCTTGGTCGTTCAATTAACACCGTATTAACAGTGTTATTCCCGGTAATTACGTTACTTATCTTCGGTAGTGAGTCATTACGTAACTTCTCGTTTGCGTTACTTGTTGGATTAGTTGTAGGTACGTACTCTTCTGTTTTCGTTGCTTCTCAAATTTGGTTAATGCTTGAAAACCGTCGTTTGAAAAAGGGTAAAAACAAGAAAAAGGTTGAGAAAGTAGAATCTGAACCGCAAGTATAAAAAAGATGATGTCTCTTTATGAGGCATCTCTTTTTTCGTTTGTGGATACAATAAGATAGCAACTTTTTAACAGAAGTAAGATGGAAGAAGGTGGTGATGTTATCGCTATTTTTGCTACAATAAAAAGATAGGTTAAGAAAAGAAGGGATTTTAATTATGGAAAAAGATGAACGTTTTAAACAGGCCGAGTTTGGTGCTATTGTCGGGATCGTTGGTAATATTATATTAGCGATTGTAAAGGCGGTAATTGGTTATATTGGGAACAGTAAAGCACTATTAGCGGATGCCGTACATTCTGCATCAGATGTAATTGGTTCGCTCGCTGTACTTTTTGGATTGCGAGCAGCAAAGCAACCGCCCGATGAAGATCATCCGTACGGTCATGGTAAAGCGGAATCGATTTCAGCAATTATTGTTGCAGTATTATTATTTATTGTGGGAATCGAGATAGCGATTTCGTCTATAAAAGCTTTTTCGCAGGAACTAGAACCACCGAAGGGAATTACGATTTTAGCTGTTGTTCTTTCAATTATCGTGAAAGAAGGAATGTTTCAATATAAATTCCGATTAGGGAAGAGGGTAAATAGTGATGCAATTATTGCAAATGCATATGAACATCGTTCGGATGTATTTTCTTCAATTGCAGCTTTAATCGGTATTTGTGCAGCGATTATTGGTGGTAAGTTCGGGTTAGATTGGCTTGTATATGCCGATCCAATTGCAGGATTATTTGTTTCACTTCTTGTTGCAAAAATGGCGTGGAGTATTGGGGCAGAAGCAATTCATGCAACGCTTGATCATGTTCTTCATGAGGAAGATGTTGTTCCGCTTAGAGAAGCAGTACTTCAAATAGATGGTGTGAAAAAAATCGGTTCTTTATATGCAAGGGAGCATGGTCATTACGTTATTGTCGATATTAAAGTTTCTGTAGATCCATACATTACTGTAGAAGAAGGGCACCGCATTGGAAAGCATGTGAAAGAAACGCTTATGGAACAAGATAACGTACAAAATGTGTTTGTACATATAAATCCGTATTCTCCAAATTAAACATTATTAACATTTTAGTATATAGATATTGCAGCGTAGTTTGCATTATATTGTCACCCCTTAATCTGTCTTGTATAATGAACAGGTTAAGGGGTGATTTCGTGTTACAACCGAAGACGCGTTGGAAAGAAAAAGAATATAATGACGAGCGAGTGAGTGAATTAGCAAGTAAATTAAAATTATCACCACTTGTCGTTTCGTTATTCCTCGGTAGAGGACTAGATACAGAAGATAAGATTTTAGATTTTTTAAATACAGAAAATCAAGAATTTCATGATCCATTTTTATTAGAAGGAATGGATAGAACGGTAGAACGTGTAAATAAGGCGATTCAAAATGGAGAGCAAATATTAATATTTGGTGACTACGATGCGGACGGAGTAAGTAGTACGACTGTGTTATATCTTGCTTTGCAAGAATTAGGTGCAAATGTAGAATTTTATATCCCAAACCGTTTCACAGAAGGTTATGGACCAAACGAAGAAGCATTTCGTTGGGCGCATAGCGCAGGATTCTCACTAATTATTACTGTCGATACTGGTATTGCAGCAGTACATGAAGCGAAGGTAGCGAAGGAGCTTGGAATAGATCTTATTATTACAGATCACCATGAGCCACCACCAGAATTGCCAGAAGCACTTGCGATTATTCATCCTAAATTAGATGGCGGTGTATATCCGTTTCACTATTTAGCTGGTGTAGGTGTTGCATTTAAAGTTGCACATGCACTACTAGGTCGTGTACCAGAACATTTATTAGAAATTGCAGTAATTGGTACAGTAGCCGATTTAGTGTCACTTCATGGCGAGAATAGATTGCTAGTGAAGCGCGGTTTAAAGCATATGCGCATGACGAAAAATATCGGACTAAAGGCGCTATTTAAAGTTGCTAACGTTTCGCAAAGTGAAATTACAGAAGAGAGCATTGGATTCTCACTCGCACCGCGCATTAATGCAGTTGGCCGTTTAGAAGATGCTACGCCGGCTGTACATCTTTTATTATCAGATGATCCAGAAGAAGCGAAAGAGCTAGCTGAAGAAATTGATGAGCTGAACAAACTGCGAAAAGATATTGTAAAGCAAATTACAGAAGAAGCTATCGCTGAAGTGGAACATAATTTCCCGCCAGAAGACAATAAAGTACTAGTACTGGCAAAAGAAGGCTGGAATCCAGGTGTAATTGGAATTGTCGCATCTAAATTAGTTGAACGTTTTTATCGTCCAACGATTGTATTATGCATTGATCCTGTAAAAGAAACGGCAAAAGGTTCAGCACGTAGTATTGCAGGATTTGATTTGTTTGCAAACTTGTCAGATTGTAGAGAGTTATTGCCACACTTCGGAGGACATCCGATGGCAGCGGGAATGACGCTACATATGAATGATGTAGATGAATTGCGCCGCCGCTTAAATGAACAAGCAGAGGTAATTTTAACAGAAGAAGATTTTATTCCAATTACAGCTGTTGATGTCTTTTGTAAAGTGGAGGATGTAACACTGGCAGCAATTGAAGACATGCAAAAGTTAGCGCCATTTGGTGTTGGGAATCCAAAACCGCGTATTGCAGTGAAGGATGCAGAGTTAGAAAGTATTCGTGCAATCGGATCAGATGGCTCTCATTTGAAAATGGCTCTTCGCGATGGACAAGCGACACTGGATACAATCGGATTTGGATTTGGTGCGTATGCGAAAGAAATTTCTCCAGTTGCAAAGGTATCTGTAATAGGAGAAGCATCTATCAATGAATGGAATAATTTTAAGAAGCCGCAATTAATGGTACAAGATATTGCTGTAGAGGCGTGGCAATTATTTGATTGGCGTAGTATGCGTAACATAGAAGCGAATGTAGCAGAACTTCCGAAAGAAAAAATAACGATGGTGTATTTTTCTGAAGAGGTATTGAATAAATTTTCTTTAGAAGACTTTAAAGAGCATATGATGCATGCATCAGAAGTGACTCATTTAGACGATCAATACATCGTGTTACTTGATTTGCCAAAAGGAACAGATGAATTAAGAGATTTATTTAAAGTTGGGTTCCCGTCGCGAATTTATACGCTATTTTATCAAGAGAATAATCATTTATTTAGTACTGTTCCAACGAGGGAACATTTTAAATGGTACTATTCGTTCTTGAGCCAAAAAGCACCATTTTCTTTAAGACAATATGGAGAACAACTATGTCGACATAAAGGTTGGTCAAAAGATACAGTAAATTTCATGACACAGGTGTTTTTTGAGTTAGAATTTGTTACAATAAAAGATGGCGTCATTTTTATGGCAGACAAAAAACAAAAGCGTGATTTAATTGAATCGAACACATATCGTGAGAAAATGAACCACTTACAATTAGAAAAAGAATTGGTTTATAGCACATATCAGCAACTATATACATGGTTTGAAACGATTCGTAATCATAAAGAAGTAGAACAGTTAGGGTAAAGGATTTGTATTTACAAACCTTTTAGATCTGAGGAGGATTCAGAAATATGGATTTCAAGCAACATATCGCAATTGTACCGGATTATCCAAAAGAAGGTATTGTATTTAAAGACATTACACCGTTAATGAACGACGGTAAAGCATACAAAGCAGCAACAGATGCAATCGTTGAGTATGCAAAGAAAAGAGACATTGACGTTGTAGTAGGGCCAGAAGCACGTGGCTTTATTATCGGTTGCCCAGTTTCTTATGCGTTAGAAGTAGGTTTTGCACCAGTTCGTAAATTAGGAAAATTACCACGTGAAGTAATTACAGTTGACTACGGTAAAGAATATGGTAAAGATGTTTTAACAATCCATAAAGATGCAATTAAGCCAGGTCAACGCGTATTAATTACAGATGATCTATTAGCTACAGGTGGAACAATTGAAGCGACAATTAAGCTAGTTGAAGAACTTGGCGGAGTTGTAGCAGGAATTGCATTCTTAGTAGAGCTTACTTACTTAGATGGTCGTAAAATGTTAGATGGTTACGATGTATTAGTATTAGAAAAATACTAATCACTATATAGGTAAAACTACGGTGATAAGAAGTACCCGTGAATCTCTTGGAGAGGAGCGGGTACTTTTGTATAATTGCACAAAAAAATAAGGTGAAATGTCAGTAAAATCTTTTCCTTTTCACAATTCACAATCATTAGGTTATAATGATAGAATATAATTTATTCTACTTAATTAAGATAAAGTCAATTTTCAATAAAAGGTGATTCGATGGCAAATGAGCAGGTACTAACAGCTGAACAGGTACTCGAGAAAGCAAGTCAATATTTAGCAGATGAAGATATTGAGCTAGTGGCACGTGCCTATGAATATGCACGTGATGCGCATAGCGAACAATACAGAAAATCGGGTGAACCGTACATTATTCATCCAATTCAAGTTGCAGGTATTTTAGTTGATTTACACATGGATCCAGCTACAGTATCAGCAGGTTTCTTACATGATGTAGTGGAAGATACAGAAATTACATTAGAAGATATTGAACGGGAATTTAATAAAGAAATTGCTATGCTTGTCGATGGTGTAACAAAGCTCGGAAAGATTAAATATAAATCTCATGAGCAACAACAAGCAGAAAACCATCGCAAAATGTTTATCGCAATGGCTCAAGATATTCGAGTTATTTTAATTAAACTAGCTGATCGTCTTCATAACATGCGTACATTGAAACATTTGCCTCAAGAGAAGCAGCGACGCATTGCAAATGAAACGTTAGAAATCTTTGCACCTTTAGCACATAGACTCGGAATTAGTACTATTAAATGGGAGCTAGAGGATACGTCACTTCGCTATTTAAATCCACAGCAGTACTATCGTATTGTAAATTTAATGAAGCGTAAACGTGCAGAGCGTGAAGAATATTTAGACGAAGTAATGACTGGTATTCGTGAGAAATTAAAAGAAGTTGCAATTCAACCTGAGATTTCTGGAAGACCAAAGCATATTTACAGTATTTATCGTAAAATGGCACTGCAAAATAAACAGTTCAATGAAATTTACGATTTATTAGCTGTACGTGTCGTTGTAAATAGTATTAAAGATTGTTATGCAGTACTTGGAATTATTCATACGTGCTGGAAGCCGATGCCAGGTCGTTTTAAAGATTATATTGCGATGCCGAAAGCAAATCTATATCAATCTCTTCATACGACTGTAATTGGGCCGAAAGGTGATCCGCTTGAAGTGCAAATTCGTACGAAAGAAATGCATGAGATTGCAGAATTCGGGATCGCGGCGCACTGGGCGTATAAAGAAGGAAAAACAGCAGAAACAACAGGTACATTAGAGAAGAAACTTACATGGTTCCGTCAAATATTAGAATGGCAAAATGAAGCTTCTAATGCAGAAGAGTTTATGGAGTCATTAAAAATTGATTTATTCTCTGACATGGTATTCGTCTTTACACCGAAAGGCGACGTAATGGAATTGCCACTTGGATCTGTTCCGATTGACTTTTCGTATCGCGTACATTCAGAGATTGGAAATAAAACAATTGGTGCAAAAGTAAACGGGAAAATGGTGACGCTTGATTATAAATTAAAAACTGGTGACATCATTGAAATTTTAACATCGAAACATTCGTATGGGCCAAGTCAAGACTGGGTGAAACTTGCTCAAACATCTCATGCAAAAAACAAAATACGTCAATTCTTTAAGAAGCAACGTAGAGATGAAAATATTGAAAAAGGCCGTGAACTTGTTGAGAAAGAAGTGCGTAGCCTAGAGTATGAGATGAAAGAAGTGTTAGCTCCTGACAATTTAAAACGTGTTGCTGAAAAATTCAACTTTGCAAATGAAGAAGATATGTTTGCAGCAGTTGGATATAGCGGGATTACAGCGTCGCAAATTGTTACGCGACTAACGGACAAATTCCGTAAGCAACGTGAAGAAGAAGAAATCGTTGAAGTTAAAGAAGTTCGTAAACCGATGAAAATTCGAAAATGGGATTCTGGCGTTAAAGTAAGTGGTGCGGATAATTTATTAATTCGTTTATCAAAATGCTGTAACCCAGTACCAGGTGATGATATCGTTGGTTATATTACGAAAGGCCGAGGTGTATCGATTCACCGCCGTGATTGTGTAAATGTTCATACAGAAGAAGCTATAGAACGTTTATTGGAAGTAGAGTGGGAAGGTAGTCCTGAAAAAGAAATTGAGTATAACGTTGATATTGAAATTTCAGGTTACGATCGCCGTGGCTTATTAAATGAAGTATTACAAGCTGTTACAGAGACGAAAACGTATATTTCGGCAGTTTCTGGTAGAAGTGACCGTAATAAGATGGCGACAATTAATATGTCAATCTCTATTCGTAACTTACAGCACTTGAAAAAAGTAGTAGAACGCATTAAACGTGTTCCAGAAATTTATGCAGTACGACGCATGATGCATTAATAGGGAGTGTAGAAAAGATGAGAGTTGTTTTACAACGATCAAAAGAAGCGTCTGTCACAGTAGACGGTGAGATCGTAGGACAAATTCCGTTCGGTTTAACATTACTAGTTGGCATTACGCATGAAGATACAGAAAAAGATGCAACTTACATTGCAGAAAAAATTGCGAACTTACGTATTTTTGAAGATGAGAGTGGAAAGATGAACCATTCTGTACTTGATGTAGAAGGACAAGTTCTATCAATTTCGCAATTCACATTATACGGAGATTGCCGCAAGGGAAGACGTCCCAACTTTATGGATGCTGCCAAACCTGATTATGCAGAGCGTTTATATGATTTCTTTAATGAGGAAGTTCGTAAGCAAGGATTGCATGTAGAAACAGGGAAGTTCGGAGCAATGATGGATGTTTCTTTAATCAATGATGGTCCGGTGACCTTAATTGTGGATAGTAAATAGTGTTGCTTAAAAAAGAGGAGATTACATAATCCCCTCTTTTTTATACATTGTTGTATGTTTTGTTCATTTATCTCGCTATTTGTGGGAGATCCACTGCCCGTCGAAGCCTGATTAGTGAGGGTTAATAATGAGTGGCGATGGACAAAACCCTTATTCATTAAAGTTTTACTTTATTTGGAATCAATAGCTGTTTCAGTTATGTATAACTCTTTCATCAATATGGAACAATAAAAAGTAAAACATCTATATTGAATGTGAGGGATATACGTATGCGTATGAATGAAAAAGGGCATTCTGTTACAAATGGTGCAAATCAACTGTTTAACGTAAATTTTCATGATTTTATTTCAAAAGAGCAAAACAATACTTCAATGGAACTTGCTTCTGAGTTTGGGATTTCTCTTCAAGATGTAAAGCGTCTAAAGAAGCAGATTGAACGCTCTTAGAGTACTTGACAATCCTACTCAACAAACGTATAGTAATTTTATATTTACATATGAATATAACCGTTGATAGAGAAGAGTAAATGAGACACACATGGAAAGAGAAGAAATGTCTTAGGCTGAAAACATTTCTGCATGATGACTGATTGAATGACACTCTAGAGGTTTCAACTTGAACGGCATATATGCTTAGTAGGGATGAACGCACATTTAAGCGTTATTAAAAAAGTGGAAGCATACGTGCTTCAATTAGGGTGGCACCACGGGTATAATACTCTCGTCCCTACTGTTCAAACAGTAGAGGCGGGAGTTTTTTTATTTTTATTAAGATTAAAACAATTTGAGGAGGAACTGAATATGTCTATTCAAATCCCACGCGGAACGCAAGATATTCTTCCAGGTAGCGTTGAGTTATGGCAGTATATCGAAGGGCAAGCACGCGAAATTTGCCGTCGTTACAACTATAAAGAAATTCGTACACCAATTTTTGAACACACTGAGCTATTTTTACGTGGTGTTGGTGATACGACAGATATCGTACAAAAAGAAATGTACTCATTCCAAGATCGTGGAGAGCGCAGTTTAACATTACGTCCAGAAGGTACTGCACCTGTTGTACGTTCTTACGTTGAAAACAAAATGTTCGGTGATGCAACACAACCAACGAAATTATACTATATTGGTCAAATGTTCCGTTACGAAAGACCACAAGCAGGTCGCTATCGTCAATTCGTACAATTCGGTATTGAAGCAATCGGTAGTAACGATCCTGCGATTGATGCAGAAGTAATTGCACTTGCTGTAGAGTTTTACCGCGGCATGGGCTTAAAAAATATTAAAGTTGTATTAAACAGCTTAGGTGATGCGGCGAGCCGTCAAGCGCACCGTGATGCGTTAATCGCACACTTCGAGCCACGTATCGGTGAGTTCTGTTCTGACTGCCAATCTCGTTTAGAAAAGAATCCTCTTCGTATTTTAGATTGTAAGAAGGACCGTAACCATGAATTAATGGGAACAGCACCATCTATTACAGAATACTTAAACGAAGATTCAGCAGTATACTACGACAAAGTTCAAGAACTATTAACGATGATGGATGTTCCATTTGAAAAAGATCCGAACTTAGTACGTGGTTTAGACTACTACCAACACACTGTTTTTGAAATTATGAGTGAGGCAGAAGGTTTCGGTGCTATCACTACATTAAGCGGCGGTGGCCGTTATAACGGGCTTGTACAAGAAATCGGTGGGCCAGAAATGCCAGGTATCGGTTTTGCGATGAGTATCGAACGTTTAATTATGGCGCTAAAAGCTGAAAACATAGAATTACCAATTGAACATAGTATTGATTGTTATGTTGTAGCGCTTGGTGAAAAAGCGAAAGACCATGCTGCGAAAATTGCGTTTGATCTTCGTAAAGCTGGATTATCAGTTGAAAAAGATTATTTAGACCGTAAAATGAAAGCACAATTTAAATCAGCAGATCGTCTAAAGGCGAAATTTGTAGCTGTATTAGGGGAAGATGAGCTAGATAAAGGCATCATTAACTTAAAAGATATGGCAACAGGCGAACAAGAAGAAGTAGCATTAGATGTATTTGCTTCATACGTAGCAGAGAAATTAATATAGGGGGAACTTACAGTGGCTGAAAGAACACATGCATGTGGAAAAGTAACAGTAGAAGCAGTTGGACAAACAGTTCAATTAAAAGGTTGGGTACAAAAACGCCGTGATTTAGGTGGATTAATCTTTATCGACTTACGTGACCGTACAGGTATCGTGCAAGTTGTATTTAACCCAGAAACATCAAAAGAAGCGTTAGAAATAGCAGAAACTATTCGTAGTGAATACGTATTGCACGTAGAAGGTACAGTTGTTGAGCGTGGTGAAGGCGCAATTAATGACAATATGGCAACGGGTCGTATTGAAGTACAAGCAACGAAAGTAAACGTATTAAATGCAGCAAAAACAACGCCAATCATTATTGCTGATGATACAGATGCATCAGAAGATGTGCGTTTAAAATATCGTTATTTAGACTTACGTCGTCCTGCAATGTTTAACACATTCAAAATGCGTCACGACGTAACGAAAACAATTCGTAACTTCTTAGACACAGAAGAGTTCTTAGAAGTGGAAACACCAATTTTAACGAAGAGTACACCAGAAGGAGCTCGTGACTATTTAGTACCAAGTCGTGTACATGATGGTGAATTCTATGCGTTACCACAGTCTCCACAATTATTTAAACAGCTTCTTATGGTCGGCGGATTTGAGCGTTACTATCAAGTAGCACGTTGTTTCCGTGACGAAGATTTACGTGCAGACCGTCAACCAGAATTCACGCAAATCGATATCGAAGCTTCATTCTTAACACAAGATGAAATTTTAGATATGATGGAGCGCATGATGACGAAAGTTATGAAGGATGCAAAAGGTGTAGAAGTGAGTGCACCATTCCCTCGTATGAAATATGCTGATGCAATGGCTCGTTACGGTTCTGATAAGCCAGATACACGCTTTGAAATGGAACTAACAGACTTATCTGAATTTGCAGTAGGTTGTGGTTTTAAAGTATTTACAAGTGCTGTAGAAAGCGGCGGACAAGTAAAAGCAATTAATGCAAAAGGTGCTGCGAGCAAATACTCTCGTAAAGATATCGATGCATTAACTGAATTCGTAAAAGTATACGGTGCAAAAGGTCTAGCTTGGCTTAAAGTGGAAGAGGACGGCTTAAAAGGACCGATTGCGAAATTCTTCGGTGAAGAAGAAGCAAACGCGTTAATGGCTACATTAGAAGCTACTGCTGGCGACTTATTACTATTCGTAGCAGATAAGAAGAGTGTTGTTGCAGATAGCTTAGGTGCACTTCGTTTACGTCTAGGTAAAGAGCTTGAGTTAATTGACGAAAGTAAATTTAACTTCCTATGGGTAACGGATTGGCCACTTCTTGAGTACGATGAAGATGCAGATCGTTACTTCGCAGCTCACCACCCATTCACAATGCCATTCCGTGAAGATGTTGAGTTATTAGAAACGGCACCAGAAAAAGCACGTGCACAAGCATATGACCTTGTATTAAATGGTTATGAGCTTGGCGGTGGATCACTTCGTATTTACGAGCGTGACGTACAAGAAAAAATGTTCAAAGCACTTGGATTCTCACAAGAAGAAGCACAAGAGCAATTCGGATTCTTATTAGAAGCATTCGAATACGGTACTCCACCACACGGTGGTATCGCATTAGGTTTAGACCGTCTTGTTATGTTGCTTGCAGGCCGTACGAACCTTCGTGATACAATTGCATTCCCGAAAACAGCAAGCGCAAGCTGCTTATTAACAGAAGCTCCAAGCCCAGTAGCAGAAGCACAGCTTGAAGAGTTAAACTTAAAATTAAGCTTAAAAGAACAGAAGTAAGAATAAAGTCTAGATGGTTATACTATAGCCGTCTAGACTTTTTTTGAGAGGTTGTTTAAAAAGTCCGGTTTAGATAACTGTCGCATCTCATCGTTACGTATGCTAGTCCGGTGCTCGAGTAGTACTCCTACACTGCGCTCCTCCTAGCGTGCGTGCCTCGATATGCTCGGTTCTCTAAATCCTCCTTTTTAAACCGTATATTTAGGGGGAAATAAAAGTCCGGTTTACACTATGTTTTTATTCTCGAAATATGTATTTTTAGGAATTCTATAACTTTTTCTATACAAATAGTCGGAAAAACGCTAGAATACATGATAGACCATTTTTGTAATAGGAGTGTAGAGCTGAATGTTACATCAATTTTCACGTAATGAATTAGCCTTCGGTAAAGAAGGACTTGAAATATTAAAAAATAGTACAGTCGGTATTTTAGGAATTGGCGGCGTAGGGTCATTTTCGGCAGAGGCGTTAGCACGTTCTGGTGTAGGACGTCTCGTATTAGTCGATAAAGACGTTGTAGATATTACAAACGTAAACCGTCAAATTCACGCGTTAGTATCTACTGTAGGGCGTTCAAAAGTAGAATTAATGAAAGAGCGTATCGCAGACATTAATCCAGAGTGTGAAGTAATTGGACTAGAAATGTTTTATACTGATGAAACATATGAAGAGTTCTTCAAACATGGATTGGATTTTGTAGTAGATGCATCTGATACGATTACGTTCAAAATTCATTTAATTAAACAGTGCTTACGTCGAAAAATTAAAATTATCTCATGCATGGGTGCAGCAAATAAAATGGACCCAACTCGTTTCCGTATTGCGGACATCTCTAAAACACATACAGATCCAATTGCGAAAGTAATTCGTACGAAGCTTCGTAAAGATGGTATTAAAAAAGGTGTAAAAGTTGTCTTCTCTGACGAAAACCCAATCGTAATTCGTGAAGAAGTACGTAAAGAAATCGTACCAGACGAAAATGCAAAAATTCGTAAAGCGAAATTACCACCTTCATCAAATGCATTCGTACCATCTGTGGCAGGCCTAATTATGGCAAGTCACGTTGTACGTGAACGTATTAAAAACGTTGAAGTGAAGCGTGTAGGGCAAGAATAAAAAGAAAGCATATATCCGTCTAGGGTATATGCTTTTTCTATTAGGTGACATCCGTTTTAATTTTCTGCAGAATAAATAATATCTAAATTTCCATTTTGATCTGTCTTGAAAATTGGAGCAATCTGTTCTTCTTGTTCTTCAACTGAAACGAGTTTTCGAGCACGGTCCATAATTCTAACAAGCATTGCATAATCTTCTTCGATTGCTTGTTGTTTTTTTGAGAGTACCGCTAATTTTGCTTCCAGTTCATGATTCGTTTTTTTCAAAGTCGTGAGCTGAGCTTGTAATACTTCATTTTCAGTTTGTAACTTTGCGAGTGAAGGGTTGGTATGCTCTAAGTTTTGCAAAAACGAGATGACATGTTGCATTGTAAGGTCCTGTTTGTTTGGTATAATATCTTCTGAAAACTCGGCATCAATTACGAGTTGTTTCGTTTGCGTGAAATGCTCTTTTTCTATTTTAGCTTCAGAGCGTTTTAATTCTTTACGTTGTTTTTTTGCAAGTTGCACCGCATCTTCGTAATTCGGTCTTACTTCAGCATTCCATCTAAATCCGCAAGCTGCGGAAGTGCGGTTCAATGTATCGCCGACTTCATCGAATGCTTTTATTTGTGTGCTACCGCTGCGAATATGTCGTAAAACAGTTTCTGCTAAAAGGAGATCGTCTTCTTTTGTCCATGCATCTTGACGTGTTTTCATAAGCGAAGCCTCCATAATGGTGACGTTTTCGCTTAGGTTACCCTTTATTTTTCGTTTTATTCGAACTTTGTAATCTTTCATATACAGTAGAAAGTGCTTGCTCAAATTTCCCTGTCGTTTTCGGTTTATAATATTGTTTGTTTTTTATTTTATCAGGTAAGTATTGTTGTTGTACCCATCCATTTGGATGGTCGTGTGGATACAAGTATCCAATGCCTCTTCCAAGTGATTCTGCGCCTTTGTAATGACTATCTTTTAAATGACTTGGAATGTCGCCTGTTTGACCGTTACGTAAATCGTGTAATGCAGTATCAAGTGCTTTGTAAGCTGAGTTTGATTTTGGTGATAAGCAAAGCTCGATAACAGCATTTGCAAGTGGTATGCGTGCCTCTGGGAATCCAACTCGTTCCGCTGATTCTATAGCTGCTAGTGTACGCGGTCCGGCTTGTGGGCTAGCAAGTCCGATATCTTCATATGCCATAATAAGAAGACGTCTACCAATGCTTTGTAAATCACCAGCTTCAATAAGACGTGCTAAATAATGAAGTGCTGCATTTACATCACTTCCGCGCACCGATTTTTGAAATGCCGATAATACGTCATAATGAGCATCTCCACCTTTGTCGTGAACGAAGCTCTTTTTTTGCAAGCATTCTTCTGCAATTTCTAGCGTAATTACCGCAGCTTTTTCGTCCGTTGTAAAGCTAGATAAAACAGCTAGTTCAAGTGCATTATAAGCAGAACGCATATCTCCACCAGATGCATTTGCAAAGTGATGTAATGCTTCTGGCGTAACCGTCACATCATATTCCCCAAGACCTTTTTCTTTATCTTCAAGTGCTCGTTTTAAGCCAATTAAAAGATCATCTTCTGTTAATGCGTGTAATTCGAAGATTTGACAACGACTTCGAATAGCAGAATTAATAGCATGGAACGGATTACTCGTTGTTGCACCGATTAAGGTAAGGAGTCCGCTTTCTAAATGAGGTAATAGAAAATCCTGTTTTGCTTTATCTAGACGGTGTACTTCATCTAAAATTAAAACGAGGTGTCGATGCATCTTTGCTTCTTGTACGACAACTTCCATATCTTTTTTATTATGAGTAACAGCGTTTAATAGGCGAAAAGGGGTTCCAGTACTTCCTGCAATTGCGCTCGCAATGGATGTTTTTCCTGTGCCTGGAGGGCCGTATAAAATCATAGATTGAAAATGATTTGCTTGGACCATTCGCCATAAAATTTTTCCTTCACCAACTAAATGTTGTTGTCCGATAATTTCTTGAATATTTGTAGGGCGCATTCGATGTGCGAGTGGCTGTTTCATTTTTACCGTCTCCCTTAATGTATAATCTCTTTCTATCGTATCATTTTTTTTAGTGGAATTTGAAATAGGATGCTGTTTTGTGGGAAAAATGAATATAAATATTTTCATTTTTCTTTCAATTGTAATAATTTCCGAGTTTTTCAATGTGATTTTATGTTATCATTTTGATACACAAGTTGAAATTTCTTATAATACTATATTATGCTATAATTTCATAGGATTTTAAATTGTGTTCTTTTATAAATAAGATATAACCAATAGAAGTGAAAATTTGAAAAGAGGTGCAAAATAGATGAAGATTTCAACGAAAGGCCGCTACGGCTTAACAATTATGATCGATCTTGCAAAAAAGTTTGGTGAAGGTCCAATTTCCTTAAAATCAATTGCGCAGGCACATGATTTATCGGAACATTACTTAGAGCAATTAATTTCACCACTTCGTAACGCTCGTCTAGTAAAGAGTACGCGCGGGGCATATGGCGGATATGTATTGTCTGATCAGCCAGCTAACATTACAGCTGGGGATGTAATCCGTGTATTAGAGGGTCCGATTAGTGTTGTAGAAATGATAGAAGAAGAGGAACCGGCACAACGCCAATTATGGATGCGTGTTCGTGATGCGGTGCAAGAAGTGTTAGATAGTACAACGTTAGAAGATTTAGTACGTTATGAGGAAGAAAATCACGGGGGCTATATGTTTTACATTTAATTCCTTGTGAAACGATTTGGAAAGAAGGAGATTTAATGGAACGCATTTACTTAGATCATGCTGCGACATCTCCGACTCACCCAGAAGTGGTCGAAAAGATGATTCCATATATGACAGAAACATTCGGGAACCCGTCTAGTATTCACTTTTATGGACGTCAAACGCGCCATGCAGTAGATGAGGCGAGACGCGCGGGAGCGCGTAGCATTCATGCGAATCCGAATGAAATTATATTTACGAGCGGTGGTACAGAAGCTGATAATTTAGCGCTTATAGGTGTAGCACGTGCGAATCGTCATAAAGGTAACCATATTATAACGACGCGAATTGAACATCATGCAATTCTGCATACGTGTGAATTGTTAGAGCGCGAAGGGTTTGAAGTGACATATTTACCTGTTGATGAAACAGGACGCGTTCAAGTTTCTGACATACAAAATGCATTAACAGAAGAGACGATTCTCGTATCCGTTATGTTTGGGAATAATGAAGTCGGGACGATGCAACCAATTGCGGAAATAGGGAAGTTGCTAAAAGAGCATCAAGCATATTTCCATACAGATGCGGTACAAGCTTACGGATTAGTAGAAATAGATGTGAAAGAGTTCGGTATTGATTTATTATCGATTTCAGCTCATAAAATTAACGGACCGAAAGGTGTAGGGTTCCTATACGCTGGTGCAAATGTGAAATTTGAACCGTTATTAATAGGTGGGGAGCAAGAAAGAAAACGCCGTGCTGGTACTGAAAATGTACCGAGTATCGTTGGTTTGCAACATGCAATTTTGTTAGCTGAAAAAACTCGTGAGCAAAAAAATGCCCAATATGAAGAGTTTAAAGATATAATGGTATCTGTCTTCAAAAATGAAGACATTACTTTCGAGGTAAACGGAAACTTAGAATATCGATTACCACATGTGCTTAATATCAGTTTTACAGGAATGAACATTGAACCGTTCCTTGTGAACTTAGATATAGCTGGCATTGCAGTGTCAAGTGGCTCGGCGTGTACAGCTGGTTCGATTGATCCATCACATGTATTAGTAGCGATGTTCGGAAAAGACTCCGATCAAATACGTTCATCCGTACGCTTTAGTTTCGGACTTGGAAATACGAAAGAGCAAATTGAGAAAGCGGCGTACGAAACAGTGAAAATCGTGAAGCGATTAACACAAAATTAGCATGGGAGGTGACATGATGAACAAACTACCTCAAGAAACACGCGTTGTCATCGGGATGTCCGGTGGCGTCGATTCATCTGTAGCAGCTCTTTTATTAAAAGAGCAAGGTTACGATGTAATCGGAATTTTTATGAAAAACTGGGATGATACAGATGAGAATGGTGTCTGCACAGCAACAGAAGATTACAATGATGTAATTGAAGTGTGTAACCAAATTGGCATTCCGTATTATGCAGTAAACTTTGAAAAACAATACTGGGATAAAGTATTTACGTACTTCTTAGATGAGTACCGAGCTGGTCGTACACCAAACCCAGATGTAATGTGTAATAAAGAAATTAAATTTAAAGCATTTTTAGAGCATGCGATTGCGCTTGGTGCTGATTATGTAGCGACAGGTCATTATGCACGCGTTGCTTATATGGACGGCGAATATAAAATGCTTCGCGGCGTTGATGATAATAAAGACCAAACGTATTTCTTGAATCAATTAAGCCAAGAGCAATTATCAAAAACAATGTTCCCATTAGGTGAATTAAAGAAACCGCAAATTCGTGAAATGGCGACAGAAGCTGGTTTAGCGACAGCGGCGAAGAAAGATAGTACTGGTATTTGCTTTATCGGTGAGCGTAACTTTAAAGATTTCTTAAGCAACTATTTACCAGCGCAACCAGGTGTGATGCAAACATTATCTGGTGAAGTGAAAGGGAAGCATGACGGTTTAATGTACTATACAATTGGACAACGTCATGGCCTTGGTATTGGTGGTAACGGTGATCCGTGGTTTGCTGTTGGGAAAAACTTGAAAGAAAACATTTTATATGTTGATCAAGGATTCCATAACGAGCTTCTATATGGTGATGAAGTTATTGCTACGAATATCGGCTGGGTAAGTAATGAAGCGAAAGAAAAAGAATTTAAGTGCACAGCGAAATTCCGTTATCGTCAAGAAGACAATAAAGTAACGGTTCAAATCGTTGATGAAAATACAGTTCGTATTCTTTGTGATGAGCCAATTCGTGCAATTACACCAGGACAAGCAGTTGTTTTCTATGATGGAGATGAGTGCTTAGGCGGTGCTACAATTGATGAAGTATATCGTAGTGGTAAGAAATTGGATTATTTAGGATAAAATGAGAAGCCTCTGCCGATTAGCGGTTAGAGGTTTCTTTTACATAAAGCGAATTTTCGTTCGCTTGGAAAATACATTCTTTGTTATAATTTGTTGTAGAGGTGAAGGACATGTCAAACAAACTTGAAACAGGTATTCAATATATGCAAGAAGGAAACTGGGAAGAAGCTGCTAAAAATTTCACAGAAGCAATCGAAGAAAATCCGAAAGATGCGCTTGGATACATTAATTTTGCAAACTTATTAGATGTACTAGGTGATAGTGAAAGAGCAATTTTATTTTATAAACGTGCATTAGAATTAGATGATAAATCTGCGGCTGCTTATTATGGATTAGGAAATGTATATTACGGTCAAGAGCAATTTGCAGAGGCAAAGGCTGTATTTGAACAAGCGATGCAAGCGGGATTACAATCAGCTGATGTAACATTTATGTTAGGTATTACACATGTGCAGCTTGGAAATGATCGTCTTGCACTTCCATTTTTACAAAGAGCAACAGAATTAGATGAAAACGATGTAGAAGCTGTGTTCCAGTGCGGACTTTGCTTTGCACGTTTAGAACATATTCAAGAGGCGAAACCTTATTTTGAAAAGGTATTAGAAATGGATGAAGAGCATGCAGATGCGTATTATAATTTAGGTGTTGCGTACGTATTTGAAGAAAATAACGAGAAGGCTCTTACTTTATTTAAGAAAGCAACTGAAATTCAGCCAGATCACTTTTTAGCTGGTAATGGTGTTCGTTTATTGGAGCAAGAAGCTGAATAAGATGAAAATATAGTTTAATGGGTAGTTATCCCTCATCTAAATAGGTGGGGGATGTACTGCTCATTAAAGTGAAACGAACCGGAAAGGAGAGGAAAGATGGGAAATCAACATGCAATGGATTTGTTTGAGGAAGATAAAAAGTTTATAAAAGCGCAAGTTCTTCACACCATTTTCCACAATGAAGAAAACCTCTATTCCGTTGTCAGTATGAAAGTCATTGAGACGAATGAAACGTACGACGAAAAAAAAGTGATGATAAACGGTCATTTTCCCCGCATGCATGAAGATGAAGTGTTTACATTGACAGGTCATTTTAAAGACCATCCG
The DNA here is from genome assembly GCF_008368845.1 of Bacillus sp. BB51/4. Lineage (NCBI taxonomy): Bacteria > Bacillati > Bacillota > Bacilli > Caryophanales > Bacillaceae > Bacillus > Bacillus sp. BB51/4. The sequence continues at coordinate 325,810 of NZ_QOSC01000005.1, forward strand.
AAGTATGGGAAACAATATTTAGTTGAAACATTTAAGAAAGAATTGCCGCAAACAAAAGCTGGTATGGTGCAATATTTAGCGAGTGATTTATTTAAAGGGATAGGAAAGCGTACAGCTGAAAAAATTGTGGATCATCTTGGGGAACATGCCATCTCTAAAATTATGGATGATCCGGATGCGTTAAATGGTGTTGTCAATAAGCAAAAAGCTCAAGAAATATATGAGACAATTGTTGAACATCAAGGGCTAGAGAAAGTAATGAGTTTTTTAAATGGTTACGGTTTTGGAACGAAGCTTTCTATTAAGATTTATCAGCAATATAAAGAGATGACGTTAGAAGTGATTCGTAATAATCCGTATAAGCTTATTGAAGAAGTGGACGGGATTGGATTTGGAAGAGCGGATGATATAGGACGTGCGTTAGGTATATCGGGTAATCATGATGACCGTGTACGTGCGGGTTGTTTTTATACGTTAGAGAATGTTTCATTGCAACTTGGTCATGTTTATATGGGGAAAAATCAACTTGTAAGAGAAACGATGTCACTTTTAAATAATCAAGAAGGAAGAGTGACCGAGGAAGACATTGTAGCTTGCGTTGAAATGATGCAAAGTGAAGGGAAAGTTATCATAGAAGAAGAACGAGTGTATTTAGCATCGTTATTTTACTCAGAAAAAGGTGTTGTAAAGTCTATTCGCAGGCTTATGAATCAGGAGGAAACACCTTCATTTCCTGAAGCAGAAGTGTTAAAGACGTTAGGTCAAATTGAAGAACAACTGAATGTACAGTATGCACCGTTTCAGCAAGAAGCGATTCAAACGGCACTTCATAAACCGATGATGTTATTGACAGGTGGACCAGGAACAGGGAAAACAACAGTTATTAAAGGAATTGTTGAAATGTATGCATCACTCCACGGATTATCGTTAAATCCGAATGAATATAGCGATGATAATCCATTTCCGATATTATTAACGGCTCCAACAGGAAGAGCAGCAAAGCGAATGAGTGAATCGACAGGACTTCCAGCTTGCACAATTCACCGCTTACTTGGTTGGACGCCAGAAGGGTCTTTCCAGCGCAATGAAACGGATCCGGTTCAAGGGAAGTTACTCATTATTGATGAATTTTCAATGGTTGATATTTGGCTTGCAAATCAGCTGTTTAAGTCATTGCCGACGAACATCCAAGTTATCGTTGTAGGTGATGAAGATCAGTTACCATCTGTAGGGCCTGGACAAGTGTTGAAAGATTTATTGAATGCAGGTGCAGTTCCGACAGTAAAGCTTACTGAAATTTATCGTCAAGCGGAAGGCTCATCTGTTATTCAACTCGCCCATGCGATAAAAAATGGAACGCTCCCACCAGATTTAGCGCAAAATCAAAAAGATCGTTCGTTTATCGGCTGTACAGGAGCTCAAATTGTTGAAGTTGTTAAGAAGGTTTGTGAAAATGCTAAGACAAAAGGGTTTAGCGCAAGAGATGTACAAGTATTGGCCCCGATGTATCGTGGCCCTGCCGGTATTAATGTACTAAATGAAGCGTTGCAAGAAGTGTTTAACCCGAAAAGGGAAAAGAGTAAAGAAATTGCTTACGGTGATGTTGTATATCGAAGAGGCGATAAAGTACTGCAACTCGTTAATCAGCCAGAGAGCCAAGTGTTTAATGGTGATATCGGAGAAATTGTTTCGGTGTTTTATGCGAAAGAGAACGTTGAACAACAAGATATGATTATCGTTTCATTTGATGGCATTGAAGTAACATATACAAAGCCAGACTTAAATCAAATTACACATGCCTATTGCTGTTCGATTCATAAATCGCAAGGTAGTGAGTTTCCGATTGTGATTATGCCGATAGTAAAAAGTTACAATCGTATGTTACGTCGTAATTTAATTTACACTGGCATTACAAGAAGTAAGAAGTTCCTTATTATTTGCGGGGAGGAAGCAGCTTTCCAGTCTGGTGTAAATCGCCTTGATGATGCAATGCGTCAAACGACTTTAGCGGGTCGCTTGCAAGAATCACAAGGAGAAGTACAGATGGTAACAGTTAATGGCGAAGAAATGGACGTGGAAAACATTTCACCGTATGATTTCATGTAACAAGGTGAAATTATATAGTGAAACTTTCAAACGTATAACGTTGAAAGGCTCCAGTAATGTATAAATGAATGCGGTTTGGACATAATGGCGAATAGAATCTGGGAGAATGTAAGGAGATGAAAGCCATATGTTCATTTGTCCAAATTGCAAAGGGAAAGACATTGGAAAAATAGGTGTCAACCAATTTTATTGCTGGAATTGTTATATCGAATTATCGGTTTCAAAAGGGAAAATCCATACGCATCAAGTGGAGGAAGATGGTTCATTAAGCTCTCTTGATGATTTATTTGATGAGAACGAAAGAACGATCGGATAACGAAAAGGGGGATTTACTTTGAATCTACGCAATTCATTAATCGCATTAGGTGTTGGAGCGGCAGCATATCAATATGCCCGCAAGCAAGATGTATTTTCAAAACGCAATATGAAAAAAGCACGTAAGATGATTAAATCTTATTTATAAGCGCAAAAAACTCCCTTCATGATAAGGGAGTTTTTTTATGCACTTGTATGTAAATATAAAAGTCCGATTTCAGAGAAGAGATACGATAGGCCGTAACATCCAACGCCAAGCATTCCGTAATGAAATAACTGCTTCGCCCTTTCTTTTCGCGAGGAACGAATAAAAAAACCTTTCCAAATCCCAAACCCGATACAAACCCATTCAAGAATCATAAAAAGTGCTGATAATACGAGCATAAATAAAACCATTATTAGCCCTCCTAATTATATTGTTTCATGCTGCATTCTCAGGGGTGGTTGTCCTTGTTATGTTATGTATATGTATGTCTTTACAAAACAGTATGGTCTGCACGAAAAGATTTTAAAACTTTTGCACATAACCTACCCTGTTTATTTTCAAAATAAAGGTGGAGGAGGTTTTTCGTGTGAAGAATCTTAAAATCATTTGGATATATCGTTTAGGGTTATTGTTGCTTGTATTTCTTTGTTTACTTGTCTTTTTAAAAATTAAGCCGCTATGGGCACCGATTATTTTTGTATTTAAAGTGGCAATTACACCGTTTCTTATTGCATGCTTTATTGCGTATTTATTGCATCCTTTAATTGAAAAAATTCATAAAGAAGGGATGCCACGTACACTTGCTATTTTCCTTATTTACATCCTTTTCTTTGGCGGAATTGGTTATGGGATTTATAAAGGAACGCCAGTTGTTATTAAACAGTTACAAGAGATTAATGAACAATTTCCGCAGTTTACAAAAATGTATGATTCTTGGATGGATGGCGTCACAGAACAAACAGCAAATTTCCCATCATTTATTCATGAAAAGGTGAAACAAATTTTTGATGGTGTAGAAACGAAGATACAATCACTTTTAAATAAAGTGATGAGTACGGCTCGTGGCGTACTGGATTCGTTGCTTATTATTTTCTTAATACCGTTCATTGTATTTTACATATTAAAAGATTACGGTGAATTTTATCACATCTTTTGGAAACTAGTCCCAAGTAAGTGGCGTAGTACAGGGCAAATGCTGGCGAAAGAAATTGATAAGTCACTCGGAAGTTATATTCGAGGACAGTTATTTGTTTGCTTAGTATTAGGGGGAGTATCTGTTCTTTCCTTTTGGTTTATCGGTATGAAATATCCATTATTACTCGGCATTATTATTGGGGTAACGGATATAATCCCGTACTTCGGTCCTATTTTAGGGGCGATTCCGACATTGATGATTGCGGCAACGGTATCAACGAGTTTACTCATTAAGGCGGGAATTACGATTGCTATTTTGCAATTTTTGGAAAGTAACATTTTATCACCTTACATCGTTGGTAAGTCACTTCGTATGCATCCTGTTATTATTATGCTTGCATTACTAGTTGGAGGAGAGATAGCTGGGATTGTAGGATTACTAATATCAGTTCCAATTTTAGCGGTTATTCGTACAGTGATTGTTCATGTAAGACCTCTTTGGAAAAAAGAAGATGTGTAATATGAAAGCCCTCTACTTATAAAAGTAGAGGGCTTTCATTATTTAGAGAGTTGCTCGTGTATTTGTTGAACGAGAGAGTTTACATCATTTGTTTGAATATGCTTTATTTTTTTCCATTCATTATCGTACATAAATATAATTTGATTGCTGAAAAGCCGCTTTTGCTCTTTTAGATTAGAAATGTTTGCAAAAGAGTACTCTTCAAATATTGGGTTCTTACTTACATCTGGTCCATAAAAGAAGAGCCGTTTGTTCGTTAAAATTAACAGTCCTGGTCTTGCAACGGAACGATAAATAAATATATCTAATGAACATGCAGTGTAAAATAATATCGTTTCGTCAGTCGTTAATATGTTTTTAGCCTTGTTCAATAAAGTTGTCATTTTGCTCACTCCTTTATTATTGATAATTTAATTATAACAAAAAAAAAATATTCTGAAAAAAATATAGAGGTAGTACAATTTATTAATAAATGCATAATATATTGAAAGGCTGTTAAGAATGAATAGTAGAATAACTATGGTTAATGCAATATAAATGATTATCTACATTGACAAACTTAAGAGAATTCTATTATATTTAGTCATATAATACATTAAATCAATGACGGAAAAAGTACGTTACAGTCCATTTATAGAGAGAAGCTTCCATATGGCTGAAAGAAGCTTTAAATGAAGGGTAACAGAAAGCTAATCCTGAGAGCAGCTAATCACTGCCGTCTTGCCACGTTACGGCACCATGAGGTGATGAATTGATGGTTATAATAATCAATTCATAATTAGGGTGGTATCGCGAGTTAACTCTCGTCCCTTTTATAGGGGCGGGAGTTTTTTATATTTAAGGAGGAAAATACAATGAAACAACTAACAGGCGCACAAATTCGTCAAATGTTTTTAGACTTTTTCCAAGAAAAAGGACATGCAGTAGAACCTAGTGCATCACTAGTTCCACATGAGGATCCATCTCTTTTATGGATTAACAGTGGTGTAGCAACATTAAAAAAATATTTTGATGGACGTGTAATCCCGCAAAATCCACGTATTACAAATGCTCAAAAATCAATTCGTACAAACGATATTGAAAACGTAGGGAAAACAGCTCGTCACCATACATTCTTTGAAATGTTAGGTAACTTCTCAATCGGTGATTACTTTAAAGAAGAAGCAATTACTTGGGCTTGGGAGTTCTTAACGAGCGACAAATGGATCGGATTCGATAAAGAATTACTATCAGTTACAATCCATCCAGAAGATGAAGAAGCATTCACAATTTGGAATGAGAAAATGGGTGTTCCGAAAGAGCGTATCATCCGCTTAGAAGAAAACTTCTGGGATATCGGTGAAGGACCAAGTGGACCGAATACAGAGATTTTCTATGACCGCGGAGAAGCTTACGGTAATGACTTTAGTGACCCAGAATTATATCCAGGCGGAGAAAACGAGCGTTACTTAGAAGTATGGAACCTTGTATTCTCTCAATTTAACCATAATCCAGACGGTTCATATACACCACTTCCTAAGAAAAACATCGATACAGGGATGGGTCTAGAGCGTATGACATCTATCGTTCAAGATGTGCCTACAAACTTTGACACAGACTTATTCATGCCGATGATTGGTGCAACAGAATCAATTTCTGGTGAGAAATATCGTAATGGTCACTTAGAAAAAGATATGGCGTTTAAAGTAATTGCTGACCATATCCGTACAGTAACATTCGCTGTTGGTGACGGTGCTCTTCCATCTAACGAAGGTCGTGGTTATGTATTACGTCGTTTATTACGCCGCGCGGTTCGTTATTCGAAGAAATTAAACATCAATCGTCCATTCATGTTTGAATTAGTGCCGGTTGTTGGAGAAGTAATGAAAGACTTCTACCCAGAAGTACTTGAAAAGAAAGATTTCATTGCAAAAGTTGTGAAAAACGAAGAAGAGCGTTTCCACGAAACACTTCATGATGGTGAAGCAATTTTAGCTGAAGTTATCACAAAAGCAAAAGAAGAAAAAACAACTGTTATTTCTGGAGTAGATGCGTTCCGTCTATATGACACATACGGTTTCCCGATTGAATTAACAGAAGAATATGCAGAAGAAGCTGGTATGACAGTGGATCATGAAGGCTTTGAAAATGAAATGGAAAAACAACGTGAGCGCGCACGTGCTGCTCGTCAAGACGTTGATTCTATGCAAGTTCAAGGCGGTGTCCTTGGAGAAGTGAAAGTAGCGAGCGAGTTCGTTGGTTACGGTACAGTTGCGACAGAAAGTAACGTTGTTGCACTTGTGAAAAACGGCGAATACACAGACAGCTTACAAGCTGGCGAAGAAGGACAGTTAATGCTTGATGTAACACCATTCTATGCTGAGAGCGGCGGACAAATTGCAGACCGTGGTTACCTTCTTGCTGACGGCGTGAAAGTTCTTGTAAAAGACGTACAAAAAGCACCAAACGGTCAAAACTTGCACAAAGTTGTTGTTGAAGAAGGTACATTAACGAAAGATGCGGCTGTGAAAGCTATTATCGATACGAAAAACCGTAGCAGCGTTGTGAAAAACCATACAGCAACTCACTTACTACACCAAGCATTAAAAGACGTACTTGGAACGCATGTTAACCAAGCAGGTTCTCTTGTAACTTCTGAACGTTTACGCTTTGACTTCTCTCACTTCGGTCAAGTACAAGCTGACGAATTAGAAAAAATTGAGCGTATGGTAAACGAGAAAATTTGGGAAAGTATTGATGTTGAGATTTCTCAAAAAGCAATCGAAGAAGCGAAAGAAATGGGCGCAATGGCATTATTCGGTGAAAAATACGGTGATGTTGTACGCGTTGTACAAGTAGGCGATTACAGCTTAGAGCTTTGCGGTGGTTGTCACGTTGATAACACAGCTTCTATCGGTATTTTCAAAATCGTTGCTGAGTCTGGTATCGGTGCAGGAACTCGTCGTATTGAGGCGGTAACTGGTAAGTCTGCATACGAATTAATGAACGATCAAGTAGGTTTATTAAAAGAAGCAGCAGGAAAAATGAAAACAAATCCGAAAGATATTTTAACAAGAGTAGATGGTTTATTTGCTGAAGTAAAACAACTTCAAAAAGAAAACGAATCTCTTGCAGCAAAATTAAGCAATATCGAAGCTGGAAACTTAACTGATTCAGTAATGACAGTTGATGGCGTGAACGTATTAGCGGCAAAAGTAAATGTTGCAGATATGAACAACTTACGTACGATGATGGATGACCTTAAAAATAAATTAGAGTCTGCAGTTGTCGTATTAGCGTCTGTAAATGATGATAAAGTAAACATCTTAGCTGGCGTAACGAAAGATTTAATTAGCCAAGGATACCATGCGGGTAAACTTGTGAAAGAAGTAGCTTCTCGTTGCGGCGGCGGCGGTGGTGGCCGTCCTGATATGGCTCAAGCAGGCGGTAAAAACCCAGCGCAAGTTGAGGAAGCTTTAGCATTTGTACAAGAGTACGTTAAATCTGTTTCAAAATAAAGAGATAGTAGTGTACAATGGTAGGGAGAGGAGAAGTTCTTCTCCCTATACTTACTATATAAGTGAGGTGCTTGAAATGGACGGTTTTGATAAAACAATGAAGTTTAGCATTCAAGATGAAAAACAGAGTGTCCATGTAAATGATGTACTTTTAACTGTGTATGATGCACTTCAAGAAAAAGGCTATAATCCGATTAACCAAATCGTCGGTTATTTATTAAGTGGAGACCCAGCATACATACCTCGCCATAAAGATGCACGAAGCATCATTCGCAAGCTTGAACGTGATGAGTTAATTGAAGAGCTTGTGAAGTCTTACTTGAAACATCATCGTGAGGAGTAGTTTATGCGGATATTAGGTTTAGATGTAGGTACAAAAACAGTCGGAGTTGCAATGAGCGACGAAATGGGCTGGACAGCGCAAGGATTAGAAACAATTAAAATTAACGAAGAACGAGGTCACTTTGGTTTTGATCGTATTTCTGAGTTAGTAAAGCAGTACAATGTGGACAAAATAGTAGTAGGTTTACCTAAAAATATGAATGGTACAATTGGCCCACGTGGTGAAGCGTGCCAACAATTTGCAGAAAACCTACGAGAGCTGTTACAATTAGACGTTGTAATGTGGGACGAGCGTTTGTCAACGATGGCAGCGGAACGTTTGCTCATTTCAGCTGATGTAAGCCGTAAGAAGCGAAAGCAAGTAATCGATAAGATGGCTGCAGTCGTAATCTTACAAGGATTTTTAGATAGTAAATAAGAGGTGACCAAAATGGAAGAAAATCAAATTACAATTGTAGACGAAAAAGGTAACGAACATTTATGTGAAATTATTTTCACTTTTGATGCTGAAAAATTTGGCAAAAAATCATACGTAGTCTTCTCTCCAATCGGAGAAGTAGACGAAGATGGAGACCCAATTTATGATGCAATGGCTTATGAGCAAAATGAAGAAGAGGGCGGAAGTTTACTTCCAATCGAATCTGAAGAAGAGTGGGAAATGGTACAAGAAATGTTCAACACTCTAGCTGATGAGCAAGAAGCTGAATAATAAGTACTAAAAGGTGGACGACATAGAGTCCATCTTTTTTTATATGTAAAATGAAAGATTTTTTGTCGAAACCTTGTAATCCTTTGTAGTATAATGAGACGGATTGTAGAAAAATAAAATGTCTATCTAAAAAAGATAAATAAATTTATTGTGTTTTTATATCGTGTTGTATAGAAAGATATACATACGGTCTACAATTTAATTAAGGAGGAAGAGTGTTGATAGAGAATCAAGTGAAAAAGAAGCGTAGACGCATTTTTTTATTTTCGATTATTGCACTGCTTTTAGTTTGTGGTTCAGTCTATGCGTATATTTCATCCGCATTAGGACCAGTTGATAGCGGGAATAAAAAAGAGATGGAAGTAGAAATTCCAAAAGGATCATCTACTAGTAAAATTGGTGAGATTTTAGAAGAAAAAGGTGCTGTGAAAAACGGTACAGTTTTTAGTTTTTATACAAAGGCTAAATCTAAAAATTTACAAGCGGGTACATATTTATTAAATCCTTCAATGAATGCCTCAGATGTTATTGAACAAATGTCATCTGGTAATGTACATCGTCCAGCTCTTTATAAAGTGACGATAAAAGAAGGGGCACAAGTAACTGAAATTGCAGAAACGGTTGCAAACGAATTAAAGTGGAATAAAGATGATGTCGTACGTCAATTAAACGATAAAGCATTTATTCAAAAAATGAAGCAAAAGTATCCGAAGTTGTTAACGGATAAAATCTTTGATAGCAATATTAAATATCCATTAGAAGGTTATTTATATCCTGCGACGTACTCTTTCTATAAAAAAGATACGACGTTAGAAGAAATCGTAATCCCAATGCTTGAGAAAACGAATGCAATCATTGTTCAAAATGAGGCGAAAATGAAAGCGAAAAACTGGGATGTTCACCAGCTTTTAACATTGTCTTCACTTATTGAAGAAGAGGCAACAGGCTTTACAGATCGTCAAAAGATTTCTAGCGTCTTTTATAATCGTTTAGCGAAAGGTATGCCACTGCAAACTGATCCAACGGTATTATACGCACTTGGAAAGCATAAACAACGTGTATTATATGAAGATTTAAAGATAAACTCACCGTACAATACGTATGTTGTGAAAGGATTGCCGGTTGGTCCGATTGCGAACTCTGGTAAGCATTCAGTGGAGGCTGCATTAGAACCTGCGCAAACGGATTATTATTATTTCTTAGCTGCACCAACTGGTGAAGTGTACTATGCGAAAACATTGGAAGAGCATAATGCATTAAAGCAAAAATATATTACGAAAAAACAGTGAAATGGGGAGGGATAGCGAAAAAAGTCGCACATCCCTCTTTTTTGTGGTAAAATATATCGGGTTAAAAACTGGCAGAAGAATCGTTTTTAATATCAAAACGGGACGTACAAGCTAAGGGTGAAGCTGGCTTGTATTTTTATTGCATTCTATGTGTGAAAAGACGTCATAGAGGCACTTCTCCATGTAAATAAGGAGGACCATTATGGAGGATGCAGTTAACGAGTACCTATTATCATTTATTGATCCAAAAGATAAATTAATTCTTGAAATGGAAGACTATGCGAAAGAAAATCATGTGCCGATTATGGATCGACTTGGAATGGAATTTATGTTGCAATTTTTACGTTTAATTGGACCAAAAAGCATTTTAGAGCTTGGTACAGCAATTGGCTATTCTAGTATTCGTATGATGCAAGCTATTCCAAATTCTCGCATTGTGACAGTTGAGCGCAATCGCGAGCGATATGAAAAAGCACTTGAATATATAGAACGTTCACCAGTTAAAGAGCGTATTTCCGTTATTTACGGTGATGCGTTAGAAACAGGCGAACAAGTAGAAGAACATGGAACATTTGATGTTATTTTTATTGATGCAGCAAAAGGACAATATCGTCGCTTTTTTGACTTATATGAACCGTTATTAAATCCTGGTGGCGTAATTATTTCAGATAATGTTATGTACCATGGCCTTGTGACGACAAAAGAGAAAATCGAAAACAGACGTACACGTGGTTTAATCCGTCGTATTAAGACGTACAATGAATGGCTTATGAACCATGAAGGATATGATACAACGATTTTCCCAATTGGTGATGGAGTAGCTGTTAGTAAAAAGAGAGGGTGACCAAGGTATGAAGAAACCTGAATTGTTAGTAACGCCAAAAGCAGTGGCGGATATCGAACCTCTTGCGAAAGCAGGAGCAGATGCGGTAATGATTGGTGAGCAAAAGTTTGGTTTACGTTTAGCAGGGGAATTTTCACGTGAAGATGTGAAACAAGCTGTGAAGATTGCACATGAAAATGGTGTAAAAGTATACGTAGCAATGAACGCTATGTTCCACAACGATAAAGTAGAAGAATTAACAGATTATGTTGCATTTTTAAACGAAGTAAGTGTAGATGCAATTGTCTTCGGGGATCCAGCAGTATTAATGGCCGTTCGCGAAGTAGCGCCAAATATGCAGTTGCACTGGAATACAGAAACAACAGCAACAAACTGGTTCACTTGTAACTACTGGGGACAAAGAGGAGCAAAGCGCGCTGTATTAGCTCGTGAGCTTAGCTTAGATGAAATTGTTGAATTAAAAGAAAATGCTGAAGTGGAGCTTGAAGTACAAATTCACGGTATGACTTGCATGTTCCAATCAAAGCGTTCGCTAGTAGGAAACTACTTTGAGTATCAAGGGCGTAATCTTGACATTGAAAAGAAAAAATATGAAGAGAATATGTTCTTATATGACCCAGAGCGTAACAATAAATATCCAATTTATGAAGATGAAAATGGTACTCATATTATGAGTCCAAACGATATTTGTTTCATCGATGAATTAGAGGAACTAATTGATGGTGAAGTAGATAGCTTAAAAATTGATGGTGTACTAAAAAGCTCTGCATACATTATTGAGGTAACGAAGAAATATCGTAAAGCAATTGATTTATGTGTAGAAGATCGTGATGCGTATTATGACGTGAAAGACGATTTATATAAAGAGATAGAAGAAATGCAACCGGTAAATCGTCCGTTAGATACAGGATTCTTCTTTAAAGAGACGGTTTACTAAACGAGGAGGGTGTAGGAAATGACTGTACAAGAAATTTCACGAGTAATCGATGGCAAACGCGTTATTGTGAAGAAACCTGAACTGTTAATCCCTGCGGGTAACTTAGAAAAATTAAAAGTAGCTATCCATTATGGGGCAGATGCTGTATATTTAGGTGGACAAGAATTTGGTCTTCGTTCGAATGCAGGTAACTTTACACTGGAAGAAATGGCAGAAGGTGTGAAATTTGCGAAGAAATATGGAGCAAAAATATATGTAACAACAAATATCTTTGCACATAATGAAAATATGGACGGGCTAGAGGAATATTTAAAAGGGATTGAAAAAGCTGGCGTAACGGGAATTATCGTTGCTGATCCGCTTATTATTGAGACTTGTAAACGTGTAGCGCCTTCTGTTGAAGTACATTTAAGTACACAACAATCACTATCCAACTGGAAAGCAGCACAGTATTGGAAAGAAGAAGGTTTACATCGTCTTGTATTAGCTCGTGAAGCAAGCTATGAAGAAATGAAAGAAATTAAAGAAAAAGTGGATATTGAAATTGAAGCATTCGTCCATGGTGCAATGTGTATCGCATATTCAGGCAGATGTACGTTAAGTAACCATATGACGGCACGTGACTCTAACCGTGGTGGTTGTTGTCAATCTTGCCGCTGGGACTATGATTTAGTTCAAACAGTATCACAACATAAAGATGCAAAAGAGCTGCCTCTATTCCAAGAAGAAGATGCTCACTTTGCAATGAGTCCAAAAGACTTAAATTTAATTTTATCAATTCCGAAAATGATTGAAATTGGAATTGATAGTTTAAAGGTTGAAGGACGTATGAAATCAATCCATTACGTAGCGACTGTAGCGACTGTATACCGTAAAGTAATTGATGCATATTGTGCGGATCCGGATAACTTTGAGTTTAAACAAGAATGGTTAGATGAGCTGGATAAATGTGCAAATCGTGATACAGCTCCTGCATTCTTTGAAGGGGTTCCAGGACATCAAGAGCAAATGTTTGGAAATCATAGTAAGAAAACAACGTATGATTTCGCTGGTTTAGTGTTAGATTATAATGAAGAAACGGGCATCGTAACGATTGAGCAACGTAATCATTTCAAACCAGGACATGAAGTGGAGTTCTTTGGGCCAGAAATAGAAAACTTTACGCAGACGGTGGAGAAAATTTGGGATGAGGATGGAAACGAATTAGATGCAGCGAGACATCCGTTGCAAATCGTGAAATTCAAAGTGGATCAACCAGTGTATGTGAATAATATGATGCGCAAAAGCATACTTCAATAAGAAAGAGTTGATAGTCGAATGGGGACGAATAAGCCTGTTGTAATTGGAATTGCTGGTGGTTCGGGATCAGGTAAAACGAGTGTAACGAAAGCGATTTTTGACCATTTTAAAGGTCATTCTATTTTAATCTTAGAGCAAGATTATTATTACAAAGATCAAAGCCATTTACCAATGGAAGAGCGTTTAAAAACAAATTATGATCATCCGCTTGCGTTTGATAATGATCTGTTAATTGAACATTTGCAGCAGTTACTTGCATATGAGCAAATTGATAAGCCTGTATATGACTATACATTGCATACGCGTTCAGAAGAAGTTATTCCAGTTGAGCCGAAAGATGTAATCATTTTAGAAGGAATTCTTATTTTAGAAGACCCACGTCTTTGTGAGTTAATGGACATTAAGCTATTCGTTGATACAGATGCAGATCTTCGTATTTTACGCCGCATGCAGCGTGATATTAAAGAGCGCGGTCGTACGATGGATTCAGTTATTGATCAATACGTAAGTGTTGTACGTCCAATGCACAATCAATTTATTGAGCCTTCTAAGAAATTTGCGGATATTATTATCCCTGAAGGTGGACAAAACCATGTTGCAATTGATATTATGGTGACAAAAATTGCAACAATTCTTGAACAAAAAGTAAATTTGTAATAGCATAGTAAAAGATATACGATAGGAAGGGATTTTTTCCCGTCCTATCGAATACAATGAAACATGCAACCTCATCTATATATAGGTGAGGGCATATTTATATCAACTTTCCATACATATCTTCTTTATATAAAGAAGAATTGGGAATACGGGGTTGTATGTGACAACTCCGCTAGTACAGGCGTGCTAGAAACCTCCGCTATACATATAAGTGGGGGAGTTTTCATATGGAACTCCTCTTTTTTTCGGGGGATTGGTATATAAAAGGAGTGGAAAATATGGCAACAGAAAAAACATACCCTATGACGCAAGAGGGTAAGCAAAAGCTAGAGAACGAACTTGAAGATTTAAAAACGGTAAAACGTAAAGAGGTTGTAGAGCGAATTAAGATTGCACGTAGCTTCGGAGATCTTTCTGAGAACTCTGAGTACGATGCAGCAAAAGATGAGCAAGCGTTCGTAGAAGGACGTATTACACAATTAGAAAACATGATTCGTAACGCAGTTATCATCACAGATAACGGTGAAGAATCTACAGTTGTTACATTAGGTAAAACAGTAACATTTAAAGAGTTACCAGGTGGAGATGAAGAATCTTACACAATCGTAGGTAGCGCAGAAGCAGATCCATTTGAAGGAAGAATTTCTAACGATTCTCCAATTGCAAAAAGCTTATTAGGTAAGCAAATTGGTGAGAAGGTAGCAATCCAAACTCCAGGTGGAGAAATGCAATGGGAGAGATCTTTTTTATTTTATTTGTAGAACGAAAAAATTGTATAAACATTCGAATGGTTCGACAAAAAATGTCAAAAAATCACCTGAAGCTTTGATATCATAATTAGGAACTATAGGTTTTAAAGGGGAAAAGGGGCTAATTATGAAACATAAAATTTTTACAGGACTGGTTTGTAGTATATCTATATTAGCGCTTGCTGCGTGCGGAACGAATGAGGAAACTACATCATCAAAGGGCGAAAAAGTAAAGCAAGAAGAAAAAAAGGATACTAGAGCAACTGAGAGTTCAAAAAGCGTAGAAAATCCACGAGAAAAAAAGGAATTTGATGAATTTGATTTAGCATATCAATTAGCTATTGTCATGAAAATATTTCAAGATGTAACAATTAAGTACGATTATGCGATTGGGAATCCAGATTATTTATTGCGAGATTCGATGGATCAAAAAACAATAGATGACATGAAGAATATGTTGCAAGAACAGGCGAAGAATAATGATAAAATTTTAAAGGATGAAGTGAATCAAGCATATACATATTTAAAACAATCGAAAGTAAGTAATAAAGATGATATTCAAAAAATAATAGATGCACAAAATAATTACTTACAAATTGTAGATAAGATGATTGTTTGTATTGATTCTGTAACAGTCGAGAATGCAAAAGAAAAAAGAAATGAAATGAATAATTTAAGTAAGGAATATTTAAAAGTAGCGGCTAACGTAACAACTACTGTAATCGAAGTTGCCAAAAATAATGGAGTGAATGAAACAGAATTTAGATCGCTTCTTCTGAAATTTCTAGAGAAGCCAAAGAAGCAATAATAGCATATATAATACCTATTTTAATTTAGGGCTTGTATAAATAAAATAGTACCTCGTCTAAACTACAATAGACGAGGTGTTTTTTTATGAAAATAAAGCGGAGAATTACAATTGTTTTAATTTGTTTTATATGTGTCATGTTTATATTACTTTGTCGTTTAATTCAAATACAAATTATAGGTACGGAATCATTTACTAGTCGCAAGATAAATTTAATCGAAAAAAGTGTTACACAACGGACGCAATCCATTACGGTAGATGATGGACGAGGCCATTTTATAGATCGGAACGGTAAGGAAATAGGTGAGAAAAAGTATCCTGTTTTAATTGTTTTTCCATTTCTACAAATAAAAAATGACATGTTAGAGAAAATTGCGCATATCATTGGTGTGTCGAGACAAGAGATTGAAAGTCAAATGAAAGATAAGAAAAGTGCATTTATCATGCGAAGAGGAAATGGGCCATTTCGCTTGGCACGAGAGCAGATGGAGAAGGTCAATCAATTAAATGTATTAGGTATTGTAGCAGCTGAAGTTCGTTTACGGCAAACAGGCGTGATGAATCATTTAATTGGCGATGTGGGTGAGAATGAACGAGAATTTCAAAAACGATACGGAGAAGTAAGAAAAATTTCAAAGCAAACGCCAATTGGCATTTCAGGATTGCAGCAATCGTTTGATGAATTTCTTTTGACCGATGGAGAGGCAAAAGTATTGTATCAGGTTGACCGACAAGGAGAACCGATTTTTGGAAAACAAGCGAAATATACGTCGCCTGGAAATCCATTTTATCCAGTGACGATTCAAACTACTTTACATAAAGGGTTACAGCAAAAAGCAGAAGAAGTGGTTGAAGCAAGCGAAATAAAGAAGGGGGGATTAGTGTTACTTGATGTAAAGAAAAATGAAATTTTAGCGATGGTCAGTAAACCATCTGTACAGGTGAAAGATGAGCGTTTATATAAAACTACACTTGAAAATCAAATGTTAACACCACATTTTCCCGGTTCTGTTTTTAAAACAATAGTTGCAGCGGCAGTGATTGATCAAAATGAAAATGTGTTTAATCGTACATTTAATTGTAATAAAGATTTATATGGTGAAGAACACCCACAAGTTATGATGGGTACACTTAGTTTTAAAGAGAGCTTTGCTAGAAGCTGTAACAGGACATTTTCAGAGTTAGGTAACGAGCTAATGCAAAAGGATAAGATGGTGTTAGAAACTTACGTAGCAGCTTTAGGAGGCGCTGGTAAGGTTGGATGGAAAGGTTCTGTATTTCATACAACTCATTTTGAGCAGATGCCAGAGGAGAAGAGTGTTACCATTTGGGAAAGTGAAGGAAATAAGAGTAGTAAAAAGGCGGTAGCGCAAACAGCAATTGGACAGAAAGATGTACGCATGTCACCTCTAGCGATTGCAAATATGATGGCGACGATTGCTAGAGATGGAGAAAAGATGGAAGTGAAAGCTGTTGAAAAGATAATGTATAAAAATGGAACGGACTTTTATACGTTTGAAGACCATACATTAGGTGGAAAACAGCTTTCGTATGAAACGGTGAAAACATTACAAGAGTTATTAAGGGGCGTTGTAACAACGGAGAAAGGAACAGGAGCCGCATTCAGGTCGTTACCACTAAGTGTCGCTGGAAAATCTGGGACAGCGCAAACAGGAAAAGGGACGAAAGTGAATCGTTGGTTTGCAGGTTATTTTCCCTATGAAAATCCAAGATATGCTTTAGTTGTCGTGGATATAGAAACGAATAGCAATGTAAATAAAGTTACACCTATTTTCAAAGCTATCGTAGAATCAATCTATCGATTAGAGATTGAAAAGTAATCTTGCAATTCATAGTGAAATGTTTTCATTTCGTGAAAATATTATTGTAAATGTTCAACCTTTCTAGATTTAATGTTACAATAGCAAGTATGAAAAACTGCATGGAGGTTTGAAGAATGGCAGGAGGATCTAGATTCCAACAGAAACAACAAAAACGTCGTCAAAACGGTGTTTTAAATATTGCAATTGCAATTGTATTAATATTAGTAGCTATTGTATCATATCAATTGTTTGTTCCTGAAAGAAAAGAGCAAGCGTCTTCTAGTGATAAAAAAGTAGCTCAGCAAACAACGAAAGAGAATAAAGCTGAGAAAGCTAAAGGCAAAGAAGAGACGAAGAAGAACGAGCAAGATAAGACAGAGGCTAAGAAGCAGGAAGAAGAAGAGAAGCAAAAGGCTGAGGAAGAACAGAAAAAAGCTGAAGAAGAAGCGAAAGCTAACGAGAAAGCACCAGCTGAAAAAACACAGTCACAGGCAACAGATGCTTATACGAAATCTTCTTGGAAGCCAGTAGGTACAGAGCAAGGTGCAACACCTGCGATGACGTTTAAAAAAGGTACAGCAGATTGGAATGAGATGAATCAAGCGATTTCAGCTGCAATTGACGTTCCAGTAAATCAATTAGTTATCCATAGAATTGGAAATAACGGTAAGAATAAAGCTTACGGTAACGTACAAGATAAACAATCAGGTAAAAAATATTATGTGAATATTGATTGGGTAGAAAATGAGGGCTGGAAACCAGTACTTGTTCAAACTCTAAACTAAAAAAGAGAGGCTCCTTAGGAGCTTCTCTTTTTTAGTTAGTATAATTTCTTTAATTTAAAATGAACAACCGCGCTATAATATGGTCTTTTGCTTTCGGGATCCATAACCATTTGATGCGAGATGTGATGAACTTCAAGCATAAGTGCTTTATTATTATCGATTTGTTCACTAATTTTTCGTTCCAAAGAAGCTAAGTCTCCTGCTTCGAAAAACTCTACTTTATCTTCTAACATTTCAAAGGTAAATGACACGAAGACGACCCCTCTCCTATGTAATCAACTATAGTGTAACAAAGAAAAGAAGGAAATACTATGTACATTTCAATTGACATTTTTAGCAAGAGGGCATATCATACTGATAAAACCGATAAGAAAAAGGGGAATTTTTATGGGGACAGAATTTAATGGTTTATTTGATGAGTGGGCTCATACGTACGACTCATTCGTACAAGGCGAAGATATACAATATAAAGAAGTTTTCGCTCGTTATGAGGATATTCTAGAGGATGTAGTTAACAAGTCATTTGGTAATGTATTAGAATTTGGTGTTGGTACTGGAAATTTAACAAATAAATTATTACTTGCTGGCCACACAGTTTACGGTATAGAGCCGTCACGTGAAATGCGCATGATTGCAAAAGAGAAATTGCCGCAAGAGTTTTCGATTACAGAAGGTGATTTTCTTTCGTTTGAAGTTCCAAATTCAATTGATACCATTGTAAGCACCTATGCATTTCATCATTTAACAGATGATGAAAAAAATGTAGCGATTGCGAACTATAGTCAATTGCTAAACAAAGGTGGTAAAATAGTGTTTGCTGATACGATATTTGCAGATCAAGATGCATATGATAAAACTGTTGAAACAGCAAAACAAAGAGGTTTCCATCAGTTAGCAAACGATTTGCAAACGGAATATTATACACGTATTCCAGTCATGCAGTCTATTTTTGAAAACAATGGCTTCCATGTAACGTTTACGAGATTAAATCATTTCGTTTGGGTAATGGAGGCAACTAAGCAATAGAAAGAGGGATTAGATTGAGAATTGCTGTAATTGGAGCAATGGAAGAAGAAGTACGTATTTTACGTGACAAATTAGAACAAGCAGAAACAGAAACGGTTGCGGGTTGTGAATTTACGAAAGGACAATTAGCAGGACATGAAGTAATCTTGTTAAAGTCTGGTATTGGTAAAGTAAATGCAGCGATGTCAACGACAATTTTATTAGAAAGATATAAGCCTGAAAAAGTAATTAATACTGGTTCAGCTGGTGGCTTCCATCATTCTCTAAACGTTGGAGATGTAGTTATTTCAACAGAAGTTCGTCATCATGACGTAGATGTAACAGCATTTAACTATGAGTATGGTCAAGTACCAGGAATGCCTCCTGGATTCAAGGCTGATGAGGCATTAGTTGCATTAGCTGAGAAATGTATGCAGGCAGAAGAAAATATTCAAGTTGTAAAAGGTATGATTGCAACAGGTGATTCATTTATGAGTGATCCGAACCGCGTTGCAGCAATTCGTGATAAATTTGAAGACCTTTATGCAGTAGAAATGGAAGCAGCAGCTGTTGCACAAGTATGCCACCAATATGAAGTTCCGTTTGTTATTATTCGTGCACTTTCTGATATTGCTGGTAAAGAATCAAATGTTTCATTTGATCAATTTTTAGATCAAGCAGCTCTTCATTCTACAAACTTTATCGTAAAAGTACTAGAAGAGTTAAAGTAATGTAACAAAAAGGCAACTGTCTCATATAAAGAAAATACATACAGTTGCCTTTTCTTTATTGGCAAATAAGGGGGAGAACACGATGAATGTATATCGTGGAGTTCATGAGTTGATTGGTCATACACCAATTGTAGAAATTACTCGTTTTTCACTTCCAGAAGGGGTCCGTTTATTTGCAAAGCTTGAATTTTATAACCCAGGTGGAAGCATTAAGGACCGTTTAGGAAGAGAATTAATCGAAGATGCGCTAGAAAAAGGGCTTGTTACCCAGGGTGGAACAATTATTGAACCAACTGCTGGAAATACTGGTATTGGACTGGCACTTGCGGCGTTACAACATGATTTACGCGTTATTGTTTGTGTACCAGAGAAATTTAGTATTGAAAAACAAGAATTAATGAAAGCACTAGGCGCAACGGTCGTGCATACACCGACTGAGCAAGGAATGACCGGTGCAATTGCAAAAGCGAAAGAGTTAGTAAATGAAATACCGAATTCATACTCTCCAAGTCAGTTTGCAAATGAAGCAAACCCTCGTGCTTATTTCAAAACATTAGGTCCTGAACTTTGGGATGCATTGAACGGAGAGATTAACATATTTGTTGCAGGAGCAGGAACTGGTGGTACATTCATGGGGACTGCATCTTATTTGAAAGAAAAAAATGTAGATATAAAAACGGTTATTGTGGAACCAGAAGGATCTATTTTAAATGGTGGTAAAGCTGGTTCACATGAAACGGAAGGGATTGGCCTTGAATTCATCCCGCCATTTTTGAAAACATCGTATTTTGATGAAATTCATACAATTTCTGATCGAAATGCATTTTTACGAGTAAAGGAATTAGCGCAAAAAGAAGGACTGCTCGTTGGGAGCTCTTCAGGAGCAGCGTTTCATGCAAGTTTACTTGAAGCAGAGCAAGCGGCACCAGGTACAAATATTGTAACGATTTTTCCTGATAGTAGTGAGCGTTATTTAAGTAAAGACATATACAAAGGATGGGAATAAAAAATGAGAGCAAAGACAAAGTTAATTCATGGTATTCGCATAGGAGAACCTTCAACTGGATCTGTAAACGTACCGATCTATCAAACAAGTACGTACAAACAAGAAGCAGTTGGTAAACATCAAGGATATGAATATTCACGTACAGGTAACCCAACACGTGCAGCTTTAGAAGAAATGATTGCTGTATTAGAAAACGGCCATGCGGGATTTGCATTTGGCTCAGGAATGGCTGCTATTACAGCGACAATTATGTTGTTCTCAAAAGGTGACCACGTTATTTTAACAGATGATGTGTATGGTGGAACGTACCGCGTTATCACGAAAGTATTAAATCGCTTCGGTATTGAGCATACATTTGTAGATACAACCAACTTAGAGGAAGTTGTAGAAGCAATTCGTCCGAATACGAAAGCGATTTATGTGGAAACACCAACGAACCCATTACTGAAAATTACTGATATTAAGAAAATATCTACTCTTGCTAAAGAGAAAGATTTATTAACAATTATCGATAACACATTCATGACGCCATATTGGCAGTCGCCGATTACTTTAGGAGCAGACATTGTACTTCATAGTGCAACGAAATATTTAGGAGGTCATAGTGACGTAGTTGCAGGCCTAGTAGTTGTAAATAGCCCGCAATTAGCAGAAGACCTTCACTTTGTACAAAACTCAACAGGAGGCATTCTTGGCCCACAAGATAGCTTCTTACTACTTCGTGGTTTAAAAACATTAGGAATTCGAATGGAAGAGCATGAAACGAATTCACGCGCAATTGCCGAGTTTTTAAATAACCATCCAAAAGTAAATAAAGTATATTACCCAGGTCTTGAGTCACATCAAAACCATGAACTTGCAACAGAACAAGCAAATGGATTTGGTGCTATTATCTCATTTGATGTAGATAGCGAAGAAACATTAAATAAAGTACTTGAGAAATTACAATACTTTACACTTGCTGAAAGTTTAGGAGCAGTAGAAAGTTTAATTTCTATTCCATCTCAAATGACACATGCATCAATCCCAGCAGATCGCCGCAAGGAATTAGGAATTACAGATACATTAATTCGTATTTCTGTCGGTATTGAAGACGGCGAAGATTTAATTGAAGATCTAGCACAAGCGCTAGCATAATAAAAATGCACTGCTAATACAGGCAGTGCATTTTTATTACGTTATTTTGTGAAACATTTCACAAAATAGACATACACAAATGAAATAATTTCATGTATATTAAGTTCATGAAGTGTTACTCACGAACAAACTTGTGAAATATTTCACAAACAATGAGGTTCATGTAGGAAAGCAACTCTATTTTTTTTGCGCTAATCGGGACTGATTACGACCTATAGGGTCTTATTTAGTCCAAGATAGCAGAATAGGAGGAATTTACATGGTAGTCAAAGAGAAAGTTGTAAATGAAATGCAGGAAGTAAAAGAGATGATTGATACGTTAGTGAATAACGGTCGGAAGGCTTTACAAGCATTAGAAAGCTTTACACAAGAGCAAATTGACAACATTGTTCATGAAATGGCATTAGCAGGTGTTGATCAACATATGCCACTTGCAAAGTTGGCTGTTGAAGAAACAGGGCGTGGTGTATACGAAGATAAATGCATTAAAAATATTTTTGCTACTGAATATATTTGGCATAGCATAAAGAAAGATAAAACAGTGGGGATTATTCACGAAGATCCTCATGAAGAAATAATAGAAATTGCGGAACCTGTCGGTGTAGTAGCTGGGGTAACGCCAGTAACGAACCCAACGTCGACAACAATGTTTAAAGCATTGATTGCGATAAAAACGAGAAATCCAATTATTTTCGCATTTCATCCTTCAGCACAAAACTGTTCCATTGCAGCGGCGAAAACAGTATATGATGCAGCGGTGAAGGCAGGGGCACCAAAACATTGTATTCAGTGGATTGAAAGACCTTCTGTCGAAGCAACGAAACAATTAATGAACCATGAAGGTGTTGCACTTGTTTTGGCAACTGGAGGAGCAGGTATGGTGAAATCAGCTTATTCTACTGGAAAACCAGCGCTAGGTGTAGGTCCTGGTAATGTACCATGTTATATAGAGAAATCAGCGCATATAAAACGAGCCGTTAATGATTTAATTTTATCAAAAACATTTGATAACGGTATGATTTGTGCATCAGAACAAGCAATCATTGTAGATAAGGAAATTTATGATGATGTGAAAACAGAAATGATTGCAAACAATTGTTACTTTGTAACAGAGGAAGAGAGAAGAAAATTAGAAAAACTTGTTATTAATGAAAATACATGTGCAGTAAATAGTGATATTGTAGGGAAATCCGCACAGTATATTGCCGAATTAGTTGGAATTACTGTGCCTAAAAATACAAAAATGCTTGTAGCTGAAATTCAAGGTATCGGAGCAGCCTATCCACTATCTCGTGAGAAACTGAGTCCAGTATTAGCCTGTGTAAAAGCAAATTCATTAGAAGAAGGATTTACATATTGCGAAGAAATGTTAAACCTCGGTGGTTTAGGACATTCAGCAGTCATCCATTCTGTAAATAAAGAAGTGCAAAAGCAATTTGGATTACGAATGAAAGCTTGCCGCCTTATTGTAAATGCCCCTTCCTCACAAGGTGGAATCGGCGACATATATAATGGATTTATTCCATCACTTACGCTTGGTTGCGGTTCCTACGGGAAAAACTCAGTTTCTCAAAACGTAACAGCGACGCATTTATTAAATATAAAAAGGTTGGCAAATAGAAAAAAGAATATGCAGTGGTTTAAATTACCACCCAAAATTTATTTTGAAAAACATGCGACAGCATATTTAGCGAATATGCCTAACATTTCACGCGCATTTATTGTAACGGATCCAGGAATGGTTGAGCACGGATATGTAGATACGGTTACACATTATTTACGTAAACATGTAAATGATGTAAAAGTTGAAGTTTTCTTTGAGGTTGAGCCAGATCCATCAGATGAAACAGTGTTTAAAGGTGCGGAAATGATGAGAAGTTTTAAGCCAGATGTAATTATCGCACTTGGTGGTGGTTCAGCTATGGATGCAGCGAAAGGGATGTGGCTTTTCTATGAGCACCCAGAAACAACATTCTATGGAATTAAACAGAAGTTTTTAGATATAAGAAAACGTACATGTAAATATCCGGAATTAGGAAGTAAGGCGCAGTTTGTTGCCATTCCAACAACATCAGGAACAGGATCAGAAGTGACACCATTTGCGGTTATTACAGATAAGAAAAATAATATAAAGTATCCACTTGCAGATTATGAATTAACGCCAGATGTAGCAATTGTTGATCCACAGTTTGTAATGACAGTACCACCACATGTAACAGCAGACACTGGGATGGACGTATTAACGCATGCAATCGAGGCGTATGTGTCTGTTCTGGCAAATGACTATACAGATGGATTAGCATTAAAGGCCATTGATCTCGTATTTAAATATTTACCAAGAGCATTTAAAGATGGAAATGATGAAGAAGCACGCGAAAAAATGCATAATGCTTCTGCAATTGCAGGGATGGCATTTGCAAATGCTTTCCTAGGTATTAATCACAGTTTAGCACATAAAATTGGACCAGAATTTCACATTCCGCATGGGCGTGCGAATGCAATTCTTATGCCGCACGTAGTTCGCTATAATGCTATTAAGCCAAGAAAACACGCATTGTTCCCAAAATATGAGCACTTTGTAGCTGATGAACGCTATGCACATATTGCGAGAACACTCGGGCTTCCAGCAAGTTCAACAACAGAAGGTGTGGAATCACTCGTCCAGGCAATTATTGAGCTTGGAAAAAGCTTAAATATAAATATGAGTATTGCAGGACAAGGAGTTGCTAAAGATGAATTTGAAGAGGTTGTTGGATTATTAGCAGAAAGAGCTTTTGAAGATCAATGTACAACAGCTAATCCAAAATTACCTCTCATTTCAGAGCTGAAAGAAATTTATATGGAAGCATATAAAGGAGAGTAATGGTTATGAAAGAGTCGCAATAAAGCGGCTCTTTTTCTTTTGGAAAACATCTCCCAGAATGGCTGTATTTACTTGTCTTTAAGTTTAAGAGAATATGATACAGTGAAATGGAGGAGTGAGAATATAATGAAAGAATTACAAGAAAAAATAGAAGATTATACTCGGTTCGGACAAATTCTTCTCGCGGTAAGTACATTGTTAATGGTTGGTTTATTGATTCCGAATGGAGCAAAAGAAACAATACAATTTTTTGTTATGATGGGAAGTATCGTTATATTTTTAAGTTTATCATTCTTTTTCTTTCAGCGTGTGAAAATGATACGAGATCAGTTAGAGGGAAATGAATGTGAGTAATATTATGAAATAGAGCACTACGAAAAGGACGAATCTTTTTGTAGTGCTCTTTGTTTTTTGTAAAAAATGTATGCGGTTTATATTGACAATGATAATCCTTATCAATTAAAGTAGAATAGTAGTTAATGATTATCATTATCAGTTAGAGGTGGAAGAATGAAAAAATCTATTGCGCTATTCACAGCGATTTTATCTATTTTTTTCTTATTAATCGGTTGCAGTGCAAAAGGAAACGAAAAAGCATCTGCAACAAAAACAGAAAAAGGAAAAGAGAAAATCGAAGTTACCGACCTGTCAGGAAGAAAGGTAACATTTGATAAAGTGCCAGAGAGTTTTGCAACATTAAGTATGGGGGACATGAATATTATTCATGCTTTAGGTGGAAAAATAGTAGGTCGTCCAGATACAAAAATAACTCTTCCAGAGGAGTTAAAGAAAGTACAAGTAATCGGGAATGCACATCAGCCGAATTTTGAGCAAATTGCTAGTTTGAAACCGGATGTACTTATTGCTAACAATGGATTCCAAAAGAATGTTCCAACGGTTGAAGGACAAGGAACGAAAGTAATGATTTCTTCTGCGAACTCTGTACAAGATATTCAAAAGAATATTGAAATATATGGAATGGTAATGAAGAAAGAAGATAAAGCAAAAGAACTTAACCAAAAAATTAATGATCAAATAAAGAAATATGAGAAAAAGAGCGATGTGAAAGCATTGCTAGTGTATGGAGCACCAGGCACTTATTTAGCAGCATTACCAACATCTTTATCAGGTGATATTTTAGAAAAAACAGGTGGAAAAAATATTGCAGCCGATTTTCCAGAAATGAAGGAATATCCGCAATATGCGCAACTAAGCGTAGAACGCATTATTGAGGCAAATCCAGATGTGATTTATTTAATTACACATGGAGATCCAAATAGCGTTAAAAAAGCATTTGAAGGCGAAATGATGAAAAATGAAGCGTGGAAAAATTTAGATGCAGTAAAACAAAATCGTGTAGTTATTTTGCCACCTGACTTATTTGGATCAAATCCTGGAACAAAAGTTACAGAAGCGATGGACTTTATGTATAAAAGTATACAAGATGTAAGGAAATGATAAGTATGGAAAGTAGTGAAGTAGTAAGGGAAAAGGAACATCCTTTTGCGAAAAAAAGATGGATAATAGCAGTTACTTTAGTTGTATTAACGATTCTAGGTCTTTTTTACGGTCTTTTTGCAGGAAGTTTGTCCTTTTCTTTACGAGAAATTCTAGCTGGCATACAAGATGAGGGTTCGACAGTTCATCGAATTGTATGGGATCTTCGTATACCGAGAGTGCTCATTGGATTTATAGTGGGAACGTGTTTAGCAGCATCTGGTGCACTGCTACAAGGGGTTATGAGAAATCCTCTTGCAGATCCTGGTATTATCGGGGTTTCATCTGGAGCAGGCCTTGTAGCAATTGTAATTATGATTTTATTCCCTCAGCATATGGCTTTTTTACCGCTCGGTGCGTTTTTAGGAGCTTTCATAACGGCGATGGTCATTTATGCTTTATCATGGCAAAAAGGGGCACCTCCTTCAAGAATTGTCTTAGTAGGGGTGTCAATTAATGCATTAATTGGTGCAGCGACGTCAGCGTTAATGTTATTACATAGTGACAAAGTACAATCCGTGTTACCGTGGTTAGCAGGCGGCATTGGTGGTGTAAGTTGGGTGCATTTAAACATGATTATTTATTATGCAATATTCGCTATTATACTAGCCTTCTTTGGTATTAAGCATATTCGAGTATTAATGCTTGGAGATGAAATGGCGAAATTATTAGGTTATAACGTGGAGAGAAGCCGGTTTTATTTAATAGTAGTAAGCACATTATTAGCTGGAATTGCGGTTAGTGTTTCTGGTCTTATTGGATTTGTCGGTCTTGTCGTACCACATATGTTACGCTTATTAGTTGGAAATGACTATAAATATTTACTGCCATTGTCATGCCTTGGCGGAGGGATATTACTTGTTTTCGCGGATGCGATAGCTCGAAGTTGGTTCGATCCAATTGAATTGCCTGTAGGTATTTTATTATCCTTCTTAGGTGGTCCGTTCTTCTTATATTTAATTCATAGAGGAGGAAAGCAACGTGATTTCCGTTAACACAGTGTTTTACGCACATTCTGAAAGATTTCAAATGCAAAATATGAATGTACATATTAAAGCTGGAGAGATCGTTAGTTTAATTGGACCGAATGGGTCGGGGAAATCTACTTTGCTTCGTTTAATGGCAAGATTACTTAAACAAAGCGAAGGGGATATCATTTTAGATGGAAAAAGTATTCATACGATGAAAAGTGCCGATGTGGCGAAGCAATTAGCGATGTTACCACAAATGCATGATCATCAATTAGATTTAACAGTGAAAGAATTAATCGAATTCGGAAGAGGCCCTCATAAATCATGGAGCAGTCGCTTAAATAAAGAAGATGAAGAAATTGTTGATTGGGCATTGTCTGTTACAAATCTTAAAGGGTATGAATATCGTCTTTTGCAATCTTTATCAGGAGGAGAAAGACAACGTGCCTGGATTGCAATGACGCTAGCACAACGTACAAATGTTTTATTATTAGATGAACCAACAACTTTTTTGGATATCGTTCATCAATTGGAAGTAATGGAACTTGTGAAACGATTAAACGAGGAGTTTGGTATGACAATTGTAATGGTTTTACATGATATTAACCAAGCGGCTCAATATAGTGATCGTTTACTCGTATTAAAGCGAGGGAAGCTTCAGTATGACGGTATACCAGAAGAAGTGTTATGTCATGAAATGTTTCAACGTGTATTCGGCATAGATGTAGATATTTTTCAAGGTAGCGACAAGCCATTTTTCACACCAAAACGAATTTCTAAAAAAGGAGGAGCAAGATGCGAACAGAAGAATGTATTACCACTGAGTTAGTAAGAGAATTTGTTATGGCAGCTCACGGAGATTTAGAGAAAGTACAAGAACTGTTGGCTGAATCCCCAAGCTTACTTCATGCCTCTTACAATTGGGGCGGATCAGATTGGGAAAGTGCGTTAGGGGCAGCGGCACATGTAGGTCGTAAAGATATTGCTCTCTATTTACTAGAAAAGGGTGCTCGAATGGATATTTTCGCGGCCGCTATGCTTGGAGAATTAGAAGTTGTACAAGCTATTTTAGTAGCACAACCAGAAGCATTACGTGCATCTGGTCCACATGGTATTTCCCTTCTTCAACATGCACGAATGGGCGGGGAAAAAGCACAGCGTGTATTTGAGTACTTAACGGTGCTCTCTTAATGACCGCAAAGGTTCTTATGTGCGGTAAACTTTTCACTTTCATATAATTGAAAAGTTTACCGCCCGTTAGAACGGGATAAGTATCTAGTATATTTGAAAATCCTACACCCCCCTCAATTGTAGTTTTCGTTATGCTAGTTATGATATGGATGCAGTAGACAATATTTGTCTACTGCCTTTTTTAGATTCTTTCAGGATTGAATATTCTGTATTTTTCCCTTGGTTCATTTATAATAGATAGTAACATTTAGTATATATACAAAACATGATCGTGTAGTTAAGTACAAATTCGTGGGAAGGAGTGCAGATATGTTTCATACAGATCGTTTACAAATTCGCAAATATACAATGGATGATTTACAGTTCTACGCTTCACTATGGGGAAATGAGAAGGTAATGCGCTATATTGGAAATGGGACGTTAAAAACATATATGCAATGTAAAAAAAGTTTGGAGGAGTGGGTGATTCCTAGCTATAAAAACGGTCTCGGTTTATTTGTATTGATTGAAAAGGAAACGGGAATACGAATTGGTCATGCAGGGTTAGTAAAGCAGCAGATAGATGGAAAAGAAGAAATTGAAATTGGTTATTGGTTATTACCTCAGTATTGGGGAAAAGGGTATGCGAAAGAAGCAGCGGCGGCATTTCGAGACTATGGTTTCCAAGCGTTACGAATGAATAAATTAATTTCTCTTATTAATCCGGATCATCCCGCTTCAATCTTTGTTGCTAGAAAAACAGGGCTTAGTTATGAGAAAACAACTTCATTTCATGGGATGGACGTTCTTGTTTATTCCATTAAACGCGTTGGATGAAAAAAGGTAAATTGCATCTTTTGAAGAATGGTATATAAAAATAAAGGGGGGATTACATGTATATTTATCATAATGGCCTTATTATTCGTGAGGGAACGAATGGTGTGCCAGCATATGCAATTAAAACTTTATTCGAAGATGCTGGTTGGAGTAATGATAATATCCCTTCTTGGCAAATTGAAAAATTCACGATAGCATTTGAAAATTCAACATGGGCATTCACAATTTGGGATGAAGAAGAGATGATTGCGATGGTTAGAGTCATTTCTGATGGAATCATGATCGCGAACATAGTAAATTTAGTTGTGAAATGTGAATATAGAGGGAAGGGGTTAGGTAAGAAACTTGTCGCTCTTTGTTTGCAAAAGTTGCCACATGGAGACTGGTTTGCACATACATCTGCGAGTAATTTTGATTTTTATAGAAGTTGTGGTTTTGAGGTGAGAGAGTTATCGAGAAATGGAACATGTGCGTACTACGGGTATCAAGTAGCAAAAAAAGATGGGCACCGATAAAAGTAAGATAGTGTAGAAAAAGGATCGCTATTTTAATAATATAAACTGAACTGAGACTCATTTTATGATAAAATAAAAGAAAATTCTGTTTATTAAACGGGGGATAAAAATGAATGTAAAAGTTGGGGATGTATTTAAATACGAAAGAAGATTTACTGAGGAAGAGGTTTTTGAATTTGCAAATATTACAGGAGATAAAGGTAGGCATCATATGGAATATGATGAAAATGGACGTTTAATGGTTCATGGTTTATTAACTGCTAGTATTGGAACGAAAGTAGGAGAAGAATTACATTACATAGCAAGAGAATTAGTAAGTGAGTTTATTAGACCGGTTTTTACAGGAGATACGATCACTTGTGAATTAACTTTAACAAATATTGAACAGATGGAAGGATATAAAAAGGTTTCAATCGAGTCAGTTTATCGCAATCAACATGAAAAGACTGTACTAGTTGGGACAAGTTATGGAGTTATAAGGGGATAAAAAAGAAGCCTGATTTACAGGCTTCTTTTTTTATTTAATAAACACGTTTTCGATTTTCTGCATGACTAGAGATGAGTAATAATGCAGTTTCTTCTCCTATATTACGAACAATATGAGGAACACATGCATTCCAAGAGAAAGAATCACCTTCTTCTACAATTGCAATATCTTCTCCATGTTGAACTTCTAGTTTTCCGCGTAATACAAGGTGACATTCTTCCCCTTCATGGGCATTTGGTATATTTTCTTTCGGAAACCCAGCAGGAATTTCCACAAGATTTAGGCGAAGGCCACCTTGTTCTGCAACATGTTCAATTCTTTGTTCATCTTTTCCGTATACACTGTATTTACGCTCTACCTTTTTGACAACTTTCAGCCGATCTTTTTGTTCTAATAATAAATAGGGAAGGGGAACGTTTAAAAAATTGGAGATTGTTTCTAAAGTTGAGATAGATGGTGATGTTTTATTATTTTCAACCTGACTCATAAATCCTTTAGAAAGACCTGTTCCCTCACAAATTTGTGCAATTGTTATGCCTCTACGTTGACGAATTTCACGTATTGCAGAACCAATATTCATAAAATCAAGCTCCTTTTTGTAAACAACTATTTGTATCATAGCAAAAAAAATATATTTTTTCCCAGTGAAAATGAATTGACGAATAAAAAAAATTAGTGTATGTTTTGTATTGTAAATAAAAGTTTTGTATAAGGAAACTATAAAGGAGAGAATGAAATGAATCAACATATCGGTAACTTAATTATTCGTATCGTGTTAGGGGTAACATTCTTTATGCACGGTTTAACAAAATTCCAATCGGGGATTGACAATATTGCAGGGTGGTTTACAAGCATTGGTTTACCAGGAGGTCTTGCATACGGTGTAGCAACAGCGGAAGTAGTTGGTGGTATATTGTTAATTCTAGGTTTAGGTGTAAGATATATTGGATTATTATTTGCACTTGTAATGGTTGGAGCAATTGTAAAAGTAAAATGGTCAGCTGGTTTATTAGGAGATGGAAAAAATCCTGGCTTCGAATTAGAACTTGCATTGTTAGCAATGGGTGCGTACTTATTTGTTGCGAAAGCAGACGGTTTTGTAGATAATTTCTTAAAAGAGAGAATGTTAAAGAAGAACTAAATTAAATGGGGGGGCTAACAAGATGAGTTTTCAACTTCATCCCGACACAACACTTGATGTTGTTCATTTATATGTATCAAATATAAAGAAATCACTAGAGTTTTATACAGAAGTACTAAGTATGAAAGTACTAAAAGAAGATGAAATGGTTGTTACATTTGGGAATGAAAATAACGAACCACTCCTTATCATTGAAGAAAAGAAAGAAGCTCTACCAAAGCAAAGAGGGAGAACGGGGTTATATCATTACGCAATCTTATTACCAAGCAGACAGGATTTAGCGAATATTCTTCGTCATCTTGTAGAAATGGTATATCCACTGCACGGCGGAGCCGACCATTACTTTAGTGAGGCCCTTTATTTAGCTGATCCAGATGGAAACGGGATTGAAATTTATCATGATCGCCAAAAAGAAGTTTGGCGTGATGAGAATGGAGAACTACCATTTGTTAGTAACCCGTTAGCTGGTGAAGAACTATTACAGCAAGGAAGTACATGGAATGGATTTCCGGCGGGTACTGTGATGGGACATATTCATCTCCATGTAGCTGATTTGGAAGAAGCGAAACGTTTCTATGTGGATGGTCTTGGTTTTGAAGTAACAATCCCAGCTCGTAATGGAGCGTTGTTCGTATCGGCAGGTGGCTATCATCACCATATCGGTTTAAATACGTGGCAAGGTGAAGAAATACCGCCGCAAATGCCAAATTCCGTCGGCTTGAAATATTTCACAATTGTACTAGCGGATGAAAAACAAAAAGAGCAAGTATGTGAAAGCTTAAAAAATATTGGCAAAGTCGCTACGTACAAAGATGGAATATTACAAGCCCAGGACCCATTTGGACATTGTATTCATTTCAAAATAAAAGGAGAAGCCTAAAAAAGGCTTCTCTTTTTTTACTTTCTTATAATTGCTTTTTCGTTTTGTAAAAATAGTTCATCAAACTGCTTTGCAAGCTCAAAATCTAGTTTCGTTAAACCTTTTGCATTCCAAGATGACAAAGTAATAATGACTGCTTTATACTGGATAAGGATAAATGGATGGTGATTACGTTCTTCTGATAGTTTGGCGGCTTCAGAGACAAATTCGACTCCTTTTAAGTAGTCGGAAAACATATATTTTCGTTCAATCCATTTTTCATCTTTTACTATCCATTTATCCACCTTGAATAATTCCCCTTGAACTTCTTCTTCAGTTAATCGCAGCATCATTTTTCACATCCTTTACATGCAGTAGTGCAAGACCATTGTTAATAAGGCGTGTTACAGCTTCGTCAGTTGTGAAAGTAGAAAGTTGTTGTAATAATGCTGCTGATGTTTCGTGCCCTTTGTTATGTTCTAGAAGTAATTCTAATATTTCAAGGCGAAGTAGCCATTCTTTCGGATACAATTTATTTAATACCTCTTGAATCGCTACTAATTGTTCGACATGCGCGTCGTGTAAAATACCTTTATTTCGAATGTCACGAACTGTTTGATACATACGATCTAGCTCAGTTAATGTGAGAGGTGCTGGAGTTTCTTCTATTTCTTCATCAACTGGGAAAAACGATGCTGCATCTGCTGCTCCTGGGAATACAGAAGTGATCTCTGAACCAACAGCCATATCAAATGCGCCCCATGAAGCATCAAATAATACGCGGGCGTTATAAGTAACTGTGCAATCGATAAAGGAAATAAGAGCAATTTTCTTATCATTTTTTATAATATCTGTTACTGTTCCTTTTACATGAATACCACTTGCAAAAGTAAACTCAGCAATATTTCCAATCGTAATTCCTAATGATTGTAATTCTTCATCTGTACAATTTTCTAATGCAACATTTTCAGTGAGTAATCCAATTGGTGTTCCAAAGCCGTCACTGTGTACAGCAGTAGAATGATTCGCTAGTTGTTTATTGTGAATTGCTAATGCTGTTGGCGAACTTGTTCGCATGTAAATCAATTCACCTGCATCGTTTTCAATTGTCTCGGTGAATGTACCTGTAATTTGTAATCCACTATTTAGCTCAGCAGTTGCATGATTTTCAGAGCGAATTGCTTTTTCTAAGCCTTCTTTACCACCTGTTTTAAAGGCCATCGTTTCAGCGAATTTCTCAAGTGCTTCTGTTAATTCTTCAAATGATTCACAAACAAATAGTTGTGGTTGCATTTTTGTTACGTCATAAGTTGTTCTTGTACAAGCTTCAATGGAAAAAGGAACTTTTTCTACAGCGTCTGTTAAGCAATGTTTACTTTCACCAACAGAAGAAAGGAGCCCAGCACCGTAGATTTTTGGATCGTCTATATTTCCAATTAAGCCGTATTCTACTGTCCACCAGAAAAGACGTGAAATTTGTTCAGCTTCTGATAAACCAGAAACTAAGTTTTGTTTTTCAATTACATTATTTTCAGCAGCGGCAACTTCGTCAGGAGTAGAAGTAGGGCTTTCTTTTACGATTGTTAATGTACGAACAGCTTCAAAAGCATCATGTTCTTCTTTTGTAGAGAAAGCTTTCGCACCAATTTGTCCAAAGCGTTTCACATAATTCGCATATGTAGGATCCAGTAAAATAGGTGCGTGTCCTGCTGCTTCGTGTACGATATCTGGAGCTGGTGTGTACTCGATATTTTCTACTTTGCGAATATCTGTTGCGATTGGTAGTAAGCCGTGTCCTTGGAAATCAAAGAATGCTACGCCGGGAATAAGTCCATCAATTGTTACAGCTCCCCATCCGCTTGGTGCTAAACAGTCATTCATTTCTTCTACCTTTGGAATTGCATCTATATTTATACCAGATGATTGTAGTCCGTTCACATAGGCTGGATGAGCAACGTCTTTTAAGAAACTATGATTTTGTCTCATAATGTAACGCCAAACAGCGTGATTCACCGGTGTATATTGATCATAATGCTGCGTGGATACGAATGGTTTTAAATGCGATGGAATTTCTGTTTTCTTTGTCATTTAGACATCCTCCTTGTTTTCTATAAAATTGAATATTGGTTGGGTATAGCTGGAACCACCACCTTTCAAAATTGTAAGCGCTTATAAAATTTTATCATAAGATTCGGAATTATTTAACATTTGTTTCTGTGAGAAATAGAAAAAGCCCCTATCGGAAAATCCGATAGGGGCGAAAGAATCGCGGTACCACCCTATTTGTAAGTGAAAACATACTTACATCTCAATTCATGATAACGGAAAAACTCCGTCTTTTCCTTCATGCGTACAAGCACTACGAAAAAGAAGCTCCAGAATTGTAATTCATACTTATATATGTGCTAATTTCCACCGACCATTAGCTCTCTGTAACAGGGATATAAGATATTACTGCGATTCTTTCAACGCGTATATATAAAATTGTGCAAAAGGGAAGGACGCAAAAAAGCCCCTATCGGAAAATCCGATAGGGACGATAAAAATCGCGGTACCACCCTAATTGTAAACAGAAAAATTGTTTACCACTCATTTTAAGATAACGGAAAGATCCGTCTTTCTCTTCATGCATTATGTGCACTACGGGAAAGAAGCTCCAGAATTGTAATTCACGCTTGTATATGTACTGATTCGCACCAACCATCAGTTCTCTGAGACAGGGATATAAGTCGCTACTAGTATTCCTTCAAAGCCGATATATAATTCGTTCAACTAAACTATGTTTTGTATTATAAAACTATTTTTAAAAGGTTGTCAACAATAATTTTATCCCGCTATTTGTGGGCAGTAAAACTCCTACCTCAAAATTTGGCCGGAGCAAAGAAGTTAGATGGAAGCCTTACTGCCCGTAAACGTCCGATTGGTGAGTGCTGATTAAAGTTTCACTTTATTTCACTTCTAAATCAACATTTAAATTAGTCGTATTTCCAGCTGCATCGGTTGCTACAATATGAATAGTATTTTTTCCTTCTTGTAATTGATTACGATCGAAATAAATTTCGTAGTTTTTCTCCCAAGTGTTTAGGAATGCACTCTCCCATACACCATTTCCGTTAATTTCATATTGCATTCTTACTGGAATACCAGGTGCAATCCAACCAGATTCTGTCATCCAATCTAGTAGAATATCATCAACTTTTCCTCTAATTATGAGATTTTCTTGATCAATTTCGTGTGTTAACTTAGGTGCTGTTCGGTCGATAAATACAGCTCCTGTTTGTTTTGTTTCTCCACCAGAGTTAGAAGCAACAGCTTCGATTTGGTATAAGCCATCAGGTAGAGGGGATCCATTAATTTTTGTACCATTCCATTTGAAAGATTTATAACCAGGTGTTTCATTTTTACCTTGATATACCATGCCTTGATATGTCACGCGGTCTTTCGTAATTAAATTAGCATGAAAGGCTATGTCTTCAACTGGTGTAACTAAATAGTAATTGATTAGGTTGTCATCTAGTATTTTGTCATTATTTGGACTGAAAGTAGAATTAACGATTTCAAGGCCATCAATACGTTTGTATTCTTTCGGATCAATGCTAAATGTAAATGGAATACGCATTTCTTCAGTTTTTCCTTGTTCTTTTACATACAGATTTCCTGTATATACGCCTTGCGGTAAGGAGCTATCTACAGTAATAGTAAATGGTTTTTCAATATTACTATTCGGTTTCAAACTAATAGAAGAAGGGAAAGAAGTTTGGATTTTTGTTTTTGTATCTAGTAATTCAATACGAGTTGAAAAGTTTTTCTTTTTGTTAGAAAGATTTTGTAACGTAATATTTTGTGTTAGTTTCACTTTGCCGCTATTCGGTTTAATAAGACCGAAACTTACATTGTTCGGTTTCACTAACGCATCCGTTTGAGCTGCTTTCGGAATGTTAATTAAACCTGATCCTTGTGCCATAACAGGATATGTATTTTCATTGACATCCTTTAATGTTTTTGCAGTGTTGGCAAGAGCAGATTTCAATTGTTCTGTCGTCCAATCAGGATGCATTTGACGTAGTAAGGCAACGGCTCCTGCTACTTGTGGCGCAGCCATACTTGTTCCGTTGTGAGATTCATAGCCACCCCTTGGTACCGTACTAGTAATTTGTACGCCAGGTGCAACAACATCAGGTTTTATGAGCCAACTTCCTTGTGATGGTCCTCTGGAACTAAAGTTACCAATAAGTTCTGTTTTGTTCGGTTGTCCAATTTTTATATTTTTCTTTCTTTTTGTAATTAAATTTTTCAACTCTTCACCATTTTTATTTGATAGTTGCATAACTGGAAGAGCTATCTCTTCACGGCCAAAATATTCAGGCATAATATTAATTTCTTTT
Organism: Bacillus sp. BB51/4; assembly: GCF_008368845.1. Classification (NCBI taxonomy): domain Bacteria; kingdom Bacillati; phylum Bacillota; class Bacilli; order Caryophanales; family Bacillaceae; genus Bacillus; species Bacillus sp. BB51/4. The sequence goes on from NZ_QOSC01000005.1 coordinate 362,214, forward strand.
TCATTAGAAATTAGTAGCACCCCGATAGCTCCAGCTTGTTTCGCTTGTTCTGCCTTTACTAACGTACTCGAAGTTCCTTGTAAAACAAGGGCGAACTTCCCTTTCACATCTTGTTTAGCGTAATCACTTGAATTACCGTAGCCAACATAGACAAGCTGAGCATCGTTTCCTACTTGGAAATCTGCTTTTGATAACGGTAATCCTTGGTAAGATTTATTAGAACCAGCTACTTGGAATGTTGGGAATGGAATAGAAACAGTCGATGCGCCAACAGAGATGACACTACTTGCGTTACCAGGAGCATCAACAGACCAAGGTTTTGGTCCATCATTTCCATTTGAAACAACTGCAGTAACACCAAGTTTTGCGGCGCGTTCTAACGTCATTGTTACAGGTTGATCAGGGACATTCAAATCTTGACCGAGAGATAAATTTAAAACGTCAGCACCATCTTGAATAGCGCGCTCAATACCTTGAATAATATCATCGGTCGTACCAGTTCCACCATCGTTCATGACACGGTAAGCGAGTATAGAAGCATTCGGAGCAACGCCTTTAATTTTTCCGTTACCAGCAATAATACCAGCTACATGAGTACCGTGTACGTTACCATCCATCGGATCGTTATCCTCATCGACTGTATCGTATCCACCGATATAGTTTGCTTGTAAGTCGGGGTGTGTATAGTCTACGCCAGAATCAATAATAGCGACTTTCATACCTTTTCCATCAAGCGGTTTGCCAGATGGATCTTTTAAATTCCATGCTTCAGGTGCACCGATTGTCGGTCCGCCAATATTTGGCGCTTCTTCTTTAGTAGCGCTTTTTGCTGTTTCATGCAATTTATATGTTAAGTTCGGATAAACAGCTTTTACTTCGGGTAAAGAAGCTAAAGCAGCAACTTGATCTCCTGGGATAGAAATAGAGAATCCAGAAAATAACGTGCTATACGTTTCTTTTATCTTTGCTTTTGGTGCTTTTTCTTTAATTTTCTTTGTTGTATCCTCTTGCGCCTTTTTTAGTTGTGCATGGTATGATTGCACATTTCCATTTTTTAAATCTGGAGCATGCTGAATGTTACTTTGTGAAGCGAGCGGAGCATGATGCAATTCTACAATGACTGAAATTTCTTTTGATGTTTTTGTTTCAACATTTTGCGCGATTTTGTTTTCTCCCCATTGCTCAATATTCGCTTTTAACTGTGGACTAAATTGCTTCTCCTTTTGCAGCGATTCAGCATGCGCGCTTAAAGCTCCAAAACTAGAAAAGACAAGCGCCATACTTAATAGTGCAGATGTAGTTTTTTTCATTGAAACTCCCCCTAATGAAAAGTGCCAATATTCAGAAAAAAGTTATCTTACATTTTTGTTCTGAAATATAAAATCGAATGTTGGCTAAACTATACTTTCGACATAATTCATACCAATCCTCTTTGAATTAAAAAAATTCGGGAAATTTTTTGGGATTATGTCGAATGGCTCATGCACAGTGGGGGAAGCCCATCCTCCACTGTGCATAAATCCACAACAATTGTGCAGTAACTGCCAATCAATGCGGAGTGAAATTCGCATATAGTAAGTGGAATATGAGGAATGCTATAAGAAAATGGAGGGACGTATGAAAAAAATTATCGTGAGTAGTAGTGTGGTTTTGTTTATTTTTTTATCTTCAATGTTTAGTACTCGTGCGGAACATAATGGGGTGAAGGTTGCTTTTATTCGTCATCATGATCTTTGGGTTAAAATTAATGGAAAAGAAAAACAAATAACAAAAGGCGAGTACATAACAGGGCCGAAATGGTCTCATGATGGAGAATGGATTTCTTATGCTAAAGGAAAGAAGCAAAACACCTTGGAGTTGTACCGACTGGAAGATGGAAAAAAAGTTAGGCCATTGCAATCTGAGGTATCGAATTATCAATGGTCACCGAAAGAGAATATAATTGCATTTGTATTTGCAAATATATTAAATACGTTTGATGTCAAAAATAAGAATACAGATTTTGAAAATGTGTCAGCTGGTGTAGGTGATTATGCATGGTACCCTGATGGAAAGAAGTTTCTTGTATCTTCTGAAGCACACTTACTTCCAACAGGATGGACAGGAGCTCAGCTATATGAAGTGCAAATAGATGCACATATGAATCCTCACAAAATGAAGCATTTGTATGCATTACCAAATGAACATGATGATTTTCTAGCGCTAGTTGCAAGTGGGTTTGAGTGGTCATCGGATCAAAGGTGGATTTCATTTTTAGCGGTACCGACAGCTTCGTGGTCAGCTGATAGTAATACGCTTTGCTTAGTTCGAGCAGATGGCAGTCGCTTTGAAAAGGTAGATCAAATGTTATTAAACACACAATGGTTCAAATGGGCGCCATCCAAGAATATTTTAGCTTATATTGAAGGAAGCGGAAGAGTTGCGTTAGAGAATAAACATTTAAAAGTAAAAGAGCTGCCGGCACTTCAGCAGAACACCTTTACGCCGAAAGGATATGTCGATTGGGATTTTGTATGGAAGAACGATAAAGTAATGATCGTTTCACGAGCAAAAGAGGCAGGGATAGAAACACCGCCAGAAAAAAGGTCACTGCCATCCTTATATGAGATCGATAGTACAAGCGACGAACAACATCAAATCACAAAGCCACCCCATAAGCAAGGTGACTATCATCCCATCTTTATGAAGAAGAACAATCAATTAATTTGGATACGTTCAGACCGTAAGAAAGCCAATGTATGGCTTTCCAGTAGTGATGGAAAACAGGAAAAGAAGTGGATTGAAAATATAGATGTACCAGAATGGTATTATGAGAAATGGAACTGGGAAAATGTCATCTCGGTAAAAGAAGAATAAAAAACCTGCCTAAAAGATAATTTTAGGCAGGTTTTTTATTGTTATTTATGTGTTTTATTTGGCTTTTTTTTCGCGGGGTTTCCGTTTCCCTGACGCTTTCTATTTTGTTCATCTTTTGCTTGTTTTTCATGTAGTGTATCTAAAAAGTCATTCGAGTTACTCATTTTTATATCGCTCCTTTCATTTCGTCCTAATTACTATAACCATTTAGGAGGATAATCATGAGATAAAAGTTAAGCGCTTAATTTTCTTCGATAGTATACGTAAAATATGCCATACGTAATAAATAGCATAAGTAAAACTTGTAACTCTACATTTTCTTTTAAAATAGTTGCGACAGAAGATGGTAAGTAAGGTGATGCATTACTCGTTCCTAAACCTAACCATTTGTTTAAGAGGTTAATGATACAAAACATGAAAACACCAGACCAGCTTGCAATAATTGCTTTCTGTTTAATTTTTGTTTCACGTTCATCATCTGTAATCCAAGGATTAGCGGTTTTATCACTATTAAAAAATCCATTTATGTATCCCCATATGATCATTCCGATAAAGGCGATAATCCATTTCATATTTGTGATTCCCCTCTCTCTTGTAAAAAGTATTTTACATATTATAATTGTAATGTTTTTCAATTAATTGTGTCAAATGTTTTTTACATACCAGTTTTTCATATAGCAGGAATAAAGAATGAGATAGGGAAGAAATATGTAAGAGGATTTCATAGAGAGAGGAGGCTGGATATGAAGCTTGTCTTTGTTCGGCACGGAGAAGGTGAACATACAAAGGATTTGCCGTCAAGTTTACAAGTGCTTCATCCGCCATTAACGGATGAGGGAAAGAATCAGGCTAAATTACTTCAATGCAATGTGCCATTACAAGAAACGGATATATTAATTGTTAGTCCTACACGTAGAACTTTACAAACAGCGGCAATATGGAGTGAGAAAGTAACTTGTCAAAAAATCGTCCACCCATATGTATCCCCACGTATTTTTCCTTATCGAGAAGGAGCGAAAACATTACCATGTGATGACATAGTAGATCAGGGGATAATAACAAATTTATTTCCACATTTTTCGATAGAGAAAAGTACAAATAAGCAGTTATGGACGGAAGGTATAAATACTATTTCAGAGAATAGCTTTCAGCAAATAGTAGATGAATTTCTTCTTTGGTGTTATGAGCTAGGTACGGAAAGAATTTGTATTGTATCTCACGACGGGACAATTACTGCGTATAGGCAATATTTGCAGAAAGTCGTGTTAACTAGATATGATTTTTTGCAAGAAACGGGTATATATGAAATGGAGGTAACCCATAAAAGTCTGATTGATGAAATCTAATGATAGGGTTGAGGGTATATGTTGAATGTTGCACTAGTAGTTGGCTTTAATTCCGATTTAGAGGCGCAATCAATTCGAGCATCGCTTGAATATTTTGGGGCAAAAGTTATAACATACTGGATTGGTAGACCGAAAGAGTTCATCGATATTCTTTCTGGAAAGAGTTTATATAATGATATTAATTATGTTGTCTTTTGCTTTCATGGTGAGGAAGGAAAGTTTGTCATGGAAGAGTTAGGTGAAGATATATATGAACAAGATGAACCGAGGGGATACTTTGGTGCAGCAGAAATTTATAAATATGCAAAATTGCATAATACACATATTGTAAATAGCGGGTGTACGTTAGGGGAGAGAAAACTAGCAGAATCTTTTTTACGTAGTGGGGCGAAATCGTATATTGCATCGATAGATTATGTAGATGGGAATGCAGCACTTATGTTTACAATACGCTTATTTTATGGGCTTATTAACCATGCAAAAACGTTAGAAGATGCTTTTCAAGAGGCAAAATTAATTGATGAGGAGACACGTACATTTCAATTCTATAAATAGTAAAAAACGCCTTTATTCTATATTCGAATAAAGGTGTTTCACATTTAACTCACATTTTTTTTACATTTTCTTCAATGAAAATGATTATCACCTATGGTATGATATGTTCAAGTTTTTACAGGTAAAAAAAGTTACTATATAAACGTTAGTTTTTAATGTTTCATACACATGTCACAAATTATTCGTAATTAACGTTTTATAAATAAGTAACTAATGTTATTATATTATCTGTAACTAATTTAATTACAACTTTAGGAGGAAGATATGGTTATTCAATTTTTAAGAGAAAACAAAGCAGTTTCTTTTGTGTTAGCAGTAATTCGAGTATATCTTGGTTACACATGGTTAATGGCTGGAATCGGTAAACTACAAGGAAAAGGATTCGATGCAACAGGTTATCTACAAGGTGCAATTGAAAAATCTAAAGGAGCACAACCGGCTGTTCAATCTTGGTGGGCATCATTTTTACAAGATTTCGCAATTCCAAACGTTGATCTATTTAATACACTTGTAACGTGGGGAGAAATTTTAGTTGGAATTGGTTTAATTATAGGCTGTTTAACAAAAACAGCGGTCTTTTTCGGTCTTGTAATGAACTTTTCCTATATGTTTAGTGGGTCAATTGGTGTCAATCCTGAAATGGTTATTCTATCAATGTTCGTTCTAGTTTCTGGTATGAATGCTGGTAAATTTGGAATAGATGGTTTCGTTATTCCGAAAGTACTAGGATCAAAAACTCAAAAACGCCAAAAGCAAGCTGCTTAATATATGAAAGCGGGTATCTCAAAATGAGATACCCGCTTATGTTATTTTTCAACTTTTATTGGATTGTTTTTAAAGAATTCTTTTACATAACCTACAAATTCTTGTGGCTCTTGACGAAATGGTGCATGATAACCTTTTTCGATAATATGGAAAGTACTATTTTTTAAGAATTGATGATACGTTTCTCCTTCTTTCCAAGAAACGCTACTATCATTTCTTCCCCATATAATTAAGGTTGGTTGTTTCAGTTCATTTGCATTGATTTGAAGACGTCTAGGCCATAATTTCATTTTATTGTAATGCTCTTCGTCATTACGTTTAAATTTCACTTTACTTTCATCATAATCTGCAACAGCAGAAACGGTATTTAAATCAGTCGACAACTGTGGTTTTGGTGAGCCTTGTTTATTAACGAATGTATGAGGACCACCTGTAGCATCAGTTAAAATAAGGTGGGTAACGGCTTCAGGATATAAATATGTTAAATTAAGAGAAATTTCTCCGCCCATTGAGTGTCCCAGTATTGCAAACGAATCATAACCTAGTTTTTTCATTAATTTATAATACAAATTTGCATGAGTTGGGAAAGAATAATAAAAATCCATCGGCTTAGATGAGCGCCCGAAGCCTAAAGCATCTACAGAAATAATTGTATGATCTTTTGCTAAATCTGAGTAAATCTTTTGAAAACCATCTGACGATCCTCCAAATCCATGGATCATAAGTAAAGGTGGCTTTTCATTACCAATCTTTTTAAAGTAAATGGTTTGCCCATCTATTTCTACCATTTTTTCCTCGGTAGCTAGTTTCGCTGTAAGTGTATTTTTAACTTGTTTTACTTGTTCTACTGGCTTTTCTGCTGCACTACATCCTACTAATAGTGTAAGAGTAAGACAACCTACCATAAAATAGCTAAATCGCTTCAATGAGGTGTCCCCTTTCTAACATAACGCTGTATCTATCATAGCAAATAGCATATTACGATTTCCAGGAAGTTGGCTACCACTTTTTATCATAAGAGGTGAAAGGAGCGTTTCTTGGAAACTTTCTGTTTGAAGAAATTGACGAAATGAAAATTGTGAATGTGGGACATCAATCCTTACTGTGCCATTCCAACATTCACAGATTCTCTTGAATAATTGAATAGCGTCCTGCTCTTGCTTTGCGATAAGTGGATTGACGCATAATATATTTCCTTTTTGTATACATAAGGAAAAAGCTTCTATACAGTTATTTCTCTCAATTTTAAAAGAGTGGCTTGTTCTTGGTAAGAGTAATGAATAAAGTAAAGAACGATTAGCGCCAGTTGTAATTTGATCGAGAGAAATAAGTGAGACAAGATCTTGTTCTTTCACTTGTTGCGTATGAGTAATATGTGTTTTAGTAGTTTGTTTCTCAAAACGATGAATCGTTGTTACTGTTTTAAATCCGTATGATGTATAAAGAGGCTCGCCAGCTTTTGTTGCAAGAAGTGCAATTGGTTGTTTTGGGAGAGTGTGTTCTAAGCAACGATTTAGCAAAATACGCCCGATGCCTCGGCCTTGAAAATTAGGATGAACGATTAACATGCCAATAGTAGAAAAACTATCTTTAAAAGGAAATACTCCTCCAGCTGCAATCAGTTTATTTTCATGCATATAACCAATAAGTGTGCCGAGAGAAAGATACATTTCGAATTGCTTTTTCATAAATGCTTTATCTTGTAACCATCCAATAGCTTTGCAAAGGTCGAGTAAATCAAAAATAAAAGATTCATCTAGCTTTATTGTTTTCATAAATACTCCCCACATTTCTATTAATTTTCATAAAAGTAGATTGAAAATGTTAAATAAGAGATTTACGTTAAATGAAATCCAACTTGTTTATATTTGGATTGTAAAGGCGAAGAATGTTGATACGAACAGACAAACTTATACAAATTATAACTGATATTTACATAAGTTAACAAAAAATTTACATATAACTAATTTTCTCTTAATAGTCTTCTATTAAATTTGATAGTGAGAAATGAATAACCTAATTAGGGGGACAATATAGTGAAAAAGTTTGTAAAAAAAGCATGGCCATTTGCAGTTGTGGCGTCGTTAGCTGTTACTTCGGTAGCAACATGGAATTTTACTCGTTCTAGTGAGGTTAATGCAGATGAGAGCGGAAGCAATGCAAAGATTAAAAATGTCATTGTATTAATTGGGGATGGTATGGGACCTTCATACATGACGGCTCATCGTTATATGAAAGATAATCCAAAAACTTTTGAGATGGAATCTACAGAGTTTGATAAGCATCTTGTAGGAACACAAAAAACATATCCGGAAGATGAACATGAAAATATCACAGACTCTGCATCAGCAGCAACAGCTATGTCAGCGGGAATTAAAACATATAATGCGGCAATTGCAGTTGATAATGATAAAGCAGAAGTGAAAACTGTTCTTGAACAAGCGAAAGAAAAAGGGAAATCAACAGGATTAGTTGCTACTTCTGAAATTACACATGCAACACCAGCTGCTTTCGGTGCGCATGACATTAGTCGTAAAAATATGGATGCAATTGCAAATGATTATTTTGATGAAAAAATTAAAGGGAAGCATAAAGTAGATGTTATGCTTGGCGGCGGCGTAAAAAACTTTGTTAGAAAAGATCGTAATCTTACAGAAGAGTTTAAGAAATCTGGTTATAGCTACGTAACAGATCGAGATCAATTGTTAAATGATAAAAACGATCAAATTTTAGGTTTATTTGCACCAGGCGGTTTAGATAAAATGATTGACCGTAATGAGAAGACACCTTCATTAGAAGAAATGACAAATGCAGCAATTGAGCGTTTGAACAAAAATAAAAATGGTTTCTTCTTAATGGTTGAAGGAAGTCAAATCGACTGGGCTGGACACGATAATGATATCGTAGGTGCAATGAGTGAAATGGAAGACTTTGAAAAAGCATTTAAAGCAGCGATTGAGTTTGCGAAAAAAGATAAAAATACGTTAGTCGTTGCAACGGCAGACCACGCTACTGGCGGATTATCTTTAGGTGCGAATGGTGAGTATAACTTTAAAGTAGATCCAATTAAAGCTGCAAAACGTACACCAGACTTCATGGCAAATGAGATTGCAAAAGGTGCAAATGTAGAAGAGACATTGAAAAAATATATTGATTTACAATTAACACCAGAAGAAATTAAAGCGGTAAATGATATTGCTCCTTCAAAAGATGTAACAAAGATTGATAATGCGATTGAGGATATTTTCAATAAGCGTTCGGTTACAGGATGGACTACAGGTGGGCATACAGGGGAAGATGTAAACGTATATGCATTTGGCCCTGGTAAATACTTGTTCTCTGGCGTTCAAGAGAATACAAATATCGCTAAACGTGTCTTTGATATTGTTGGCGGTGGCGATCCGAATAAAGGAAGACGCTAATTATAAATGAAAGTGAGGCGAAATGCCTCACTTTTCTTTTTAGGAGATGGGAAGATGGGGGCTTTTTTCAGAGGGATAGGATCCCTTCTAATAGGTGTAGTATTGCTAGTTGGATGTCAATCCAAAGAGAATCAGATAGAAAAAAAATCTACTACTACAAAAGCTGAGGAAAAGGTACAAATAACGAAAGAAGAAGAGAAATCGATTCAAGATGTTATGGAGAAGTTTGTACGGACGACAAATGAAAAAAATCTTGCTGAACATATGGAGTTATTTTCAAAGAAGATGCCTAGTGCTGAAGACTTAAAAACACAAAAAGAAGCAGCTTTTCAAAAGGGAAATAAGAAAATTGAATTGGAACATATAGATATGAAAGCTAGTAAAGCAGGGTATGTTGTTGTTGAAACGAAGGAAAAAGAAATAGAGGGGGAGGTCACTCTTCAGAAGAACGTACAGTATGCGCTTGGAAAAGAAGAGGATGGATGGAAAATTGAAGAGGTTCGCATGATAGGGAAGAAATAAAGTGAAACTTTAATTAGGAAGTCTTACTACCCGTAAATAGCGAAATAAAAAAGGTTCTCATTGGAGAGAACCTTTTTTATAGTGGTAACAGAATTTGATTTGAACATGCTTCAATATCATCAATATCTTGGCGAATGGTTGCCATTTTATTATCAAGATCTTCAGCTTTCATTGCTGCATCGTGTAGTTCATCTTTTAAATACTCAGGTATTTTCCCTTCATATTTATAGTAAAGTTTATGTTCTAAACTTGCCCAAAAATCCATAGCAAGTGTACGTAACTGAATTTCTGCAAATACATCTTTTGTACCAGAATTCAGTGATAAAGGATATTTAATAATCATGTGTAAACTTTTATATCCGTTTCCCTTTGGATTAGCGATATAATCTTTTACTTCAATGATTTCCATATCTTCACGCTTTTGAATAACATTTTTTAAATGATAGATATCTTCTACGAAGCAACATGTAATACGAATGCCGATGATATCTTGTAAATGAGTTTGGGCATTTTCAACTGTTGGTAATAAATTTTTACGCTCAAGCTTTTTAATAATACTTTCAGGTTGTTTTAGTCTTGTTTTTATATGTTCAAACGGGTTGTAATCCTCTAAAAATTGAGCTTCCCGGTTCATAATTTCAAATTTAGTTTTTAACTCTTCTAAAGCAAATGTATATGGTAGTACAAAAGCTTTCCAATAGTTAACTGTTGATTGATTATATTCCATTTATATACACACCTTTTCCAATTTACAAGCGAGGTTGTTATTATACTAAATACCAAAGCATATAAGCGCAAGCAGCAAATGATGAGATCATAAAACGATATTTAGTTTTCATACTTTCAACTCCTTTCGAGTAAGATTCTATATAAATAAACGTGATTGTTAATAAGTTCACTATGTATAATTCTTATAGTAATAGATTCGTGTGAATTTCGTATGAACTAATTGTTTCAGCTTTTTGTCTTTTTTTGTGAAGCATCATTATTATCCATAACTTAAAGTGTTTTCATTTGATTTATTTTATTTATTTGATTGTATAAATTAATGTATATTTGAATTTATGGTTATTAAGGGGCTATAAGGTGAACTTTGAAGAATTAGCAATTGCTAGACGTTCTGCAATGAAATTTGTACAAGAAATAGAAATCCTTGATGAGGATTTTAAAAAATATTTGAGCTAACAAAGCTTTCTCCATCTTGTTACAATTTGCAACATACACATTATGTTGTAATTCGTGATCAAGAGCGCAAAGAAAGATTAAAAGAGTTAGCTTTTAGGCAGTATAAAGTATCAAGTGCATCTGCAGTAATACTTGTTTGTGGTGATAAGAGAGCATATCAAAATGTCGAAAATATTTATTTCGGTATGAAGGTTTTAAAGATGATTGATGAATGTGAGTATGAAGATGCAATTAGGCAAACGAAAGGGTTATATGAAGGAAAAGGAGAACGCTTCATGGAAGAGGAAGCGATTAGAAATGCTTCGTTAAGTGCGATGACTTTTATGTACGCAGCTAAATATTATGGCTATGATACGTGTCCAATGATCGGTTTTGATGAAAAAGCAGTACAAAGTGAATTAAATATGCCGGAGCATGTAGTACCTGTTTTAATGATTACGATAGGAAAAAGTGATACTACTAAAACTCGCCCACGAGGATATCGAAAACCGATTAGTGAGTTTGTTACATACGAAACATTTTAATACAAGGTATAGATTACTTAAACAAAAGGGTTCTATTTAGATCCCTTTTGTTTTGCAATTGACAAATAGAATGAAGTTATATAATATATAAATCGTAATCATTACGTTTTAGTTTGCGATCTTTAAAAGAAAGGAGAATTACAAATGCGTGTAAATATTACATTAGCTTGTACCGAGTGCGGTGATCGTAATTATATTTCTAAAAAAAATAAACGAAACAATCCAGAGCGCATCGAACTAAAAAAATATTGTCCACGATTAAAGCGAGTAACGTTACATCGTGAAACGAAGTAGAAGACTAGAGATATCTCTAGTCTTTTTTTGTTTATATTTCTTTGGTTTTGTTTGTTATAATTACCTTAAATTGTAATAAAGGGAGCGGTATGATGAATCAAAAAGATAAAGAAAGAAAAGAGCAAGTGGCTCATATTATTAACATTTCAGATGATTATAGTCTTGTTGTAGATGATCAAGAAGGTGTGGATGACCCATATCATCTATTATGGTGGGAACATAAAGCGGATGAGGAGAGAACAATACAGATTACACTGAATAGACATACCGGTAATTTAATTGACTTTAGGATAGAGGAGGGAAATTCTATTTCGAGCGGCAAGGAAGCGATAGAGGAGAATAAAGCAAGAGAGATTGCAAATGTATTCTTAAAAAAATATATAAAAGAAGGATATGAATTTTATACATATGTAACTGTTAAGGATAATTGGCGCGGTTGGAAAGAAGTAAATTATATGCAAGAAGTGAATAGCTATCCATTGCCGAATACAGGGTGTGTCGTGCGAGTTCATCCTTCAGGTAATGTTGTGCATTTTCGTTATAATGGACAAAAAGCTATCGAGAAAAAACCGTTATGGCCAAGTGAAATTGTTGAGGAGAATGTCGTTTTAGAAAATTTGAAAGCTAGACAAAATATGAGACTTGTATTTGTAGATTTAACACACTCTTCATGTGAGTATGAAAATGGAGAAGAAGTAAAAGGGGACCATCTTGTATATGAACCAGAACCTAGTCATGCATCTATTAATGCAAGTACGGGAGAAGATTTATTTGGATCAGAACATTATAAATTACCGCCGACAGTAGCTGTTGAAAAAACAAAGAAAGGTAGCCGGCAAGGTGACATATTCGAATTATTTGGCTGGGATAAAGAAAGTTTTACAAAAGTAGATGAAACGGAAAATGATGATGAAATAAGGATGAAATTTGTTCTGAAAGAGGAATTACAAAAACAGAAAGAAGAACAGAATCCATATTTAATGAATGAATTCTTTAAGAAGCATTTACCGATGTTAAAATATAATAATTTAATTGGCATTACGGTTGATAAATTAACCAGTGAATTAATTGGTTTTATAAAACTGACAGAAGATAAAGAAGCAAAGCAAATACTGTCTAGAGAGGAATGTTTACAAAAAGCAATTCAATTTTTAGAGCGAGTGATTCCGGATATCACACAATATCTTCGCCTTTGGGAGGAACGTGAAGAAGCAGAAGATGGGATTGAAAGATTTAACTTTTCCGTATATGTGAATGGTATTCCGGCAGAGTATAAGCACTTTATGATCAACATCAATGCAGAAAATGGTGCAGTGATGCACTACTCTGGAGAGTCTAGCAAATTTATAAAAGAATTACTTGCATATGAAACAACACCAAAAGTAACAAAAGAAGAAGCGTTAGAAATATACAGAGAGGCTATCCGAGTTAAATTAGAATGGTCTATAGATCATGACGTAGAGGAAACGGTATATCAATTGCTGTATAAACAAACAACGGATGAAAATTATAAAGAATTCTTCGACTGTAGTCGAGAAATTCGTTATATTGATGCGCATACCGGGGAGAAAATTTGGAGTGAGTATTAGTAAAAGCCAATCGATACGTATCGACTGGCTTTTACTATGTTCTTAGAATCATTTATTAATTGCCGTTAAGTGGTTGAAGAATACCATCTTGAGCTTTTGACCAATCATATAGGTTTCCATCAGATCCCACTGCAAAATTTAGCGCACGTGAGTTCTCAGGAGATTCGCGTCCGTATAATACGTCGTATAGCTTAATACCATTTAATGTGCCAATTAGTTTGTCTTCACTGGAGCTGTAACGAATTTCATTTGAGCGAGCTCCCATTCTTTTTTCTAGAACTTTTATAGCATCTTCACTTGTGAATGTATTAGTATCAGTTTGTTTATTTGGTTGCTTAGCTGGTTGTTGCTCTTTTTGTGTGTTTTTAGATTCTGCTTCAGGTTTCGTATTATTTTCAGGTTTCGTATTATTTTCAGTTTTTGCATTGTTTTTAGTTGTTGTGCTGTTCTCAGCTTTTGCGTTGTTCTCAGCTTTTGCACTGTCTTTTGATACGGCAGTATCTTGTTTAGTAGCCTCAGTTTTTGTAGGAGACGTTTGTTGTCCACAGGCTGAAAGTAAGAAAAATGATGATGTGAGTATTACAAGGTTTCTGATTTGTGATGTAGCGTATCGCATGAAAACACCTCTTTCAAAATTTTGGAACTTAACATATTGTAATACATTGGAAAAATATTCCAGGTATGAAAGACGTATTTCGTTCGACAAAAAGCTAAGGATTCCATATTTATATCGTACAGACACAAATAACCTCACGCCCACATACACATAGTAAAGACCACTATTTTGGCGGAGGTGAAAGGTTTGAGTCTATTCGCCGCAATTGGATATATGGTTCGAGAAGTGTTTGTCTTTGTTTCTTATGTGAAGAATAATGCGTTTCCGCAGCCGTTATCATCAGACGATGAGAGAAAGTACTTAGAGTTAATGGAGCAAGGTGATGCTCAAGCGAGAAATCTGTTAATTGAACATAATTTACGGCTTGTAGCTCATATCGTTAAAAAATTTGAAAACACAGGGGAAGATGCAGAAGATTTAATTTCAATTGGTACAATTGGGCTCATTAAAGCGATCGAGAGCTATTCGGCAGGAAAAGGCACAAAACTTGCGACGTATGCAGCACGATGTATTGAAAATGAAATTTTAATGCATTTACGTGTACTGAAAAAAACGAAAAAAGACGTTTCACTTCATGATCCAATCGGGCAAGATAAAGAGGGGAATGAAATATCGCTTATCGATATATTAAAATCAGAGTCTGAAGATGTAATTGATATGATTCAGCTTAGTATGGAGTTAGAAAAGATTAAAGAGTATATCGATATTTTAGACGAACGAGAGAAAGAAGTAATCGTGAAGCGTTTTGGACTGGGGCTTGATAAGGAGAAAACGCAACGAGAGATTGCGAAGGCACTTGGTATTTCCAGAAGCTACGTATCAAGAATTGAAAAGCGCGCTTTAATGAAAATGTTCCATGAATTTGTAAGAGCTGAGAAAGAGAAAAAAGCGAAAGAATAATGTACATTGCAAGCAGCCATATTTTAAAATGGGCTGCTTTTCTTTTTGTAAATAAGGAAAGAAAAAGAGTTGTGTTCAGAAGAAATCTATGTTCACTGTTGAAAATGACGGATTCTATCTGTAATATTAGAGGGTGCTAAACAATTTAAGAATAATACCATACTTAGTTTTCCGCATGTATAATGAAACAGTTTTATATGATATGTGGGAATAAGAACCAATTTTACATATGATATAGAAGGAAAAGAAGGGGAAGCTAAAGTTATAGACTGATTAGGAGGTTTCGCAATTTGCGACGTACATTATATCGACTTATGATCGAACTTACAAATGGTCGTTTTACTTCTTATATATTACGTAAATTTGCACAATCTCGTTTGAGCTCTATCATTATTCCATCGTATGCGAAAGTTTTTCAAATTAACCAAGATGAGATGGAAAAGGGTTTGAAGGAATATAGAACATTGCATGAATTATTTACGCGTAAGCTAAAAGAAGGAAAGCGTAGTGTTGATACAGATGCATCGAGTATCGTTAGTCCTGTTGATGGTGTTTTTGCTGATCACGGTCCTATTGAGGACACAAAAACATTTGATATTAAAGGTAAGCGTTATTCAATAGTGGATATGCTAGGTAATGAAGAACGTGCAAAGCGATATGCAGGTGGTACATACATGGTTATTTATTTAAGCCCAAGTCATTATCATCGTATTCATAGTCCGCTTTCTGGTTCTGTGACTGAAAGGTTTGTACTTGGTAGAAAGTCATATCCGGTAAATGCAGCTGGTATGGAATATGGGAAAGAGCCATTGTCAAAAAATTATCGCTCTGTTACAGAAGTAAATAGTGACGGTGAACATATGGCACTTGTAAAAGTAGGAGCTATGTTTGTTAATAGTATTGAGCTGTTGCATGAAAGAGACACTGTTCAAAAAGGTGAAGAAATGGCATACTTTACATTTGGCTCAACAGTTGTGTTATTGTTTGAAAAAGATATGATAGAAGTAGTGCAGGAATTGAAGAGTGGACAAGAGCTTCGTCTTGGTGAAAAAATTGCTACTCGTTCGGCTCATAAGTAAAGAAAACATTTTATAACTGTAAGCAAGAGTTATGGACAAAGATGCTTAATGATGAAATTCCCTAGATGGGAGTACTTGTTTATTCGAGAGCCATCGCAGGATGGCTCTTTTTACAAGTTAGCTCATTAAAATTTCACTTTATATGTAATCAAGACGATTTGACAAGCTTGTCCTCTAATGAGCGTCTAATCATTTCTTGTTTTATAAGTAAAATGAAGTCGGGATTTAATTTTAGTTCTTTTGCTTTATAATAAGACTCAGTGAGTAACTCAGTAGACAACTGTTCCATATATTTTGTTTTCAAGGTGAGTCACCTCCTAATAATTTAAGGATTGATTCGTTGTTGCATTTAATGTACCAAAAAAATATGACAGTCACAAACGAGTGGTTATCCACATACCTAGGTGGATAAAATGTGTATAGATTGTTAGTAAATTCCAAATTGGCTGAAAAATTAATGTGGAAAATGTGTACAATTTTATCCACAGGTCATATATCGAAATATGTTGTCGAAAAATTTTTATGAAAACTCCTCAAAGAGGTGAAAGAAATTGAAGCTATTTTTACCAAATGAATATGTGAAAAATGTATATCATGTTCAACCAGAAGATTTGAAAAAACGTGGAATTAAAGGTGTCATTACTGATTTAGATAACACGTTAATTGAATGGGATCGTCCGAATGCAACGCCACAACTTGAAGAATGGTTTTTGAAAATGAAAGAGCAAGGTATTCAAGTAACGGTCGTTTCAAATAATAATGAGCAACGTGTGAAAGACTTTGCTGATCCATTAGGTATTCCATTTATTCATAGTGCGCGTAAACCATTTGTTCGCGCGTTTAAGCGTGCGATACAAGAGATGCGTTTACAACCAGATGAAGTTGTAGTAATTGGAGATCAGTTACTAACGGATGTTTTAGGTGGAAACCGAGTGGGACTTCATACAATTTTAGTTGTACCGGTAGCACAAACGGACGGATTAGTAACGCGCTTTAATCGAAAAATTGAACGAAGAATTATGAGAAATATGAAGAAAAAAGGTTTAATTAACTGGGAGGAATAAAGTTTGACTGAAACAATTAAATGTATTGGTTGCGGTGTAGAAATTCAAACAGAAGATAAAAACGAAGTGGGATATGCTCCTACCTCATCTTTAGAGAAAGAACAAGTAATTTGTCAACGCTGTTTTCGCTTGAAACATTATAACGAAATTCAAGATGTATCATTAACAGATGATGACTTCCTACGTATTCTAAATGGAATTGGAAAATCGGATGCGTTAGTAGTTAAAATTGTAGATATTTTTGATTTTAATGGTAGCTGGTTACCTGGCCTACATCGTTTCGTGGGAAATAATAAAGTATTACTTGTTGGAAATAAAGCTGATTTAATTCCTAAGTCAGTAAAACATGATAAAGTAAAGCATTGGATGCGCTATAGTGCAAAGCAGCTAGGATTAAAGCCAGAAGATGTCTTTTTAATTAGTGCAGCAAAGGGGCAAGGGATTGCTGAGTTGGCAGATGCTATTGAGTATTACCGCGGCGGAAAAGATGTTTACGTTGTTGGATGTACGAATGTAGGAAAATCAACATTTATTAATCGTATGATTAAAGAATTTAGTGATGAGACTGAAAATGTAATTACAACATCTCATTTCCCAGGAACAACACTTGATTTAATTGATATTCCGTTAGACGAAGAATCTTCTTTATATGATACGCCAGGTATTATTAACCACCATCAAATGGCTCATTATGTTGGAAAAGAAAGCTTAAAGCTTATTACACCAACAAAAGAAATTAAGCCAATGGTGTTCCAATTAAATGAAGAACAAACACTATTCTTCAGTGGATTGGCACGTTTTGATTATGTAAGTGGTGGTCGTCGTGCATTTACTTGTCACTTCTCGAATCGTTTAACAATCCATCGTACAAAGCTTGAGAAAGCAGATGAATTGTATAAAAATCATGCTGGGGATTTACTAAGCCCGCCAACACCAGAAGAATTAGAAAATATGCCAGAGTTAGTGAAATACGAATTTAATATTCGTGAACCAAAAACGGATGTTGTATTCTCTGGATTAGGATGGGTTACGGTAAACGAATCGGGAGCAAAAATTGTTGCACACGTACCAAAAGGAGTAAGTGTTTCGCTACGTAAATCTTTAATTTAATATGGAGAGGGATTTATGAAACAATTATATGGTGTAATCGGAAATCCAATTGGACATTCATTATCGCCAGTTATGCATAACGATGCATTTGAACACTTGAATATGGATGCCCATTATCATGCATTTCTTGTTAAAGAGGAAGTGCTAGGGGAAGCAGTAAGAGGTTTAAAAGCATTAGGTATTTCAGGATTTAATGTAACAACGCCGCACAAAGTTGCTATTATGGATTATTTGGATGAGATTGACCCGCTAGCAAAACAAATTGGTGCAGTAAATACAGTGGTTCATAAGGATGGAAAATTGATTGGCTACAATACAGATGGAATTGGTTTTGTCCGAGCGCTGCAGTCAATTAGTAGTGAACCACTTCAGGAGAAACGTATTTTATTGCTTGGCGCAGGTGGTGCTAGTCGAGCTATTTATTTTTCTCTTGCTGATGTAGGTGTGAAAGAGATTGATGTAGCTAATCGTACAGCAGATAAGGCGAAAGAACTTATTGCTGCATGTACGGCTACTGTTAATTCTGTTGCTTTATCGCTAGAAAAAGCAACAGAAGAACAAGGAAATTATGATATTATCATTCAGACGACAACAATAGGTATGCATCCACGCGTCGAATATACGCCATTACAAATTTCTTCGTTAAAAAAAGGGACGATTGTATCAGATATAATTTATAATCCATTTGAAACGAAAATTTTATGTGAGGCAAAAGAGCAAGGTGCAATGATTCAAAATGGTATTGATATGTTTGTTTATCAAGGTGCACTTGCATTTGAAATGTGGACAGGGCGTGTACCGAATATCGATAGAATGAAACAATTAGTTATAAGAAAGCTTGGAGGCTAACATATATGTTAACAGGAAAACAAAAAAGATTTTTACGTGCACAAGCACATCATTTAACACCAATTTTTCAAGTAGGAAAAGGCGGAGTAAATGAAAATATGATTAAACAAATCGCAGATACTTTAGAAGTTCGTGAACTATTTAAAGTAAGTGTGCTACAAAACTGTGAATTCGATCGTCGTGAAGTTGCAGAAGAACTTGCAAAAGGCGCACGTGCTGAAATCGTTCAAGTAATTGGAAGTACAATCGTTTTATACAAAGAATCTAGAGAAAATAAACAAATTAAACTTCCGCGATCAAAAGAATAGCATATGCTATTTTTTATCGTTAGTGCGTAATGATGTAGAGAGCGAAACCAATTGAACTTTTATTAACAGTGAACTCTCTTCGGATAGGAATGAAGAGAGTTACTGTAGGTAAAAGGAAGGGGCGTTTCTTTTGAGAAAAATTGGCATCATTGGCGGTACATTTGATCCGCCACATTATGGGCATTTGCTAATTGCAAATGAAGTATATCACGCTTTGAATTTAGAAGAAGTATGGTTCTTACCGAACCAAATTCCACCGCATAAACAAGGACGGAATATTACAAGTGTAGAAAATCGCTTACAAATGTTAGAGCTTGCGACTGAGGCGGAGGAACATTTTTCTATTTGTTTAGAAGAGCTAAGCAGAAAGGGCCCATCTTATACGTATGACACTATGTTACAATTGACGAAGAAGTATCCGGATGTGCAGTTTCACTTTATTATTGGTGGAGATATGGTTGAGTATTTACCGAAGTGGTATAACATTGAAGCGTTACTCGATCTTGTGACGTTTGTTGGGGTTGCAAGACCTGGTTATACATTGCGTACGCCTTATCCTATCACCACTGTGGAAATTCCGGAGTTTGCAGTTTCTTCATCTTTAGTGCGTGAGAGATATAAAGAGAAGGGAACATGTAAATACTTACTTCCCGAAAAAGTACAGGTGTATATCGAGAGGAATGGGTTGTATGAATCGTGAGAAAGCACTTCATATTGTCAAACAACAAATGCATGAAAAACGTTATATACACACAATAGGTGTAATGGAGACAGCAATTGAACTTGCTAAGTTATACGGTGTGGATGAAAAAAAGGCTGAAGTTGCAGCTATATTCCATGATTATGCGAAGTGTAGAGCGATTTCTGAGATGGAAGAGATTATTAAAAGTGAAGATTTGCCGAAAGATTTACTTTGTTATAACAAAGAGTTATGGCATGCACCTGTTGGGGCATACTTAGTAGAAAAAGAAGTAGGCATTACGGATCCTGAAATCCTGCAAGCTATTACATATCATACAAGTGGTCATGAGAAAATGACGATGTTAGATAAAGTAATTTATGTAGCTGATTACATTGAGCCTGGGCGAAAGTTTCCAGGGGTGGAGGAAGCTCGTAAACTCGCATATACGGATATAAATCAAGCTTTATTATTTGCGTTAAAGCGAACAATTCAATTTTTAATGGAAAAAAATCAAACGATTTATCCATTAACATTCCAAACATACAACGCAGTTATCAAGGAGGAAATTAGTAAATGAAAGATAAAGAGTTATTAGTATTAGCAGCAAAAGCAGCTGATGATAAGAGAGCAGAAGATATGGTTGTCCTAAATATGCAAGGTATTTCACCAATTGCAGATTATTTCATTATTTGTCACGGTAACTCAGATAAGCAAGTGCAAGCAATTGCGCGTGAAATTAAATCAAAAGCACATGAGTTCCAAATCGACGTACAACGTATGGAAGGTTTTGACGAAGCACGCTGGGTACTAGTTGACCTTGGAGATGTAGTTGCTCATGTATTCCATAAAGATGAGCGTAATCACTATAATTTAGAGCGTCTTTGGGGCGATGTGCCACGTGAGGATATTACAGACGAGCTAGACCAATGAAATACGAACAATTTGCTTTGTTGTACGACGAACTAATGAATGATGTTCCTTATGATAAATGGGTGGAATTCACAGAGGAAAGTTTACAGCAAGCGGATATGAAAGAGGCGAAGATTCTTGATGTAGCATGCGGTACTGGTAATGTAACACTTCCGCTTGTACAAAAGGGTTACGATTTAATCGGTGTCGATCTTTCGGAAGAGATGTTAACGGTCGCTCAGCAAAAACTAGGCGGAGAAGGATACTTTATTCCTTTTTACCAACAAGACATGCGAGAGCTTGACGTTCCAGGTGAGTTTGACTGTGTAACGATCTTTTGTGATTCATTAAACTATGTATTGCAAGAAGATGGAGTGCAAGAAACATTTCGAAGAGTGTTTCACCATTTACGTCAAGATGGTTTGTTTTTATTTGATGTACATTCTTTATATAAAATACATCATGTATTTCAAAATGAAACATACACAGTGAATGGAGAAGAAATATCTCTTATTTGGAATTGCTTCCCTGGTGAAGAATCAAATAGTGTAGAACATGATTTAACATTCTTTGTTCAAGACCCAGAAGAAGATGTGTACCATCGTTTTGACGAATGTCACGTGCAACGTGCATATCAGGTCGAAGAGTTAACGAAATGGCTTGAAGAAGCTGGTTTTACTGTGCTTCGCGTCACTGGTGATTTTGAGCGACTTGAAGTTACAGAACAAACAGAGCGTATTTTCTTCATGGCGAAGAAAAACGGATAAAACAAAAGCAACCGAGAAGGTTGCTTTTGTTTTGTAAAGAAGTTGTAATTTTAGTTCTAGCATAATAAGAAGATGATATACGTGAAGTGTGAAAATACTAGTTTAAGTGAAAATGTAATGTAAAAAAGTAAGTATTTATAAAAAGGATTTGGAATGACGATGACGTATTTATTATGTGTGTTTATTGAATTGCTGATCGACGCATTTTAAATCTTCATCAAATTTCTCGTGTGTCCGCTCAATTAATTTATGAAACATATCCCCAACATGTTCTTCTAAAACACGAATGCCTTCTCCTGTAACGCCGCCTTTAACACATACTTTTTCTTGTAAAGTAGGCAATGTGAAAATCTCTTTTTCAAGTAGTTTCCCCATTCCAACGACCATTTCACTTACTAAAGTAGTGGCTTCTTCATGTGTAATATTTGTTTTATCTACAGCAGCGTTAATGAAACATTGTAATAAATAACTAAAGAATGCAGGGCCGCAGCTTGCTATATCAGATGAAACGCGCGTTATATCTTCTTCTATCATAAGAGGAGTAGAAATGTTTTTGAATAGGCGAAATAGCTTTTGTTGCCACTCTTCAGAGCATTTACTTCCAAATGTAAATAGTGATGCGCCAGACAGGGCGCGGTTTGTAATGCTCGGAATGATACGTGCAATGTGGCAAGGTACAAGCGTCTCTAATTGTGACGGAGATATTGGACTTGTGATAGAAACTAAGCACTTTTCATCAGAAAAATGTTCAGCGTATTTTTGTAGGATCGGGTATATATCTATTGGCTTTACGCAAATAAAAATAAGATGTGATCGTTCGATTACCTCATCGATAGTTTTGGCTATATGAACAGAAGGGTGTTTTTCCTTTATATGATATGCTTTGGCGGGCGTTCGATTAATCATTGTAAGGCACGAAGGTTTGACAGCACGGGTTTCTAAAAATGCGTCGATTAGTATATTCCCCATGTTCCCTGTCCCTATAATTCCTATGTTCAATGTTTCATCCCTCCTTCGTAACAGCTTTCTCCTAAACAATATGAATGATGTTATAAATTTATGATTAGAGGTGTAAAATGATGTGGGATTTTCCAAAGAAATGGTTAGGATTAGTAGCTATTATTGGAACTGTACTTTTTCTTCTTTTTTGGAAAACGAACCAGCATACAGAGCGAACGGTCATTGCAACGGATGTTCAAGCGAAAGAGCTAGAGAAGAAAAGTAAACCGAAAATATCGGATACAAAGCAGCAGAAAAAAATAATTGTAATTGATATGAAAGGGGCTGTTGTTAAAGAGGGGGTGTATGAAATGAAAGAAGGGGACCGGGTCAAGGATGCTATTGAAAAGGCAGGTGGTTTTTTACCTGAGGCAGATAGGAAGAAGGTAAATTTAGCACAAATGGTACAAGACCAAATGATCCTTTATGTACCGAATGAAAACGAACAAGTGCAAGAGGTAGCTGCTATTGCAAAGGGGGAGGGGAAAGTTCAAATAAATGCAGCTTCTAAAGAACAACTTGAAAAAATTACAGGCATTGGTTCTCGGAAAGCAGAAAGTATTTTGAAATATCGAGAAGAACATGGTCCTTTTCAGAAAATAGAAGATTTGTTGGAGATTGATGGGATCGGTGTGAAGTCATTGGAAAGAATAAAAGATCAAATTATTATTCCGTAAAAGATTGACGAAGTTTTTCTTCATTCGCTACACTACAAGTAGACAAAAAAGTAGGTGAAAAATATGGAACGAATTTCATGGGATCAATATTTTATGACGCAAAGCCATCTGCTATCTTTACGTAGTACATGTACAAGGCTTGCAGTAGGAGCGACAATCGTTCGTGATAAACGAATTATTGCTGGTGGATATAATGGTTCAATTAAAGGTGGCGTACATTGTATAGATGATGGATGCTACGTTATTGATAATCATTGTGTTCGTACAATTCACGCAGAAATGAATGCTTTATTACAGTGTGCAAAATTCGGTGTGAAAACGGAGGAAGCGGAAATTTATGTTACGCATTTCCCTTGTTTACAATGCTGTAAGGCGATTATTCAAAGTGGTATTACAGCAGTTTATTATGCGCAGGATTATAAAAATCATCCATATGCCGTAGAGTTATTTGAAAAAGCGGATGTAACAGTGAAACACGTTCCGCTAGAATATAATATTGCAGCATTAGAGGATCAAAAGCGTCATATGGAGTTAAAAGAACTATTTGCATCTTTAGAAAAAGAAAACTTATCAATGGAAGAATTACAGCATGTATTCACGAAAGCAAAAATGATGCTATAAGGAGTGAGTATAGTTGTATGGACAATGGGGTTATGTTGCAATCTCATTTATCATAGGGATTGCAATTGCCTTTTCCACTTCAGTTCTATTGCTGACTTGTTGTCTCGTTTTGTATGTTTTCTATTGTTTATACCGTACTTCGCGTAAAACCTTCTTTTTTTGTATGTTAGCGTGTTTTAGTGGCGCTATGTACACTACGTATATTCAAGGGCAAAACAAGCCTCTAGGAGAGTCTTACGAAGTTACAAGGGGGCTAATACAAAATACACCTCTTATTAACGGGGATCGCCTAACATTTCAAGTTGAAGATCAGAATAAAAATATAGTGCAGTTAAGTTACAAAATTAAATCGGCCTTGGAAAAGAAACAACTGCGACAATTACATGCAGGAGTATCATGTGTATTCGAAGGTGAGAGGAAAGAACCACCAATAGCTCGGAACTTTCATGGTTTTAATTATCGTGATTATTTGTATAAGCAAAATATTCATTTCATATTGGAGGCTATACATATTTCTGAATGCCAAAAAACATCGTTGTCACTCGTGCAATGGATTCTTCTTTTGAGACAGCAATCAATCTCGGGCGTTACAGAAATGTTTCCGGAGCAATCAGGTGCTTTTATGAATGCATTAGTATTTGGTGATAGACAACAAATGACATTTGAAGTTGAAGAGCAATATCAGCAATTTGGTCTTGTACATTTGTTGGCGATTTCAGGATCGCATATCGTATTGTTAATGGTAATTGTGTATTTTATTTTACTAAGAAGTGGTGTGACGAGGGAGATAGCGACAGTATGTCTTATCTTTTGCATTCCTTTATATATGATTTTAGCAGGAGAATCACCGTCTGTTATAAGAGCTTCTATAACAGGAGTTTTGATGTTGATTGCTTTCATATGTTCTATTCGTTTATCTAGCTTAGATGCTTTAAGCGTTACAGCTATATGTATGCTTATATTTGATCCGTATCTTGTTTTTAATATTGGCTTTCAGTTTTCGTTCGTTGGTAGTTTCGCCTTGCTTTTGTCAGCCCCGCTTTTACTAGATAGTAGCAATGGAGTAATCCGAAATTCCATTTATATCTCTTTTATTTCACAACTCGTTAGTACTCCGATTTTGTTATATCACTTCGGTTATTTTTCTCCATATAGTATTTTTCTTAATATCCTATACGTTCCGTTTTTATCTCTTATTGTATTGCCGTGTAGTATTATTGTTTTGGTATGTATACCGATCTTCCCGTTTCTTGCAAAAGGACTTGCGAATGTACTATCAATAGGTTTGAATCTTTCTAATGATTTTCTAAGTTATTGTGAAAATTTACCGTTTATCCGCCTTGTTTTCGGGCAAACACCTATACTTCTTGTAGCTCTATATTACGCGAGTATTGTTAGTATATTGATGGTTTGGGAAAGGCGGGTGTCGAAGAAAATTATGTTCGTAGCTTCGGGTATATTTCTTTTCGTTTGTACATGTCATTATGTATATCCGTATTTTCGAGAAAGTGGGAGTGTTACATTTCTTGATGTTGGACAGGGAGACGCAATTTTAATTCGCCTCCCGTACGATAAAGAGATTTACCTCATTGATACTGGTGGCACAATGCGTGCAAATAAGGAAGAATGGCAACGGAAAAAGCATGAATTTTCTGTTGGAAATGATATTTTAATCCCTTATTTACAAAAGGAAGGGATTAAAACAATTGATAAATTAATCGTAACGCATGGAGATGCGGATCATATAGGTGCTGCGCAAGAGTTATTATCAAATATAAGCGTAAAAGAAGTTGTATTTGGCCGAAAAGAACAAGATGCGGTATTAGAAAAAGTATTAAAGAAACAGGCATTAGAAAAGGAAGTGAAAATAAGTGAAGTGGGGGGAGGAGAGAGTTGGAGCGTAAATGAAGCGGAATTTTTTGTGTTAGCTCCAACAGGAAAAGCAAGAAGTGAAAATAATGCTTCAATCGTAATATGGGCAAAATTAGGAGGGGCAACGTGGCTGTTTACAGGTGATTTAGAAGAAGAAGGAGAGAAATTTTTAATAGCTACGTATCCAGATTTACGGGCGGATGTTTTAAAGGTTGCTCATCATGGGAGTAATACGTCATCTATAGTGCCTTTTTTGAGCGCTGTACAGCCTGATATAGCGATTATTTCTGTCGGTGAGCGTAATAGGTATGGGCATCCTCATAAGGAAGTGATAGAGCGTTTGGAGAAGATGGGGATTGAAATATGGCGTACGGATAAGCAAGGCGCTATTTCCTATGTTTTTAAAGTGGAACACGGAACCTTTCGTAGCAAAATCACATACGATGAAACACATAATAGATAAAAAAGAAGACTGCCAGTAAGCAGCAGTCTTTAAGAACCGATAAATTTAATAACAGTTGCAATGATGAAAAGTGTTGCGAAAAAACCAAATGAGACGATAAATCCTACCCCTGAATCAATAGCGTCATTGCGTTTACTTTGAACGTTCTGTTCAAAATCATTCATTTAGAATCCCTCCCCAACATTCCACTTTAGTATAAAATATTGTCAGAAAAAAATCTACAATTTCCATATGAAGAGAAATCGAGCGTTTTTACTACTTTAGATCGTTAAGGAACGTGAGTGTTTTGTTTCCAAGCATGTTAACAGTTGGCACTTATACTTGAATCTTTATTGTGAATAATAAAGGGAAGGTGATTACCGCACACCAATAAGAAACCCGGGGCTTATTGCGTGGCGTTTAATATAAATAAAGGAACGGGTCATAAAGCCTGTTCCTTTGTACTTGTAAAACGAAAGCTAGGGCAGTAGTATAAATATATATTGCCAAGTTAGGGAGTAGGAAAAAGTATGAGTGATATACATAAAAAGATTAAAAAGAAGCAGTTTGCTCCAGTGTATTTACTGTATGGAACGGAAGCGTTTTTTATAAATGAAACGATAAAGCTTATTACAACAGAAGCGCTTGAAGAGGAAGATCGCGAGTTTAATGTTGTGACATATGATTTAGAAGAAGCGTATTTAGAAGATGTGGTTGAGGATGCACGTACACTTCCTTTTTTCGGGGAACGTAAAGTGATATTAATAAAATCACCACTATTTTTAACTTCACAAAAAGAAAAATTAGAGCAAAATATAAAAATTTTAGAAGAATATATTGGAGAGCCTTCTCCATTTTCTATTCTTGTTTTTGTTGCGCCTTACGAAAAACTTGATGAACGAAAAAAAATTACAAAATTATTAAAGAAAACAGCGGACGTAGTAGAAGCGAATGCGATGCAAGTGCAGGATGTTCAGAAGTGGATTGTTGCTCGTGCAGATGAAGTGCATGTGCATATAGATAATGCAGCTGTTAGTTTGTTGTTAGAGCTTGTGGGAAGTAATGTAACGATGTTGGCGAAGGAAATGGACAAGTTAACGTTATACGTCGGTATGGGCGGAGAGATTACACCGAAACTTGTTGGGGAGCTTGTGCCAAAATCGGTTGAACAAAATGTGTTTGCTTTGACAGAAAAAGTGGTAAAAAAAGATATCGCGGGTGCGATGCAAATTTTGGATGGATTATTTACGCAGCAAGAGGAACCAATTAAACTGCTTGCGTTATTAGTAAGTCAATTCCGCTTGCTCTATCAAGTGAAAGAGTTACAGCAGCGTGGTTATGGACAAAATCAAATTGCGTCTCATATTGGTGTGCATCCATATCGTGTAAAGTTAGCGATGAATCAAACGAAGTTTTTCTCTTTTGAAGAATTAAAAAAAGTGATTATAGAATTAGCGGAAGCTGATTATAGTATGAAGACTGGAAAAATGGATAAGAAACTTGTGCTTGAGTTTTTCTTAATGCGGTTAAATCATATGTGATGAAACAAAAAGTTCACGTGCTTAGCACGTGAACTTTTTGTATATAAAAAAACGATCCAAATGGATCGTTTTTTAAACGCCTTACGCGTTTACTTGTTTCGCTAAGCGAGATTTTTGACGAGCTGCAGCGTTTTGGTGGATAAGACCTTTACGAGCTGCTTTGTCAAGTTTTTTAGAAGCAGTTTTGAAAGCTTCTTTAGCATTTTCAAGATCGTTATTAGTAACTAAAGCTTCTACAGTTTTAACAGCAGAACGCATGTCAGACTTGATAGAAGCGTTATGTGAACGACGCTCTTCGCTAAGTTTAGCGCGTTTGATAGCAGATTTGATGTTTGCCATACTTTTCACCTCCCTGGTGCAATCGAATGACTCGATTCTTAACATAGAACAAGTGATATTCTATCAAACGGTGAAGAGAATTGCAATAGTATATCAATGAAATTTCACGTAAAGGAAAGAATGACCTTATATAACTTTGGGAAATCTAACGATATTTACTATGAATTACGGAGGAGATACGATGAAAGAACCATTAGATTTAAGTAAATATAGTGTTAGAACGGACCTTGCTGTAGAGGCACATGAAATGCTGCAAGAGAGTCAAGAAGAGCAAAAAGGGATACAAGGAGTTATTGTCAAAGAGAGGGAAGAAGAAGGTATTACCATTACAAAAGTAACGATTGATGAAATTGCCTCTGAATCGATGGGTAAAAAACCTGGGAGTTATTTAACGCTTGAAGTACAAGGTATACGTCAACAAGATACGGAACTGCAACAAAAAGTAGAGCGCATTTTTGCAAAAGAATTTTCTTATTTCTTAGAAGAGGTTGGCGTTACGAAAGAAGCGAGTTGTTTAATTGTTGGCCTTGGGAATTGGAATGTAACGCCAGATGCGCTTGGACCAATCGTTGTAGAAAATGTATTGGTAACGAGACATTTGTTTCAATTGCAGCCTGAAAGTGTAGAAGAAGGGTTTAGGCCTGTTAGTGCAATTCGGCCGGGGGTAATGGGAATTACAGGAATCGAAACGAGCGATGTCATTTATGGAATCATTGAGAAGACGAAGCCAGACTTTGTCATTGCAATTGATGCATTAGCTGCCCGCTCTATTGAACGAGTAAATAGTACGATACAAATTTCTGATACGGGAATTCATCCTGGATCGGGTGTTGGGAATAAGCGTAAGGAACTTAGTAAAGAAACATTGGGTATTCCTGTTATCGCGATTGGTGTTCCGACTGTGGTTGATGCAGTTTCGATTACAAGCGATACAATTGATTTTATTTTGAAACATTTTGGACGGGAGATGAAAGAAGGAAACAAACCTTCCCGTTCTTTGTTGCCAGCCGGTTTTACATTTGGAGAAAAGAAAAAATTAACAGAAGAAGATATGCCGGATGAAAAGAGTCGGAATATGTTTTTAGGTGCTGTAGGTACACTGGAAGATGAAGAGAAGAGAAAATTAATTTATGAAGTGTTATCTCCTCTTGGTCATAATTTAATGGTGACTCCGAAAGAAGTGGATGCTTTCATAGAGGATATGGCGAATGTAATAGCGAGTGGTTTAAATGCAGCCTTGC
The DNA here is from genome assembly GCF_008368845.1 of Bacillus sp. BB51/4. Lineage (NCBI taxonomy): Bacteria > Bacillati > Bacillota > Bacilli > Caryophanales > Bacillaceae > Bacillus > Bacillus sp. BB51/4. Next base: position 391,288 of record NZ_QOSC01000005.1, read on the forward strand.
ATCATCAAATTGACCAAGATAATACAGGAGCATATACACATTGATGGGAAGAGACGATAATCGTTTAAGCCGTTTTTCGCTTTTATGTATATGTAGTGCGGCCTTATGTTTACTTATGATAATAGCAGGGGTGGCACTTGCTAATCATGGTTTGAAAAGTATGAAAGGTTATCAGCAAATGTCGTATGAACAAATCGCTCATATGACAGGAACAGAGGGTGCGGGTGCTGAATCGGAAATTTTGGGAAGTTCGTTTTCCGTTGCTGAAAAACAAAAACAATTAGAAAGCTTAAAAAGCTTTAATGTTGTAGAAGGAATTGGTATGGCAATAGCAAGTGCTACTTATGAAGTAACAAAGTTCGGAACGGATATAGTTGTTGGGAAAGTGAGAGAGATTTTTAGTTAAGGGTAGCAGGAAGAACGGTTGTCTTACCATTTTGTACGACAGCCGTTTTTAAATTTGAAAAAGGTTTGTCTCTTATGGTTTGTTCGCATAAGATATAAATAGAATGATTTGTATTGTAAGCAGCACGAGTTTTCATTGAATCTTTGCTGCTCTATTGATATAATCAGTGCTAGTGTATATTGGCGAGACTATTAGGAGTTGAGAACATAGATGAACAAAGAAGAAAGAGCAAAAAGACAGTCCAAAATCCGTAATTTCTCTATCATTGCTCATATTGACCACGGAAAATCAACGTTAGCAGACCGTATTTTAGAGAAAACAAACGCGTTAACACAACGTGAAATGAAAGCTCAATTGCTTGACTCTATGGATTTAGAGCGTGAGCGCGGTATTACAATTAAATTAAATGCAGTACAACTAACGTATAAAGCGAAAGACGGTGAAGAGTATATTCTTCACTTAATCGATACTCCAGGACACGTCGACTTTACGTACGAAGTATCTCGTAGTTTAGCGGCTTGTGAAGGTGCGATTCTTGTTGTGGATGCAGCACAAGGGATTGAGGCGCAAACATTAGCGAACGTATATTTAGCGCTTGATAATAATTTAGAAATATTACCAGTTATTAATAAGATCGACTTACCAAGTGCGGACCCAGAACGTGTACGTCAAGAGGTAGAAGATGTAATTGGTTTAGATGCATCGGAAGCTGTACTTGCTTCAGCGAAAGCTGGTATTGGTATTGAAGATATTTTAGAACAAATCGTTGAAAAGGTACCAGCTCCAACAGGTGATTCAGAAGAGCCTTTACAATGTATGATTTTCGATTCTTTATATGACCCGTACCGCGGTGTAATTGCATATATCCGTGTTGTAAATGGAACGGTAAAAGTTGGCGATAAAGTACGTATGATGGCAACTGGAAAAGAATTTGAAGTAACAGAAGTAGGTGTGTTTACACCGAAAACAACGCAACGTGACGAGTTAACAGTAGGTGATGTAGGTTTCTTAGCAGCATCTATTAAAAACGTAGGTGATACACGCGTAGGTGATACGATCACACATGCAAAACGTCCGGCTGCAGAGGCGTTAGCAGGTTATCGTAAATTAAACCCAATGGTATTCTGTGGTTTATATCCAATCGATTCTGCACGTTACAACGACTTACGTGATGCGTTAGAAAAATTAGAGTTAAACGATTCTGCTCTTGAGTTTGAACCAGAAACATCTCAAGCGCTAGGATTTGGTTTCCGTTGTGGTTTCTTAGGACTTCTTCACATGGAAATCATTCAAGAACGTATTGAACGTGAATTTAAAATCGATTTAATTACAACAGCACCAAGCGTTATTTATAAAGTTTATTTAACGAACGGTGAAGATGTTATTGTTGATAATCCATCTAATATGCCAGATCCACAGTCTATTGATCGTGTAGAAGAGCCGTTTGTGAAGGCTTCAATTATGGTTCCGAATGACTATGTTGGAGCTGTAATGGAAATTTGCCAAGGTAAACGTGGAACGTTTATTGATATGCAATATTTAGATGAAACACGTGTTACACTAACATACGAAATTCCGTTATCAGAAATCGTATATGACTTCTTCGATCAGTTGAAATCAAATACGAAAGGATATGCATCGTTTGACTACGAGTTAATTGGTTACAAACCATCGAAACTTGTGAAAATGGATATTCTTTTAAATAACGAACAAGTCGATGCTCTATCATTTATCGTACACCGTGATTCAGCGTATGATCGTGGTAAAGTAATCGTAGAGAAATTAAAAGAATTAATTCCAAGACAACAGTTCGAAGTACCAATTCAGGCGACTATCGGAAACAAGGTTGTAGCACGTTCTACAATTAAGGCAATGCGTAAAAACGTACTTGCAAAATGTTACGGTGGTGACATTTCTCGTAAGCGTAAACTTCTTGATAAGCAAAAAGAAGGTAAAAAACGTATGAAGTCTGTTGGTTCTGTAGAAGTACCGCAAGAAGCATTCATGGCTGTACTGAAAATGGATGACAACTAATAATTGATTGTTATTTCATGCGGATTGAGATAAAAAAAGAAGTCGTTTATACGGCTTCTTTTTTATGTATAATTACTTTTTAGACAACGTAGCTTCTCTCATTTACAATAGTGAGGTGGCTATATTTATGAATGATTGATATAGAGTTAGGAGACTATTAATGTCCGAAAATATTCGAAAAGATATTCACGAAAAAATACAAAATGGCAATTTTAATTGTGAAAAGGAATTGACGCTTTCTATTATTAGCGGGAAGTGGAAAGTTGTGATACTGTGGCATCTTGGTGTGGAAGGGCCTCATCGTTTTAGTGAATTACAACGATTATTCCCAAGCATTTCTCATAAAGTTTTGTCGAACCAATTAAAAGAGTTAATGGAAGATGGGATTGTTGACCGAACAGTATACCCAGAAATTCCTCCGCGAGTAGAGTATTATATGACGGAATTAGGCATGTCGCTTTTACCGATCGTTGAAATGATGTATGATTGGGGAAAAATGCGAATGGAACAAATTCGTAATACGTTAGAGAAGTGAAGATTCCTCCGGAGTGCGGAGGTTTTCTTTTTAGAAAGGTAGGAGTTATATTTGGTTCAAGCTGCATATATTCATATTCCATTTTGTCAGCATATTTGTCACTATTGTGATTTTAATAAAGTGTTTATTGAACGCCAACCGGTCGATCAATATTTAGAGTATTTAGAGAAAGAAATAATAAATACAGTTCAAAAAGTACCGTTTGATAGTATGAAAACGATTTTTGTTGGTGGAGGAACTCCGACAGCGTTAAATATGGAACAGACAAAAAAGTTACTAGATATTATAAACCGTCGCTTACGTCCATTTGCTCCAAATTGTGAATTAACATTTGAAGCGAATCCAGGTGATTTACCGAAAGAGAAGTTAAATGTATTGCTAGAAGGTGGAGTGAACCGAATTAGTTTTGGTGTGCAAACATTTCGGGATGAGTTGCTTGAGAAAATTGGGCGTAAGCATACGAGGGAAGATGCATTTGTAGCAATTAGAGAAGCGCAGGAAGTGGGCTTTAAAAATATAAATGTAGATATTATTTATGCTCTGCCAGGGCAGACGATAGAAGATGTAAAAGAAACATTAGACATTGCTTTTACGCTTGGTGTACAACATTTCTCAGCATATTCATTAATTGTGGAACCGAAAACTGTGTTTTATAACTTAATGAATAAAGGGAAATTAAGACTTCCAGGTGAAGATCATGAAGCGAAAATGTATGAAATGGTAATGGATGAAATGGAGAAACACGGCTATAGCCAGTATGAAATTAGCAATTTCTCAAAAGGTGATAATGAAAGTAGACACAATCTCACATACTGGAATAATGAGGAGTATTATGGATTTGGAGCTGGAGCGCATAGTTATGTAAATGGAGAACGTATCCAAAATGTAGGGCCGCTCAAGCAATATTTCAATAAAATCGATGAAACTGGATTTCCATATTTAGATGTTCACGCGGTGACGGAGAAAGAAAGAATGGAAGAAGAGTTGTTCTTAGGACTTCGAAAAACACAAGGTGTATCTAAAATATTGTTTCAAAAGAAATTTAATATGGAGATGAATCAAGTTTTCGCGAAGCAGTTGCAAAAAAATCAAGAACAAGGATTGCTTGAAGAGAAAGATGGATATGTTCGTTTAACGCGAAAAGGAAAATTATTAGGGAATGAAGTATTCCAATCATTTTTGATTGACTAATTAAATGTTCCATAAACGTGAAAAAGTTTCATTATTTCGTGACGTTTCCGTTGACAATTGAATGTCAATTTTGGTAAGTTATTAATAGATTTAGCACTCGAAGACAAAGAGTGCTAACAGAGGTGATGATGAGATGCTTACGGAACGTCAGCTCTTAATTTTACAAACAATTATTGATGACTTTATTGGATCAGCGCAACCTGTTGGGTCGAGGACGTTGGCTAAGAAAGATGAAATTACGTTTAGTTCAGCTACTATTCGAAATGAAATGGCTGATTTAGAAGAACTAGGATTTATTGAGAAAACGCATAGTTCTTCAGGACGTGTTCCTTCTGAAAAAGGATATCGTTTTTATGTAGACCATCTTTTAGCGCCGCAAAACTTACCGAACGATGAAATTGTACAAATTAAAGATTTATTTGCTGAAAGAATTTTTGAAGCGGAAAAGATTGCACAACAATCGGCTCAAATTTTATCAGAGCTTACGAATTATACGGCCATTGTTCTTGGACCGAAGTTAAGCACAAATAAACTTAAAAACGTACAAATTGTACCGCTTGACCATCAAACTGCAGTCGCTATTATTGTAACGGATACAGGGCATGTACAAAGCAAAACGATTACCGTTCCGGAATCTGTTGATTTATCAGATTTAGAAAAAATGGTTAATATTTTAAATGAAAAGCTGTCGGGTGTACCAATGGCAGAACTGCATAACAAAATCTTTAAAGAGATTGTTACAGTTTTACGTGGATATGTTCATAATTACGATAGTGCAATAAAAATGTTAGATGGTACATTTCAAGTTCCTTTATCGGAAAAGATATACTTTGGAGGCAAAGCAAATATGCTTTCGCAACCAGAGTTCCATGACATTCACAAAGTAAGATCCTTGCTGACGATGATTGATAATGAAGCCGAGTTTTATGACATTTTGCGTCATAAACAAGTAGGTATTCAAGTGAACATTGGTAGGGAAAACTCTGCGACGGCCATGGAAGATTGTAGTTTAATTTCTGCAACATATTCGATTGGAGAAGAACAGCTTGGAACAATTGCTATTTTAGGTCCGACAAGAATGCAATACTCTCGGGTAATTAGTTTGTTACAGTTATTTACGAGACAATTTACTGATGGACTTAAAAAGTAAATGAGAGTAATACATTCGCTCAAGTAATGAAATTTTCATTGCTGTGTGTAATATATAATGCTTAAGGAATTGTGTTCAGCATAATACCTAATACCTTTTAAGGAGGTGAATATTGTGGAAGAGCGTAACGAACAAGTGGTAGAAGAAGTAAAAGAAGCGCAAGTTGAAGAAGCTGTCACGACAGAAAACAGTGAAAAAACTGTAGAAGAAAAAAGTGAGGCTGCTCTTTTACAAGAAAAAGTAGATGAGTTACAAGCGAAGCTAACGGAAACGGAAGGTCGCACATTACGTCTACAAGCTGATTTTGAAAATTATAAGCGTCGTGTCCAAATGGATAAACAGGCTGCTGAAAAATATAGAGCACAAAGTCTAGTTTCAGATATTTTGCCAGCTCTTGATAATTTTGAAAGAGCGATGCAAGTGGAAGCAACTGATGAGCAAACGAAATCCTTGTTACAAGGTATGGAAATGGTGCATCGTCAATTGCTAGAAGCGTTGACTAAAGAAGGCGTTGAAGCGATTGAAGCTGTTGGTAAACAGTTTGATCCTAATGAACACCAAGCTATTATGCAAGTGGAAGATAGTGAATTTGAATCAAACGCGGTAGTTGAAGAATTCCAAAAAGGTTATAAACTAAAAGACCGTGTGATTCGCCCATCAATGGTAAAAGTAAATCAATAATTTACATAAAAGTAGGAGGATTCGCCATGAGTAAAATTATCGGTATTGACTTAGGTACAACAAACTCTTGTGTAGCTGTTATGGAAGGTGGAGAACCAAAGGTTATCCCAAATCCAGAAGGAAACCGTACAACACCTTCTGTTGTAGCTTTCAAAAATGAAGAGCGTCAAGTTGGGGAAGTTGCAAAGCGTCAAGCAATTACAAACCCAAATACAATCATGTCTGTTAAACGTCATATGGGTACAGACTACAAAGTAGAAGTTGAAGGTAAAGATTATACACCTCAAGAAATTTCTGCAATCATTTTACAAAACTTAAAAGCTTCTGCTGAAGCATACTTAGGTGAAACAGTAACAAAAGCTGTTATTACAGTACCTGCATACTTCAACGATGCAGAACGTCAAGCAACAAAAGATGCTGGTCGTATCGCTGGTTTAGAAGTTGAGCGTATCATTAACGAACCAACAGCAGCAGCGCTTGCTTACGGTTTAGAAAAACAAGATGAAGAGCAAAAAATCTTAGTATATGACTTAGGTGGCGGTACATTTGACGTATCTATCCTTGAGTTAGCAGATGGAACATTCGAAGTTATTTCAACTGCTGGTGACAACCGTCTTGGTGGAGATGACTTTGACCAAGTTATTATTGACCACTTAGTAGCTGAGTTCAAAAAAGAAAATAACATTGATTTAAGCCAAGATAAAATGGCACTTCAACGTTTGAAAGATGCAGCTGAAAAAGCGAAAAAAGATCTTTCTGGCGTAACACAAACACAAATTTCATTACCATTCATTAGTGCTGGAGCTGCTGGTCCATTACACTTAGAATTAACGTTAACAAGAGCGAAATTCGAAGAGATTTCAGCAGGTCTTGTTGAAAGAACGTTAGAGCCAACTCGTCGTGCATTAAAAGACGCTGGTTTTGCTCCAAGTGAATTAGATAAAGTTATCCTTGTTGGTGGATCTACTCGTATCCCAGCTGTACAAGAAGCTATTAAACGTGAAACTGGTAAAGAACCATATAAAGGTGTAAACCCTGATGAAGTTGTAGCATTAGGTGCTGCAGTTCAAGGTGGCGTACTTACTGGTGATGTAGAAGGCGTACTATTATTAGACGTAACTCCACTTTCTTTAGGTATTGAAACTATGGGTGGTGTGTTCACGAAATTAATCGAGCGTAACACTACAATTCCAACAAGTAAGTCACAAGTATTCTCAACAGCTGCTGATAACCAACCGGCAGTAGATATTCACGTATTACAAGGTGAGCGTCCAATGTCAGCTGACAACAAAACGTTAGGTCGTTTCCAATTAACAGACCTTCCACCAGCACCACGTGGTATTCCACAAATCGAAGTAACATTCGATATTGATGCGAACGGTATCGTTAACGTACGTGCAAAAGACTTAGGAACAAGCAAAGAGCAAACTATTACAATCCAATCTTCTTCAGGTCTTTCTGATGAAGAAGTAGATCGTATGGTACAAGAAGCAGAAGCAAATGCTGACGCTGACCAAAAACGTAAGGAAGAAGTTGAACTTCGTAACGAAGCTGACCAACTTGTATTCCAAACAGATAAAGTTGTAAAAGATTTAGAAGGTAAAGTGGATGCGGCTGAAGTTGCAAAAGCAACAGAAGCGAAAGAAGCATTACAAGCTGCGATTGAGAAGAACGAGCTTGAGGAAATCCGTGCGAAAAAAGACGCTTTACAAGAAATCGTACAACAATTAACTGTTAAATTATACGAGCAAGCTCAAGCAGCTGCAGGGCAAGCAGAAGGTGCACAAGGAGCACAAGATGCTGGCGCGAAGAAAGACAATGTAGTAGACGCTGAGTTCGAAGAAGTAAAAGAAGATAAGTAATATAAATAAGTAGGATGACAAAAAGTCAAAGTCAAGCGTGCCTTGACTTTGGCTTTTTTCACGAATGAAAAGAAAAGTGTGAGGTTCTTAAGTTTTTTACTTTGCATACTGTAAGTGAGGAAACTTTGTTGCAAAGCACTTTCTTTCGGTGTTAAAATTACGTTTATGTGAAAGATTCGGGGGTTGTAAATTTATGAGTAAACGAGACTATTATGAGGTCCTTGGACTTAGCCAGGGTGCTTCAAAAGATGAAATAAAAAAAGCGTATCGTCGTTTGGCTAAAAAATACCATCCAGACGTAAGTAAAGAAGAAAATGCAATTGAAAAGTTTAAAGAAGTACAAGAAGCATACGAAGTATTAAGCGACGATCAAAAGCGCGCGCAATATGATCAATTTGGTCATGCTGGTGCAAATCAAGGTTTCGGTGGCTTTGGCGGCGGAGGAGACTTCGGCGGTGGCTTCGGTTTCGAAGATATCTTTAGTTCGTTCTTTGGCGGCGGTGGCGGTAGACGTCGTGATCCAAATGCTCCGCGTCAAGGTGCTGACTTACAATATCAAGTTACTTTAGAGTTTGAGGAAGCTATTTTTGGTAAAGAATTAAATGTTGAGATTCCAGTAGAAGATCCATGTGATACTTGTAAAGGTAGCGGAGCGAAACCAGGAACTTCAAAAGAAACATGTAAACATTGTTCAGGATCAGGGCAAGTAAGTGTAGAACAAAATACACCATTTGGTCGTATCGTAAACCGTCAAGCTTGTGGTCATTGTTCAGGAACTGGTCAAATGATTAAAGAAAAATGTACGACATGTCACGGTTCTGGTAAAGTACGTAAACGTAAAAAAATCAATGTTAAAATTCCAGCAGGTATTGATAATGGTCAACAAATTCGTGTATCTGGAAAAGGTGAAGCGGGCGTAAATGGCGGACCGGCAGGAGATTTATATGTTGTTGTTCATGTGAGAAATCATGAATTCTTTGAGCGTGAAGGAGATCACATTATTTGTGAAATGCCATTAACATTTGCGCAAATGGCACTTGGTGCTGAAGTGGAAGTTCCTACTGTTCATGGGAAAGTGAAGCTAAAAATTCCAGCAGGAACACAAACAGGAACAGAATTCCGCTTAAAAGGAAAAGGTGCTCCGAACGTACGTGGATACGGTCAAGGAGATCAATATGTAGTCGTTCGTGTTGTTGTACCGACGAAATTAACTTCACATCAAAAAGAGTTATTACGTGAATTTGCGGGACAAGAAGAGCAGGATGATAGTTTATTTGGAAAGCTTAAACGTGCTTTCAAAGGAGAATAATGGAAATAAAAAATGGAGTTGGTAAATTGTGAAATGGTCAGAAGTTAGTATTCATACAACAGAAGAAGCAGTAGAAGCTGTCTCTCATATTTTACATGAAGCTGGTGCTAGTGGAGTTGCGATTGAGGATCCAGCGGAGTTGACGAAAGAGCGCGAGCAACAATATGGTGAAATTTATGCATTGAACCCAGATGAATATCCGGCGGAAGGTGTATTAATAAAAGCATATTTCCCACAAACGGATTCTTTACAGGAAACGATTGCGGGTGTAAAATCATCTATTGATATGCTTCCATCTTACGACATCGAAATTGGTACTGGAAATATTACCGTTAACGAAGTCAATGAAGAAGATTGGGCTACTGCTTGGAAAAAATATTACCATCCAGTACAAATTTCTGATACATTCACAATTGTGCCGACGTGGGAAGAATATACACCAGCTTCTCCGGAAGAAAAAATTATTGAATTAGATCCAGGTATGGCGTTTGGAACAGGAACTCATCCGACAACAACGATGTGTATTCGTGCTTTAGAAAAAACAGTTCAGCCAGGTGATACTGTCATTGATGTAGGAACAGGTTCTGGTGTACTTAGTATTGCAGCGGCAAAATTAGGTGCGTTTTCTGTTCAAGCGTATGATTTAGATCCGGTTGCAGTGGAAAGTGCAGAAATGAATGTACGTTTAAATAAAACAGATGATATCGTGTCTGTTGGGCAAAATAGTCTTTTAGAAGGTATTGAAGGTCCTGTTGATTTAATCGTAGCTAACTTATTAGCAGAAATTATTCTTTTATTCCCTGAGGATGCAGCAAGAGTTGTGAAGTCGGGCGGATTATTTATTACATCGGGCATTATTGCAGCGAAGGAAAAGATAATTTCTGAAGCGCTAGAAAAAGCTGGATTTACAATTGAAGAAGTATTACGAATGGAAGATTGGGTAGCAATTATTGCACGAAATGCGTAATATAGATTTTAGTTTATAATGAAAAGGGGAGTCTCTCACTATAAGGTGAGGGACTTGCCGTTTGTTATATGAAAAAATGATAACGTTTCGTTCTTTTCGTAAGTGTTGACTTACGAAAGGAACGAAACTCTACTAAGGTGATTATATGCAACGTTATTTTGTAGAAGAGAAATATGTAAATGAGACAAGTATTCGCATTGTAGGTGATGACGTACATCATATCGCAAGAGTGATGCGTATGTCAGCTGGTGATCACATTTATTGCTGTGTAAACGGAAAAACAGCAATATGTTCAATTGATGAAATTACCAGTGAATTTATTAATACGGCTATTGTAGAATGGGTAGAGGCGTCAAGTGAACTTCCTGTTTTCGTGACGATTGCAAGTGGACTGCCAAAAGGAGACAAGCTAGAGTTAATTTTCCAAAAAGGAACTGAGCTTGGGGCGGCCGCATTTTTACCATTTCAAGCATCTCGCTCTATTGTAAAATGGGATGCGAAAAAAGCTGATAAAAAAGTTGAGCGTTTAAGAAAAATTGTGAAAGAAGCTGCGGAACAATCGCATAGAAGCGAAATTCCAGAAGTGCATGCTCCGGCATCATTTAAGCAATTGCTTTCAATGAGTAATGAGTATGATGTATGTCTTGTTGCGTACGAAGAGGAAGCAAAACAAGGTGAGAAATCCAATTTTGCTAAAGCTTTAACGACGATGAAACCAGGTCAAAAACTATTGATTGTATTTGGACCAGAAGGTGGTTTAGCGGAGGAAGAGATTACTACGCTTCGTGAACATAAATTTGTACCATGTAGTTTAGGACCAAGAATTTTAAGAACAGAAACGGCGCCGTTATACGCGTTAAGTGCTGCTTCGTATCATTTTGAATTGATGGGGTGATGATCAATGTCAACTGTTGCGTTCCATACGTTAGGTTGTAAAGTAAACCACTATGAAACAGAGGCCATTTGGCAATTGTTTAAACAAGGTGGATATGAAAGAACTGAATATGAAAAGAAAGCTGATGTATATGTTATTAATACATGTACAGTAACGAATACGGGAGATAAGAAAAGCCGTCAAGTTATTAGACGTGCTGTTCGTCAAAATCCGGATGCGGTTATTTGTGTAACGGGATGTTATGCACAAACATCTCCAGCGGAAATTATGGCGATTCCAGGCGTAGATATTGTAGTTGGTACACAGGATCGTGAAAAGATGTTAGGATACATCGAAGAATTCCGCAAAGAGCGTCAACCAATTAATGCTGTCCGCAACATTATGAAAACACGTGTATACGAAGAACTGGATGTACCTTATTTCACGGATCGTACACGTGCATCTTTAAAAATACAAGAGGGTTGTAATAATTTCTGTACATTCTGTATCATTCCTTGGGCACGTGGTTTAATGCGTTCTCGTGATGGAAAAGAAGTTATTAAACAAGCGCAGCAATTAGTAGATGCAGGTTATAAAGAAATCGTATTAACAGGTATTCATACAGGTGGGTACGGTGAAGATATTAAAGATTATAACTTAGCTGGATTACTTCGTGATATGGAAGCGGAAGTAGGCGGATTAAAACGTCTACGCATTTCTTCTATTGAAGCGAGTCAGATTTCAGATGAAGTAATTAAAGTGTTAGATAAGTCTGAAGTAGTTGTACGTCACTTGCACATTCCATTGCAATCTGGATCTAATACTGTATTAAAGCGTATGCGTCGTAAGTATACGATGGAATTTTTCCAAGAGCGTTTAGATCGATTGAAAGAAGCGTTACCAGGCCTTGCGATTACATCGGATGTAATTGTTGGTTTCCCAGGTGAAACAGAAGAAGAATTCATGGAAACATACAATTTCATTAAAGAGAATCGCTTCTCTGAGTTACACGTATTCCCTTACTCAAAGCGTACAGGAACACCTGCAGCGCGTATGGAAGATCAAGTTCCTGAAGATGTGAAGAATGATCGTGTTCATCGTTTAATTGAACTATCTAACCAATTAGCGAAAGAGTATGCATCACAGTTTGAAGGGGAAGTGCTTGAAATCATTCCGGAAGAGCAATTTAAAGAGGGCGACCGTAAAGGGTTATATGTAGGCTATACGGATAACTACTTAAAAATTGTATTTGAAGGATCAGAAGAGTTAATTGGTAAGCTAGTGAAAGTGAAAATTACGAAAGCTGGTTATCCATATAACGAAGCGCAATTTGTTCGTGTTCTTGAAGATGATGTAAAAAAAGAATCAGCAAGCGCATAAAATGAAACTTTAATGAGTGAGGTTTTTGTTCCTTCCCACTAATTATCAGCCGGATTACTACCTAAGTTCTTTGCTTTTGCTGAATTTTGAGGTGGGGGTCTTACTGCCCGGAAAATAGTGGGATAAAAAAAGCATGCAAACGGAAACGATTTGCATGCTTTCTTTTTTTCGTGGAGAAGTTAAGTACTGAAAAGACAGGTACGTCGAATGAGTAGTTGTTTCGTACATTCCTGCATTAAAAAAGATGTAATGATAAAAATATAGTTGTTTTCAGGGGAAAAGGATAATAGCTATCTACATAGCTTTTGAACAGGAAAGGGCATCTATTCTTCTTTTATTCTGCCAAATAGTTGACCTGAAGTGATAAAATGTATTATAATCGTAAAAGACATGCTGAAGAAGGGTTTCTTTTTGCATGCTGAAATTAGTATGTAAGTGTGATGTTTCGGAGGGAGGGAAAGAGAATGTCAAAAACAGTCGTTCGTAAAAACGAGTCTTTGGAGGATGCACTTCGCCGTTTTAAAAGATCGGTTTCTAAAACTGGTACACTTGCTGAAGCAAGAAAGCGCGAGTTTTATGAAAAACCAAGTGTAAAACGTAAGAAGAAATCTGAAGCGGCAAGAAAGCGTAAATTCTAAGAGAGGGTGTAAGTTATGAGTCTTCTCGGTCGTTTAAACGATGATATGAAACAAGCGATGAAGAATAAACAAAAAGAAAAATTAACCGTTATTCGTATGGTTAAGGCTGCTTTACAAAATGAAGGTATTAAACTGCAACATACTCTTACTGAAGAAGAGGAATTAACAGTTTTAGCTCGTGAAGTAAAACAGTATAAGGACTCCCTCCTTGAATTTAAAAAAGCTGGTCGTGAAGACCTTGTTAATAAACTGCAAAGTGAAATTCAGATTTTAAGCGCATATTTGCCGGAGCAATTAACAGAAGAAGAACTAGCGAATGTAATTAAGCAAGTTATTTCTGAAGTTGGTGCAACTTCTAAAGCAGATATGGGTAAGGTGATGACTGCTGTTATGCCGAAAGTAAAAGGTAAAACAGACGGATCACTTGTGAATAAGTTGGTTATCCAGCTATTAGCATAAAAAAACGTCTCATTTCGTATGAGACGTTTTTTTATGCTTTTTTTCAGTTTGGACGTGATATTACAAGCTCTTTTTTCATACATATGGGATGAGAGGGGGTCTTTTGAGATGAAAAAATTAGAACAAATGAAGAATTGGTTAACAAAGCAAATAGACCTGCCAGTGGATGTGCTAATGGATCTACCTCGGATCACGCTTGTTGGGCAAGTGCATATCTATATAGAAAATCATCGGGGTTTATTAGTGTTTTCAGATAAAGAAGTAAGATTGTTATTAAAGCACGGTCAATTATTAATTAAAGGGCAATCCTTTATTATTAAAACAATCCTTCCAGAAGAACTTTTGCTTGAAGGAATAATTGAGCAAGTGACGTTTTTAGAAAACGAAAAAAAAGAGGAGTGAGGGAAACTTCCATATGTGAAGTTTTTCTTCGTTATTTTCGTGATTCGACCTTACTATTCAGTTTATCTCGCTATTTATGGGCGGTAGAACTCTTTATTTCATTTTCGTACGAGCTATTTTGATAATTAAAGTGAAAAAAGTAGTGTGTATACTTTTGGAAAGGTAGTGGAGATAGTAGATGAAAAATAAATGGTTTATAAAGTGGCTTGGATATGTAAAAGTACGAATTGAAGGTAGAGGTGCGGAACGGTTCGTTAACGAATGTGTACGTAGAAGATTATTAGTTTGGGATGTTAAGAAGATTGCTGATGAAACGTTAGTTTTTTGTATGTTATTACGAGATGTGAAGAAAATAAAACCAATTTATAGAAAAAATGAATGTAAACTATATTTTATTGGGCGTTACGGTTTTCCTTTTTTGAATAAGCGTTTAATTAAAAATAGTGGATTCTTAATTGGTTTTTTAATTTTCTTTTTTGGCATGATTGCATTATCCAATATGGTTTGGAAAATTGAAATTACAGGAGCGAAACCTGAAACAGAATATATATTGATGAAAGAATTGGACAAAATGGGTATTAAAAAAGGAAAATTACAATTCCAAATGCCTAATGTAGAAGATGTACAACGTCATTTGACAGACAATATTAATGCGATTACTTGGGCGGGATTAGAAATAAGAGGAACGACGTACCATTTTAAAATTGTTGAAAAAAACGAGCCGAAAAAAGAAAAGGAACAAAGGCCGCAAAATTTAGTTGCAAAAAAAGAAGCGATTGTGACAAAAACATTTGTTGAAGTAGGAAAACCAGTTGTCTTGAAAAATGACCATGTCGAAAAAGGACAGCTTCTCGTATCAGGGATATACGGTAATGAGGAGAGTCCGACGATTGTTTCGGCGAAAGGTATTGTATATGGAGAAACGTGGTACACATCTGAGGTGAGTGTACCACTAAAGACGCAATTTCAAGTATATACTGGCAATGCATATAATGAGCATTACCTTACATTTGGGAGTGCGAAAATAAAAATATGGGGATTTCAACATGATAAGTATAAACGCTCTCGTACTGAAAGTGTAAAACACGATGTGAAACTATTTGGTTTTACACTGCCGATCGCGTATGAAAAAGATATTGTACGAGAAGAGGAAGAAGCGAATCGGGAATATACAGAAAAACAGGCAATGAAAGTAGCGAAAGAGATGGCTGAAAAAGAACTAAAGAAAAAATTGGATGAACATGCTATGATTGTAAGTGATAAAATTTTGAGTAAAGAGGTTGAGGCGGATCAACTAAAAGTCACATTGCATTATACTGTGATCGAAAATATTGCAGAGCCACAACCAATATCCGAATCCGATATTCAAGGAGACTGAGTAATGGCAGAACAATTAGTAGAAATGAACCAACAATTGGAAAATGCTAACGAAGCAATCGCTCTTTTTGGAGTCAATGATGCTCATTTGAAAGTAATTGAACGGGAATTGAATGTATCGATTGTAACTAGAGGTGAAACTGTTCATGCATCTGGAGCAGTTGAAACTGTGACACTCGTAGAAAAAATCTTACAGCAATTACTTGTTGTTATTCGAAAAGGTATATCAATTACAGAAAGAGATGTTGCGTATGCAATTCAGCTCGCACAACAAGGGAAAATTGCTCAATTTGAAGAGTTATATGAAGAAGAAATCTTTAAAACGGCAAAAGGTAAATCCATTCGTGTAAAAACAATGGGGCAAAGAAGATATATTCATGCAATGAAGAAGAATGATATTGTATTTGGAATGGGACCTGCTGGGACTGGGAAAACATACTTAGCTGTAGTAATGGCTGTGAGAGCTTTAAAGCAAGGGTATGTAAAGAAAATTATTTTAACGAGACCGGCTGTAGAAGCTGGAGAAAGTTTAGGTTTTTTACCAGGAGATTTGAAAGAGAAGGTAGATCCGTATTTACGTCCATTGTATGATGCTTTGCACGATATTCTTGGACAAGAATATACGCAACGTATGATGGAGCGAGGGGTAATTGAAATTGCACCTCTTGCTTATATGAGAGGGCGTACGCTCGATGATTCATTTGTTATTTTAGATGAAGCGCAAAATACAACGGGTGCACAAATAAAAATGTTTTTAACTAGATTAGGTTTTAGTTCTAAAATGGTTATTACGGGGGACCCTTCACAAGTAGACTTACCAAAAGGGGTAAAATCAGGGCTTTCGCTAGCTTCTAACATTTTATCTGGTGTATCAGGTCTTTCATTCATTACATTAGAACAAACGGACGTTGTGAGGCATCCGCTGGTGCAACGTATTATTGAGGCATATGATAAAATGGAATGATCCTATTTGTCAGGATCATTTCTTTTTGTATTAAGGTTGGCGAACGGCATATTTTTTACTATCATAAAAGATAAGAGAAATAAACTATAGGTGCTGGTGTATCAAAATGTTACTTAAAAGTATCGTTGGCTAGAAGAAATGAAAGCTATAAATAGTTTCACTTTATTTCTGGAGAGGAGAAGGTATTGAAATCATGTTAAGATCTGAAGAAGTTTCTAAGTGGTTTCGTAATTTACAACATTCGAAAAAACTAAGTTGGATTTCTTACGTTTTATTAGGAGCAGTGCTGTTTTTTGCACTTATGAATAATGTAAAACCAGAGCAATTAGATGTTGATATGTATTCTATTGCGAAAAAAACAATTCATTCTCCTATTAAAATTGAAGATAAGGTTATAACGGACAGAAAAAAACAAGAGGTCGCTCAAAAAGTTGGGGATCAATATACATATAGAAGTGAATATAAACAAAATAGAGTAGATATTGTAAATGATGTTTTTGCTAAGGTAAATGAAGCAATTCAAGAGATGAAAGCTGCTGGACCTGAAGAGCAAAAAAAGATGACCGATGCAAATAAATTAGAAAAATTGAAGAAGAAGTTGCCATCTAATTTAACAAAGGAATTATCGGATGAGAATTTATTATATTTTATTAATGCAGAACCGGATCAATTAGAATTAGCAAAGAACGCGGCTCTAACGTCTATTAGTGTTATTATGGGTGGAAATATTAAAATGTCCGAAGAAATAGCAGCAAAAGAGCGATTTGTTAATGAAATGAAAAGCCTCAATGTGAATAGTGGATTGAAGGAAGCTGTGAACGCGCTAGGATCATATGCGATTACAGCAAATTATTTTTATGATCCGGCTGTAACGAAAGAGAAGAAGAAAGCGGAAGAAGATTTAATTCCACCTGTTTATATTCTTCAAGGACAAGTTATTGTTAGAGAAGGTGAAACAATTTCAAGTGATATGTATAATCAGTTGAAATTAGTCGGTTTATTAGAGAAAGGTAATAGTTTTCAGCCTTATGTTGGATTAGCAGTGCTCATTGGTGTGTTACTGTACTTTATGCATAAGCAGTTTGAAGTATTTTTACAGCGTAAAAGAGAAGATAGACCGTATATTTTAGCGTATATTACAATTTTATCTATCACGATTGTCTTAATGAAAACGATTAGTTTGTTTCAAAAGCTTGAATATGCAGGAATTGCGTATGTTGTTCCGGTTGCGATGGGAACAATACTTGTAAAACTAATGATTGGCGATCGGTTTGTATTTTTAACAAGTATGATTTTTTCTGTGTGCGGAAGTATTATGTTTAATGAAGGGGTAACAAGTACACTGAATTATAGTGTAGGTATTTATGTGTTGTTAAGTTCATTATCAGTAAGCATTTTCTTAAGAGAAAAAAATCGTCGTACGATGATTTTGCAAGCTGGTATACTCGTTTCTATCTTAAATGTGGTCGTCTTAGCTGCGTTATTATTATTACGTAATGGGAATTTTTCACCTCTTGAAATTGGAACGCAACTATTGATGGCTTCCGTTTCAGGAATTATCTCATCCGTTTTGGCTATGGGGATATTACCGTATTTAGAGAGTGGACTTGGAATTGTATCAAGCATGAAGCTTATGGAACTATCAAGTCCGAATCATCCGCTTTTACGTAGAATTTTGTTAGAAGCGCCAGGAACGTATCACCACAGTGTAATGGTAGCGAATCTTTCTGAGGCAGCGTGTGAAGCGGTTGGAGCAAATGGTGTATTAGCACGTGTAGGGGCGTATTATCATGATGTAGGAAAAACAGTACAACCGCAATTCTTTATTGAAAACCAGATGGGAATTGAAAATCCACATGATAAATTAGATCCTGTGACGAGTAAAGATATTATCATTGCTCATGTAACAGATGGAGTCAGAATGCTCGAAGAATACCATATTCCGCAAGAAATTATCGATATTGCTGGACAACACCATGGTACAACATTACTTAAATATTTTTATTATAAGGCGATTAAAGAAGATAAAGAAAAATATACAGAAGAGATGTTTCGCTATCCGGGATCAAAAGCAACTTCTAAAGAGTCGGCAATTGTTGGTATTGCTGATAGTGTTGAGGCGGCGGTACGTTCTATGAATCACCCAACGCCAGATCAAATTAATAATTTAGTACAAAGTATTATTAAAGATCGCCTGCAAGATGGGCAATTTAGTGAATGTGATTTGACGTTTAAGGAACTACAAATCGTTGGAAAAACGTTATGTGAAACGTTAAATGGTATTTTCCATTCGCGTATTACATATCCGGAACCACCGGAAGAGAAGGAGAAAGAATGAGTTTATTAATTGATTTCATTGATGAAACAGAAGAAGTGAAAGAAGAATATGTGAATTTAATTCGTGAGATATTAGAAAAAGCAGCTCAAATGGAAAAAATAGAGGATGGTGCGGAGTTATCAGTGACATTTGTAGATAACGAACGCATTCGCGAGATTAATCGTGATTACCGAGATAAGGATCAGCCTACTGATGTCATTTCCTTTGCTATGGAAGAAATGGGAGAAGGAGAAATGGAAATTGTAGGTGCAGAGATGCCTCGTATGTTAGGTGACCTTATTATTTCTATTCCGAGAGCGAAAGAACAAGCTGAAGAGTATGGACATTCTTTTGATCGTGAACTTGGCTTTTTAGCGTTACATGGCTTTTTACATTTACTTGGTTATGACCACATGACAGAAGAGGATGAAAAAGAAATGTTTGGAAGACAAAAAGAAATTTTAGAGGCATTTGGATTAGGTCGATGAAAAAAGGAAAACTTATAAATAGTTTTGGATATGCTATAGCAGGTATATTCTTTTGTCTTCGTCATGAACGAAATATGAAAATTCATTATGTAGCCGCAGTCATTGTTATATGCTGTGGCTTTTATTTCCATATTACGAAAGTGGAGTGGATGGTATTACTTATTGTAATAGGAATTGTAATGAGTTTAGAGATGGTAAATACGGCTGTGGAGAAAACAGTAGATTTAGCGACTACCGATATACATCCGTTTGCGAAAATTGCAAAGGATGTCGCAGCCGGATCGGTTTTATTGTTTGCGATAATAGCCGTTATAATTGGTGCTATTATCTTTTTGCCGTATGTGGTATAGTTGCATTCCAAAGCTTTTATGAAGCTTTGAAAGTGCTGTAAAGGCCTTTAATAAGAGAGTGTATCTTATTCACAGCTGTGGACAGGAAGGATGCGGGAATATGAATAGTAAACAATTAATTCAAGAAGCAATCGAAGCGCGTAAACAAGCGTACGTACCATATTCTAAATTTCAAGTAGGTGCAGCATTATTAACACAGGATGGAAAAGTATATCGTGGATGTAATGTTGAAAATGCATCATATGGTTTATGTAACTGTGCAGAAAGAACAGCTTTATTTAAGGCGATTTCTGAAGGAGATAAAGAGTTTGTAGCTATTGCAGTTGTAGCGGATACAAAGCGTCCGGTACCTCCTTGTGGAGCATGCCGACAAGTTATGGTAGAATTATGTAAACAGGATACGAAAGTATACCTATCAAATTTACATGGTGACGTTCAAGAGACTACAGTTGGAGAATTGTTACCAGGAGCATTTTTAGCGGAGGATTTACATGAATAGAAAAGGTTATAAATCAGGTTTTGTCTCTATTATTGGCAGACCGAATGTTGGAAAATCTACATTTTTAAATCGTATTATCGGCCAGAAAATTGCCATTATGAGTGACAAGCCACAAACAACTCGTAATAAAATTCAAGGCGTATATACAGAAAATGATTCACAAGTAATTTTCATTGATACACCAGGAATACATAAACCTAAACATAAATTAGGCGACTTCATGGTGAAGATGGCTCAAACGACATTAAAAGAAGTTGATATTGTTCTGTTTATGGTCAATGCAGTTGAAGGATTTGGTCGTGGTGAGGAATTCATTATTGAGAAATTAAAAGAAACGAAACAACCAGTATTTTTAGTAATTAATAAAATTGACCAACTTCATCCAGAGCAATTATTAGAGTTAATTGATCAATACCGTAAACTATATGAATTTGCAGAGATTGTACCAATTTCTGCATTAGATGGCAATAATGTGGATGCTTTAATTGGAACAATTAAAAAATATTTACCAGAAGGACCGCAATACTACCCAGATAATCAAGTAACGGATCATCCAGAGCGATTTATTATTTCAGAGCTTATTCGTGAAAAAGTATTACATTTAACACGTGAAGAAGTGCCGCACTCTGTAGCGGTTGTTATTGATGCAATTCAAAAACGTGAGGGCGGAGCGGTTTATATAAACGCAACGATTGTTGTTGAACGTGCATCACAAAAAGGAATTATTATAGGTAAGCAAGGAAAGATGTTAAAAGAAGTCGGTAAGCGAGCTCGTTTTGACATTGAAGCATTACTTGGTTCTAAAGTATTTTTAGAAGTATGGGTAAAAGTGCAAAAAGATTGGCGTAATAAAATGTCTCAGCTTCGTGATCTTGGTTTCCGCGAAGACGAGTACTAAAATAGAGTAAAGCTGTAATCAGCGGATGTTTTGTTCATCCGCTGATTATTGGTTTTTATGAGTTTTGATAAATTAGGAAAAATTTTTCTCACATGAAAATGGACAAAATGGGTCAATTTAATAACAACAAAGGAAATTGGTTTATAGGCTACGCTTATTGAGAAAGGTGGATTCTTATGCTAGATTTTACCTGGAAGTTTTTCTCCAAAACAGGAAGCATTGAAACGTACTTGCTTTTGAAAGAAATGGAAAAAGACGTAAACGATGAGATGGATCAACATGAAGAGGAGCTAGCGCATCTAGACTCTCCAATTTCTTGACCCGTTTTGTTCAAACCTTGGATGGTGACGAACATGTTTCAAAAAGTTGAGGGCATCGTTATCCGTACGACAGATTACGGAGAAACGAACAAGATTGTTACAATATTCTCAAGAGAATTGGGTAAGGTAAGTGCAATGGCAAGAGGAGCGAAAAAACCGAAAAGCCGGTTAGCATCTGTTTCGCAACTTATGACCCATGGTAATTTTCTTATTCAAATGGGATCTGGACTTGGAACTTTGCAACAAGGCGAGATTATTTCAACTATGAAAGAAATTCGCGAGGATATATTTTTAACTGCTTATGCATCATTTATTGTTGAGTTAACTGATAAAGCAACAGAAGATAAAAAACATAATCCATATTTATTTGAAATGTTATATCAAACGTTGCATTATATGTGTGAGGGTGTTGATTCAGAAGTATTATCATTAATTTATCAAACGAAAATGCTTCCGGTATTAGGGATGCGCCCGTACTTTGATACATGTGCGATTTGTCATCAAGAAACAGATTTTGTCGCCTTCTCTGTCCGGGAAGGCGGTTTTCTGTGCTCGCGTCATGCTGAGCAAGACCAGTATCGTATACCAGTGGGAGAAGCTGTTCATAAATTATTACGTCTTTTCTACCACTTCGATTTACATAGACTTGGCAATGTATCGGTGAAGGATAGCACAAAAAAACAAATGCGTTTAGTATTGAATACATATTATGATGAATATTGCGGGATTTATTTGAAGTCAAGACGTTTCTTAGAACAACTTGATAAGTTTCAAATATAATTTGGGGCCGTATACGGTCCTTTTTACATCCTATCTTTTTCAAATAGCATATTTAGTATATAATATTTAAGAGATAGTATAACTTTTTTCGTTGTGCATTAAAGGTGGTGATTATCATAGAGCTGAATAAACGGCAAGAACATATCATTCAGATTGTAAAAGATCACGGTCCTATTACAGGGGAGTCAATTGCTGCGCAATTAGGATTAACACGTGCAACGCTAAGACCAGACTTAGCAATTTTAACGATGGCTGGTTATTTAGAAGCGCGTCCACGCGTAGGTTATTTTTATACGGGTAAAACCGGGGGGCAGCTATTATCTGAGGCTGTTAAGAAAATTAAAGTACAAGATTATCAATCTAGACCAGCTGTAATTGATAAAAATGTATCAGTATACGATGCGATTTGTACAATGTTTTTAGAGGACGTAGGTACCTTATTTGTTGTAGATCAGGCGATTCTATTAGTTGGTGTTGTGTCTCGTAAAGATTTATTAAGAGCTAGCCTTGGAAAGCAGGATTTAACCTCTCTTCCGGTTAATATTATCATGACAAGGATGCCAAACATTACGATGTGTCGTAGAGAGGATTCTTTATATGATATTGCGATGGAATTAATAGAAAGACAGATTGATGCGATGCCGGTTGTGAAAGATACGAAGCAAGGTTTAGAAGTGATTGGACGAATTACAAAAACAAATATTACACGTGCGTTTGTAAACTTAGTAAATAACGAATAAGTGTAATTTGTTTAAAGTGAGGTAATATAATGGATAATAAAATCGTATATGTCGTATCTGACTCTGTTGGAGAAACGGCTGATTTGGTTGTTCGAGCAGCGATGGGGCAATTCCCATTTGCTCCTGATATTAGACGTGTACCGTATGTAGAAGATACAGGGACATTAAAAGAAGTGATTTCGATTGCTAAGAGCAATCAAGCGCTTATTTGTTTTACGTTAGTAAAGCCTGACATGCGTCAGTATTTAGTGACAGAGGCTGCGAGAGAAGGCGTAGAGGCATATGATATTATCGGGCCTCTTATCGATCAAATTGAAGAAATTACAGGGCAAGTACCAAGATATGAGCCGGGTGTTGTTCGTAGATTAGATGAAGAATACTTTAAAAAGATTGAAGCGATTGAGTTTGCTGTAAAGTATGATGATGGTAGAGACGCGCGTGGTATTTTAAAAGCAGATATCGTGTTGATTGGGATTTCGCGCACATCAAAAACACCACTTTCTCAATATTTAGCTCATAACAAACGTTTGAAAGTTGCTAATGTACCGCTCGTACCAGAAGTAGATCCGCCTGAAGAGTTATATCAAGTGGCTAAAGAAAAATGCTTCGGTTTGAAAATTACGCCAGAGAAGTTGAATCATATTCGAAAAGAGCGATTGAAATCACTTGGACTAAGTGATGGTGCAACATATGCCAATATTAATCGTATTAAAGAAGAAATTGATCACTTTGAGAATGTAGTTGGTAAAATAAATTGTCAAGTAATTGATGTATCGAATAAAGCGATTGAAGAAACAGCCAACATTATTGTGAATGCAGTGCAAAACCAAAAATTGTTTTAGCACATTTACCAAAGGTGAATGTGCTTTTTTCGCTCGTGAGAAACACAATACCTGTTGATTTCGTAATAGATTATAGCGGAGTGGTTATACTTATATTCTTCTGTCTTTTTATTATGCTAAAGGCAGGGTTTCGTTATCCTGAAATAGAAGATGAAAAAATAAAGGGATATGTAGCGTAGTTGAAGAAAATATATTATAATAAAAAATTGTGATAAAAACCTATATTTTACGTTTAGACTTTAATTTTTCAGAATAAACTAGGGATAGGATTTACGAAAAGACATGTAATTACGTTAAATCGACAAAATCTATACAAGAAAACGCACATTATGGAAGGATTCGCAGAAGGGATGTAGAATACAGAAATATGCAAAACATCAATATCGTATTAGTTGATGCAGATGCATAGCCTGTGAATGCTGAAAACTGTGCAAGTTGGAACGAAAGTTCATGTCGAAATTTTGTTTGTCACATCGTATGCTCATCGTTTAAGGAAGAAGCAAGGGAAATTGGATCTATGTAGATACTGAATAAGCTAAAGTTGATTTTTTATATGTATCAACATGCAAAAAAAACAGATCTCGTGATCACATAGGATATGGTGCTTGCTAGTCTTCTTGTAAAAAAGTGTATATGTATTGTCTCCAGGAGGTACATTTGTAACAGGTGAGCAAATGGATACAATTTTATATAGTAGGTACGTATCTGCGAAATTACGCAGAAAAGGGCCTACAAAATCGTTTGATAACGTGATCGACAACACTTTCTAATAAGTTTAGAAAAAATATTGTCGAATTATAAAGGAATTTTTTAATTTTTATCGAATACAAAATACGACACGGAGATGGATTTATGGGGAACAGAATTCCCGAAGAAGTTGTTGAACAGATTCGGACGTCATCAGATATTGTAGAAGTGATTGGTGAATACGTTCAACTTAGAAAACAGGGGCGTAACTATTTCGGCCTTTGTCCATTTCATGGTGAGAATTCTCCTTCATTCTCTGTTTCATCTGATAAGCAAATTTTTCATTGCTTCGGATGTGGAGAAGGTGGAAATGTATTTTCCTTTCTAATGAAAATGGAAGGATTGGCTTTTACCGAGGCTGTTCAAAAGCTAGGTGAAAGAAATGGAATGGCGGTTGCAGAGTATACATCAGGGCAAGGACAACAAGAAGACATATCTGATGACACTGTCATCATGCAACAGGCTCATGAACTTTTGAAAAAGTATTATCATCATTTATTAGTAAATACAGAAGAAGGAAATGAAGCACTTTCGTATTTGTTAAAACGTGGTATTACGAAAGAGATGATTGAGAAGTTTGAAATTGGTTATGCGTCACCTGCTTGGGATGCAGCAACGAAAATTTTACAAAAAAGAGGTTTATCGCTGTCTAGTATGGAACAAGCTGGTCTTCTCATAAGAAGCGAGAAGGATGGTAGTCATTATGATCGCTTCCGTGGAAGAGTTATGTTTCCAATCTATACGTTACAAGGTAAAGTGATAGCGTTTAGTGGAAGGGCATTAGGAGATGACACTCCGAAATATTTAAATAGCCCTGAAACACCGATTTTTCATAAAAGTAAATTGTTGTATAACTTCCACCAAGCGAGGCCGTTTATTAGAAAACGTGGGCAAGTGGTCCTTTTTGAAGGGTATGCCGACGTAATGGCTGCGGTAAAAAGTGGTGTGGAAGAAGCTGTCGCGACAATGGGAACAGCTTTAACTGAAGAACAAGCAAAACTTCTGCGACGTAACGTTGAAACTGTTGTTCTTTGCTATGATGGTGATAAAGCAGGGCGAGAAGCAACGATGAAAGCAGGGCAATTATTGCTAAAAGTTGGTTGCCAAGTGAAAGTTACATCCTTGCCAGATAAGCTTGATCCTGATGAATATGTGCAACAATATGGGACAACTGCTTTTGAAAATCTTGTGAAATCAAGTATAAGTTTTGTTGGTTTTAAAATAAATTATTTGCGTTTAGGGAAAAATTTGCAAGATGAGTCTGGCAAAGAAGAATATGTGAAAAGTGTTTTAAAAGAGTTATCGTTGCTACAGGATGCGATGCAGGCAGAATCATATTTGAAGTCATTATCGCAAGAATTTTCGTATTCAATGGAAACTCTTTTGAATCAATTGCACCAATATCGCAAAGAACAAAAGGTACAGCAAAAACAAGTAAAGCAGGTTTCTAAGCCGTCTCAAATTGTTCAAACAAAACCGAAGTTAACAGGTTTTGAAAGGGCAGAAAGAGAAATTATTTATCATATGTTGCAAAGTCCAGAAGTGGCTGTTCGTATGGAATCCCACATAGAAGATTTTCATACAGAAGAACATAAAGGGATTTTATATGAACTATACGCATATTATGAAAAGGGAAATGAACCTTCAGTCGGAACATTTTTAAGTTGGCTCTCTGATGAGAAGTTGAAAAATATTATCACTGATATTTCGACGGATGAATTTATTAATCCAGAATACACAGAAGAAGTGTTACAAGGCCATTTAGAGACGCTCAGCCGTCATCAAGAAAAACTTGAAAAGATGGAAATCATCTTTAAGGTAAAACAAATGGAAAAAACAGATCCTGTAGAGGCTGCTAAATATTATGTAGCATATTTACAAAATCAAAAAGCGAGAAAATAGCTTTTTTGATAAATTTTTAGTATAATGAATGTTTGTATCTCGCGTAAGGAGGGGAACAGATGGCTGACAAACCAGCTCGTTCTAAACAAATTGAAACTGAAATGACCCTTGAGCAAGTGAAAGAACAACTCACTGAGCTCGGAAAAAAACGTGGCGTTCTTACATATGAAGAGATTGCAGAACGCATGAATGGATTTGAAATTGAATCCGATCAAATGGATGAATACTATGAATATTTAGGTGAACAAGGGATTGACTTAGTTGGTGACAATGATAACGACGAAGGTCCTAATAATCGCCAAATTACAAAAGCGGAAGAAGAATTCGACCTTAATGATTTAAGTGTACCACCTGGGGTTAAAATCAATGATCCTGTTCGTATGTATTTAAAAGAAATTGGTCGTGTAGATTTACTATCTGCAGAAGAAGAAATTCGACTTGCAACGCGTATTGAAGAAGGCGATGAAGAAGCGAAACGTCGTCTTGCAGAAGCAAACTTACGTCTTGTAGTAAGTATTGCAAAGCGCTACGTAGGCCGTGGTATGCTTTTCTTAGACTTAATCCAAGAAGGGAATATGGGTCTAATTAAAGCGGTTGAAAAGTTCGATTATCGTAAAGGTTTCAAATTTAGTACGTATGCAACTTGGTGGATTCGCCAAGCGATTACACGTGCGATTGCAGACCAAGCACGAACAATTCGTATCCCAGTTCATATGGTTGAAACGATTAATAAGTTAATTCGTGTACAACGTCAATTACTACAAGATTTAGGACGCGAACCATCTCCTGAAGAGATTGGTGAAGAAATGGATCTTGCTCCAGAAAAAGTACGCGAAATTTTAAAAATTGCACAGGAGCCAGTTTCTCTTGAAACACCGATTGGTGAAGAAGATGACTCCCATTTAGGTGATTTTATTGAAGACCAAGAAGCAACATCGCCTGCGGACCATGCAGCGTATGAATTGCTAAAAGAACAATTAGAAGATGTGTTAGATACACTAACAGATCGTGAAGAAAATGTTCTACGTCTTCGTTTTGGTTTAGATGATGGACGAACTCGTACGCTTGAAGAAGTTGGGAAAGTATTCGGCGTAACGAGAGAACGTATCCGTCAAATTGAAGCAAAAGCACTTCGTAAATTAAGACATCCAAGCCGTAGTAAGCGTCTTAAGGATTTCTTAGAATAGGCTACTTTTAAGTTTACTTCACCTTTGTGAAGTAAACTTTTTTATTTTGTTAACTTTTGTTAAACTTTAGCTATCGGCAACGATTACAATTTCTTGTAATTTATTTTACAGAATTGTCTTTTGATTTGCAAATGCTCATTTTTCGATTTTTCGATTAATTTTGTGTATTCTATACAAAAATATATGTAGAAAAGTGAAAAATATGATGAGAAACGTTAATAATTATCGAAATAATAAGCGATATAACAATAAAAAACAATAAACTGAATTTATGGAATATTTTTAACGATTAGTAGTTTACTCTTTTCTGATAGAACGTTTTCAAGTACAATGGAAATGACTGAATCATCTAACTATTTAGGGGTATAGAGGGGGGAGAAGAGATATGAAACGTAATCCGCTGATTCCGTTCGCTCTTATTGCAGCATTAGGTATTATCGTTATGTTTGTATTTTCATTTCAGGGGCTAAATAAATCTAAAGAGTTAGCTGATGCAAAAAATGGTGGGAAGCCAGCACAAACAGCATCAAAGCCAGAGGATATTGTGAAGCAAAGCTGTACGAGCTGCCACGGTGACCAGTTACAAGGGGCAGTAGGACCTAATTTACAAAAAATTGGTGGGAAACTTTCAAAAGATGAAATTAAAGAAATTCTTTCGAAAGGAAAAGGAAATATGCCTGCCAATTTAGTTCCAGCTGATCAAGCCGCTAAAGTAGCTGATTGGTTATCGAAGAAAAAATAAAGTTCCGTATGACAAGTCTTTTGCTTATGCAAAGGGCTTGTTTTTCTATATTTTCTAAAATACGATGAGTGATAGAGAAGTGAATTGTTTTTATAGGCTTGCAACAACTACTATAAATTCATTATCATGGAGACAGACTGACAAGAGAAGGAGTAATGGAAATACATGAATGAAGTAAAGCTTTCAAAACGATTAGAAGAAGTAGTGCGTGAAATACCGGTAGGATCTACAGTAGCTGATATTGGATCGGATCATGCGTATTTACCGTGTTATACAATTATAAATAATATTGCTACAAAAGCAGTTGCTGGAGAGGTTGTAGATGGCCCATTTCGCTCTGCACAAGCAACTGTAGCTGAAAGTGGCTTACAAGATAAAATAGATGTGCGTAAAGGGAATGGATTAGCTGTTATCGCGCCAGGAGAAGTAGATGTAATTACGGTTGCTGGAATGGGCGGAGCGTTAATTCGTGACATTTTAGAAAGTGGTAAAGAAAAATTAGAAGGAGTAACTCGTTTAATTTTACAGCCGAATATTGCAGCGCATCACATTCGTGAATGGTTTATTGAGAATGGATGGGAGCTTATCCATGAAAAAATCGTAAAAGAAGATGGGAAAATTTACGAGATTTTAGTAGGCGAGCGAGGAAACATCGCGGTGCCTTATTCTGAGAATAAACAAGCGGAATTATTTATGGGGCCATTTTTAATAAAAGAAAAAGGTGAAGCTTTCGTTGAAAAATGGGAAGGGGAATTAAAAAACTTCCAAAATATTTTAAAGCAGTTAGAACGTGCGGCTGATTCTGAAGAAACAAAAGCGAAGCGTGCGGAAGTAGAAGCGAAAATGAAAATGATACGGGAGGT
Organism: Bacillus sp. BB51/4; assembly: GCF_008368845.1. NCBI lineage: Bacteria > Bacillati > Bacillota > Bacilli > Caryophanales > Bacillaceae > Bacillus > Bacillus sp. BB51/4. The sequence goes on from NZ_QOSC01000005.1 coordinate 420,192, forward strand.
TTTATCATGAGTAAAATTCCAAATGGCCATGAAATTATTTCTTTATTTGAAAGTATGTATCCGAAGCATTTGGCGATGGAAGGAGATAAGATTGGCCTGCAAATTGGAGCGCTTAATAAACCCGTACAACACGTATTGATTGCGTTAGATGTAACGGAGGAAGTTGTGGATGAAGCAATTCAATTAGGGGCGAATGTCATTATTGCGCATCACCCTTTAATTTTTAATCCGTTAAAAGCGATTCATACAGATAAAGCGTACGGAAGAATTATTGAAACGTGTATTAAAAATGATATTGCCATTTATGCAGCACATACAAATGTGGATGTTGCTAAGGGCGGGGTAAATGATTTACTTGCTGAGGCGTTAGGATTGCAAAATACAGAAGTTTTGGCACCGACATATGCAGAAGAAATGAAAAAAGTTGTTGTGTTTGTGCCAGTAACTCATGCAGAAGAAGTACGAAAAGCATTAGGAGACGCAGGTGCTGGTCATATCGGCAATTATAGCCACTGTACGTTTAATAGCGAGGGTACAGGCACGTTTGTACCTCAAGAGGGAACAAATCCTTATATCGGGGAAACTGGGCAGTTAGAACGTGTAGAAGAAGTGCGAATCGAAACGATAATTCCAGCTTCACTACAGCGAAAAGTGATTAAAGCAATGGTAACGGCACATCCATATGAAGAAGTAGCATATGATGTGTATCCACTTGATAACAAAGGTGAAACATTAGGGCTTGGAAAAATAGGATATTTACAAGAAGAAATGACACTTGGACAGTTTGCGGAACATGTAAAGCAATCATTAGATGTGAAGGGCGCAAGAGTTGTTGGGAAATTAGATGATAAAGTGCGTAAAGTGGCTGTACTTGGTGGCGATGGTAACAAATACATCAATCAAGCTAAATTTAAAGGAGCGGATGTATATGTAACAGGTGACATGTATTATCATGTTGCTCATGATGCGATGATGCTCGGTTTAAATATAGTTGACCCAGGACATAACGTTGAAAAAGTAATGAAGCAAGGTGTACAAAAGCAATTACAAGAAAAAGTGGATGCAAAGAAATTCAATGTACACATTCATGCTTCGCAATTACATACAGATCCATTTACATTTGTATAAGAAAAATAAAAACCGTTGCTCGTATAGGCAACGGTTTTTATTATTGTTCTTTTTTCACTTTTACACGAGGTAATATTTTTTGTAACGGTACTTTTCGAACTCTCTCCCATGTAGCGGGATTCATTGGATCATATTGATCTAAGAAAGCGATAACTTCTTTTGTAATTGGAGTTGGAGTAGAAGCACCTGCTGTAACAGCTACGTTTTCTACACCTTGTAGCCACTCTAATTTAATCTCACTTACGTCTGCAACGCGGTATGCTTTCGTACCAGCGATTTCTTGTGATACTTGTGCTAAACGGTTTGAGTTGTTACTTTTCGGATCACCGACAACAATTGTTAAGTCTGCAACATCAGCTTGTTTAGCGACAGCTTCTTGGCGAACTTGAGTTGCTAAACAAATTTCCTTATGGAATTCTGCTGTTGGGAATTTTTTCTGAATGTCCTCCATTAAATGTTGAACATCCCATTGGCTCATCGTTGTTTGATTTGTAACTAAAATTTTATCTGTTGGAATTTCTAATGTTTTTAAATCATCAGCTCTTTCGATAAGGTGAACGATGTCAGGTGCAATACCAACTGCGCCTTCTGGTTCTGGATGATTTTTTTTACCGATATAAATGACATGGTAACCTTCAGCTTTCTTTGCTTCAATAAGATCATGTGTTTTTGTAACATCTGGACAAGTGGCATCGATTGTCGTTAAACCTTTTTCTTTTGCACGTTGTTTAACTTCTGGAGAAACACCGTGTGCTGTGAAAATAACAGTACCAGATTCGATTTTATCTAAAATTTCTAATCGACTTGGACCGTCTAACGTAATGATGCCATCTTCTTCGAATGCATCTGTTACATGTTTGTTGTGAACAATCATACCTAAAATATAAATAGGTCTTGGTAATGATGTATCTAATGCGGCGTTACGTGCAATAACCATCGCGTCCACAACACCGTAGCAATAACCACGAGGGGAAATTTTAACAATTTTCATATGAGTAATCCTCTCCTTCTAAACAAGGGATACTTTTGTGCATAGTCTTTTACATTATAAAGGAGGAATGGATAGAAAACAAAGGATTGTTACACATATAGTTTTGGTTTTGTTGCTATTTTATGAACAGGCTCCTCTCGTAATTCTTTTTCTATGACAGGCTCAATCACTAATTTTTTTCTTTTTCTTTTTTTTTGTGGAGGAGGCGGAGTTGCTACCTCAACCTTTTCTGTTATGTCTTCAGTTGGATTTTCAGTTGGATCTTCTTCCGTACTTTTTCCAGAGGTGAGGATTTTAACAATGCTTGGTAGGTTACGCATAATAGGACCGTACTGTTCGACGACAGGGCTTACAGATTGAACGACTTGGGATACTTTTTCAATATTGTTTATCATATTAGTTGGATTCGAAATTAAATTTGCAAAAAAACTGCCGATGCCGCTACTTGATGCTGCTGTAGTTGCTGCACCGCCGCGCGTTTCATTTGATTCATACATTTGAGGGGGGGGCATTTGCTCTGGATATTGCTGCATGTATGGTTGATATTGTTGTGAGTACTGCTGCGGGTATTGCTGTTGGTATTGGTATTGTTGTTGATATGGGGGCGGCGGTTGTTGGTGCATCATTGGCGGCGGTCCATCCATTTGTCGATAAGGTGGAACCATTTGCATGAAAGGCTCGGTTGGATCGTGTTTTTTAAAGAGTTTAGCAAGGAAACCTTTCTTTTTTTGCGCCATCGGTGGTAGCTGTGGAATTGGATATGGTGTATAAGGTTGCTGTCCTTGATTCGGATACATTTGCCTTGTATGGGATTTTGGAAACATGTGAGAAATCCTCCTTTCTTCAGTTAGGTATATACACATACAATATGCAATAAGAGGGAAGAAGGTTAGTTTTTGAAGTAAAAACCTAAACTAAAGATGGATTTTACTTGTAGATTTCGATATAATGTAGACTTGGCTGATTTGTGCGCGCAGTAGAAATTTAGAAAGAAGGTGTAACTTATGACACAACAAACTTTTACACAGTATGATTTTAAACCATTTTTAATAGATGCAGTTCGTGAACTACGCTTTACAGAGCCGACAGGAATTCAAAAGAAAATTTTCCCGGTCGTGAAAAAAGGTGTAAGTGTAATTGGACAATCCCAAACAGGTTCTGGGAAAACACATGCATACTTACTTCCTACATTGAACAGAATTAATGCAAGTCGTGAAGAAGTACAACTTGTTATTACAGCGCCTACTCGTGAGTTAGCACAACAAATTTACGAAGAAATCGTGAAATTAACAAAGTTTTGTGCGGAAGATCAAATGATTACAGCACGTTGTTTAATTGGTGGAACTGATAAACAACGATCAATTGAAAAGTTGAAAAAACAACCTCATATTGTAGTTGGAACACCAGGACGTATTAAAGATTTAGTAGAAGCACAAGCATTATTTGTTCATAAAGCAAATACTATTATTGTCGATGAAGCAGACTTAATGCTTGATATGGGATTCATTCATGATGTAGACAAAATTGCATCACGCATGCCTAGAAACTTGCAAATGCTAGTTTTCTCTGCAACAATTCCTCAAAAACTAAAACCGTTTCTGAAGAAATATATGGAGAATCCAGAGCATATTCATATCAATCCAAAACAAGTTGCGGCTGGGAATATTGAGCATTATTTAGTACCTTCTAAACATCGTAACAAAATCGATTTAGTGAACAAAATGTTGCTACAATTTAAACCGTATTTAGCAGTTGTTTTCACGAATACGAAGAAGATGGCGGATCAGGTTGCTGACGGATTAATGGAACGTGGCTTAAAAGTTGGACGAATTCACGGAGATTTATCACCGCGTGATCGTAAAAAAATGATGAAACAAATTCGTGATCTTGAATTCCAATATATTGTTGCAACTGATTTAGCAGCACGTGGTATTGATATTGAAGGAATTAGTCATGTTATTAACTACGAACTTCCATCAGATTTAGATTTCTTCGTTCACCGCGTTGGAAGAACAGCACGTGCGGGGCATTCAGGTATTGCAGTGACGATTTATGATCCAGCAAACGAAGAAGCGTTAGATAGTTTAGAAAAACAACGTCATATTGAGTTCAAGCATGTAGAGTTACGCGGAGATGAGTGGGCGGATTTAGGTGAACGTCGTCGTCGTAAGAGCCGTAAAAAACCAAATGATGAACTTGATGTTATGGCAACGAAAGTTATTAAAAAGCCGAAAAAAGTAAAACCAAACTATAAACGTAAACTTGCAACAGAACGTGATAAAGTGAAGAAAAAATATAGCAATAAAAAAAGATAAGGGGAGCCCCCTTATCTTTTTTTATCCGGATATTTGCGGGATAATAATCGGTGGGGAATGGAAAAACACTGATTAAAGTTTCGGTGTAGCTAGTTACAATTTGCGTAGTGTTTTAGGAACAAACAATTCGCTACATATTTCTACAAATTATGCTATCATTATATCTATTGTATATTGAAGAGGTGATTGTATGTTAAAGATTGGATCTCATGTTTCTATGAGTGGTAAGAAAATGTTATTAGCAGCAAGTGAAGAGGCTGTTTCATACGGTGCAACGACGTTTATGATTTATACAGGTGCACCGCAAAATACACGAAGAAAACCAATTGAAGAATTGAACATAGAAGCAGGAAGAAAACATATGGAACTAAACGGTATTGAGGAAATTATCGTACATGCGCCATATATTATTAATCTTGGGAATACGACGAAGCCAGAAACATTCCAATTAGGTGTAGACTTCCTTCGCATGGAAATTGAAAGAACATCGGCATTAGGTGTAGCGAAACAAATCGTTCTTCACCCAGGTGCGCACGTTGGTGCAGGAGCAGATGCTGGTATTCAACAAATTATTAAAGGGCTTAATGAAGTATTAACGCCAGAGCAGACGGTTAACATTGCGTTAGAAACGATGGCAGGAAAAGGAACAGAATGCGGTCGTAGCTTTGAAGAAATTGCAAAGATTATTGATGGTGTAAAATATAATGAAAAATTATCAGTATGCTTTGATACGTGTCATACGCACGATGCAGGATATGATATTGTAAATGATTTTGACGGCGTATTAAATGAATTTGATAAGATTGTTGGTATGGATCGTTTGCAAGTACTTCATATTAATGATAGTAAAAATGTATGCGGCGCAGGAAAGGACCGTCATGAAAATATCGGCTTCGGTCATATCGGTTATAAAGCGTTACATCATATTGTGCATCATCCGCAGTTAATGCACGTACCAAAAATCCTTGAAACGCCATATGTAGGTGAAGATAAAAAAGATAAGAAGCCGCCATATAAATTAGAAATCGAAATGCTGAAAAATGGTACTTTTGATGAAGGGATTCTTGAGAAAATTAAAGCGTAATAAGCAATAAGGAGGGGATTTTCCCCTCCTTATTTTAGTAGTTGCTGAAATAAAGTATTTACTTGTTGGGCAGTAGCAGGGGAGGTTACTTTTGCTATTTGTTTTAAGAGCTCTAGCCGTTCGTCATTATCGTAAATGTTAATATTCTTTCCTTTCATAAGTAAAACAATTTGATCCGCTTGTGCAGTCGTAATAGAAACTTCATACTCTTTACTATATTTCAATAACTCTTTTGTAGAAATATGATTTAATTTTTTATTTACAAGTTGTTTAATGAGGTTCATTGAGTTATCCTCCTTCACACGTTCTTCTATCGAAATATATGAGTACGTAGCTTGTACATATTCGTATAGAGTTTCTTTTTTCATGAGAAAAAGAAGCGTATGTTATAATATAAGGACAAAACTATAGAAAAAGAGTATAAGGAGGACTTATGGAACAAAAGCAACACCGAAAAGAAAGTGTTATCCATCTTATTTATCGTTTAGTTATGATTATTTTTGGGGCAGCATGCGCAGCGGTAGCGATTGAACTATTTTTAATGCCAAATAAAATTATTGATGGTGGAATTATTGGTATTTCTCTTATATTAGATTATCTTACTCCTAATATTTGGTGGTTAAGTTTCTCTACTTTAGTCGTTATTCTCAATATCCCATTTATGTATTCAGGTTATAAGCAAATCGGAAAAACGTTCATGTTATCTTCGGCGTTCGGTATTGTAGCTTTAGCGTTTATTGAATCAACGTTACATGCTGTTCCGCCATTTACAACAGAGCCGATTTTAGCAACAGTGTTTGGTGGTCTTATTTTAGGTATTGGTGTAGGGCTCGTTATTCGCCATGGTGGATCAATGGACGGAACAGAAATTATGGGTATTTTATTAACGAAGAAATTACCTTTCTCTGTTGGCGAATTTGTAATGTTTGTGAACTTATTCATTTTTGCATGGGCAGCATTTGTATTTGGTGTTGAACAAGCTATGTATTCTGTTATGACGTACTATATCGCATTCAAAACAATTGATACAGTCATTCAAGGTTTAGATGAAACGAAAGCAGTTTTAATTGTATCAGATCAATATGAGGAAGTATCAAATGCGATTTTGCATCGTCTTGGTCGTGGAACTACAAAGCTTGTAGCGAAAGGCGGTTACACGGATAAAGAAAAAGAAGTTATTTATGCAGTTGTAACGCGTCTGGAAGTGACGAAGTTAAAATCAATTGTGTATGAAATTGATGCGAATGCGTTTGTTACGATTATGAATACACAAGAGACAAATGGTGGCAAGTTTAAATCGGCTATCCACTAGAAAATTTATCCAGTAAAAGCCCTCGCCAATCGTTGGGGGATGGCCTCATCTGATTAAGGTTTCATTTTATAGGAATATTTTTCAAAAGCAGAGAATTTTTCTCTGCTTTTTGTTATAATAGTAAGGTTTCTTGAAAAAATTGATATATTTTAGGCAGATTGGTTTACAACTATAATAAGCTGTACTATAATTCAAATAGATATAAATCGGAATCATTCTGAATTAAAATAGGTGAGATGCTATGAATAATATATTAGAAATAGAAGGATTGTCATTTCGATATGAAGATCGAAATGTGTTAGAAGATATTAATTTGCAAGTTCCGAAGGGAGCTTTTTTAGGTTTAGTTGGGCCAAATGGTTCTGGGAAATCAACTTTGCTAAAATGTTTATTAGGCGTTTTAAAGCCAAAACAGGGAAGTATTCGTTTGTTTGGTGTTGACAGTAAGAAGTTTAAAGAATGGAACAAAGTTGGTTATGTGTCGCAAAAGGCAAATAGCTTTAATTCTGGTTTTCCCGCCACTGTTTTTGAAGTTGTATCAATGGGACTCGTTTCGAAAAAAGGGCTGTTTCGCTTTTTCACGAAAAACGATAAGGAAAAGGTAGAAAAAGCGATTGCTGATGTAGGGATGAGTGCGTTTCAAGGGCGCAATATCGGAGAACTTTCTGGTGGACAACAACAGCGTGTATTTATTGCTCGTGCGCTCGTTAGTGATCCTGAATTACTTATTTTGGACGAGCCTACTGTTGGAATCGATGTGAAGAATGTAGAAAGTTTTTATGAGATATTAGAGGATTTAAACAAAAGGTTAGGAATCACATTAATTCTCGTTACTCATGATATGGGAGCTGTTACTGAGAAGGTAACACATGTTGCATGCTTAAACCAACATCTACATTTCCATGGAAATGTAGAGAAGTTCCGAGAGTTAGAAGATGCAGAAATGTCCGTCTTATATGGACATCATGTTCATCGTTTAGAACACGAGCATGAGCATCACGGGAGGATATAATGATACAAGATTTTTTACAATATGACTTTTTACGGAACTCTTTATATGCAGGGATTTTAATAGGACTTGTTGCGCCGCTTATCGGTGTATTTGTTGTCATTCGCCGAATGTCGCTTATTGCGGATGCTTTAAGTCACGTGACATTATCGGGTATTGCTGCAAGTTTACTACTAGAAAAAACAATTTTCACAGGAGGATTTTTAAATCCGTTATATATGGGAATGATTTTTTCTATTGGTGGGGCGTTACTAATTGAAAAATTACGTACTGTATATAAACATTATCAAGAATTAGCAATTCCGATTATTCTTTCAGCAGGAATGGGGATTGGGGTTATTTTTATATCACTTGCAAATGGATTTAACACTGATTTATTTAGTTATTTATTTGGGAGTGTAAGTGCTGTAACAAGTACGGATTTAATAATCATCGGCATTGTAGCAATTGTTGTTATTGTAACGATTACTTTATTATACAAAGAGTTATTTTTACTATCGTTTGATGAGGAATATGCTGTATCAACCGGTTTGAGTGCAAAGTGGATTCACTTTATTTTCATTATATTGGTTGCTCTTGTTATTGCAGTATCAATGCGTGTAGTAGGGGTTCTTCTCGTATCATCATTAATGACGTTACCAGTTGCAGCAAGTATTCGTATTGCAAATGGATTTAAACAAACAATTTTCTTTTCCATTTTATTTGGTGAAATTGCAGTAATTGGCGGAATGTTTGCTTCATATCAACTTGATCTAGCACCAGGTGGTACAATTGTTATGATAGCAGTTCTTATTTTAATTGGTGCGATTTTATGGAAAAAGAAAAAAACTGCATAAAGTAGGGATAGATATGAATCTAACAGAAGCTTTACGCCTAATGAAAGATAAAGGATACAAACATACTGGGAAAAGGGAAGAAATGCTCAGGTTATTTGCAGCTCACAATCGTTATTTAACGGCGAAAGACGTTTTAGAGCATATGAAGGATGATTATCCAGGTCTTAGCTTTGATACGATTTATCGTAACTTAACGGTGTTTGCTGAAATCGGTGTTTTAGAACAAACGGAATTAAATGGTGAAAAACATTTTCGTTTTACATGTTCTATTATGGAACATCATCATCATTTTATTTGTTTAGATTGCGGGGGGACGAAAGAGATTACTTCCTGCCCGATGGATTTTATGAATAAAGATTTTAACGGTTATGAAGTAACCGGGCATAAGTTTGAAATATACGGCCGTTGTCCAAAATGTGTAAAATAAGAACTCGTCGGTTACATAACTGACGAGCTTTTTTACGTAAAAAAGAAGGTTGCCCACAAATATTGTGGCAACCTTCTTTTTATTGTTCTTGTGTTTCTTTTTCTTTTTCTCGTTCAGCAGCCATTTCAGCAGCAATTACATCGATTTCTTTTTTCAGTTCTTCTACCATTATTTCTTCTGGTACTTTACGAACAACTTGCCCTTTACGGAATAATAATCCTTCTCCACGTGCACCGGCAATACCGATATCAGCTTCACGAGCTTCACCAGGACCGTTTACAGCGCAACCAAGTACTGCAACTTTAATTGGTACTTTTAGTGTAGAGATGTATTCTTCCACCTCGTTAGCGATGCTAATTAAATCAATTTCAATACGACCACAAGTTGGACAAGAAATAAGTGTTGCTGCATTAGATGCAAGACCGAATGACTTTAATAGTTCACGCGCAACTTTTACTTCTTCAACTGGGTCAGCACTTAATGAAATACGTAGTGTATTTCCGATGCCTTTATTTAAGATTGCGCCAAGACCAGCGGCACTTTTTACAGTTCCGGCAAATAATGTTCCGGATTCTGTAATACCTAAATGTAATGGGTAATCAAAAGCACGAGCAGCTTTTTCGTATGCTTCAATTGCTAAGTTAACATCAGAGGCTTTCATAGATACGATAATATCGTGGAAATCTAAGTCCTCTAAAATTTTAATATGATGTAGGGCACTCTCAACCATACCATCTGCAGTTGGGTATCCGTACTTTTCTAAAATGTGACGTTCTAATGAACCTGCGTTTACACCGATACGAATTGGAATACCGCGTTCTTTTGCCGCATTTACAACAGCTTCTACTTTATGGCGACGACCAATGTTACCTGGATTGATACGTACTTTATCAATGCCGCCTTCAATTGCTTTTAAAGCAAGACGATAATCAAAATGAATATCAGCAACAAGTGGAATGTTGATTTGTTTTTTAATATCAGCAATAGCATTTGCTGCGCGTTCGTCTGGAACAGCAACACGGACAACTTGACAGCCAGCTTCTTCTAAACGTTTAATTTCAGCAACTGTTGCTTCAACATCATGTGTTTTTGTTGTTGTCATACTTTGTATAATTAATTCATTATTACCGCCAATTGTTAAATTACCGACTTTAACTGGACGTGTTTTTGTACGATGAGTCATTTCATTCACGAATAGATCGCTCTCCTTATAAAAGAAGTTTCTTATTTAGTCCCTCATATCAATGAAAGTATACGTGATACAGGGCTATAGAAACCGAAGTGCTCGGTTTCACTTTTACTATTGTATCAGCGCCTTTATGTAATTGACAAGGATTAAGTGATTGCTCATTGATATAACGGGAATTTATAAGACTTTCCAATTTGTATTTTTGTAGCAGATGTACTTTTGTTTAGTTGTTTAAAGTCATCAATTACCTTTTCAATGGAAGGGATTTTTTTCTTATTAATTTGTTCGGTAATAGAAAGAACTGTCTCACCTGTTTTGACTTCAATTGTTTTATAAGTTACATCTGTTTCTTTTTCTGCTTTGTTCTCTTTATTTTGTTTTGTATCTGTATTTTCTTGCTTTATCGTTTGGGCCGCGGTTGTTTTTTTATATGAACTTAACATCGGTAAAGTGCCGATTTTTATATCGTAATAAAATATATAACCAAGAACAAGCACGAATAAGAATATACCTAATCTTTTCATATTCTTCACTCCTTTGCTAGGAATATATGCTTGTCCAAAAAAAAAATGCCTATTTAGGCATTTTTTCGTTTTTATTTTTCTTTCGGTTTTGGAACTTCTTTAATCGTTAAGTAAAGAACAATTAAAACAACTGCGATATAAATAAATGTTGAACCAGGTACAACGATTTTGAATAGATCCATAATCATAAAGAAGATTGTTGGGATTGTGTAGCTGTATGCAGTTAACGTCCATACTTGCTTATAAGATAATTTACGTTGACCACTCATAGCAGAACCTATAAACGCAAGTAAAGTAATTCCTAAGAAAGTAATAAACAATTGGAATAGGTATACTAACACGCCGATAACGGCTAGTAAAATTGGATAAATACTATCGAATACAGAAATGAAATCTTGTAAATCTTTCTTCTCAAGAGATGTCCCTAATAAATCATTATAGGAGTATGTTTGTGTTTGACCATTTCCTATAGAAACTACTTTATCTTTTAAAATAAATAAACCAGTTTTGTTTTTATATGTTTCTATATCTGTTGTATTGGGATCAAATACGAAAAGAGCATCTCCTTCTTCCTTTTGAATAGGTTGTTCAATATCTGCTTTTAGTTCACCGTTTTCGATTTTAAAATCAGGTAAATCTTTTTCAATCGCTTGATTTACCATGCTGACACTATCTTGGATAAAGCTGCCGTAAAAGAATGTTCTTGGAATAGTAGTGATTAGACAAAGTAGCATAATATACAAAATGGTTTTTCCGATTTTTTGAAAACGGAATAGCGCCATATCTTTAGGCGAATATACGCTTTTTGCTAATTGGGTAAATATGGACATAGATTCACTTCCTTTATGTATGTATAAAATCATTGTAACGTAGGAATCTAGAGAATCTCAAGATATATTATATTTACATATAGTGGAGATAACTAAATTTCTTTTTATTAATTTTCTTCTTTTATATGAGAAAAATACAATTGACACTTTTCTTTGCCATATGGTAAATTTATCTTACATTTCTTAAAGGATATATCCGATAGGAATTCCTTTATTTGATATGTTGTTACATACATAATTGTGGACCCTTAGCTCAGCTGGTTAGAGCAGACGGCTCATAACCGTCCGGTCGTAGGTTCGAGTCCTACAGGGTCCATATCCATTTCGCATGTTTATTATGTCAGTGGGAAGCTTCCTTGTAGAAGGGAGCTTTTTTTACGGAATATATGAGCATTTTAATTGAAAAGAAGTGGGATTTTTGCTACGTTAATGATAGCAAGACAATGTGATTTATTTGTTTGCACCCTATGGCAATTAGGGTAGAATGAAGTTGTATGTCACTTAAGTGGCAATACATAAACTGGGAGGAATATAACAATGGCAAAACACGAATTACCAAATTTACCTTATGCGTATGATGCTTTAGAGCCTCACTTTGACAAAGAAACAATGAACATCCATCATACAAAACATCATAACACTTACATTACAAACTTAAACGCTGCTTTAGAAGGTCATGCAGAATTAGCTGACAAAAGCGTAGAAGAATTAGTTGCAAACTTAAACGAAGTACCAGAAGCAATCCGTACAGCAGTACGTAACAATGGTGGCGGACATGCTAACCATACATTCTTCTGGACAATCTTATCTCCAAACGGCGGCGGACAACCAGTAGGCGAACTTGCAACTGCAATTGAAGCGAAATTCGGTAGCTTCGATGCATTCAAAGAAGAATTCGCAAAAGCTGGCGCAACTCGTTTCGGTTCTGGTTGGGCTTGGTTAGTAGTAAACAATGGTGAGTTAGAAGTAACAAGCACGCCAAACCAAGATTCTCCTCTAACTGAAGGTAAAACTCCAGTTGTAGGTTTAGATGTTTGGGAACATGCTTACTACCTAAATTACCAAAACCGTCGTCCTGACTACATCGGTGCATTCTGGAACGTTGTAGATTGGAACGCTGCTGAAAAACGTTACCAAGAAGCAAAATAATTGTAATAACGATAGAAAAAGCTAGGAGAATGCTCCTAGCTTTTTTCTATGCTTTCCTTTTACATAATTGGGCTTGTCTTTGGAAGACTAGAACATGAAGTAAAGGAGAGTTGTGTATGAAGTGGAAACATATAATTGGTGACGTTGAAGTGAATCGGGATTTAGTGTTGTTGCTCCTTATTGGAGGTTTATACACGCTCGCAATTTCTTTATCGAATACGTTTGTTAACATTTATTTATGGAAACAAACACAAAATTATGTGAATCTTGGCCTGTATAATTTGGCCAGCGTTGTATTACAGCCTCTCACATTTCTTATAGGTGGGAAATTAGCGAAGCGTATTGATCGCTCAATCTTGTTACGAATAGGCGTAGGCACGTTAGCTATTTTTTTTATCGTTGTTTTAGTAGCGGGAAAAAGCGCTTCTCACTATATTTTATTAATGGGGGCTCTTTTAGGAGTCGGATATGGTTTTTACTGGCTCGCGTTTAACTTATTAACATTTGAGATTACAGAACCAGAAACAAGAGATTTCTTTAATGGGTTTCTTGGACTTCTTACATCCTTCTCTGGCATGATTGGACCGATAGCAGCTGGATACACAATTTCACGTATGGAAAAATGGAGTGGCTATACGGTCATATTCTTTCTTTCGTTAGTGTTATTTGCAATTGCTGTTATTTTAAGCTTTTTTGTATCTAAGAGAGAATGTGAAGGACGGTATGAAATTGTACAAGTATTGAAAGAGCGGCAGATTGATAAAAATTGGGGAAGAATTACACGTGCTCATTTTTTCCAAGGGTTGAGAGAGGGAACGTTTATTTTTGTGATTTCCGTGTACGTGTATTTAGCGACGGATAGCGAACTCGCCTTAGGAAAATATAGCTTAGTAAATTCTGCTGTATCATTTGTATGTTACTACTTAGTCACTCGTATGTTAAAGAAAGAGTGGCGGAAAAAAGCAATTTTGCTTGGAGGCATTATTTTATATGCTGTCGTATTTTTAGTTATATTCAACGTTACATACGCAAAATTACTTATTTATGCAGCGTGTATTGCGGTTGCATACCCTATTTTGCTTGTTCCGTACGGGTCCATGACATATGATGTAATTGGCAGAGCGAAAAATGCGAGAGAGTGGCGTGTAGAGTATGTAGTTGTCCGAGAATTATGGTTAAATGCAGGAAGAATTTGCTCGATTTTAAGTTTTTTATGTGCTGTACTATTCTTTCCGCCCGAAAAAAGTTTACCTTACTTATTATGTATTTTAGGTGCAGGACATTTTCTTATTTATTTTGCAGTTAAAAATGTCAAATATGATGAGGGAAATGCAAGTAAAACAAGTGTTGTAACGCAAGCAAATGCGCAGAATCAAACAGAACCAGAAGGTTAACTTCTCGGTTGTTTTATGCTAGAATAGAAAAAGATGTAAGACAGCAGTGAGGACACCTGTATGAAGGTGTCCCTTTCACATTACATAGCTGTTGGTAGAGGGGGTTTGTATGAGCAAGAAGCAGAAACAACAAAAGAAAAAGACTCACGTTCCTTTTCGGTTAAACGTGCTGTTTTTCTGCGTGTTTTTAATGTTCTCCGCGGTTATTGTAAGGCTAGGATATGTACAAATTGTTCGCGGTGAGGAATATAAGAATGAAGTGGAGAGGAAAGAGAACTCGACGATAAGTAATCCTGTGCCACGTGGGAAAATATTTGACCGTTATGGGCGAGCTGTAGTAGATAATGCAGCTGTACGTACGATTACATTTACAAAAATGAAAGGGTCAACTGCAGAGGCTCGCTTAGAAACAGCGAAAAAGCTGGCAGATTTGATTGAAGTACCGACAGATAAATTAACAGATCGTGATAAAAAAGATTATTGGCTTGCTATTCATAAAGAGGAAGCGAAAGAAAAAATTACGAATAAAGATCGTCAAGAGTTTAAAGATAAAAAAATTGACGATAAAGAATTAGATGAGCGTCAACGAAATCGCGTGACAGAAGAAGAAGTGAATCAATTATCCGCAAAAGATTTAGAAATACTAGCGATTAAAAGCAAAATGGACGGCGGATATGCGATGACGCCACAAGTCATTAAAAAGGATGCTACAGAAGAAGAATATGCGATTATTAGTGAAAATCTAGCAGCATTACCGGGTGTAGATACGAATGTTGATTGGGATCGGAAATATGTTTATGATGATTTATTCCGAAGTGTACTTGGCGGGGTGTCAACGTCTGATGAAGGTTTACCGAGAGAAAGACTAGATTACTATCTTGTTCGTGATTATAATCGAAATGAACGAGTAGGAAAAAGTTATCTTGAACAGCAATATGAAGATAGCCTACATGGTACGAAAGCGGAAGTGAAAAATATTACAGATAAAAATGGTAATATTTTAGAAACGATTAATGTATCAAAAGGGCAAAGTGGTAATGATCTGAATTTAACAATTGATATGGAATTACAAAAGCGTGTAGAAGAAATTATCACTAAAAGTTTATTGAAATATAAAGGTGGGCAACCACTTTTAGATCGTGCATTCGTTGTAATGATGAATCCGAAAAATGGTGAAGTTTTATCTATGGCAGGGAAACAGTTAGTGAATGAAAATGGTGAAACGAAAGTACAAGATTTCGCATTAGGAACAATGACAAGTTCTTATCCGATGGGATCGACTGTAAAAGGCGCTACAATACTTACTGGATATCAAACAGGCGCTATTCAACCAGGTTCGGTTCAACTTGATGAACCAATTGTATTAAAAGGACCGCTAAAAAAATCGTCTTGGAAGACGATGGGATATATTAATGACCTTACAGCGTTAAAAATGTCTTCAAACGTTTATATGTTTAAAACAGCGATGAATATTGCTGGTGTTCCTTATGTACGAGGCGGTACGTTAGATATAAAACAAAAATCATATGATACGATGCGTTACTATTTCGGTCAATTTGGACTTGGTGTAAAAACTGGCATTGATTTACCGAATGAAACGGCTGGACAAAGAGGTAGAACAGATCATATGCCAGGTTTCTTATTGGATTTATCAATTGGACAGTATGATACGTATACACCACTTCAATTAGCACAATATGTTTCAACAATTGCAAATGGTGGTTACCGTATGCAGCCGCAAGTTGTAAAAGAAATTCGTCAACCGGCAGTGAAACAAGATGAAGTTGGAAAAGTGGTTCATTCAATGGAACCGAAAGTACTAAACCGTGTAGATATGCCTGAATCACAAATTAAACGTGTTCAAGAAGGATTTAGACAAGTATTTAACGATACTGGTGGTACAGCTACGAAATACTTTACAGGTGCACCATATAAAGCTGCTGGTAAAACAGGTACAGCTCAAACTGTGTATGGCGGAGATAAAGAGATTGGTAGAAATGCAAAAGGTGAGCGCAAAGAGACATATAACTTAACGTTAGTAGGTTATGCGCCATTTGAAGACCCTGAAGTAGCATTTTCTGTTGTTGTACCTTGGGTAGATGATAAATCAGGTATTAATGGATATATTAGCCGTGACATTATGGACGCGTACTTTGATTTGAAAAAGGTAGAAAATGGCGAAGCTACAAAAGATGAAATAGATAAGAAAAATAAAGAGCAAGATGATGAATAAAAAAGTTGTAAAAAAAGCACACTATCTGAAAAGATAGTGTGCTTTTTTTTATGGTTCATGCATACGTTTTAATAAAGTGGACAAGCATATCATATCGGGAAATTAAGGGACCTTGCAAATGATACGTATGCATTTCCCTATGGAGGATAAGGATTTTATGGACCAATCATTAGTGAAGATGAATGGTGGCTACGGATTAGAATTTCACCTAATGTTGATTCTTGTGGAACTTTACAAAACTTTTACAAACAATTAAAACCGAATTAATAGTTTAGCAGTATTCTTATATCTGTAATCCTGTTATTTCCGGTTACTTCTAGGAGGAAGAACACGTGAAATGGATAAGTGCATCGATTAAAGTTTTCATATTGTCGACATGTTTCTTTTATGTTGGCACGTCTACTGCATTTGCTGTGAATGAAATGGGAGAAGTGAGAGTTGATGGATCCTCAACAGTTTTTCCTATTATAGAAGCGGTAGCGGAGGAATATACAAAGGTGCATCCAAACGTGAAAATTTCCATCAGTGTTTCTGGAACAGGAGGAGGATTTAATCGTTTCAGTAAAGGAGAAGTAGATATAAATAATGCTTCGAGAGCAATGAAACAAGTGGAAGAAAATGAGATGAAAAAAAACTCCATTCAGTTTACACCGTTTGAAGTCGCTTACGATGGCCTTACGATCGTTGTGAGTCGCCAAAATACTTGGGTAGACAATATGACGGTAGACGAGTTACGTCTATTATGGAGTGAAGATGGAAGCGAAAAGCGATGGTCACAAATTCATTCATCATGGCCACGTGAACAGGTGAAGTTTTATGCGCCAGGTGTAGACTCTGGTACGTATGATTATTTTCAAAATGTCATCTTACAAAATAGTCGCATTGTAAAAAAAGTCTCTTTGTCTGAAGATGATCAAGTTATTATGCAAGGGGTAATGAATGATAAAAATGCCATTGCTTTTGTAGGATATGCTTATTATATGGCCAATCGAGATAAGGTGAGAGCAATAAAAGTGAATGGTGTACTTCCGACGAAAGATACCATTCAATCAGGTAAGTATAAGCCATTATCTAGGCCGTTATTTGCTTATGTAAATGATGCATCTATCCGAAATAAAATGAATGTAGCAAATTATATTGAGTTTATGATTCAGCATGTAGGTAATCTTGCTGAAGAGGTTGGATATGTAAAATTACCAAAAGAAAAATACAATGAACAGCTGCGGATGTTAACAGAAATAAAAAGGTAATGTCAGGGTGGAAAGGGGTTTTCATCTTTGGCTCATAATGACAAAAGTCAAATTACATTTTCTGTACAACATTTGATTGAAAGAAATACAAAACAAAGAAAAAAAACGCAGCGAATCAATCGAATCGTTCCATTATTACTAAAAATAATTGCTAGCGTGTCTATTGTAACGACACTTGGAATTATTTTCACATTGGCAAATGAAACATTGATGTTTTTTCAAAAAATACCATTACACTCCTTTTTGACGGGAAAAGAATGGTTACCTTTTTTTGAAGATCCTAAATTCGGTATATTACCACTTATATGTGGAACGTTCCTTGTAACAGCAATTGCCATGTTCGTAGCAATTCCTATCGGTTTAGCGTGTGCTGTATTTTTAAGCGAATATGCTTCAAACGGTGCAAGGAAAGTATTAAAACCGATGTTAGAACTATTAGCAGGTATTCCGACAATTGTATATGGTTTTTTTGCATTAACAGTTGTCACACCACTTTTACAACGGATTATACCAGATTTACAGTTTTTTAATGCGATTAGTCCAGGTATTGTTATTGGCTTTATGATGATACCTACAATTGCATCTCTATCTGAAGACGCGATGAGAGCTGTAGCGAAAGGAACGAAAGAAGCTTCGTTAGCACTTGGAGCAACTCGGTTTGAGATGGTAAAACAAGTCGTGTTTCCTTCGGCTTTTACAGGGATTATGGCAGCGATCATATTAGCTGTTTCCAGGGCAATTGGTGAAACGATGATCGTTGTAATTGCAGCGGGATCTACACCGAATGTATCGCTCGATCCGACACACTCTATTCAAACGCTAACAGCCTATATTGTGCAAGTGAGTTTAGGTGATGCTCCGCACGGAACAATTACGTATTACAGCATGTATGCTGTAGGCGCAACTTTATTCTTATTTACTTTTATCATGAACATCATTTCGCAGTCTATTATGCGCCGCTTTAGGAGGGTGACATAATATGCGAATGTTGAATCATAAAAAAATACAAGAGAATATGGCATCACGCTTTTTAAAAGACCGAGTTTACAAATTGTTATTTTATATAGCAATTTTGTTTTCAATAGTAATACTGCTTATTTTACTTTTTCAAATTTTTGAAAAAGGTATAAGTTACCTTTCGTTAGATTTCTTTACAAACTTCGCTTCGCGTAATCCGAAAGAAGCTGGGATTGCTGCAGCTTTGTCAGGAACAATATTATTTATGAGTATTGTTATACCAGTCTCTTTTATATTTGGAGTTGGAACTGCTCTTTATTTGGAGCAATATGCGAAGGAATCTATATTTAAAAAGGTAATAGAAATTAATAATCAAACGTTAGCAGGAGTACCTTCCGTTGTATTTGGATTACTCGGCTTAACTATTTTTGTATATGCTCTTCATTTAGGTGAGAGTATTATTGCGGCGGCACTGACGATGAGTTTACTCGTTTTACCGACAGTTGTTGTAGCGAGTCAAGAAGCGATACGATCTGTACCAAGTTCATTATTAGAAGCCTCTTACGGATTAGGTGCTACGAAGTGGCAAACGATGTATCAAATTGTATTGCCATCTGCTTTCCCAGGAATTATAACGGGTTGTACGTTAGCGATATCAAGGGCGATTGGAGAAGCGGCACCGCTATTAGTTATCGGGGCACTTGCATTTGCAAATTATGTTCCATTTAGTATGTTTGATAGATTTACAGTTTTACCAATTCAAATTTTTAATTGGATGAGTAGACCGCAAGAAGAATTTCAGTATGTAGCAGCTGCTGGGATGATTGTTTTGTTAGGTTTATTACTCTTTATCAATATATTTGTCTTATGGTTACGAAATCGAAAATAAGTTGGAAATGGATGAAAGGGGAATTCAAATGGTAGCAACAGTAGTAAATGTACAGGTGAAAAACGAGGAGAAAATCGAGACTGCACCAAAGAAAGTAGTATTTGATACGAAAAACTTAAATTTATGGTACGGAGAAGACCATGCTTTAAAAGATATTAACTTAAGCATTCATGAGAATGAAGTTACAGCAATTATCGGGCCAAGTGGTTGTGGTAAATCAACGTACTTAAAAACATTAAATCGTATGGTAGAGTTAGTACCAATCGTGCGAACTACAGGTGTAATTGAATACAGAGAGCGCAATATATTTGAAAAATCATACCCAGTTGAAGAATTAAGAACTCATGTGGGAATGGTGTTCCAAAAGCCAAACCCATTTCCGAAATCTATTTATGAAAATGTAGCATATGGCCCGAAAATTCATGGTATTCGTGATAAAAAAACATTGGATGAAATTGTTGAAAAAAGTTTACGTGGAGCAGCGATTTGGGATGAGTTAAAAGATCGTTTGCATGATAATGCATACGGTTTATCTGGTGGACAGCAACAGCGTCTATGTATCGCACGTTGTTTAGCAATTGAACCAGACGTTATTTTAATGGATGAGCCAACATCGGCACTAGATCCAATTTCAACATTAAAAGTAGAAGAATTAATTCAAGAGTTAAAGAAAGACTTTAGTATTGTGATCGTAACGCATAACATGCAACAAGCGGCACGTATTTCAGATAAAACTGCTTTCTTCTTAAGTGGAGAAGTTGTGGAGTATACAGATACAAATAAATTATTTACGACACCTTCAGATAAGCGTACAGAAGATTATATTACAGGCCGATTCGGTTGATATCGTTGCAAGGATAAGAGTAAATACCCTCTTAACAGAGGGTATTTCTTATTTTTACCTCATTTAATTAGAGAAGTAATACTTCTCCTATCTTAAGGCTTATTACAAGTAGGCTAGGTAGGAGATCTATATATAATGGCACATAATATTGAGGGGGAAGAAACGATGGTAAGAGAACAGTTTCAATGTGATTTAAAAATGTTACAGCAAAAGGTGATTGAGCTTGGAGAGCTAGCGAGGGAAGCTTTATTGCTTGCTATGGAAGGTCTTCATAAAAGGGATGTAGAGAAAGCGTTAGAGGTAATAGATGGTGATTATCGTATGGATAATTTAGAAGAGGAAATAAATGACCTTGCGCTTATGCTTATTACGAAGCAGCAACCTGTAGCAAGTGATTTAAGAAGGATTTTCATTTCAATTAAAACAGCGACAGATTTAGAGCGTATTGCAGATCATGCTGTTAATATTGCGAAATCAACAATTCGTCTCGGGGAAAAAGAGGTGGTTGTGAGTTTGCACAATCTTGATGAAATGTTTGCAATTGCAAATAAGATGCTACAGTTAGCGCTAGAAGCATATGAGCAAGAAAATTTAACTTTTGCGAAACAAATTGCCGAAATGGATGATTCAGTTGATGAAATATATGGGAAAGCGATTCGTGAATTTATATCTTCAGTTCCAGAACAACCAGAAGCAATTACACAAATTACACAATTATCCTTTGTGGCGAGATATATCGAGCGTGTAGCAGATCATATTACAAATATTGCTGAAAATATTTTTTATTTAGTAAAAGGAAAGCATTACTTATTAAATGAATAAAGAAAAAGGCAGGTGAAACATCACCTGCTTTTTTTAGTCAAAACATGACAAAAAAAGCTCGTTGTTTCCTTTAGTTTATGATGATAAGATGTATCATAATATAATGGAAAAAATAGGACATATATGTTGTTCACTTATTAAGGGATATTTTACTAAGTTAATGGTAAGCGCTTTCTTTTGTGGTGTTGAAAAGGTACATGTATATAGACAGTTTTACCGCCTGTAAAAGCCCGAGTGGTCAGGGCTAATAATCAGTGGGAGATGCACAAAATCCCTACTAATTAAAGTTTCATTTTATACTGCTAGTTAATGCGGGGTAGATAATATACATATCGTATATGAAGTTACTGATCATTATATAAGTGGAGGCTGAAGTATATGAAGGGGGTTATTTTAGCTGGAGGAAAAGGACGACGCCTTAGACCATTAACATGTAATACTCCAAAGCCGATGTTACCATTATTAGAAAAGCCAGTTTTGGAATACAATATTGAATTATTACGTCAGCATGGTATTCGTGAAATTGCAATTACTGTTCAGTATATGAGTACAGCCATTAAACAATATTTTGGTGACGGTAGCAAATGGGGAGTTAACTTGTACTACTTTGAAGATTCTCCCCCGCTTGGAACCGCAGGGAGTATTAAACAAGCGGAAACATTTTTAGATGAAACGTTTGTTGTGATAAGCGGGGATGCGTTAACTGATTTTCAATTATCAGAAGGAATTATGTTTCATGAACAAAAGAAAAGAATGGTAACTATGTTTGTAAAGGAAGTAGAAAACCCACTCTCATTCGGTTTAGTTGTAATGAACAAAGAACAAGAGGTTACACGATATATAGAAAAACCTAGCTGGAATGAAGTAGTCTCTAATATTGTGAATACAGGTATATATATTATGGAGCCAGAAATTTTTTCTTACATACCGCCCCGAGAGTTTTTTGATTTCAGTCAAGATGTGTTTCCGCTATTGGCAAATAAGAACGCGTTATTTGCATATTTGTCAGAAGGTTATTGGTTAGATATCGGTACATTTGATCAATATCGACAAGCACAATTTGATTTGTTAACGAAAAAATTGCAAGTACCTATTCCTTACACGGAAGTATTGCCGATGGTATGGATGGGGGAAGGTGTGACGATTGGAAAAGGAACGAAAATTCACGGTCCTTCTTTTATTGGAGAAGGAGCAAAGATTGGTGCTGGAGCTGTAATTGAGCCATACTCTATTATCGGGAAAAATAGTGTGGTTTCAAGTTATTCTCATCTTCAAAAAAGTATTGTTTTTGCAAATGCGCACATTGGTCAGTATTGCGAGCTATTAGAAACGACCATAGGAGAGCATACAATGGTGGAAGATGACGTTACACTGTTTCAAAAAAGCATTGTAGCGGATCATTGTCATATAGGGAAAAGTACGGTAATTAAGCAAAAGGGAAAACTATGGCCATATAAGGCGATTGACAGCTATTCAGTAGTAGGATCGGCTGGTGTTCAAGAAAGTGAAAAGAGTGCAGGATGGTTGCAAAAAAGCCGCATTGTAGGAAGAGGTAATGTTGAAATCACTCCTCAATTTATTGTGAAGGTTGCGATGGCGTATGGATCTCTTTTTGCCAAAGGAGAAAGTATATTAATTGGGAGTCAAGAACATATAGAAACGACTTCTTATAAAAATCTCTTTCTTCATGCGATTCATGGTATCGGGATTCATACGATGGAATGCAAAGAAATAAATGAGTCACTTTTTCAGTATAGCATTCAGGATTTACAATGTGCAGGTGGGGTTTTCATTCAAGTGGAAAACGAAAAAGAGGTTGTTATAAAGTTATATGGTAAGGAGGGGGTACAATTAACGTATAAGCAGCAAAAAGCGATAGAACAAGTATATATGTCTGAGTCGTTTTATTACGTATGTGAGAAAGAAATGGGGCGGAATAAGCTAGTCCACGTTTCTTTACATGATTATATAGAGGCTGTATTAGAGCGCGTTGATATTGAGAAAATACAAAAACAAAAGTTTCATCTTCTTATTAATAAGAGGAATGATATGTTACAACATTTACTGATGCTCTTTTTACAAAGGCTCGGATGCACAGTTACATGGATTTATGCGGGCGAACAAAAGGATCATGTGAAAGCTTTGATGAAATCAAGCAAAGCAAATATGGCACTTATGTTTTCAGAGCAAGGAAATTATTTCGAGTTATATGATAATCATAGTAATATTTACCAAGGAACAGATTTTGAAGAGGTAGATATTCCAGATTTATTACTTGAATCAGCAGGAAATATTTACCCGATGTCTTTGAAATTAGGAGAATGTTACCTTCTATTTTATACGCAGGATGAAAAAAAGTCGTTTCAAGCGAGATGGAAGCGAGATATTTTATATCGAATTGGAAAATTATTCGAGTTAATAGCATTGCAGGGGAAAACATTTCTCAGCATAGTAGAGCAATCACCGCCGCTTTATCTACTTTGTGATGAAGTTGTATGTTCATGGAATGAAAAAGGAAAAGTAATGAGGAAATTATTGGCTGATATGGAAAGAAAGGAAGAAGGTATATTTGAAGGAGTACAGTTCAAATATACCGAAAAAGAGTGGTCTTATATCGTTTCTGACACAAAACAACCGAAATTTTTAGTGTATTCGCATGCCAGAAACCCAGTAATAGCAAGGGAAAACATGAAAAATCTTATAGAAAAAATTAGACAATATCAAAAGGTGTAGAATTTTTATTTTAAAAGTGGTATTATAGTATAGTCTGATTTAAGTTATTAGTACTGGAGGGAATAAGAATGCGTGTGAATATTACTCTAGCATGTACAGAATGCGGAGATCGTAACTATATCTCAAAGAAAAACAAACGTAACAACGCTGAGCGTATCGAGCTTAAAAAGTATTGCAAGCGTGACAAGAAGTCTACGTTACACCGTGAAACAAAGTAAGCAGTAGGAATATTTTCCTACTGTTTCTTTTTTTATTCGATTCCTCTGTTAAAAGTGATACACTATCATCGTAGAGCAAAGTATCACTGTGAGGGGGAAAGTGTGTGAGAGAAGAGAAAGTACGTTTACGTAAACAAATAATAGAGCACATGAATTCTTTATCAGAAGAACGGTATACAACTTTATCAGAGCAAATTGCATTTTCGTTGTATGCGCAAAAAGAGTGGGCTGAAGCTAAAACAGTTGGAATCACTCTCTCAATGGAAAATGAAGTGAATACATATGCTATTATCGAAAAAGCTTGGGAAGAAGGAAAGAAAGTTGTTGTTCCAAAGTGTAATAAAGAAACACGAACGATGTCTTTCCGGCAAATTAGTAATTTTGATCAATTAGAAATAGTGTATATGAATTTACGTGAACCAATTCCAGCGCGTACGGAAGAAGTGAATGCAGATGACATTGATCTTCAAATCGTGCCAGGTGTAGCTTATACAGAGCGAGGAGAACGGATTGGATATGGCGGTGGGTATTATGATCGTTATCTCTTGCATTATAAAGGGAAAACGCTATCATTAGCTTATAGTTTTCAAATAGTAGAACATATTCCAGTAGAGCCGTTTGATAAAAACGTAGAAAAAATTATTACAGAAAAAGGAACAATGGTTAAAAATGGGCTTGTATAGACAAATAAAAATTGACGAGACTTTTTCTTCTTGATTATAATAAAATATGTGAACGTTTTCTTATTATAATTTTTTATAGTAAGTGAGCATAGAGGGTGATAAAATGGTATCTATTTATGATATTCAGCAATTGCTAAAGAAATTTGGTACGATTATTTATACGGGTGATCGAATTGCAGATTTACAATTAATGCAAGATGAATTGCGTGAATTAAATCAATCACAGTTAATCGATCCACAAGACTATCAAACAGCTTTATTTTTATTGAAGCAAGAAATTCAAAAAGAGCTAAATAAGAATTAGATAAAGGTAGGTAAGCAACATGGAAGAGAAATGGTTAGTTGGGGTTGACCTTGGTGGTACAACAATTAAATTAGCATTTATTAATGTGTACGGTGAAATTTTACATAAGTGGGAAATCCCTACGAATACAAATGAGCAAGGAAAACATATTACGCTTGATGTAGCGAAAGCTATTGATAAAAAGTTAGAAGAGTTAGGTGAATTGAAAAGCAAGTTAATCGGTATTGGTATGGGAGCTCCTGGTCCTGTACACGTGGCGTCTGGAATGATTTATGAAGCGGTCAATTTAGGATGGAAAAACTATCCGTTAAAAGATTTATTAGAAGTAGAAACAGGATTACCTGTTGTTATTGATAATGATGCAAACTTAGCAGCGCTTGGTGAAATGTGGAAAGGTGCTGGTGAAGGAGCAAAAGATTTAATCTGTATGACACTTGGCACTGGTGTTGGTGGTGGTGTAATCGCCAATGGTGAGATTGTACACGGCGTAAGCGGAGCTGCTGGTGAGATTGGACATATTACAGTAGTTACAGAGAATGCTTTCCCATGTAATTGCGGGAAGTCTGGTTGCTTAGAAACTGTAGCATCTGCAACGGGTATTGTGCGTGTTGCTATGCAAAAAATACAAGAGACTAATAAAGAGAGTGTTCTACGTTCTATGTTAGCAGAAGAAGGGCGTATTACATCAAAAGATGTGTTTGAAGCACTTGGACAAGGTGACGAGCTAGCAGGCGAAGTAGTAGAAAAAGTAGCTTCTTATTTAGGGTTAGCTGTAGCGAACCTTGCTAGTACGTTGAACCCAGAGAAAATTGTTATTGGCGGGGGCGTGTCTAAAGCTGGAGATGCACTATTAGAGCCAATTCAACGTTATTTCGAGCAATATGCTTTCTCACGTGCTGTAAAGAGCACAAAGTTAGCGATTGCAATACTTGGTAATGATGCAGGTGTTATCGGAGGAGCTTGGCTTGTAAAAAAGCACAAATACGAAGCGAAGATGGTATAAGTTGTGAAATATGAAAAGAGGAAGGGGAAACCCTTCCTCTTTTTGTGTGAAATCTTGATGAAGAATAACATGTAAATGAATTAAGCTGCTGGTGGGTACCCGTTATATAGAACAGTCATGATCGTAAACCATCCGAAAACGAGTACAGTTGCAATTGCAAAGCCGCCCGCGAATAAGTTTTTTTCGCGAAGAGTTCTAAGCGTAGCGAATACAGCTAACAGAGTGACTAGCGCAAAAATAATAACAAGGCCCATACAATATCCTCCTCTGTCTACCCATTCCTCAATATGAGTTTTTAGAATATTAACTCTTTTATATTGTACATGTTTTAAAAATGATTGTCGAGATAGCATCCTTTCTTTTCCTAAGAGAAAAAAATGTTGTATCATTGAAAGTAAGTTTAATAATTGGAGGAGATTTTCATATGAAATGGATACAAATGCCGTTAGGCCCATTACAAACGAATGCTTATATTTTAACGAATGATCAAAATGAGTGTATTATCTTTGATCCTGGTCACGAAGGAGAGAAGCTCGTTACATATTTACAAGAAGAACAATTAAAGCCACTTGCTGTTTTATTAACACATGCTCATTTTGATCATATTGGTGCTGTTGACGCGGTAAGAGACGCTTTTCATATTCCTGTGTACGTACATAAAGAAGAAGCAGATTGGTTAGGCGATGCAACTGTAAATGGCTCTCAAATTTTTATGATGAATCGCAGTATTACAGCAAAACCAGCAGATCATATTATTAATGCAGAAGGTGCATTAGCAATTGGTTCATTTAATTTTGAGATTTTTGAGACGCCAGGACATTCTCCAGGCAGTATTTCTTATTATTGTAAAGAGGCGAATGCTGTATTTTCTGGTGATGTATTGTTCCAAATGAGCATCGGAAGAACAGATTTACCCGGTGGAAGTTTTGCTGAATTGATTGGAAGTATTGAAGAAAAATTATTTGTATTACCAGATGAAACAGCGGTGCTATGTGGACATGGTCCAGAAACAAGCATTGGTTTTGAAAAAGAAAATAATCCATTTTTACAGTAAGGAGCTAGTATGGAGATGGAGCTCATTTTAAAAGAATGGATGGAGAAAGAGAAGGATTATTCAATTTCATATAGTACGTATATGAACCTCGTATTGTACACAGAGGGACATGGCTATTATATGAAGGAACGTGAAAAAATTGGAAGACAAGGGGATTTTTTTACGAGTAGCAACGTATCCTCTGTTTTTGCAAAAACATTTGCTAAGTTTTTTATTCGTCTTGTTGAAAATGGTGAAGTTGCTCCGAATATTTGTGAGATTGGTGGGGGAACAGGAAGGTTTGCCTATGATGTTTTACAAGAGTGGAAGCAAGTATCTCCAAAAACCTTTATTGATTTAAACTATTCAATGATTGAAATGAGCCCTTTTCATAGAAACTTACAGCAGAAAAATCTTTGTTCGTTTTCTAATGTGTCGTATTATACGTCGCATAGTGAAATGGGAGAATCATTCGAAGGGATTCTTTTTTCGAATGAGTTATTTGATGCATTTCCTGTTGAAGTAATTGAGAAGAGAAATGGAATATTGTATGAAGTACGCATTACGTACACAGAGGAAGGGAAACTCGCAGAAGTATGTAGACCGCTACAGAAAAATATTGGTCGATACTTATTGAAATATAATATTCATCTTGCTGAAGGTCAGCGTTTTGAAGTGCCACTTGCGATGGAAGAATATATAGTAGAAATTGCGAAATGGTTTCAACGAGGTGTATGTATTACCGTTGATTATGGATACACAAAAGAAGAATGGATGCAGCCTGCACATCAAGAAGGAAGTTTACGAGGATATTACGAGCATAAGTTAATCCGTAATCCTTTAGAGCATCCAGGTGAAATGGATCTTACTACTCATATTCATTGGGACGAACTGAAAGAGATGTTTAGCCTGCAAGGCATGAATATAGTATGGCATAAGAAGCAATCTGAGTTTTTGTTAGCAGCAGGAATATTAGATCAGCTTACGGGTCACCAAGATCGAAATCCTTTTTCTGAAACTCAAAAACAAAATCGTGCAGTTCGTTCTATGATTTTGAGCGGAGGATTAGGGAGTGCATTTGATGTTGTGATACATAAGAAACATATGCAACAGTTACACTTGGATCAGTATTTGAAAATATAAAAAAACAAGACACAGCATATTTCTGTGTCTTGTTTTTTAATACGACTTTTTAATTATGTAGCATCATATATTTCCTCTCATGATATATATTTATATTAAAGATATGAGATAAAAAATATAAAATACGCCCTTTTTCTCTGTTTATGAGCTCTTAACCTAATAATACGCGAACGAGTTGAATAATTGTCTCGTTTTCTACTTTGTAATAAATTTCCAATCCTTTTCTTTCACTTGAAACGATTTTAGCACTTTTTAATTTTGCTAAATGCTGTGAAATTGTAGATTGTGGCATGTTTAAGCCAGTGTACATTGTTGAAACGTTGCTTGGACCACGTTCAATTAATCCTTTTACAATACATAAGCGAACAGGATGAGCAAGTACTTTCAATAATTCTGCATTGCTTTCATATAGTTCTATTTCTTTTTGAAAGGTTTCTAACATGTTCTTTTCCACCTCCGTGTGAGCTGTTATACCATACTATACATACCAAAAAATTAAAGAAAAGGAAACAGTTGTTGCAGAAAAAAAGTCCTAAAGTAAAGAAATTGTAAGAAAAGAGACCCTGATGTAAATAAAGTAGATAAATTTGCATGGTTTTGTAAAATGACATTTTTGGACGAAAATTTCGATGCGTTTTAAAAATTGAAAGATATAGATATATTTGTAACACAATTTTATCATGATTTTCTTATTCTTTCAAATGAATATACAAAATTTTTAAAATAATAAGAAAAAGGAATTATAATGTTATATATAGAATATAAAACAGGTTAAAAGAAAGGAAGCTGAATATAGTCAGCTTCTTTATGGTGATAACAAAATATTTGAGTATAGCTGATAAATTTTAGAATTACCAAGACATTAGTTATATATTCTAGAGTTCATCTTTTATCAGCTTTAAAAATCTGCGGTTCCATATGTTCTCATAAAAATCAATTGTCTCTTTTGCGGACATAAATGGATTATTTAACGTAGAGGTTGCTTTCTGTACCATGAAGTTTTCGTATTCTAGTCCATGGGAAAATTTAATCGTAGCATCCATACAGTACTCTGTTTTGGCACCACAAAATTCAATACGGTGTACAGATAATTGTTCTAAAATCTCTTTCAAGTTTGTTTTATAAAATGAATTGGCATGTGTTTTTCTTACAAAAAAATCTTGTTCCTGAACATCTAGATCAGCATGAATAGCCCAAAGTTCTTTTTCGGGTACTAAATCATCGTCACAATGTTGAATAAAAATGATTGGTTTATTTGATTTTCTGTATGAAGAAATTCTTTTATTTACTTTTGTAAGTAAATTTTGTAAATCGAATAAATGCTCTTCGCTATAACATACTCCATTTTGTAAATCGATAACGATTAAAACATCTGCACAAGTATCCATTATTTTTGCCCCCTTTTTTACTTCTTAATATATCAATTAATTCATTATTTAGAAATAGATGGTGCTCTTTTGTTTTTTTATGGACTATACGAAAAGTAAAAAATATACTTAACGGTATAAAAAAGAAGATATGAAAACTTAATTTCATATCTTCTGTTCGTTCTATGCATTTACAGGTTCTTCTACATAAGAAAGGGCATTTTCAAAATCGGATATTAAATCGTCAACATTTTCAAGGCCGACGGATAACCGAAGTAATGAATTAGAAATCCCTCTTTCATCACGAGCTTCTTGCGACAGTGCTGCATGTGACATTTTAGCTGGGTAGGAAAGAATCGATTCGACAGCTCCTAAACTAACTGCAAAGACAGGTAATTTTACTTTTGATAAAAATTGGCGGAGTGCGTCTTCTGATTGTAAAGTGAAAGATAGGACAGCTCCGGCTGATGTAGCTTGAGATTGTTGAATATCAAATCCAAGATGTGTTTGTAAGCCAGGATAATAGACATTTTTAACTTTAGCGTGCTCTTGTAAATAATGTGCAATTTTATTGGCGTTTGCAGCTGAATGCTCAAGACGTACATGCAATGTTTTTAGACCGCGAAGTACGAGAGAACAATCTTGAGGACCTAAAATAGCGCCGAATGCATTTTGTAAAAATCCAAGTTTTTGAGCGAGTTCGGCATCTTTTACAACCGCTAATCCGGCAGTAACATCACTATGACCGGCAATGAATTTTGTAGCACTATGAAGAACGACATCGGCGCCAAGATCAAGTGGTTTCTGGAATAGTGGTGTCAAAAATGTATTATCAACAAAAGTAAGGGCGTCAATAGATTTTGCAAGTTTAGAAACAGCACGAATATCTGTCACTTTTAAAAGTGGATTAGAGGGTGTTTCCACATAAAAGAGTTTTGTGTTTGGC
This sequence comes from Bacillus sp. BB51/4, assembly GCF_008368845.1. Taxonomy (NCBI): domain Bacteria; kingdom Bacillati; phylum Bacillota; class Bacilli; order Caryophanales; family Bacillaceae; genus Bacillus; species Bacillus sp. BB51/4. Next base: position 450,805 of record NZ_QOSC01000005.1, read on the forward strand.
TTAATGTTTTGCTTTATTTCTTCTACATTTGTCATATCAACAAATGTATGTGACACACCGTAACGGGAGAGCACTTCAGTTATAATTCGGTAAGTTCCTCCGTATACGTCTTCTGAAATGAGTACGTGATCGCCTTGTGAAAGAAGGAGGAATGCAGTAGAAATCGCTGCAATTCCTGATGCGAAGGCAAATCCCTTTGTTCCTCCTTCTAATAAAGCAATGATATCTTCAAGAGCTTCACGAGTTGGATTACCAGAGCGACTATAGTCATATTTTCCGAACGTATCTACATCAAACTGGTGGAATGTTGATGTATTATAGATGGGAACGTTAACAGCTCCTGTTTGCGAGTCATGTTTATATTGGTTGTGCAGTAAGAGTGTATCTATAGAATAACTCATATTCTTACACCTTCTTTTACAAGTTTAATGGCTTGCTTTAAGTCTTGGATTAAATCGTTACTATTTTCAATGCCAACGGAAAATCGCAGAAGACGATTACATACACCGTTTGCTGTTCTGATTTCTTCAGGAATATCAGCGTGTGTTTGCGTTGCTGGATACGTCATTAAACTTTCAACACCACCAAGACTTTCAGCAAATGTAATTAAGGATAAAGATTGTAAGAATGGATTAATCCATGTTTCATCTTTCAGACGAAATGAGATCATGCCGCCTCTTCCAGGATAAAATACATCTGTCACCCCGTCTTCATCATTTAAATAAGCAACAACTGCTTTTGCATTTTCTTCATGTTGTCTCATGCGAAGCGCTAACGTTTTCATACCACGAATTAATAGCCATGAGTCAAATGGACTTAAGACCGCACCAGAGGCATTATGATAATGAGCGATTTCCTCACAAAGTTCCTTTCCTTTTGCAATGACAAGTCCGCTTAGGACATCGTTATGTCCCCCTAAATATTTCGTTGCGCTATGAAGTACAATGTCGGCACCTTCTGTTAATGGCTGCTGTATATAAGGCGTATAGAATGTGTTGTCTACAATAAGAAGTAGTCCGTGTCTTTTCGCTACAGTTGCGACAGCGGCAATATCAGTAACTTGCATTAACGGATTAGTTGGAGTTTCTATGAAAATAGCTTTCGTTTCAGTTGTGATAGCTTGCTCAATTTGTTTAATAGATTGTGTATTTACGTATCTACATCGAACATTCCACTTTTTTTCGTGCTCAGAAAATAATCGATAAGTGCCCCCGTATAAATCTTCAGATACAATAAGTTCGTCTCCGGAACGGAATAGGGAAAGGACGAGGAGAACAGCTGCCATCCCTGAACTACAGGCATAACCTTGTTCACCGTACTCTAAATCTGCGATTGCCTGCTCTAAAAGACCGCGAGTTGGATTGCCAGTTCGTGAATAGTCAAAGCCAGTAGAGTTACCAATTCCTTCGTGACGATAAGCAGTTGAAAAATAAACAGGTGGGTTAACAGTTCCTGTTGTAGTTTCGCTCCGGTTTCCGATTTGTGCTAGTTTTGTTTCAATAGTTGACATGTGAAAATTCCTCCTTTTTAAATTAACAATTAAGTGAATGTAAAATAAAAAAAGCCTTCTAAAGAAGAAGGCTTTCGGTTTGAATAGAGTCTTCTTCTCATCTGTCAAATCTTTCACAATTTGCTGGAATTAGCACCTTATTAACAAATGTTAATGGTTGCTGAGGCGTCAAAGGGCCAGTCCCTCTACCTCTCTAGATAAGAATGTTCGTATGAAATTTTATTATGTTTTTAACTTTACAACAAAAGATAATTGAATTGCAACTTTATTTTAAATAATTTTTATTTTTCCGCAAGTGTCATTGACTTTTGCATTTGTGCATGCTAAATTTATTAAAAAATTAACAAACATTGTTAAAAGGGGAACGTATTTCCTTTTAGCTACATAAATAAAATAATAAAGACAAACTCTTATTGAGAGCGGTGGAGGGAAAGGCCCTGTGAAACCCGGCAACCTTTAAACGAAATGTTTGAAACGGTGCTAATACCTGCAAAACGAATGTTTTGCATAATAAGAGGAGGAACAATTATGTCCCCCTCTTCAAAGTGAAGAGGGGGTTTTTTATATTGATAGAAATGAGGGAGATTTGTGAAATTACTAGATTTATTATCAAAAGGAATTGTAATAGGTGATGGTGCGGTTGGGACGTTATTACATTCACATGGTTTGCAAAGTAGTTTTGAAGAATTGAATATATCTGATCCAGATTTAATTATATCGATTCATAAACAATATGTAGCTGCTGGGGCAGATGTGATTCAAACAAATACGTACGGAGCAAATGAAGCGAAATTACGTATGTATGGCTTAGAGAATCAAGTTGTTCAAATTAATAAAGCGGCAGTGAAGATTGCGAAAGCATCTGTTACAGATAGAAATGCAATTTTAGGGACAATTGGTGGTATGAAACATATCGGAGCTGTTACGACAACTGATATGGAGCGAGAATTTATGTTACTGGAACAGGCAAGTGCATTACTAGAAGAACAGGTTGATGGACTGCTATTAGAGACTTTCTATGATGAGTTTGAATTACTTCATGCTGTTCAGGTGTTACGAAAACAAACGAATATTCCAATTGTAGCTCAATTAGCGTTACATGAGGCAGGTACGACTCAAAATGGAAATGATGTAAATGAAATATTAAAACAGCTTTTAGATTACGGTGCAAATGTCGTTGGATTGAACTGTCAACTAGGGCCACTTCATATGACGGAAGCTTTTAAAATGATATCGATTCCTCAAAATGGCTACTTGTCAGCATATCCAAATGCAGGTCTCCCGAATTATGTGGAGGGACGCTACGTATATGAGGGAAGTCCGGCTTATTTCGAAGCGATGACACCGAAATTTATTGAGCAAGGTATCCGGTTATTGGGTGGTTGTTGTGGCACTACTCCAGAACATATTGAAAGTATGAAACGTGCTACTCTAAATATTACGCCTGTAATAGAAAAGGATACGATTCAAAGACCGAAAGTAGTTCATACACATGAAAAACGTTCGAAAGCTCATGTCACTTTAGCAGAGAAAGCAAAAAAACAAACGACAGTAGTAGTGGAATTAGATCCACCGAAAACGTTAGATACGCAGCGATTTTTTGAAGGAGCAAGAGCATTGAAAAGAGCTGGTGCAGATGCTATTACTCTAGCAGATAATTCATTAGCATCGCCTCGCATCTCGAATATGGCAATGGGGGCATTATTAACGAAGCACGATATTCCGGTATTAACGCACTTAACGTGTAGAGACCATAACGTCATCGGACTACAATCTCATTTACTAGGCCTATCAGCATTAGGTATGGAAGAAGTGTTAGCTTTAACTGGGGATCCAGCACGCGTTGGTGATTTTCCAGGTGCCACTTCTGTATATGATTTGTCCTCTATTGAGCTCATTAAAATGATTAAAGAAATGAACGACGGGCGCTCGATTTTAGGGAAATCAATTGGTCCAGCAACAAGGTTTTCAGTGGGAGGTGCGTTTAATCCGCATGTAAGACATTTAAAAGCAGCGGTTAAGCGAATGGAACGGAAAATAGATGCTGGAGCGGAATATTTCTTAACTCAGCCAATTTATGATATTGCGTTAATTGAAGAAGTGTATGAAGCGACAAAGCATTTGGAACAACCTATTTTTATTGGGATTATGCCATTAATAAGTAAAAGGAATGCAGATTTCCTTCATTTTGAGGTACCGGGTATTACACTACCTGAAGAAATAAGGGAGAGAATGGATGGACATGAAACGAAAGAGGCAGCAATTGAGGAAGGAATTCTCATTTCACAAGAATTAATCGATGCGGCGATGAAGTATTTTAACGGCATTTATCTTATTACACCATTTCTAAAATATGAAATTACAGAACATCTTGTTAAATATGTGAGAGAAAAGCAAGAAGTGAAAGAAGGTATTAACTGATGAAATGTATAGAAGAAAAATTACAAAATAACATCTTAATATTAGATGGTGCAATGGGAACAATGATCCAGCAAGAGGACTTAACTGCGGAAGATTTCGGAGGAGAAGAGTACGAAGGCTGTAATGAATATTTAGTAGAAACAAGGCCTGATGTCATTTTAAAGATTCATAAAGCTTATATTGAAGCTGGAGCGGATATTATTGAAACAAATACATTTGGGGCGACGAATATTGTATTAAGTGATTATGAGTTGTCTCATTTAGATGAGGAATTAAATGAGAAGGCAGCACGTTTAGCGAAGCAAGCGGTCAAAGAAAGCGGGAAGGAAGTATATGTTGCGGGAGCAATGGGACCAACAACGAAAGCGATTAGCGTTACAGGTGGTGTGACGTTTGAAGAATTAATTGAAGCCTATACACGGCAGGCTAGAGGCTTATTGAATGGCGACGTAGATGTATTACTCGTTGAGACGAGTCAAGATATGCGTAACGTGAAGGCTGCTTATATTGGAATTCAAGCAGCTTTTGATGAGCTAAATAAAATTGTACCTATTATGATTTCGGGAACGATCGAACCGATGGGAACGACTCTGGCTGGGCAAACAATTGAGGCTTTTTACTTATCAGTAGAACATATGAAGCCATTATCTGTTGGATTAAACTGTGCGACTGGTCCAGAGTTTATGAGAGACCATATTCGTTCACTATCTGATTTGTCGGAGTGTTACATTTCTTGTTATCCAAATGCAGGTCTTCCTGATGAAGATGGACATTATCATGAATCTCCATCTTCTCTCGCTGAAAAAGTGAAGCGATTTGCTGAAGAAGGATGGGTTAATATTATCGGTGGTTGTTGTGGCACAACACCAGAACATATAAAAGCAATGAAATCCGCGTTAGCTTCTCATAAGCCGCGTGAACACCACGAAAGAGCTGGACACGGGGTTAGTGGATTAGAGGCACTTCAATATGATGACTCTATGAGACCATTATTTGTTGGTGAAAGAACAAACGTTATTGGGTCACGTAAATTTAAACGATTAGTAGCAGAAGGGAAATTTGAAGAGGCTGCTGAAGTCGCAAGAGCGCAAGTGAAGAAAAATGCTCATATTATTGATATTTGTATGGCAGATCCTGATCGCGATGAAATAGAAGATATGGAAAACTTCTTGGCAGAAGTTACGAAAGTGTTAAAAGTACCGATTATGATTGATTCAACAGATGAAAATGTGATGGAGCGAGCTCTTACTTATATTCAAGGAAAAGCTGTTATTAACTCAATTAATTTAGAAGATGGAGAAGAACGATTTAAAAAAGTGACGCCGCTTCTTCAGAAATATGGTGCTGCTATTGTTGTAGGAACAATTGATGAAGATGGTATGGCGGTTAGTGCAGAACGAAAACTCGAAATCGCGAAAAGAAGTTATGAGTTATTGACGACGAAATATGGTATACGCCCGTCAGATATTATTTTTGATGCACTTGTATTTCCTGTAGGTACAGGTGATGAAGAATATATTGGTTCAGCGGCAGCGACGATAGAAGGAATTCGCCTTATTAAAGAAGCCTTACCAGAGTGTTTAACGATTTTAGGTGTAAGTAACATATCTTTTGGTTTACCACCAGCTGGCCGAGAAGTATTAAATTCCGTCTTTTTATATCACGCAACGAAAGCAGGATTAGATTACGCGATTGTGAATACGGAAAAATTAGAACGGTATGCGTCAATTCCAGAGGAAGAAAAACGTCTTGCTGATGCACTACTTTTTGAAACGACGCAAGAGACGTTAGAAGAATTTACAAATTTTTATCGCGCGGCAAAAAAGAAAGATGTCGTTACCCAAGAAAGATTAACTCTTGATGAAAGGCTGGCAAATTACATTGTAGAAGGTACGAAACAAGGGCTACAAGAAGATTTAAGTCTCGCACTTACAGAAGGGAGAAAACCTTTGGATATTATTAATGGCCCACTTATGACAGGAATGGATGAGGTGGGACGATTATTTAATAATAATGAGCTTATCGTTGCCGAAGTATTGCAAAGTGCTGAAAGTATGAAAGCTGCCGTAAGCTATTTAGAGCCACATATGGAATCTAGCGAGAGTGCGAAAAAGGGGAAAGTATTATTAGCAACTGTTAAAGGTGACGTACATGATATTGGGAAAAACCTCGTTGAAATTATTTTATCGAATAACGGATATGAGATTATTAATTTAGGAATCAATGTTCGTTCGGATCGAATTGTTCAAGAAGTACAAGAAAAGAAGCCTGACATTATTGGTCTTTCTGGTTTATTAGTAAAATCAGCGCAACAAATGGTAACGACTGCTGAAGATTTAAAAGCTGCAAATATTGATGTTCCAATCGTTGTAGGCGGGGCAGCGTTAACGAGAAAATTTACAGAAAATCGTATTTCACCATCATATAAAGGGCTCGTATGTTATGCGAGTGATGCGATGACTGGTCTTGATATTATTAATAAGCTTCAAAAAGAAGAAGAGCGTGAGAAGATGAAACAAGATAAAAAAGAGCGTCATCTTCATATCGTAAAAAAAGAGGAGAAGAAAGTAGAAATTCCAGCAGTAATTGAGCCATTAGCGAAGGCAGAGGTTATGATACCTGATTCAACAAAACGAATTGTATTACGTGATATCCCAGCCCTCCATCTCGCTCCATTTTTAAATAGACAAATGCTACTTGGACATCACCTTGGATTAAAAGGAAATGTGAAGAAGCTTTTGCGAGAGGGAGATAAGAGAGCACACGAATTAAATGATTTAATAGATGAATTATTGCAGGAAGGACAATCTTGGTTAAAACCGAAAGCGGTGTATCAATTTTTCCCAGCGCAAAGTGACGGACAAAACATTGTAATATATGATCCAGAAGATCATACGCGTGTTATAGAGCGTTTCACATTCCCAAGACAAGGAAAAGCACCATATCGTACTTTAGGTGATTATTTACGACCAGTTGGAGATGAGATGGACTATGTTGCTTTCCTATCTGTTACGGTTGGGGAAGGCGTTCGGGACATTGCTGAAGAGTGGAAGGCGAAGGGGGATTATTTACGCAGTCATGCCATTCAATCGTTAGCGCTTGAACTAGCAGAAGGTCTTGCTGAAAAAACACATATGCTCATTCGTGATCGCTGGGGTATTCCAGATTCACCAGAACTGACGATGGAAGAACGTTTCCGTACGAAATATAGAGGGATACGAGTATCTTTCGGTTATCCAGCATGTCCAGAACTTGCAGATCAAGAAAAGTTATTTCGCCTTATTCATCCAGAAGAAATAGGTATTTCATTAACAGAAGGATTTATGATGGAGCCAGAAGCATCTGTGACGGCTATGGTATTTTCTCACCCTGAGGCAAGATATTTTAGTGTATTATAGTGTAGAAGGGGGAGACGTATGAAGAAAATAGTCTTTACAGGTGGTGGTTCGGCAGGGCATGTAACACCTAATTTAGCCATCATTCCACATTTACAAGAACGGAATTGGGATATTTCTTATATTGGTTCTCATCAAGGAATTGAGAAAACGATTATAGAACAGGAAGGCATTCCGTACTATAGTATTGCAAGTGGAAAGCTACGTCGTTATTTTGATTTAAAAAATATAAAAGATCCTTTTCTTGTAATGAAGGGTGTTATGGATGCGTATGTAAGGATTCGAAAACTAAAACCGGATGTGATTTTTTCAAAAGGTGGTTTCGTATCTGTACCAGTCGTAATTGGAGGCTGGCTAAATAGAGTCCCTGTTTTATTACATGAATCTGATATGACGCCAGGACTAGCAAACAAAATTGCGCTCCGTTTTGCTTCGAAAATATTTGTTACATTTGAAGAAGCTGCGAAACATTTACCGAAAGAAAAAGTAATCTATACAGGATCTCCTGTACGTGAAGAAGTGCTAAAGGGAAATCGTGAAAAAGGTTTAGCGTTTTTAGGTTTTTTACGTAAAAAGCCAGTTATTACAATTATGGGAGGAAGTTTGGGCGCAAAGAAAATTAATGAAACGGTTCGAGAAGCGTTACCAGAACTTTTGAAAAAATATCAAATTGTTCATCTTTGCGGAAAAGGTAATCTTGATGAAAGCTTACAAAATAAAGAAGGATATAAACAATTTGAATATATACATGGAGAACTGCCAGACATATTAGCGATAACAGATTTTGTTATTTCACGTGCGGGCTCTAATGCCATTTTTGAGTTTTTAACATTGCAAAAGCCGATGGTTTTAATTCCGCTATCGAAATTTGCAAGTCGTGGAGATCAAATACTAAATGCAGAGTCTTTTGAAAGACAAGGATATGCTTCCGTATTGTATGAAGAAGATGTGACTGTGAAATCACTTATAAAGCATGTCGAAGAATTAAATCAAAATAATGAGATGTATAAAACAGCACTAAAAAAATATAATGGAAAAGAAGCAATTCAAACAATCGTTCAACATATTTCAGAGGCATGATGAAACAATCATGTCTTTTTTAGTAGGATGAAAGATTCCAAGGATTGATATTTTTATGTTACAATAACAAATGGATTAGTAGGGAAATTCCAATTAATGAAGCGTGAAAATACGAATGGATTAGGAGTGACTGTGTTGGAGCTAAGTCTCTATGAAAATACTGCACTTATTATATGCTTTGTGTTGTACGTTGGTAGTGTTATTGTTTATATTTCAAGGAAATTTTCGCAAGAAAGAGAGCTTGAAAAATCAGAAATAACAGCTGAACTAGAAATGTTAGCTGATGAAAGTTATAAAAAGAAGAAAATAAAAGAAGAGCATGAAGAATCCCATCATTTAAACGCAAATAAGTTTTAAAGATGGGGATTTTTTTTTTGAAGTCGTTCTTTAGTTCTTTATTATGTTTATAGCAAGTAACGCTAAAAGGAGTTTCCCGTACATAATGAAGGAGTGTATATAAATGAATTTTTATGTCGCCTCAGGATTCCAAAATAAACATCTTGTACGTTCTATAGCAAATGAACTGAAACATGCAGGATGGCACCATACATATGATTGGACAAGAAACGAAAGAGCAGTGAATCAAGATCAATTAAGAGAAATTGGTCAGGCAGAAAAGAATGCTATTAAAGAAGCGGATGTCTTTTTACTTATATTAGATGGCGGAAACGGGAGCCATACAGAGTTTGGAATGGCGATTGCGCTAGAGAAAAAGATATATGTATATCATGAAAGAAACCCGCTTCAAACAACGTTCTATCATTTGCCAGAAATAAATATTTTTGAAGGAGATGCAACTGAATTTGCATCTTATGTTATGAATCATGTGAAATAATAATAACGACCTAAAAGGTTATAAAGGTGATCTTTTGGGAACAGTGATGATAAGAAACGTATATAAAGGAGTATATAATATGAAATTAGAAAATGGATGGGAAACGAGCTTTTTAGAAGTTGTACAAAATAGTGAATTTAAGAAAGGGGCCGTTCTTAGTCAATTGCTTTGTGAGGACAGTGAAGAAGTAGAAGAGCTTGTGGATGATTACGGATATGAAGAGATTATTGAACGCGAACATGATGATGAATTAGCAGAAGTTTTAGGTGAAGAACTTTTCGATGAGATGGAACGACACGTATTCTTATCTTCACAGCCAGAAGAAAAACTTATTTCATTCGTAAATGGATTAGGTTTTCATGTGTTAGATTGGATCGTTCTTCTTGAAACAGAATTTGGCATTGATAGTGTACACTTTACGTCGGACGCCGTGAAAATGTTAGAAAAGCGCTTTAGACAATTTCCATACATAGAGGATAAGACGATATTTGATATGACATTTGGAGAAGCAATGGATGTATTAGAATCCATTACAGGATTACAACTGAAGGAAAAGATGAACGTATAATGTAAAAAAAAGAACGTGATATTCTCACGTTCTTTTTTTTACATTATAATAATTTTGTCATCTAGTTTTGTTTGTCCGCTAAGAAGTGCGTTTAAATATTCCACTTTTCTTATACAGGCCTGTATATGTCTTTCAACCTCTTGTAACTCTGCTTGGTGATGTGTTTCAATCGGATGAATTTGTACGTTGAATTTTTCAAATTGACTACTATATGTTATTTCTGCATAGCCGCTCATAATATCCATTTCGTTATGAAATAAAAATTGTTTCGTTTTGTCACAGAATGATACATTCTGAAAGCCATATACTTTTAATGCGTCAATTACTTTTTTAATCATTTTTGTATTCATTTTTTTAACCCTCTTTGCGAAGTTCTACTTATATATTATAACATAAAAAATTACATAGAAAGCGCTTCCAAGTGTATTTTATTATAAACTTTACGTTTCAATCACAAAAATGAAACAAAGAAAAAATAATTGTAAAGAAGGGAGGACTCTTTTATTGTTTCGTCATATATATAGAGAAATAGTGCAAGGAAAGGAAAATTTCCGAATTTGAGTTCGTATTTCAAATTTAAGCGCAATAAAAGAGGTGAGAGACTTGAACTTTGATATTGTAGGACAAAAAGCATATATAAAAGATGGACCGCATCGGAACCGAATTGGAATTGTAAAGAACAGCGAGACAAAATTAGAATCGCAGTTTGCTATTGTAATTGGAGAACAAATCATTGATGTAGAGCTAAAGGATATCGTGTTAGTTGGAGTAGACGTAGGACAATTTCATAAATGGTGCGAACAAAATGGTTATTTGTGAGAAGGACGGGCTGTGAGATAATGAAGTATATTTGAGAAAAGAGAATATGTTATTGTATTCTCTTTTTCTATGTGTAAGGAGATAGAAATGAAGTATAAAGAACGAGATTTCACATTGGAGTTAAAAGAGCAACTAGAAGAGTTTTTAGTAGAAGTATAAAGCGCGGTTTTTATAAAACCTTACAAAAATGTAATTTTTATAAAAATCAGAAAAGATATATAATTCATTTATAATTATCTATTCTAATATACAGGTGGTGTTTTACCATGGCTGAAGTAATTGGTAGAGCTTTACTTATAGTATTTGAGACAATATGTTATACCTTATGTATAAAAGAAAAAGAGGAAGATGAAAAAAACTAAAAAAGGACGCTAACAGTTTTTGTTAGCGTCCTTTTTATTATGAAGCAATTTCACCAGTTTTTGTATCATCTTGATTGTACGTATCTTGATCTAATTCACCAAGCCATTTACTAGAAATAAGACCTGCTGTCATAGAACCACTTACGTTAAGAGCTGTACGACCCATATCGATTAATGGTTCAACTGAGATAACAAGAGCGACAATACCGATTGGTAAGTTCATTGTAGATAGTACGATTAACGCTGCGAATGTTGCACCACCACCAACACCGGCAACACCGAATGAGCTAATAGCAACGACAGCGATTAAAGTTAAAATAAATTGTGGTTGTAATGGATCGATTCCTACAGTTGGAGCGACCATCATTGCAAGCATTGCTGGATAAATACCTGCGCAACCGTTTTGTCCGATAGATACTCCAAATGATGCTGCGAAGTTTGCAATCCCTTCGGAAATACCAAGCTTTTCTTTTTGCGCTTCAATATTTAATGGCATTGCACCAGCACTAGAGCGAGATGTGAATGCAAATGTTAATACAGGGAACACCTTTTTTAAATATTGAATTGGATTTAAACCAGATAGAGCAATTAATAATAAGTGGATAACGAACATTACGATAAGTGCCACGTAAGACGCTAACACGAAGTTACCAAGTTTTAAAATAGCATTAATGTCGCTACCAGCAACTGTTTTTGCCATAAGAGCTAATACGCCGTATGGAGTAAGACGTAAAATTAATGTTACCATACGCATTACGATTGCATATACAGCATCAAGCATTTTCTTAAATAGTTCTGCTTGTTCTGGATATTTTCGTTTTACACCTATAAAGGCGATACCGATAAAGGCTGCAAATATTACAACAGAAATTGTTGATGTTGGACGAGCTCCTGTTAAATCAAGAAACGGATTTGTAGGTAACAGCTCTAATAATTTATCTGGAATTGTTGTTTTTTCAATAGAAGTAAATCTTTCTTCAACTAGTTTCAGACGAGCAGATTCTGCATCACCTTGTTGCAGGCCTGTTGCAGATACATCAAATCCTGCACTTGCGGCGATACCGACAGCTGCAGCGATTCCTGTAGTAAGAATTAAAATTCCGATAATAAGACCACTAATTTTACCAAGGTTTTTCGTTAACTGTAATTTTGTAAAGGCTGAAATAATAGATACTAAAATAAGTGGCATAACGATCATTTGAAGTAATTTCACATAACCGTTACCGATCAAGCTAAACCAAGTATTTGATTCAATAATTACTTTAGAAGTTGGCTCATAAATAAATTGTAATATAAGACCGAATATAATTCCGACTCCTAAAGCAGTAAATACACGTTTATTAAAAGATACATGCTTACGTTGCATATAATATAATACGCCAACTAAGATGATCATGACTGCAACGTTAATTCCGACAAGCAGTGTATTCATGTTGATTCCCCCTAATTCCAATCTGTTATATAGAATATAAGGTAATAAAACCTATAAGTCAACTAGGAAATTGCGGAATTAAAAAAAGATGGCAAAGTGCCATCTTTAATGTCCAGCTCCAGGGACAAGTAAAAACGTCGTGTAGTATGTAAATCCTATGAAGAAAACAGTTAAATATGCCCCGAATACGTATATATACATACGCTCTGTTAAATTTAAATAGCTTAAAAGTACGAAGAAACCCGTTTGTCCTAAAAATAGTAGTGCAGCCTGTTGCATATCCCCTACATAAAACATAACCGAGAAAATTCCAGTCCAAAAGCCGAGAACGCGAAACATGCGCTCCATGCCATCTCCCTCCTTTTCTAAAAAAAGTAAACCTCACCTCATTATAGTTCATTTTTCTTACTATTGTAAATATTCGTTCATATAAAAAGAAGCCAATTATAATTGGCTTCTTTTTATATGAGAAAATTAAATTGTTAGTTTGTAATTACAAGATTTACATCCATCTAGTAGACTATCATTTCGTGTTAATTCCGTGTTAGGGAATAGGATTTCAAAAATCCCTTTCATCATATCTCCGTGCATATTACAAATTTCAGTTGGGTGATGAACAGCAACTTCTTTAAATGGACAATTGTGTACATCGTAGAAAATTTTCGTTCCATCTGCACTTAATTCAAATGCAGGTGATAAACCAGCTGTTGAGAAAGCTTCTTTTGCAATTTGGACTTTTTGCTCTACTGTTAAAGCATCTTCGTTCACATGTAAACGCTGCATATGTTGTTGCATTAACTCGGCCCCGAATTGTTTTCCTGTTTCGTATAGCGCTTTTTCACCAGCGGCGCCAAGACTAAGTAAAGAATTAAATGCTATTCTTGCTAACAATTGATAATCGCGGAATGGAAATTGTAATTGAATCACATCTTCAGATAATACATATAATCTGCTTGGTCTTCCGCCTTTTCCAGTTTTCTTTGTTTCCGATTTCAGCATATGAACATCTTCTAATTTAGATAAATGTAAACGCGCTACGTTTGGATGAATGTCGAACTCATCTGCAATTTCTTGTACAGTTACGTAACTATGTTTTTGAGAAATATATTTATAAATGTAATAACGAGTTGGGTCAGATAATACGCCTGTAATTTTTAAAGCTTGTTCCATGAGGATCTCCACCTTTATCACTTTATCCAAGATAATAACATTATAATACAGATAAACTTCCATATAGGTAATTTCAGACAATAATTCGGAAATTGTTCATAATTTCACAAACATATTTTTCCTTTTCTCTCTAGTGAAAATGTAAAAATACCGATTTTTCAGATGGATTTTTTCATGCTATATACATAGTGGGGAGGGAAAAATGATGAATGGAATTGAAAGCTTTGCGAATATGATTTTGAAAGAGGCGTGTAGGGTACAAGCTTCGGATTTACATATTGTGCCCAGGAAGAAGGATGTAGTGGTTCAACTGCGTATAGGAAAAGATTTAATGACGAAACACTGTATCGAGAAGGAATTTGGAGAAAAACTTGTTTCACACTTTAAATTTTTAGCATCCATGGATATAGGGGAGAGACGGAAGCCACAAAATGGTTCACTGTATTTACAAATGGATGGACAAGAAGTGTATTTACGCCTTTCCACGCTTCCAACCGTATACCAAGAAAGTCTCGTTATTCGTCTTCATTTACAAGCATCTATCCAGCCGTTATCTCATCTTTCGTTATTTCCAAGTACAGCGAAAAAACTACTCTCTTTTTTACATTATTCCCATGGATTACTCGTATTTACTGGACCGACTGGTTCTGGAAAGACAACAACAATGTATGCATTATTAGAGGTCATTAGAAAAAAGAAAACACGTCGCATCGTTACACTGGAAGATCCAGTTGAAAAAAGAAATGACGATGTATTACAAATTCAAATAAATGAAAAAGCAGGTATCACATATGAGGCAGGATTAAAGGCTATTTTACGTCATGATCCAGATATTATTTTAGTCGGTGAAATTCGTGATGAAGAAACAGCGAAAATCGCTATAAGAGCAAGTTTGACTGGCCATTTAGTAATGACGACACTGCATACTAATGATGCGAAAGGGGCGATACTCCGATTTATGGATTTCGGTATAACGAGGCAAGAGATTGAACAATCTTTATTGGCTATAGCTGCACAGCGACTTGTCGAATTGAAGTGTCCGTTTTGCAAAAGAAAGTGCTCAACTTTATGTAAATCAATGAGGCAAGTAAGACAAGCGAGTATTTATGAGTTGTTATATGGATATGAGTTAAAACAAGCGATTAAAGAAGCAAACGGGGAATGTGTCACGTACAAGCACGAAACATTAGAATCTTCGATACGAAAAGGATACGCTTTAGGATTTTTAGAAGAGGATGTGTATGTTTAAGAAAATATGGAGTTTAAGTGATCAAGTTGTATTGCTGAAACGACTAGGAGAACTATTAGAAAAAGGATACTCCCTTTTGCAGGCATTAGAATTTTTACGGTTTCAATTACCTTTAGAAAAGAAAGTACAAATGCAGCGCATGATTGATGGATTAAAAAATGGAAAAAGTCTACACGATTCTTTTCATCAATTAAAGTTTCATCAGGAGATGTTAAGTTATTTATTTTATGCCGAGAAACATGGTGATATTTCTTTTGCATTGCAACAAGGGAGCGCACTTCTTTATAAAAAGGATAAGTATAGGAAAGATATGATGAAAATAATGCAGTATCCTATGTTTTTGGCGCTCTTTTTACTAATCATGATTTTGATTTTTAATCGCATTTTATTACCACAGGTTGACATGGTATATAGTTCATTCGGTTCCACAGCACCGTTATTTACAGAACAAATATTAAGTACAATTAAGCTACTACCCTATCTTATTTTTAGCACTATTTTTATCGTTATGATTGGCTGTAGTCTATATATATTGTACTTTCAAAAACTCCCGCATATGAAGCAGGTAAAAATTAAGCTTTGTATCCCCCTCGTAAAAAAATTTCTTATTTTAAAGCATTCACATTATTTCGCCACTCAATTGAGCGGTTTATTACACGGCGGACTATCAGTACTTGAGGCTCTAACAATAATGATGGAGCAACATTATCATCCGTTTTTTCAATATGAAGCGGGCCGAATTGAACGTCAATTAATTGCGGGAGAACCGTTGCAATCTATTATTGCTAAAAGCGGATATTATGAGGAAGAACTTTCTTATATTATTACGCATGGACAAGCAAACGGTAATTTGGCGATTGAATTAGGTGACTATAGCGATCTTATTATGGAAAAAATGGAGCAAAAAGTTAAACGTATGTTAGTGATCATTCAACCAATTTTATTTACGTGTATTGGGGGAATAGTCGTTCTTATGTATTTAGCAATGATTATGCCAATGTTTCAAATGATGAATTCTATTTAGGAGGCATTTACATGCAGAATGAAGAAGGGTTTACCCTTTTAGAAATGTTATTAGTTATGGTCGTCATAACTGTATTATTACTATTAATTATTCCGAATGTAGTTACACAGCGTTCATCCGTCGATGGAAAAGGATGTAAAGCCTATGTGAAATCTATAGAAGCTCAAATACAAGCATACCATTTACAACATAATAAAATTCCCTCGCTAAAAGAGCTAAGGGATGCAAAATATATTACAGCTGATGAGTGTCCGAATGGTGAATCCATTCATATTTCAAATGATGGCACAGTAACAACTGGGAAACTGTGAAACAAAAAGGTTTTACTCTTTTAGAAATGCTACTCGTTCTATTTGCAATTTCTGTACTAAGTATGGTCACGTATTTTAACGTACATTCATTACATGAAAAACAAAAAGTGGAGCAATTTTTAAGACAGTTTTCAAACGATATTTTGTATATGCAACAATTAGCGATAAACCGTCAAAAACACTATACATTACGATGGTATAAAGATAGACATACGTATTATATAGGGGAGCTAAGTGAGAATCTTACTATCATTAAAAGAGAATATGATAGCGATATACAAATTGATTTGAATACTTTTCCGAATCCGATGACATATAATCCGAGTGGAAATATTAATAGAGGTGGCACTATTTTACTTTCGTATCGAAGTTATAAATATGAGATTGTATTTCAGCTTGGGAGAGGGAGATTTACGTATCGTGAAATGTCAAAAAGGGTCAGTGATGGCTGAGATGCTTGTAGCATTAAGTATAGTAATGATGGCAGTATCTTTACTACTTCCGCAAACAGTATTGGTTATGCAAGAACGAAAAAACATACAAATTCGTTATAAAGCATTTGTATTATTAAAAAGGGAAGCAGCTTTATATATGTATGAGAATGGGGCGAAACGACCGCAAGAAAAAGTCGTAAACGGAAATGTATATTACACATATTGGGGAGGAAATGAAGTTTGTGCTATGTGGAAAGATGTGAAAGGAAGAATGATGGAACAATGCTTTTATGCAGGAGAAAAAATAAATTAGAAGTTGGGTTTACATTAATAGAAATGATTGTATGTTTTTTTCTGTTATCACTGTTCTTTTTACTCTTACCACGTTTGAATTTTATTGGAATAGAAAACAACCAATCAAAAGGATTAAATAATTGGGAATGGGATGTGTTTATAGGACAAGTACAGTTAGAGTTTCGTGAAGTATCTTTTGTAGAAAAAATAGTCCCTGAAAATAAAGATAATCTTTTGCGCTTCCGTCTTCGCACTGGAGATGAAGTGACGTATGAAAAATTGAATAATCATCTTATAAGAAAAGTGAATATGCGCGGAAGAGAAGTTATATTACAAAATGTTGAAATGGTTTCGTATGAAGTAACACCTCATTTGCTCTTTATAAATGTGAAAGATATGAGTGGGAAAATATATGAAGGTGTAGCTGTAAGATATAGCGAAATGGAAATAAATACATGAGAAACCAAGCTGGATTTACGATGCCAGGAACAATCATTTTTCTTGTATTATTAACTTCGTTCTTTGTATACGAAACGAATATGTTGCTTATAGATAAAAAATTTTATATTGAAATAGAGCAAAAGTTTGTACTGGAAGAACTACTAAATCGATCTATTACAAATATAAAAAAAGACTTACAGCAAAAAGAAAAGGAAGATACTTTTTTCTTTCAATATGAAAAAGGCGAAGCAAGTGGGAATTACGTCTTTGAAAACGATGTTATACTCGTTTCGTTGCAGTGCAAAATAAAACAAGAAGTTTTCTACAAGGTTAGTTTCCGGTATAGAAAAAAGGATGAGAAAATATTCGATTGGATAGAAGGATAGTATGTGAAATATATGGATAAAACCATAATTTCTTATTTTAAAATAGGTTATTTTTTTATAGGAAATGGATAAATAAAACAATTGAAAGTTTAAATTTTCTCAAAAAAGAGAAAGGTAGAAAGAATATGATATATTCAAGCTATCCAAACATATTTTTTTAGGGAGAATAGGGAAATGACAAATAACAATCAAATAGGTGAAAATAAGGAACAAACTATTTTTGATCATAAAGGAAATGCAATTATGACGGAAGATAGGGAAATACACATTATTTCAAAATTCGAAGAACCTCTTATTGTCGTATTAGGAAATGTATTAAGTGATGAAGAATGCGACGAATTGATTGAATTGTCTAAAAGTAAAATGAAACGTTCTAAAGTTGGTTCATCACGTGATGTAAATGATATTCGAACGAGTAGCGGTGCATTTTTGGAAGACAATGAGCTTACTGTAAAGATTGAAAAACGAATTTCATCTATCATGAATGTTCCTGTAGCACATGGAGAAGGATTGCACATTTTAAATTATGAAGTGGATCAACAATATAAAGCGCACTATGATTATTTTGCGGAACATAGTAGATCAGCTGCTAATAATCGGATCAGTACGCTTATCATGTACTTAAATGATGTAGAAGAAGGCGGAGAAACGTTCTTCCCGAAATTAAATCTTTCTGTGCACCCTAGAAAGGGAATGGCAGTATACTTTGAGTATTTTTATCAAGATCAATCACTAAATGAGCTTACGTTACATGGAGGGGCACCTGTAACGAAAGGTGAGAAATGGATTGCAACGCAGTGGGTGAGAAGAGGCACTTATAAGTAAAAACGTGTATGTGACGTTTTGTTCTTCATTGTACAAGGAGAACAAAACGTTTTTTTATTAAATAATGTAATCTTTCGTTATAATAACAAATAATAACGGATGATTGAGAGGAACGAACATGAAATCTATATACATAACCGGTTATATGGGAGCTGGGAAAACAACAATTGGAAAAGCGTTAAGTAAAGAACTTCATATGGATGTTGTCGATACAGACCAAAAAATTGAAGAGAAGCAGGAGAAGGCGATTCGTAATATTTTTGCTGAAGAAGGCGAAATGGCTTTTCGGGAATATGAAAGTGAAATGTTACGTTCACTCCCCAGTTGTAATGTCATTATTACAACTGGCGGCGGAATCATTGAGCGAGAGGAAAACCGAAAGTGGATGAAGGAGAATGGAACTGTCGTGTATTTATATTGTGATCCACATCTAATTGCAGAAAGGCTTCGCGAAGATACGACACGTCCACTATTTCAGAAGAAAGATATAGAGGCATTTGTGACGAAATTTGAATCGCGCCGAGCTTATTATGAAGAGGCTCATATTCATATCGATACGACGAATAAGTCTGTAAAGCAAATTATGAATGAATTGAAAGAAAAGATTAATGCATAAAAAAGTGGACATACTAATCAAGTAGAGGTGATGATAATATGTCTACTAATGATTATGTTCGCTTTGTGACACAGCAGTTTGTGTCGTATATGGATGCTCCAAAAGAAGATCGTAAACAAAAGAAAGAACAACGCCGTGCTGAAAAAGAGCCATTTATGAATAAGTGGTTTGGTGTTATGCCGCTTAGTGCTGCTTTGTTTTATCGAAACGTAAAAAATAAAAGAAAAAAATCAAGTTAACGATTTCGTAATATGTATAGCAAAATGAAAATCCCCTAGTAGCATCATACTACTAGGGGATTTTTTATTTACTGCACGGATTCCTTTTCTTCTGTAACGGCATGTATTTTATTGTTTACCCAGACAAATCCAATTCCGATACAAATGGAAATGCCCCACCCAACAGCGGTCATAATTGCTCTCATTTCACCATAGCCATCTACACCGAAAACAGAGATGAAATAAATTTTTAAGAAGCTTTTTAATATGAATTGTAGGCCGAAAAATAGCGTTAAGTATTGTAGTGCTGGATAGATGCGACTATCACGATACAGTTCACGACTTTTATCACGGTCATGGCCTTGCAATGCGGCAATATCTGCTGCGAAATATAACATAAGTGGTTTTTTTATAAAAATGGTACATATAACGATAATACCGAGCACGATGTGATAATACGCATCGTTCCATAACATTCGTTCAGCTGATCCAGATAATAGGTCTACCGTTGTATTAGAAATGAGTGTAATTAAAATAAAGAATCCTGTTACGTTAAACTGTTTTTCTTTTTTAAAGGTATACAGTGTATAAATAATCCCCGGAACAGAGGAAAGTAACATCGCGTAATAAGGGTCGATATAAGGTTTTGCGAATTTCCAAATGAGGAATGGGATTACGAGATAAAAGACAAGATCCAATATAGCTTTTTTATTTTGATTCATACATGGCCTCCTTAAGTCATACATATATTTTATAATATAATTTCTGAAAATTATATAAGGTTTAGTGGGAAAAGCAAAAGTATATTCATATTTGAGGTATTGGTAGATTGAAAAATTGCCCCTAGCGTAGTAAGTTTTTTTAGTATATAATAAAGGAAACGCTTTCATTTTTTGGTTTGTTCACAAAATGGACGGAAAATCACATAGTTACTGTCGATATGTTGCTTTATAATGAAACTAATTAAATATACATGCATACAATATTGTGAAATAAATAACATAAATAATCTATATAAATGTAAACGTTATCAAAATAGAGAGGTGGAAACAATGAGTAAATTTTTCTTCAATCATAATCCAGCAACAGTAGAGGATGGAAGGCTTGTTAAGTATGCTGAAATTATTTATGGAGAAGGTGGCCGTTCTGTATTAGAAAATTTAATGGTGAAGGCATCTATCAGATTGCGTGATCGTTATCCGAATAAATCTGACGAACAGATCTCGAACCTCGTAAATAAAGGCATCCATGATATGTTTCGAAAATATGTGAGTGAGTAAGAGTAGCCGATGGCTACTCTTATTTTTTTTGCATAAGGATGGTGCCTCTAGCTGAAAATAAGGGTGTATTTTGAAAGATATAAAAGGAGTGAAACAGATGAGCAATGGAATTGGCCGTTCAAAAGAAAATCTTCCAACTGATGCAAATCATGTGAGTGCAAAGGATCGTGCGTATCAAAAACGTATGGCAAAGCAAAAACAACAAGAGCGTAATGGCGATAGAGGATAACGCAAAGTAAAGCTCCTTCTAAAACAGAAGGAGCTTTTTAAGATAGAAAATGATTCGCGGTAACATAAAAAAGTCCACCGTTAATAATTTGCACTGTAATGCGGGGTTCATACTGTTCTTGCAGTGCTTGTTTTTCAATTTCATAGCTTTCAGGAAGTTCATCACTTTCTTCATAAAAACGATTTAAAAGGTCCAAATCGTGATTCCAGCGCACCCTTGCTTCTTTCGCCCACGTATGGTCATCTTCTGCAATAATGCTTTTTAAAGCATCCTCTATACGTTGTAAACCGCTTTGCGGTTTAATGATAGGCGAGAGCGTAAAACAAAAGTCAGGTATTTTCGGTGTGAGTTTAATTTTAGCTAATGTTTCATGAAAGTTTGCAATCATTGTGCCAGAAATAAGATGAATTCCAATGGAGTGGAGGATATCTTTTTTTCGATCACATTGATAGGAAACTTTAATATTTACACCGAGCCACGGATGGAGCGGTGTATGTGTCGCCCCGCTATGCCGTACTTCCTCATATAAACGTATGTAAGACCCTAATTCTTTTGTCGTTTGAAAAATTTGATGAAGACGTGGTGAACCGTAGTGAATAAGCTCGCCATCGTTTTCTTCATTTTCTGGATTTGTAATAAGGGTAAGGCGCATCGGATTCGGTACGCCTCCTGTTTTCTCAAGATAGTGCCAATAAAAAGGGCGGTTCATTAATAATTTATCCATCTCAATTGTTAACTGCACGTCTAATAATTGAGGAGAACGCTCTAAAATTTCGCAGTTATTCGCCTCGAAAAAATTATATAAGTAATTATGAATTTCATGTTGCTGCATAGCCTTGCACCTCAGCTTCATTTCGTTTCGCGAAGTCGATAATAGATGTTAAGTTTTCCATCTTAATTCGGATTTCTCCTTCGCTTTTTGATTGCGCAAATATTTCTTGAATGTGCGCGTCGATGTTTTTCATATTAATTCTCGTTAAAATTTCATCGAGTTCACCGATAACACGCTCGAATAAATTGATTTTTTCATATAACAGTTTCAAAATATGTTCTTCAACAGTGTGTTTTGTAGCTAAGTTATAAATATGAACATCATTCTTTTGACCAAGACGGTGAATACGTCCGATTCTTTGTTCAAGGCGCATTGGGTTCCATGGTAAGTCGTAATTGATCATATGGCTACAAAACTGTAAGTTAATCCCTTCACCACCAGCTTCAGTTGCAATTAACACTTGCGCACGGTTTTGGAAAAGTTCCTTCATCCAATCTTTCTTCCCGCGTTTAAACCCACCGCGGAATGGTACGGAAGAAATACCGTGTTGTTGTAAAAACCATTGTAAGTACATTTGTGACGCTCTATATTCTGTGAAGATGATGACTTTATCGTCAATTTCTTTTATAAGCTCTAGAGCTTTATTCGCTTTTGAGTTAAAAGGAATATGATTAATTTTGTCCATTAGCACATCAATATGCGGGTCTTTTATGTAATGTTCATTTTCCTTCTGTCGTTTTTCTACATGTTTTTTTAATGAATAGTAAACAGCCTCACGACTACTGCACGCTTCCCGTTTTAAAGTTAACGATGAGAAAGCGGATGTGAAGGCATCTTGTCCTCTCCAATTTTCAATATCATTATATAAAGCTTGCTCTTCTTCATTAAACTCAACAAAAATTGTACGTACATGTCTCTTTGGCCAATCAATTCCGGTATTATGACGCCGATTTCGGACCATTACTTTGTTAATAAGAGCTTTTAAATCTTCATCAGATTCGGCAGAACGATTTTTTGAAGCGTAATATTCTTCAAAGTTGGATTGATTGCCTAAATGTCCTGGTTTTAATAAAGAAACGAGGTTGAAAATTTCATCAATCTTATTTTGAACAGGAGTAGCAGTTAATAATAAACAAAATTTCTTTTTTAATCGTTGTGCAAATTCATAGTTTTTTGTTTTATTATTTTTAAGTTTATGTGCTTCATCGATAATAATAAGGTCATATTCTAAGTTCAAAACGATATCACGATGCGGTGAACGTTTTGCAGTATCAATGGATGATACAATCACATCGGCTTGTTCCCATGAATAGCTTTTCTTTTGGGCTACAGCTGGAATGAAAAACTTTGTATTTAGTTCGTATGCCCATTGTGATACGAGAGAGGCCGGGACGAGTATAAGTACTTTTTTCACAAGGCCACGGACCATATATTCTTTTAAAATAAGTCCAGCTTCAATCGTTTTCCCAAGTCCTACTTCATCTGCTAGAATCGCTTTGCCATTCATTTGTTCAATGACATTTTGAGCCACTTCTAATTGATGAGGAAGCGGTGTGAAATGAGATAAATGTTTCGGTGCTTGTAGTCCATCGAAAGTAGGAACAAGTAACGATTTTTCTGTTTCATAAGCTAAATGGTATAAATCCCAGTTTGTCCAAGGGCCATCTTCGTCAATTCTATTTAAAAAATTGTTTTGCCACGTCCGATCTACGGAAATATCGACATTCATTATGACTCTCCCACCTTTTATAAACTAAAGTAATTATTAAAAAAATCTTTATTATATAAGCCTTGTAATAAGGCTCTATTACACTTGCTGAAAGTTAAAGAATAGGAAAAGATAAAGGGCTAAATTTTGAAAATTGTATTTAATAAGATTAAGAATGAAAAATTCTAAATTATTTTTTATGCTAGAATATTGATGAAATATAGCGAATAATGTTAGGATAATGGTGTGAAATGTGTGGAATCTTTCGTATTTTATCCAAGAAAGTGATTTTTTATTTACGCTTTCATAAAAAAATATAATGAGATTCCGTATATCCTATCTTTTCAGAGTGAAAATGTTTAGATATGGCGAGCAACTTTTATTGATTTGTCAAAGCATAAGGGGGAGAGAGCATGATTACATTACAACGTACACCGTTATTTGATGTATACGCGAAGTATGGTGGAAAAACAATCGACTTCGGTGGTTGGGAATTACCAGTTCAATTTTCAAGCATTAAAGAAGAACATGAAGCTGTACGTACGGCTGCAGGTTTGTTCGATGTGTCTCATATGGGAGAAGTTGAGGTAAAAGGTGTAGATAGTTTAGCATTTTTACAACGTGTTGTTACAAATGACGTTTCTACCTTAAAGGTAGGAGGCGCACAATATACAGCTATGTGCTACGAAAATGGTGGTACAGTAGATGATTTATTAATCTACAAACGTGGTGAAGAAGACTATTTATTAGTAATCAATGCATCAAATATCGAGAAAGATTACGAATGGTTAGCTAGCCATGTAATTGGCGATGCGACAGTAGTCAATGTTTCTAGTGAAGTTGCACAGCTTGCAATTCAAGGTCCAAAAGCAGAAGGCATTTTACAAAAAGTTGTGTCAGAAGATTTGAAAGAAATTAAGTTCTTTAAATTTAAAAACGATATTCTTGTAGATGGAATTCCAGCACTTGTATCTCGTACAGGTTACACAGGTGAAGATGGATTTGAAATTTACTGTAAGAGTGAAGATGCTGCAAAACTTTGGGAGAAACTTCTTGAAGTTGGAGCAGAAGAAGGCTTAAAAGCATGTGGTTTAGGTGCTCGCGATACACTTCGATTCGAAGCAACATTACCACTTTATGGTCAAGAATTATCAAAAGATATTACACCGATTGAAGCTGGCATCGGCTTTGCGGTAAAACCAAATAAAGAAGCAGACTTCTTTGGAAAAGAAACGTTAAAAGAGCAAAAAGAAAACGGTGCGCCTCGTAAATTAGTCGGCATCGAAGTAATCGAACGTGGAATTCCTCGTACACATTACCCTGTATTTATTGGAGAAGAAAAAATCGGGGAAGTAACGAGTGGTACACAATCTCCAACGTTAAAGAAAAGCATTGGTTTAGCACTAATTGATGTAAAATACGCAGCAGTTGATACAGAAGTAGAAATTGAAATTCGTAATAAACGCGTCAAAGCAGTAGTTGTTCCAACACCATTTTATAAACGTTCAAAGTAACGGGGAGAGGGGTAGATTTCATGTTGCATCGTTATCTTCCAATGACAGAAGAAGACAAAAAAGAAATGTTACAAACGATCGGCGTTCAAACGATCGATGAGTTATTCTCTGATATTCCAGAGAGTGTTCGTTTTAAAGGGGATTTAAAAATTAAAGAAGCAAAATCAGAGCCAGAGCTTTTAAAAGAGTTAACTCAAATGGCTAGTAAAAATGCTAACTTAAAAGAATACGCTTCTTTCTTAGGAGCAGGTGTATACGATCATTACGCTCCAGTAATTGTAGATCACGTTATCTCTCGTTCAGAATTTTATACAGCTTACACGCCATACCAACCAGAAATTTCACAAGGGGAATTACAAGCGATCTTTGAATTCCAAACAATGATTTGTGAATTAACAGGAATGGATGTAGCAAACTCTTCTATGTACGACGGAGGTACAGCTTTAGCTGAAGCGGCAATGCTAGCAGCTGGCCATACTCGCAAAAAGAAAATTCTTGTATCTAGTGCAGTTCATCCAGAATCAAGAGCAGTACTTGAAACGTATGCAAAAGGTCAACATCTTGAAGTTGTTGAAATTAATCATAAAGATGGTGTAACAGATTTAGACGTATTACAAAGTGAAGTAGATGATACAGTTGCTTGTGTAATCGTTCAATATCCAAACTTCTTCGGACAAGTTGAAAAATTAGCTGATATTGAAAAAATCGTTCATCAACAAAAATCATTATTTATCGTTTCTTCAAATCCATTATCATTAGGCGCATTAACACCACCAGGAAAATTTGGTGCTGATGTTGTAATCGGTGATGCACAACCATTTGGTATTCCAACGCAGTTTGGTGGACCACACTGTGGTTACTTTGCAACAACGAAAGCATTTATGCGTAAAATTCCAGGACGTCTTGTTGGACAAACTGTAGATTCAGATGGTAAACGTGGATTTGTATTAACGTTACAAGCACGTGAACAGCATATTCGCCGTGATAAAGCGACGTCTAACATTTGTTCAAACCAAGCGTTAAATGCATTAGCAGCATCAGTTGCAATGACGGCACTTGGTAAACAAGGTGTGAAAGAAATGGCACGTCAAAACATTTCTAAAGCACAATATGCAAAACGTCAATTTGAAGCGAAAGGCTTCACTGTAACATTTGCTGGACCATTCTTCAATGAGTTTGTTGTAGATTGCAAGCGTCCAGTGAAGGAAGTAAACGATGCATTATTACAAAAGAATATTATCGGCGGTTACGACCTAGGCCGTGATTATAAAGAGCATGAGAACCATATGCTTGTAGCAGTAACTGAGCTTCGTACAAAAGAGGAAATTGACACACTTGTAAACGAAATGGGGGCTATCCAATGAAGAATCAAGACCAAGCACTTATCTTTGAAGTGAGTAAAGAAGGACGCATAGGATATAGCCTACCAAAATTAGATGTAGAAGAAGTGAAACTAGAAGATGTGTTTGAGAGCGATTATATTCGAGGAGAAGATGCAGAGCTACCAGAAGTATCTGAACTTGACATTATGCGCCACTATACAGCACTTTCAAACCGTAACCACGGTGTAGATTCTGGATTCTATCCACTTGGATCTTGTACGATGAAATATAATCCGAAAATTAATGAGAATGTAGCTCGTTTCGCAGGATTTGCAAATATTCATCCATTACAAGATGAAAAGACAGTACAAGGTGCAATGGAATTAATGTACGACTTACAAGAGCACTTAATTGAGATTACAGGTATGGATACTGTTACATTGCAACCAGCAGCGGGTGCACACGGAGAATGGACAGGCTTAATGTTAATTCGTGCATACCATGAAGCAAATGGTGACTTTAACCGTACGAAAGTAATTGTTCCTGACTCTGCTCACGGAACGAATCCAGCATCTGCAACTGTAGCTGGTTTTGAAACAATTACAGTAAAATCAAATGAACATGGTCTTGTTGACTTAGAAGATTTAAAACGTGTTGTAAACGAAGAAACAGCAGCACTTATGTTAACAAATCCTAATACATTAGGTCTATTCGAAGAAAATATTTTAGAAATGGCAGAAATCGTCCATAACGCAGGCGGTAAATTATACTATGATGGTGCAAACTTAAATGCGGTATTAAGCCAAGCGCGCCCAGGAGATATGGGATTTGACGTTGTGCATTTAAACCTTCATAAAACATTTACAGGTCCTCACGGCGGCGGTGGCCCAGGTTCGGGTCCAGTAGGTGTGAAAGCTGATTTAATTCCGTACTTACCAAAACCAATTTTAGAGAAAACGGAAAATGGCTATCACTTTAACTATGATCGTCCAGAAGCAATTGGACGCGTAAAACCATTCTATGGTAACTTCGGAATTAACGTTCGTGCATACACATACATTCGTTCTATGGGTCCAGATGGACTACGTGCAGTAACGGAGTATGCGGTATTAAATGCGAACTATATGATGAGAAGATTAGCACCATTCTATGATCTTCCGTTCGATAGACATTGTAAGCATGAGTTTGTATTATCAGGTCGTCGCCAAAAGAAACTTGGCGTACGTACATTAGATATCGCAAAACGCCTGCTTGATTTCGGTTACCATCCACCGACAATTTACTTCCCATTAAATGTGGAAGAATGTATTATGATTGAGCCGACAGAAACAGAATCAAAAGAAACATTAGATGGTTTCATTGATAAGATGATTCAAATTGCTAAAGAAGTAGAAGAAAATCCAGAAGTTGTACAAGAAGCGCCACATACAACGGTAATTAAACGTTTGGATGAAACATTGGCCGCTCGTAAACCAGTTTTACGTTATGAAAAGCTAGCTCCTGTACAAGTTTAATTAGAGTAACAAAGGAAGAACTCGCTATATGCGGGTTCTTTTTTTTGTATGGAGAATTTGTCCCGCGATTTGTGGGCTGATAATCAATGGGGATGAACAAAAATCCCCCGCTGATTAAAGTTTCACTTTATGCAGAACTAGTGAAGAAAATGTTAAAATTTTATATTTTTTGTTTCATAATGGTGTAAAGAAGTAGTTTCATAGGTGATTTTGTTGAAAAAGTCAGTTTGATAAAAGTATTTATTTTTGTTAGAATTTTATTGAAATTAAGAAGATGCAATGAGATAGGAATGACTCATTTTTATGTATATGTGAAAAAACGAGCAAGTTGGGGGTGAAAATGTGGGATATCGGTGTTATAGAATGATATACCATTTAGAAAACGGAAAAACGATTAAAGATGTAAAAGAATTTTGTTATCGAGATCAAGGAAAAGTATTAGAAAGAGTAGCACATCGTGTAATGGATAATAGAGAAGTGACGGCAATTGATAAGAAAGGAACCATCATTTCAATAGCATGTGAGGACATTGTAAAGGTGGAACTTGATTACATAACAGAAAGTTAACCTTGAGTCATATCGAATTATTCGATACAATATACTGTTGAATGGTGACGAGAGAAGAGAGGAGTTTATTATGGGTAGTACAAGACACTTTTATATGTTTATCTTAGCGTTTGTTCTTGTTGTAGCATTAACGATTTATTTAATTGTTGATAGCACTTGGTACAACACAGTTCATCCGGCTTTCCTTCTGTTTATGTATGTAGGAATTGCGGTAGTGAGTTTTGGAATGAGAGATGAGATGTTAGATCGCTTTGAAAAGTGATACATATACGAAAGACCAACAGGAAAATGTTGGTCTTTTTTTCTTGCCAAAAATAGGATAGTGTGTATATACTGTATATATAAGGTATATACAGTATATACACACACTGGAGGAAAACATGAATATTATTATTTCGAATTCTTCCCAAGACCCTATTTATGTGCAAATAAGAAAACAATTAAGCCAGCTTATTTTAAATGGTGGTTTAAAGGGTGGAGACCAATTACCGTCTATTCGTAGCTTAGCTAAGGAATTACAAGTTAGTGTAATTACAACGAAGCGTGCGTACGAGGAGCTTGAAAAAGAAGGATATATAGAAACTGTTGCTGGGAAGGGGACTTATGTTTCACGTAAAAATAATGAACTACTAAAAGAACAGCGGCTACGTCTATTGGAAAGTAAAGCGGAAGAGGTTGTAAATGAAAGTAAAGCGTTGCAGCTTTCACTTGAAGATTTACAGCAGATGATTGCGTGTTTATATGAGGGGGAATAAGAGATGTTAGAGCTAAAAAACGTTTGTAAAAGTTATCAAGATTTTGCAGTGAAAAATATAAGTTTTACGTTACCACGCGGATATATTATGGGATTTGTCGGACCGAATGGAGCAGGGAAAAGTACGACGATTAAAATGATTATGAATTTAATTAGAAAAGATAGCGGTGATATAAAAATTTTTGGTAAGGACAATAAAAAAGTCGAGAAGGAAATAAAACAAAATATCGGTTTTGTATATGATGAAAATCATTACTACGAAGATTTAACGTGTGAACAAATGAAACGTATTATTGCACCGCTATATAAAAAGTGGGACGAAGAGCAGTATCAATCGTATATGCATAGATTGCAAGTTCCGAAGTATAAAAAAATTAAAGAACTATCAAAAGGGATGAAAATGAAATTTGCGATTGCTATCGCACTTTCGCACCACGCGGAGTTTATCATTATGGACGAACCGACAGCAGGATTAGATCCAGTTGTTCGAAGTGAATTACTTGATATGTTGCAAGAAATTGTAATGGAAGATGAAGTATCTGTATTATTCTCAACGCACATTACAACAGATTTAGAGCGCATCGCAGATTATATTACGTTCATCAATGATGGAGAAATTATATTTACTGGTGAGAAAGATGAACTAATGGAGAACTACGTAATCGTAAAAGGAAGTAATGACTTATTAGACCGAGAAGGAAAAGAATTATTTGTTGGATTACGAAAAAATAAATTTGGTTTCGAAGGTTTAGCAAAGGATAAACAAGCAATTATCGATTGGTTTGGAAATGAGGTTGTACTAGAAAAGCCTACATTAGATGATATTATCGTTTACACCGCAAAAGGGAGAGGTGCCTATGCGTCAGCTCATCTATAAAGATTTGTTCTTTTTTCGGGGGATATGGCCAGTGTATCTTATTATACCCTTTATATTCTTTTTATTTGAAAACGGTGATGGAATGCTGTTTCCTATGAGTTGTTTATTTATAACTCTTTCCGCAGTTATGATATTAGTCGCAATAGATGAACGAAATACAAGTGACATTATTATGAATAGTTTACCGTTAAGCAGAAAGGATATCATAATTGCTAGATATATTTCCTGTGCAATATTTATTGTAGGTGGCATGTTCTCTACGATGTTGGTTGCTTTTCTTATAAGAGGTATCGCTGTTATTGGTGATATAGGTGCATATCATCCTAATTTATACATTGAAATTCCATGGTATGGAGTAGTAAATGGGCTTATTTACGCCGTGTTTTTAGTTGTCACCTTTTACCCTAGTTATTATGGTACAAAATCGAAGATAGTAAGAAGTATAATATCAGCAGCCTCAATAGGAGTGGGTGGGATACTTTGGATATTTATTAGTGATGGACTGAATAAAACAGCACCTTCGTTCATTGAGTGGATTATGAATCCTATGCATGTTGGTATGTTTATAGTTGGAATTATTACATTAGTTAGTATTTACATTGCTTCTATGTTTCTTACAATTAAAATTTATGAAACGCGTGATTTATAGAGAGGAGAATTCAGATGCAACAGTTGATTTTGAAGGAGTTTTTCTTACAGAAGAAGATATTTCCTTTCTATTTTTTAATACCTATGTTATCTATTTTTAAGGATTCCGTTCAACCAATGGGGGTTGCAATAGGATTATTTATAACATGTAGTACAATTATTTATATTTCTTTTTATCATGAGGAGAAAAGTAAAGCAGAAAAAGTATTAGTGAGTTTGCCTATAACGAGACAAGAGATAGTTATAGCTAAGTATATTTCAAGCACAGTATTTATTATGGTTGGTTTGAGTGTAACTTTTATAGTCATAATATTAAAAAATATTTTGTTGGACGGGGATATAGTTATGCCTGGATATGCAGTGTTTTCAGGAATAGTAGCAACTTTGATTTATTGTGTAGTAACGATACCTACTAATTACATTGGAGGATATAAAGCTATTACTGTCTTGAATGTGATTATGATTTTTCCTTTAATGGGTATGATTGGCTTTATGTGCAATATTTTTGGTGATGAAATAATCATGTTAAAAGTACTTCACTCTGAAGATGCTACATTATCAATGAGTGTTCTTGGTATCGGAGTGTTAGTAAGTATAGTCATATCAATGTTGCTCTCAATGAAAATGTTTCAGGAGGCAGAGTTATAGAAGGGGCATTTTCATATTAGGAGGTGTAATACATGATCAAGCAATTAGTTTTAAAAGATATGATGATGCAAAGAAAGTTAGGGTTTGTTTATCTTATATGTTTCTTGTTCCTGCTCATTGTTGATTTTCGTAGTGATAGTTTTTTGATGACGTTTAGCATGTTTGTACCTGCTCTTGGCATGATACTGTCAATGAGTTATGAGGGGAAAAATAAAAGTGAACTGATAGTAAATAGTTTACCGTTTGACCGTAAAGATATTGTCATAGGAAAATACATATTTGTAAGTATTTTAGTTGCTCTAGGTGGATGTTTTTCACTAGTGGTTGGTTTAATACAGCTACAAGATGGGCATATGACTGGATTTATGCTGTGGGGAGAAATTCTCGGAGGTATAACAGGTGGGTTTGTTTGTAGCATAATTGTACTTCCGATTGAATTCTCAGTAGGATATAGCAGTGCAAAACAAATTGCTCCGTTCGCCGGACTTGCGTTGGGGTATTTAAGTGGACTGATTGTAAGTAACGTCTGGTTAGATGTAGAAAATGTTTGGAGCACGAGTCTAGTTGTAAATGTTTGTTTTATAGCAGGACTTATTCTTTTGTATATTATGTCCATGTTGCTTTCAGTTAGCTTGTATAATGAACGTGATTTATGAGGGGAGGAGTAATCGTGAGGCAACTCATAATAAAAGATTTTATTATGCAATGGAAGCATTTAATATGGTGCTTAATATACCCTCTTTTTTTGTATATGACATTAACAGATATTAAAAGCTTTTACGTAATTATGTCAGCTATAATTCCAGTTATAGCAATTTTAAAAACATTTAATGACGATAAAAAATATAATAGTGAAGTAATATTAAATAGTTTACCGATAGCGAGAAAGCAAATTGTGTTAGCTAAATACATAATGGCACTTATTATTTTTATTATAAGTATGGTAGTGTCTAGTCCTGTAGTAATCAATCGATTTGAAGATGGAACTTTTGAATTTATAACGACAACAGTAATTACGATTTCTGGCTTTGTTTTTATATATTTTAGCATTGTTTTACCGATATTGTTTTGGTTTGGCTATAAAAAAGCTTCTTTTATTACGTTTTTCATACTAATAGCACCGACAGCAATTGGTACTATGTTCTTTGAAATCAGCATGGAACAAATTCAACTATACAACAGCGTGTTATTCGTTAGTTCAATATGCATATTCATAGCATCTGTCTTCGTTTCAGTGAAATTGTATGAGAAGAGAGAATTTTAAAAGGTGCCCTATAAAAGGCACCTTCTTCAATAACGACAATATGAAAGTAAGAGTTTATAAACAGAGAGGCTACTCGGTACAACATCTTTTGGAGTATGTAATATAAAGCTGAAAACGATAACGAGAATCAGAAAGAGAAAAAATAAAAATAGGATCTGCTTATGTATAGAATTTTGCATATTATCCACTCCTTTTTTAGGTAGTATGTCCAAAAGAAAGGAGTGTATGAAAAATTTTAGGAGGGGAGAATGATGAACAAAAGAAAATGGTTATATAGAATAGGGGTATTTTTCGTTTCAATCGGTCTCATATTAGCAAATGTTTATTCAGATATACCACCGCTATTTCCTAGTTTGCATAAAGGGATTGGTATGAGCGTTGCTATAATTGGCCTGTTTTGTCTTATCGCATCAAATTTTTATAGAAAATCTAAATAGACGTAAAAAAAGGACAGTTACTCTTTTTCAGAAGTACTGTCCTTTTTAAATAATTTATTCCATAGTTTGGCGATACTCCATATAATGACGATTGCAATGGAGGCAATAATAGACCAAGCAATAGATGCAATTTCAAGTGCCATGCTAGGAAGGAAGGTAAAAATGGATACTACTTTATGAAACAACCATTCTATTATATGAAAACTGATTTGCAATAGAATGACGATCCCGAGTGTAATCCATGCTAACATTTGTTTTCCTTTTTCTTTCCACATGACATTCACCTCACGTTAGCTTAATAGTTTTAAGCCAACAGCGCCGCATAGAATGCAGCTTAAGAAGGCAAGACGACGCCAATCCGCTGATTCACGGAAAATAAGAATACCTAGAAGTGCACTTCCGGCAGTTCCGATTCCAGTCCAAATCGCGTAAGCAGTTCCCATCGGTAACGTGTCCATCGCGAGAGATAAGAAGAAGAAGCTTACGCCGAAGTTAGCGATTAAAATAACTTTTGGTGCCCAGCCTTTCTTTTCAGTGGCTACTTTCATAAAGAGTACACCAATAATTTCACAAATACCAGCTAGAATTAAAAATAACCAAGCCATTTTATGCGGCCTCCTTCGCTTCTTTTTCTTCTGTTACTCGTTTTAGCCCAATTACTCCGAAGAAGATTAAACCGATTAATAAAACTTTTACAATAGAGAAAGGTTCTCCGAAGACGAAAATCTCTGTAAGAACGATCCCACCAGCTCCAATTCCTGTAAAGACTGCGTATACAGTGCCGACAGGTAAATCTTTATAAGCTCTAAATAATAAGACGAAACTAATTGTAATTAATAACGCAACACCAGCCCATTCAAGTGGTGCCTCCGCTTTTTTAAGTCCAATAACCCAAAAGATTTCAATAATACCAGCTATGATTACATAAATCCATGCCATATGTCATTTCTCCTTCCTACCAGTCGTTAGGTAAAGGGCTTAAAAACGACGCATTGCAAAGGAGCAATCCGTCAGTTTGAAAGACCTCGCCAAAATACTTGCCAAGAGGCGTTTAAACGAGTCTCAAAGCGATTTAAACCTGCGAATAGTAGTTCCACCATAAGTCCGTCCAGTAAGCATAGAAAAGCTTCTAGAGCGTCTTTTACTTCAATGTTATGCAGTTCACTTTGCTCGTTTGCCTGTTTAAATATAGGGAATAAAAGTTTTCCGACGTTTTCAATGTGTGCATTCGCTTTTTCGATAATTTGTACGCGGAATGCATCAGGCGGAAAATAAGAAGTTCGTAACCAAAACATTGATTCTTCACTTTCACCAAATCGTTTTGCGTAGCCCTTTAGTAACTGTAAGAGCAATTCTTCAGTAGACGAATTTGAAAATTTTTCGATATCGTCTGTGAAGCTTTGTAAATCTTTTTGAAGAGCAGATTCTAAACATATAAAATATAGCTCTTCTTTTCCTTTAAAGTGTGCGTAAATCGATGGTTTTTTAATCCCAACTTCTTGAGCAATATTTGCCAATGAAGTTCCTTCATAGCCGTAGCGTGCGAAATGAGAAAGTGCTACAGCTTTAATGCGGTTTGCTGTCATTTTCATCCCCTACCTACCGTTCGTTAGGTTCATTATATGAGATGGAAAATATAAAGTCAATAGGTGAAGAGCTGAAAAAGAGCGCTACAGGTAACGCTCTTTTTTTAGACAGTATCTCGCTCAATTAAATGGAATGAAAGCTCTTCTGCCTTCCCGGCAATTTGCTCGCTTTGGATTTGTTTATGGAATAAAGAAAAAGCATGTGAGCCCATTGCGAGACCGGGGTGTTCAATTGTGGAAATTTCTAACGCCTTTGAAATTTCATGATTATCAAATCCAAGGATAGCAAGTTCTTCAGGGACTCGAATGCCATGTTTTCGCGCCTCTGTTAATAAACCAGCTGCAACTTGATCGTTCGCTGTAAAAATAGCGGTTGGGCGATTTTTCATGTTTAAAATGCGATGAAGTATTTTTGCACCATCCTGCATCGTATAGCATTGATGAAAAATCCAATCTGGATGTACCGTTTTACCTTCGTTATGCAGCGTATCAGCAAATGCTTTTTCGCGCTCCATAGAATTTGCACTCGTTTTTCTTGCTAAACAGATTCCGATTTTTTCATGGCCTTTACTGAGTAAATAGGCAGTGCCGAGACGGAAGCCTTCATAGTGATCTACGTAGACGGATGAAATGAGGGGATGCTTTATCTTTTCACATGAAATAATAGGGGCAAATTTCGCGAAAGGTTCAATTTGTTCCCAAGAACTCGTTCGAGAGCAAATAATCATTCCGTCGAATTGTTTCATTTTCATCATTTCAAGAACACGAATCTCTTCGAGGCTATCGTAATTTGTTTGACATAAATTAATGTGATATCCAGCTGTTAACGCTTCGTTTCCGATTCCTTCAATAATTGTACTGAAGTATGGAAGATTAATGAAAGGGAGCATAACCCCGATTGTATATGTTTTTCCCTTTATTAAATGAATAGCATTTATATTTTTTGCATAGTTCAATTCTTCAACAGCATCTAGAACACGCTTACGTTTTTCTTCTTTTACGTAAGGGTGATTATTAAGGACGCGGGAAACAGTTGATATGGATACACCAGCGGTTTTTGCAATTTGTTTTATATTGGCCATATGTATCACCTCTCTCCCTTATTATAAGGGGAAAATAATAAGAATGAAAAAATCTTGACCTGAAAAGCTTTTCACAATCTATGTTATAAACATGACTTCTGTTATTCGCGTAACCTTTTTAGTTGAGCGTGAGAATGATGGGGGTCTTTTTTGCGTCTATAAAAGAGTTTTTGTCAAAATGTGTGAGAATAACGTGGAAAGTTTTCAAAGGGGGAGTTTGTTAATGAAGCGAATATGAATAGCATACAAAGTGAAACTTTAATCAGTCGGGCATCTCCCGCGGGTTATTAGCCCCACCAATCGGGCATTAACGCTTTATTCATAAAGAGAGCGGTATGAAGAAAGGGCGGAAACAAATTGAAAAAAAGAATCATTTGTTTCGTGTTTTCTAGTCTAGTGCTAAGTTCATGTTCGTTTCAGCAAACGATGCAAGAAGAAAAAAACTTTGTGGGAACAACAGGGGGAGCGATGGATCGTGTTACGGATCCTATTCCGCTAAAGGAGCTTCCGAAATATTTTCCAGTGAAATTTAAAGTTCCGGCGTTTTTACCGTATGACATTACGAGTGATGTGAAGGGGGAAGTCAGAACGATTGGGAAAAAGAACGCTGTTTTAATAATTAAATATAAACAGCGGGAGCCAGGTAGAAATGAGTATATTGAGTTAAATGTTGCGAACTTTCCTTATAGTTTTCCGGATCTCGTGGAAGAGAAACGATTTCAAGAACAAATGAAATTGAATAGTGGAGCATTCGCTTATATTAAAAATAAAGATGACTCTGGGCGAGGAGATGAATTCGCTACGCTTATTTGGAAAGAGAAAGGACTTGAATATCAGCTGCTGTATCGTAATGTGCAAGAGAATGATAAAGATGTGATTAAGCAAAATTTATTATACATTGCGAATAATATGGAATGAAAAAACTAGCTGAATGATTCAGCTAGTTTTTGTATGTTATTATTTCTTTTTAATTTTTCCAGTCCACGTTTTAAATCCACCTTGTAACTGGTAGAAATCTTTGTAGCCTTGTTTTTTTAAGTATTGAGCTGCACGACCAGTACGAAATCCGCTTTGGCAGTATAAGTAAACTGGTTGATCTTTGCGAAGTTCTTTATGACGAAGGCGAATTTGTGATAATGGAATGTTACGTGCGCCTAAAATATGTCCTGCAGTATATTCGTCTGCTTCGCGAATATCGATAAGCTGTGCTTTACGGTAGCCAGCGCGAAACTCTTCTTCTGAAAGTGTTTTAATTAATTTTCTCTGATAGAAATACATCCATACAGTGTAGCCGATGAACGCTACGATTACGGCTAATAAAATAATCCAAGTTGTTGACACGGTTCTATCGCTCCCTTTTTTCTTATCCTACTTTCAATATTATAATGCCCGTATGTATTTATGCAACAGATTCATTTGCATATAAGAAGAAATTTCGTATTCTTTCACAAATTTTGTCGAATTTGGTAGACTAGAGAATGTGAAAAATAATTGGTTATATGAGGTGCAGGATGGGAAAAGAAAAATGGTGTTATATTAACTCTGGTCAATGTTCACCGGCATTTAATATGGCGTTAGATGAATGTTTATTAAATTGGCAAAGTGAAAAGAAAATGCCACCAACCATTCGTTTTTATGAATGGGAAGTACCAACATTAACAGTTGGGTATTTCCAGCGTGTTGAAAAAGATATTAACATGGATGTAGTTAACGAAAAGAAATATGGATTCGTTCGTCGTCAAACAGGCGGCAGGGGTGTACTACATGATAAAGAATTAACGTACAGTGTTATTGTGTCTGAAGATCATCCAAATATGCCAAAAACAGTTACAGAAGCGTATCGTATTATTTCGCAAGGTTTATTAGACGGTTTTAAGGCATTAGGATTAGAAGCGTATTATGCAGTTCCAAAAACAGAAGCAGACCGTGAAAATTTAAAAAATCCACGTTCAGGCGTATGCTTTGATGCACCATCTTGGTATGAAATTGTAGTAGAAGGAAGAAAAATCGCAGGTAGTGCTCAAACACGTCAAAAAGGTGTGATTTTACAGCACGGCTCGATTCCGTTAGAAATAGATTTAGATGAATTATACGATCTGTTTTTATTCCCGAGTGAACGTGTAAAAGAGCGTATGAAGAGTATGTTCTCTTCTAAAGCGGTAGCCATTAATGAATTAACAGACCGCACGTTTACAATCGAGCAGTTAATTAAAGCGTTTGAGGTTGGGTTTGAAAAAGGATTAGATGTAGAGCTTGTTCCGTATGAATTAACAGAAGAACAGTTACATGAAGTCCAAACATTAGCAAAAGAGAAGTATGAAAGTAAGGAATGGAATTATAAAAAATAAGAGGTGGCAATTGCCACCTCTTATTTTTTTTATAGTAAATTAAGTACTTTTTCTACTTTGATTCCTTTATCTTGTAAAGAACGAAGGCGATTTACAACGTCCATAATTTCTTTGTCAAATGTAACGCTAATACCTTGGCTTTGTAGTTCTTTTTTTAAGCTTTCAATAGAATCATCTATGTCGATGCCAAGCTCGTAATCTTGACAAACTTCAATTGTCTTTTTCACAAGTTTAACATAATTTTCTTGTAGTTTTGTATTTGTTTCAGTCAAAGCAGGTTGCTTCGGTTTTGCAGGAGCGACCGGTGCTGTCTCTTGCTTTGTAACTGGAGTTGGTGCTGCTTTTTTCACAGGTGCTGGAGTAGATAGTTCCACGGCTGCTTCTACACTTACTGGCTTCGGTGTCGGTACCGGAGTAGGTTTAGATGCTGCAGGTGTTTCTACTCGCGTAACAGGTTTTGGAGCAGGTGTAACTGCTTTTGGAGCTTCTACAACTACTTCTTTTTTCGGAGTAGCTTCTACAACAGTTTCTTCTTGCTCAGCAGCTTCTTTATTTTCTTTGCTCCACATAACGCGTTCAACTTCTAGAGAAACATTATTTTTGTTCATCGCTGTTAATGTAACTTTACCAACTTCAGCGTTCCCAGTGAAATCAACAATTTTATAAATAACACTCTTGTTCCAATCCACGTTTCCGCTCAAAAATAATTCTTCGTTACATTTCGGCGTTAAGCCCTCGATTTTAATTTCTGCGTTTACACCGTTTTCACTATATACCATAATTAGCGAAGCATTTACATCTTCGTCTGCTAACATTAGTTCACGTACCATTTTGCCGGTGCGTACTTGCGTTTTCTTCTTAACTGACATTTAATTTCTCCTCTCAAAAATTCAGTAATAATAAAAAAATCGTATAACGAAAAATAATTGCTCACGAAGATTTATGATACCGATAATAAAAGCATCACGTCAACAATTAACTTTAATTATTTTGCATTTTTCTTATTTTCTTTATGAAATTTTTCAATTTGTAAAATTAGACAGAAGAAAAACAGCCTTTTGAAAGGCTGTTAAAAATTTGATTTTTTGTATAGTAATTTATATAAAACAAAAAATAAGATAGCGATTAAGGCGTTTTGCCAAAAGGTTAGATGATAAATGAGGTAAGGTTGTTTTCTAAAATAAATATTTACGAATATAGCTGAACAAAATGGAGTAGCAAAAGCGAGCCCGAATAGAATTCGTCTTTTCCAATTTATTTTTTGATCAAAGGAGTAACGCTTTAATAAATATAAAATAAGTAGTACTCCTAGTACAATTAGTGAAACAGACAAAGTAGTTCCAGGGATGCTAAAAGGTGGGCTTATTATATCGGTATCTTTTTCAAACAGGAAAATGAAAAGAGAAGCAAGGGCATCCATTCCAAACTGTATAGCAAGAAGTAAGCTAATAACAAAACCGATTAAAGAAGTTTTTTCTAATTTTGTTTGGACAGGCAAAGCTGATATAAGTTCATCGCAATAAGAGCGTAAATCATTTCCAAAAATGTCATAAGCATTTTTATTTTCTGCTTGTGCTTCGATAAGGTGGTCTAATATTTCTAATAAAAGTTCTTCTACTTGATGTTCGGGTACATTAGATAATCGAAGATATACTAGCATATCGCCATAAGCGGTTTCATTTTCGGAAGTTAGAAGCTCACGTTTTTTATTATTCAATTCAATCATGTCTTGTGCATTCATCCCTATCACTCCCCTTGTAATAAATTGTTCACCGTAGTTGAAACCATTCCCCAGCTTTGTTTAAATTCTTCAAGTTGTTCTAATCCTTTAGCGGTTACGTGATAATATTTTCGCTTTGGACCGAGTGAGGAGGCTTTTAATGTTCCTTCAATCAATTTTTCTTTTTGCATACGTAACAATAACGGATATATGCTTCCTTCGCTTACGAATGTAAATCCTTGTTTATTTAATTTTGTACTCAGTTCATATCCGTACACTTCTTCTTGTGAAATGATGTATAGGATGCAACCTTCGAGCAAACCTTTTAACATTTGGCTGTGCATGATTTCACCACCTTTCACTCAGGTAACTTGCGTTGCAAGGTAGCTGTTATCCAAATTATAACATTCAGTAACTTGCAACGCAAGTTACTGAAGTGGAAAACTTTAATGAGTGTTAATTTTTCATCGTTTCCCATACTAACGAGAGGAGGGAAGTATATGAAACCATTTATGCCAAAACTCGTTTACTTTGAACCGAAGGCACTCGAATATCCGCTTGGAAAAGAGCTGTATGAGAAGTTTACGAAGATGGGATTAGAAATTCGTGAAACGACATCCCATAATCAAATTAGAAATTTGCCAGGTGAAAATGACTTGCAAAAGTATCGTAATGCAAAGGCAACACTTGTCGTTGGGGTGAGGAAAACATTAAAGTTTGATACGTCAAAACCGTCAGCTGAATATGCAATCCCGCTCGCAACGGGGTGTATGGGACATTGTCATTATTGCTATTTGCAAACGACACTTGGGAGTAAGCCTTACGTTCGCGTGTATGTCAATCTTGATGAAATATTTGAGAAGGCAAAGCAGTATATGTATGAAAGAGCACCAGAAATAACAAGGTTTGAAGCGGCTTGTACATCAGATATTGTTGGAATTGATCATTTAACACATGCATTAAAGCGGGCGATTGAATTCATTGGAGAAAGTGAGCATGGGCGTTTACGTTTCGTTACGAAATATTCGCACGTTGATCATTTATTAGATGCAAAACATAATGGGAAAACTCGTTTTCGATTTAGTATTAATTCACGGTATGTAATCAAAAATTTTGAGCCTGGGACATCACCTTTTGAAGAACGAATTGAAGCAGCTCGTAAAGTAGCAGGTGCGGGTTATCCACTTGGGTTTATAGTTGCGCCACTTTATATGCATGAAGGATGGGAAGAAGGATACCGTGAACTATTTGAGCGACTGTACAATGCGCTAAAAGATTTGTCGATACCGAATTTAACATTTGAATTAATTCAACATCGCTTTACAAAACCAGCAAAAAAAGTCATTCAAGAGCGTTATCCGAATACGAAGCTTGAAATGGATGAAGAGAAGCGCAAATATAAATGGGGACGATATGGCATCGGGAAATACGTATATAAAAAAGATGATGCAGAAGTATTGGAAGAAACGATTAGAGGATATATTCATCACTTTTTTCCTAACGCAGAAATTCAATATTTTACATGAAAAGAACTTGTATTGGAATGCAAGTTCTTTTTTCTTTTAAATATTTAGGCTTGTTTTCAACTTGTCACGTTATTCTTTCTGGTGTATCATTTTATTGATTGCTTCGTACGGAATGAGCAAAATGAAATTGGATGGAGGAAACCGATGCCTACCCCTAGTATGGAAGATTATATTGAACAAATTTATTTGTTGATTGATGAAAAGGGTTATGCCCGCGTATCTGATATTGCTGAAGCGCTGAGTGTACATCCATCCTCTGTAACAAAAATGGTGCAAAAATTAGACAAAGATGAATATCTAATTTATGAAAAATATAGAGGGCTTGTATTAACATCAAAAGGTAAAAAAATCGGAGAGCGTCTCGTATACCGTCATGACTTGCTAGAGCAATTTATGCGTATTATCGGTTTGGATGAAAGTAAAATTTACAATGATGTAGAAGGAATTGAACATCATTTAAGTTGGGAAGCAATTGACCGCATTGGTGATCTAGTGCAATATTTTGAACAAGATGAGATTCGAGTGGAAACACTTCGTGGCGTTCAAAAAGCAAATGAAGAGAAAAGTAATTAAGGGGGAACGTATGTCGTTTCCTTTTTTATTTCAACCGAAAAGGATGGGGAAATTATGAAAGCAATTATTTTTGATTTTGATGGATTAATTGTGGACACAGAAACAATATGGTTCCACTCTTTCAGAGACGCCGTTCGTGAGTACGGTGGGGAGTTACCTTTAGAGGAATTTGCAAAATGTATTGGAACGACAGATGATGTACTATATGCATATTTAAATGAGCAATTAAAAGAGAAGTTTAACAAGGATGCATTAAAAGAAAAAGTGAAAACTTTACATAAAGAGAAAATGAAAATACCAGAAGCTCGTGACGGGGTAAAAGAATATTTAGAGGAAGCGAAAGAAATGGGATTGAAAATCGCATTAGCTTCCAGTTCATCTAGAGAATGGGTTACTTCTTTTTTGGAAGAGCTACAAATTCGAGATTATTTTGAAGTCATTAAAACAAGGGAGGATGTTGAGAAGGTAAAACCGGATCCAGCACTTTATCGAATTGCGATAGAAGATTTAGGGATTGATCCGTCTGAAGCTGTTGTATTTGAAGACTCGTTAAACGGATTAAAAGCAGCGATTGCAGCAGGATTAAAGTGCGTTGTTGTACCTAATGATGTGACACGGAATTTACCATTTGAAAATCATCATCTTCGAATTGAAAGTATGAAAGTTAAAAGTTTGAAAGAAGTACTACAAAATATAAAAAAAGACCGTATTTCCTAAAAGGAAGCACGGTCTTTCTTTTTGTTTTTTTTGCCTTCAATGACAGTTAAATGGGATTGTTTTCTCTTTCGCTTCAAAGTGGAAGGAGCGCCTTTCTTACCTTTGTCATTAGAAGCGTTTGATTTCAAGAAAGAATTGCTTAGGGGTGCTACATTTTGTTTCCCATGTTTGCGGTTCGATTGTTTCGCTGCACGCTTATAAGAGCTTTGCGAATTTGCAGAACCACTAGAATTTGTAAACATCTTGTATAGCAAATAAAAGATACCGACAACAAGTAACATGTACCCGATATTTCTTAATACACCCATTGGATTTGTAATGACAGATGAAACAAGGCCGAATATTGCTAATCCGATAATAAGCATAACTATAGCGAATGTAAACGAACGACCGTTCATAAGGGACACCTCCTAAAAACATATATTAAAATTAGTATATTAACGATGAGGAAAGGAGTTGAACACCAATTTTAAATAATTATTGTTTGTTTTCTAAACGTAATAATTCTTCAAACGATGCAATGGCTACTTCCACTTGATCATCTGTTGGTTCTTTCGTTGTTAATAGTTGCAGCCATAATCCGGGATATCCAAGTATGCGTAATACTGGAATATCGCGTAATCGATTTGTAAATTGTAACACTTCAAAAGAAATGCCGAGAACGACTGGAATTAATAAAATTCGGTTTACGACTCTGGCCCAAAGTGGATCTGTAGGGACAAGGAAATAAACAAACATTCCAATAATGACTGTAAATATAATAAAGCTACTGCCGCAGCGATAATGAAGGCGAGTTTGTTTTTGCAC
Source organism: Bacillus sp. BB51/4 (assembly GCF_008368845.1). NCBI lineage: Bacteria > Bacillati > Bacillota > Bacilli > Caryophanales > Bacillaceae > Bacillus > Bacillus sp. BB51/4. Next base: position 494,088 of record NZ_QOSC01000005.1, read on the forward strand.
ATTTTCTACAGTCATTGGAAGATTATTCTCATAGGCATTAATTACTTTATGCTCCGCACCATGGTACTGAAATACCCGCTTAATAAGTGGGGTTAAAGAAATAAAGTATATATAGCTCAATAATAGCATGAGCTTAATGACACTTTCGACAATGATTTGCCCTGTATGAGAAGGGAAAATTGGTCTCGTTAATTCAGCTAGTAGTGCAGGAACTGCTGTGAAAATGACTTTACCGAATATGAAAGATAAAACGCCAACTGCTGCAACTCCTAATACCATCGTTAATTTCGATTGTTCTTCTTTGTTATTTGCAATTTGTTCGTCTTCTTCTGGGTGGACATCAAATCGTTCTGAAGCAAAGTTTAAATGTTTTGCTCCATTCGCACTTGCATCCACAATAGCGGCAATCCCTCGTAAAAATGGAATTTTTTTCAGGATAGATAATGCTTTATTACGAACGCGTGGTAATCGATAAAATTCAATCGATTTATCTTTACGACGAACCGCTGTAACAGTATATTCTCTACCGCCAAACATAACTCCTTCTATGACTGCTTGCCCGCCATATATTTGTTTTGACTCTTCTGCCATGTTAACACCAACCTGTATTTGTTTCTCTCTTATGTAGAAAAAGAGGCAATTGTCATACTGGGTTCTGTCATTTTGAAATAAGACAATCACCGAGTTTCCTTTATTTTATCGACAAATACAAGTATATGACAAGGAAAAATGTTACGAGAGTCGGACATTTCTTATTCTTTTTATAGACAAATTTCGCAGTATTTAAACATGGTTCAAAATAGTTTCGGGCATACTATTGAGCGGAGGTGTCGATGTGAGTCAAGAACAATTAGGAACAAGGAATTTTGTACAAATTGGTTTATTTGGTGGAATCTTTTGGGGAGGGATATGGTATTTCCTTCATATATTTTCATTTACGGAAGCAGGACCGAACTATTTACTTTTACCATTTGCCTTTGGAAGCTGGAAAGAAGGGGTATGGGGCAATGTGTCAGGAATTGTTTGTATGGGACTACTTTCGATTTTAATTGCCTTTTTGTATAAAGCGTTTTTGGCAAAGTTTGAAGGAATTATTCCAGGGATGATTTATGGGCTATTTTGGTGGGCGTTACTATTTTTCGGAATGGGATTAATAGCGCCTGCCATTAAAAGTGCACTCCATTTACCGAAAGAAACAATTGTGACGACGGTATGTATTTTTATATTGTATGGTGTGTTTATAGCATACTCTGTTTCCTACGCAGTAAATACGAATAAAGCTGAGCGAGAAGGGGGAGAGAAGACAAACTATTCAAATAAGTGACTCCTATGTTAAAATGTTATATAGATATTTAATATTAAGGAGTTTTAAACATATGAAAAAGGTACTCCTCGTAAACGGTCCTAACCTAAATCGCCTCGGTGTCAGGGAGGTAAATGTATATGGAAAGGGCACGCTAGCGACACTTGAAGCAGATATGAAGCAAGAAGCAGAAACAATGGGAGTGGAGTTAGAATGTTTCCAATCGAATCATGAAGGTGCGATTATCGATCGTATTCATGAGGCGGAAGATATATATGAAGGGATCATTTTAAATCCTGGAGCATTTACGCATTATAGCTATGCGATTCGAGATGCAATTGCGAGCATTTCGATTCCTGTTATTGAAGTACATATTTCTAACATTCATCAGCGTGAGTCGTTCCGTCATGAATCTGTGACGGCAGCTGTTTGTGCGGGACAAATTGTTGGATTTGGTTTTTATGGCTATAAGTTAGCGTTATTTGCATTAATGGAGAAATTGAGGGAGGCATAAAGTAATGGAGAAAATCGAAAGAGTAAGAAGTGCATTTGATGAGGCTGGTATTGACGGTATTTTGTTAACAAATGAACATAGTCGTAGATATATGGCTAACTTCACAGGAACAGCTGGTGTTGTACTGATTTCGAAAAATCGTGCTCAATTTATTACAGATTTCCGTTATGTAGAGCAGGCTAGTAAACAAGCGGTTGGATACGAGATTGTACAGCATGCAGGATTAATCATTGATGAAGTTGCAAAGCAAGTGAAGGAACTGGGAATTCAAAAGCTTGGCTTTGAGCAAGATACTCTTACATATAGTTCTTATTCAGCGCATAAAGAAGTAATCGATGCTGAATTTATCCCAACTTCTGAGCTTGTAGAAAAGTTACGCTTGATAAAGACTGATTCAGAGATTAAGATATTAAAGGAAGCTGCACAGATTGCAGATGCTGCCTTTGAACATATTCTATCATTCATTCGCCCGGGAGTATCTGAAATTGAAGTGTCAAATGAACTTGAATTTTTCATGAGAAAACAAGGAGCAACATCTTCTTCGTTTGATATTATCGTTGCTTCAGGTCTTCGTTCGGCATTACCGCACGGCGTGGCATCTGAAAAAGTGATAGAAACAGGAGATTTCGTTACATTAGACTTCGGCGCTTATTACAAAGGATATTGTTCTGATATTACTCGTACGATTGCAGTTGGTGAACCATCTGATAAATTGAAAGAAATTTATAATATCGTTTTAGAAGCACAATTACGTGGTGTGAACGGTATTAAAGCTGGTTTAACAGGCCGTGAAGCGGATGCGTTAACGCGCGATTACATAACGGAAAAAGGATATGGTGAATACTTTGGACACTCTACTGGTCATGGAATTGGTCTTGAAATCCATGAAGCACCAGGTTTAGCGTTCCGTTCTGATACAGTACTTGAACCAGGAATGGCTGTAACAGTAGAACCAGGTATTTATATTCCAGGTATTGGCGGCGTACGTATTGAAGATGATATCATTGTAACAAGTGAAGGTAATGAAGTAATTACGAAATCACCAAAAGAACTTATTATTTTGTAATATACAGGAGGATTTTTTTACATGATTTCAGTAAACGATTTTCGTACAGGTTTAACAATTTCAGTGGACAATGCCCTTTGGCAAGTAATGGATTTCCAACACGTAAAGCCAGGTAAAGGTGCTGCATTCGTTCGCTCTAAACTACGTAACCTTCGCACAGGATCTGTTCAAGAGAAAACATTCCGTGCAGGTGAAAAAGTAGAAAAAGCACACATCGAAAACCGTCGTATGCAATACTTATACGCGAGCGGTGAGTCTCACGTATTTATGGATAACGGAACTTACGAGCAAATCGAACTTGGTGAAAACCAAATCGAGCGCGAACTTAAATTCCTAAAAGAAAACATGGAAGTATCTATTATGACATACCAAGATGAAGTACTTGGTGTTGAACTTCCGAACACAGTTGAATTAAAAGTGTCAGAAACAGAGCCTGGTATTAAAGGCGATACGGCTTCTAACGTAACAAAACCAGCTACATTAGAAACTGGTCTTGTTGTACAAGTACCAATCTTCATTAACGAAGGCGAAATGCTTATCATCAACACTGGTGAAGGTAAATACGTTTCTCGTGCATAGTAGAAAAGCACTCGTGATCATCACGAGTGCTTTTTTTTATAGGAAATAGGGTAGATAGTAAATAGTAGTGATAATAAAACTAACTAAAACAAGTGAAAGAGTACCCGCCATATATGGAGTGAAAACAATTTGAAATGGTTTTATTTCGCCAGTCTCAACGCCAGTCAGTGTTTTACTGATTGCGTGATCCGTAATGTTGTTTCTATGAGTATTCATAATAATTAACCACATAATTGCAAATATCGCTAAACTTCCAAGGAAAAAGGTCTCCATAAATGACCAACCGACCAATTTTGAAAAAAGATAAATAAGAGCTAATTCTATTACAATTGTTAAACTAATTTTCAATACCTTCATACTTTCCCCCCCTCATTTTGCACATATAGTCAATTTTTTTAAAATGGCGCGATACGATATGTAGTACACGAGATGACTTTAGTTCTATCTCTCATGCTGCATCGTCTATACTCTCCATCACTACTGAATATACCATAATATCCCATTGAACAATACGAATATTCGGACTACGGATAGAAGATAGAGAAATATTATGTTTTTACTTCTGAAATAGACAACCCCTGCATATGGTTGTACAAATATATTCTTTTTCAGCATATAGCATTAGTAACCGTTATGGGAGAAGGTGGGAGAATGAAACAGTGGCTAGCGGCAATGGAAACATCCGTGCTTGTAATGGGGTTACTTCGGTTGTTTTCAGGTAGCGCGGAAATATTCGCCGCTTTGCTTATGCTTTATGTGAATGATGCGAAGAAAGCATTGTTTATAAATGGTATGTTGGCGTTTGTTGGACCGACCGTATTAATTTTAACAATGACAATAGGCATAGCGAGTGTGGCAAGTGAGATTTCTTTCTTGAAACTCTTTTTTCTAGCGCTTGGAATTGGCTGCATTTTTATCGCGTTGTTGAAATAGTAAGTCGAGTATAGTGGGGAGAAGCTGATGAAAGAAGTATTAGAAGTTTTACCGAAAACGATGAAGCGGCTAGTGGAAAGTTGTAAGCAATATGATGCTCTAGAGGAAATTCGTGTTCGAATTGGAAGACCGCTAGAGTGTATTGCTCATGGCGAAGTGTTTTTTTATGACTATATCGTTACAGCAGAGGATGCCATTTACTTATTGAATAAGTTAAGTCAATTCTCAATTTATACGATGGAAGAGGAATTAAAACGTGGGTATGTGACACTTCGAGGAGGACATAGAATCGGCTTAGCTGGAAAAGTCATTACAGAAAAAAGCGCAGTGAAAATGATTCGAGATGTCTCTTCTTTTAATATTCGTATCGCTCGTCAAAAAATAGGAATTGCTGAACCACTTTTGCCGTATTTGTATGAATCACGATGGTTAAACACGATGGTAATTGGCCCACCGCAAACGGGGAAAACAACACTTTTAAGAGATGTAGCACGTTGTATGAGTCAAGGTGTAAGTGCTTCGAAAATTCCTTCTTGTAAAGTGGGGATTGTTGATGAGCGGTCAGAAATTGCAGGTTGTGTGAAAGGTATTCCGCAATATGACTTCGGCACACGAGTAGATGTGTTAGACGCATGTCCAAAAGCTGAAGGAATGATGATGATGATTCGTTCTATGAGTCCAGATATTTTGATTGTAGATGAAATTGGGCGTAAAGAAGATAGTGAAGCAATTATGGAGGCGGTGCATGCTGGGGTTCAGCTTTTTATAAGCGCACATGGATTTTCTTATGATGATGTTGTGAAACGTCCATCACTAAAAGCGGTGCTGGAGCTCGGTATATTTGATAGGTTTGTGGAGCTATCAAAAGCAAGAGGGCCAGGAACAGTTATGCAAGTAAAAGATAAATATGGAAAATCGGTATTACCTCATAGAAAGGCGCAAAGCGTATGGTGAAAATATTTGGTGCAGTGTTAATCGTTGCGGTCAGCACCTTTTTCGGATTTTCATACGCTAAAAGATACAGTGAGAGACCAAGGCAACTTAGATTATTAAAAGCGGCACTTCAATCATTAGAGGCAGAAATTATGTATGGGCACACACCTTTGTCTGAAGCTGCCGAGCGATTAGTGAAACAAATGCCTAAGCCGTTAAATTGGATATTTCAAAGTTTCGCTAGAAGGCTAGAAGGCGGAGAACAAACAGTAAGAGAAGCTTGGATAGATAGTTTGAAAGAAAATTGGAAGCTAACAGCATTTCAACAAACTGAGTACGAGATTTTGCAGCAATTTGGTGAAACGCTCGGACAACATGATCGTGAATCACAACAAAAACATATTCGCTTATGCATTACACATTTAGAGAGAGAAGAAGAAGAAGCGAAAGCATTACAACTGCAATACGAAAAAATGATCAAGAGCTTAGGGGTACTAGCGGGGCTACTTATCGTAATTTTACTACTATAGGAGGGAGAAAGGCGATGTCCATTGATGTTGGATTAATATTTCAAATCGCCGGAATCGGCATTGTTTTAGCTTTTATTCATACCGTACTAAAAGAATTAAAGCGAGAGGATATTGCAAATTGGGTTATCCTTGTCGGTTTTGTCGTTATTTTATTTCATGTGGCATTTTTAATTAATACGCTATTCGACAAGATTAAGAGTGTCTTTCTCTTCCAGTAAAGGAGGCGGTTCGAATCGAAATTATACAAATTGTCGGATTAGGCCTCGTTGCTACGTTTTTAGCGGCTGTATTAAATCAGCATAAATCTAGCATTACGTCGTTATTTATTGTGTTCGTAGGTAGCGTGATGTTTCTTATTTTAATTGATCAAATTCACTCTATTTTACAAATGATTGAGAGAGTAGCGAGTGAAGCGAAAGTTAGCAACGTATATGTAGAAACGTTGCTAAAAATTATTGGGATTGCTTATATTGCTGAGTTTGGAGCACAAATTACAAAAGATGCAGGGCAGGGTGCAATCGCTTCAAAAATTGAATTAGCTGGAAAAATCTTAATTTTAGTAATGGCGATTCCTATTTTGACGGTTGTCATTGAAACTATTCTTGGATTTTTACCGACGGGATAAGGGGGAGTGAATGTTGAGGGGGTTTGGAGCTAAGCTGCTATTTGCTTGCTTCCTTTTCTTTTCTTTACCGGTTGTTGTACAAGCTTCTCCTGTAGAAACAAACGTCGTTGATCAACAATTGGATAAGCTCGGAATTGAAGATGTGAAGCAATTTTGGGACGGGCTTGTTACAAAATATGGAGGTTATTTACCAGAGAGTCAAAAAGGTAGTTTTATGGAGTTTGTAAAGGGAGAAAAAGAAATTTCTATAAAAGAGTGGATGTTAGGTTTATTAAAGTATTTATTTCACGAGCTTGTTGCAAATGGGAAGCTACTTGGAACGCTCATTATGCTTACAATTTTTAGTGCATTGTTGCAATCACTGCAATCTGCATTTTCAAAGAGCAGTGTAAGTAAAATTGCCGATGCTGTTGTATATATGGTACTTATTATTTTCGCTTTAAATAGTTTTTATGTCGTCATGACATATGCAAGAGAAACGATACAAACAATGGTAGATTTCATATTAGCGCTATTGCCAATCTTGCTTGCACTTATAGCAACTGGAGGTGGTGTTGTATCTGTATCGTTTTTTCATCCAATTATTATCTTTTTAATGAACACGAGCGGGCTTTTGATGAATTATATCGTTCTACCACTTTTATTACTTGCAACGATATTAAGTATTGTAAGTACGATGAGTGATCAATATAAAGTTACGAAATTGTCCAAGCTTCTGCAAAACGTTAGCGTTGGGATTATCGGTATTTTTTTAACGATTTTTTTAGGGGTATTATCTGTACAAGGAACAGCGACAGCTGTTGCTGATGGAATCGCTGTGAAAACTGCTAAATTTGTAACAGGGAACTTTATTCCCGTAGTAGGAAGAATGTTTACAGAGGCGGCGGATACTGTTATTAGTGCATCGGGATTATTAAAAAACACAGTCGGAATTATCGGGCTCGTCATTCTATGCTTAATTGTTGCTTTTCCAGCGATTCAAATTTTTTGTATTGCGTTTATTTATAAATTCGCAGCAGCAGTATTACAGCCAGTTGGCAGCGGAGCAATTATTCAATGTTTAGATATTATTGGGCGAAGCATCATTTATGTATTTGCTTGCTTAGCTATCGTATCATTTATGTTCTTTTTAAGTATCACAATTATTATCGCTGCGGGGAACATTACACTTATGATGCGGTAGGAGGTGAAGGGTATGCAATTTGTTACAGAGTGGATTAGAAACATTATCGTTTTTTTACTCTTAGCGACAATGCTTCATCTTATTCTTCCAAATTCAAATTTGCAAAAGTACGTTAAATTCGTTGTAAGTCTATTATTAGTTGTTTTAATCTTAACGCCCCTTTTTAAACTACTGCAAACAGATGTGAATGAAGTAATCGCAAATTTTAATGAAGAGAAGTACGTAGCAGAAGGATCTGTAAAAAATTCAATAGATTCGAAGAAAAAAGAAATACAAGCTCTAACACGTGCATATAGTTTAGAAGAGATGGCTACCAAAATGAAAAAAGAAGTAGGAAAAGAATTCGAGAAAAAGTATGGTATGACAGTCTCTGAAATACAAATAGTCGCAGCGGAAAGTACAGCGGAAGTAAAGTCAGCAAAAGATATTCAAACTGTTGTTGTGACGTTGAAAGAAAAAGAACGTAGTAAAAATGATGCAATCGAAACAGTAAAACCAGTTGAAATTAACACGAAGGAACCTCCGAAAAAAGTAGAAGAAACGAATGTAGAAATGAAAGATTTCTTTTCAAGCAGGTGGCAACTAGAGAATAAACAAATCCAAGTTCAAATGGAAGGGAGGACAGGTAGAGTAAATGGACAATAAAGATAAAAATTCGAAGTTCTCATTTTTTCGAAACTTATTGAATGGGGATGAAAAAGAAAGCAATGAGAAGGGAAAAAAGATAACACCTAAGTTTTTACTTGTCCTACTCATTCTTGGGATTTTGCTTATGTTTTCTAGTAGTCTTTTTTCAAGTAAAAAAGAAGAAGTACCTGTATTTAAAGAACAAAAAACGCAAAACCAAGAAAAAGACGTACCAACTTTTGGACAAAAAAATAATGATAGTATGTCAAATGTAGAAAAGTATGAAAAAGCGTATGAACAAGAATTAAAAGCAGCCTTAGAAGAAATAGCGGGAGTAAAAAATGTAACGATTAAAGTAAATTTAGATTCATCTGAGGAAAAAATATTAGAAAAAAACACAGTGAAACGTTCACAAACAACAGGTGAAACAGATAAGACAGGTGGTAAGAGGGAAGTAGAAGATGAGTCCCTTGATGAAAAGACAGTCATTATACGTGAAGGTGATAAAGAAACTCCCGTTGTTTTACGAACAGAGAAACCGAAAGTACGAGGTGTTCTTGTCGTAGCAAAAGGAGTGGATAATATACAAGTTAAAGCGATGGTAAAAGAAGCTGTAATACGGCTGCTAGATGTACCAGCTCATCGTGTTTCAGTATCACCGAAAAATTGATAGGGAGGAAATAAAGTGTTAAAAAAACAAACGGTTTGGCTATTAACGATGTTAAGTTTAGTTGTTGTACTATCTGTTTATTACGTAACAACTCCTGACAAAATGAATACAGCATCGCCGGCAACAGGTGAAAAGATTGGACAAGAAAAACAAGGTACTGATAAAGCAGTAACAAATGAAGCACCTAAAGAAACGCCAAAAAAAGAAAATACAAGCAAGGAAACATCAAATAAAGAAACAAACAAAGAAACGAACAAAAAAGAGAGTGCTCAAAAAGAAACAAGTAAAAAAGATGCTAACGTAACAGTTCAATCCAGTGATGAAAATTTCACAGCGTTACGTATGCAAATGGAAGATCAGCTAAGTGAACAAAAATCAAGATTACAAGAAGTGATGAATTCAGCAAAATCTTCAGCAACAGAAAAGAGTAAAGCGAAAGATAATTTTGATGCAATTACTACAATGGAAACGAAGCAAGAATTACTTGAGACAGTGATTAAGTCTCAAGGAGGATATAAAGATGCCCTTGTAAGAGCTGATGGAACTGACATTAAAGTAACTGTGAAAGCAGCAAAGCATTCACAAAAAGAAGCGAATAAAATTATACAGCTTGTAAGAAGTGAAGGCGGATCAAAAGATGTAGGTGTGAAATAATAATCCGCGAGGGAATCCCTCGCGGATTATTAGTTTTTACGAATCGGATTGTTTGAAAATAGTTATAGAAAAAAGCTATCATTTTCGATAGCTTTTTTCTGTTTCGTCTTTGTAGTTGTTTTTATTATGTTCAACTCGGAACGGAGAAATACGTTGTGAGTAAAAGATTAGCGGTTCATGGTAATGATGATTACTTTTTCCAGATTTGACGTGGATGAAGAGAACGAATGCCCAGACCATTACGGCAGGTAAGAAGAGAATGAGCCATATCATATGTCCACACCTCGATACGATATATTTTCTACACTTTGAACATACTATTCTTATATGAAGGAATGATGAACGGTGTGTAAACAAAAAAATAATATTTGGTAAAAATATGTTGTTGACTATAGATGAAGTGAAGAGTGGAGCGGTAATGATCTGTTTATTGTGTAGCATTTTGAAAAAGTAAGGAATGTTTTTTAGGAAGTGGTCTTGCCAATTTTGTGTGAAACTTGGTATTATTACTAGGTAATAAATTTTTATTGAAATAATATTTTTACAGGAGTTTCGATTTATTATAAAGAAATATAAATTGGAATGTTTAAAAAATTTATCGTAAGATGGAAATAGCAATTATTTCTATTAGTAAATGAAATACATTTTCTAATAGAGTACATCGTATTTTTACAGTCAATCTAGTTTTAGTGACGAGAATCTGTAAAAACGAGACAAACAAGAGTATGGGAGTGGATTTTACATGTTTAAAATTCAAGAAGTTCGTGAATTAATTAAATTAATTGATAGCTCTAATATTGATGAATTTGAATACAAAAAAGATGGTACGACAATCAAAATGAAAAAGCGTGGTAATGAAGTTGTTGCGGTGCAAGCACCTGTAGCAAAACAAGTCGTGCAACCAGTAGCACCTGTTGAAGTTGAAACAACAGTAGCGGCAGCACAAGTGGAAGTACCAAAACAAGAAGAGCAAAAAGTGGTTCAAAATGAAAACCTACATAAAATTACATCACCGATGGTAGGTACATTCTATTCTTCATCTTCGCCTGATACACCTGCATATGTAAGTGTAGGAGACAGAGTATCAAAAGATTCTATCGTATGCATTGTTGAGGCTATGAAGTTATTTAACGAAATCGATGCAGATGTAGATGGTGAAATTGTTGAGATTCTTGTTAATAATGGACAGCTTGTTGAGTATGGACAACCGCTATTTCTTGTAAAAGCGTAATAAGGGAGTCTTTGTGATGATAAAAAAAGTATTAATAGCCAATCGTGGGGAAATTGCTGTACGAATTATTCGTGCTTGTAAAGAAATGGATATTGAAACAGTCGCAATTTATTCAGAAGCAGATAAAGAGTCACTTCACGTACAAATTGCTGATGAGGCGTATTGTGTAGGACCAACGATTTCGAAAGAAAGCTATTTAAATTTGACGAACATTATTAGTGTTGCGAAGTTAACAGGCTGCGATGCTATTCATCCAGGATACGGATTTTTAGCAGAGAATGCAGATTTTGCAGAGCTATGCCGTGAATGTAACTTGATTTTTATCGGTCCAAGTCCAGAAGCTATTTCAAAGATGGGCACAAAAGACGTTGCTCGTGATACAATGAAAGAAGCAGGGGTTCCGATTGTACCAGGTTCACAAGGGATTATTAAAAATACCGAAGAAGCGATCGAGCTTGCTAATCAAATTGGATATCCAGTTATTATTAAAGCGACTGCAGGTGGCGGCGGAAAAGGTATTCGTGTTGCACGCCATGAAGAAGAGCTTGTAAAAGGAATTCAAATTACACAGCAAGAAGCTAGTACCGCTTTTGGGAACCCTGGTGTATACTTAGAAAAGTACGTTGAAGATTTCCGCCATGTTGAGATTCAAATAATGGCAGATACACATGGAAATGCCATTCATTTAGGAGAGCGTGATTGTACAATTCAGCGCCGCTTGCAAAAACTACTAGAAGAAAGTCCATCACCTGCACTTGATGAAAATGTTCGCAAGCAGATGGGTGATGCGGCAGTTAAAGCGGCGGTAGCGGTTGATTATACAGGTGCTGGTACGGTTGAGTTTATTTATGAATATAGAACGAAAAGCTTTTATTTCATGGAGATGAATACGAGAATTCAAGTTGAGCATCCAGTTACTGAAATGGTAACAGGGATGGATTTAATTAAAGAACAAATTCGTGTTGCTTCTGGAGAAAAGTTATCGTTACAGCAAGAAGAAGTACAATTTAATGGTTGGGCAATTGAATGCCGAATTAATGCGGAAAACCCTGCCAAAAAATTCATGCCATCCCCAGGTAAAGTAGAAATGTACTTGCCACCAGGCGGATTTGGTATTCGCGTCGATTCAGCTGTATATCCGGGATATTCAATCCCACCTTTCTATGATTCGATGGTTGCTAAATTAATTGTTCACGGAAAAACACGTGAAGAGGCAATTGCAAAAATGAAGCGTGCACTCAGTGAGTTTGTCATTGAAGGCGTACATACAACAATCCCGTTCCATTTGCAATTGCTAGATCATCCTGATTTTGTAAAAGGTGAGTTTAATACGAAGTTTTTGGAAGAGCATGAACTTGTGACGCAGTGATACATTAAAGGAGGTTTTTTTTCATGGCTGAACATATGTTAGATATGGGTCAAGATACAACTCTTGGTAAAGTAGAAATTGCACCAGAAGTAATTGAAGTAATCGCAGGTATTGCAGCTGCTGAAGTAGAAGGTGTAGCGGCAATGCGTGGTAATTTTGCTACAGATGTTGTTGAGAAGTTAGGTAAGAAAAATCATGGTAAAGGTGTAAAGGTTGAATTAGCAAACGAAGATATTATCGTTGACCTTTATGTTGTAATGTATTTTGGCGTAGCAATTCCAGTTGTTGCACAAAAGATTCAAGACAACATTCGCCAGGCACTCTTTACAATGACAGGGCTTGAGCCAAAAGAAGTGAATGTTCACATCGTTGGCGTAACATTCGAAACACAAAAAACAGAAATTGAACCAGTGTAAGAATGAAAAAGGTGCCTAGTAACATAGGCATCTTTTTTATCGTTTCATTTCTTCACAAATTAAAACCCTCTAATTATTATACTATTTCAAAAAATAAGAAATCAAAAAGAAGATGTTTCGTTTTTCCAAAAAACGTACATTGTGATAAGATATGGAACTTGAAGTTAATCTTTTTATTATTTTTCAGCCTTGTAACCCGTGTGTGAAACGATAAATTGTGTTATTATCATTGTATTATAAGGTTGGAAAATCAATGAAAACTGTAAGAGTAAGTGAATTGACGGCTTATAAATTATAATAATATAACAAAGCATAAGGAAAGACTTGAAGCATAAAGGAGAGTTACAATGAAACGTAGGACGGCTAGAGAAAGAGCTATGCAAGCATTATACCAAATGGATATTACAGGTGAATTAGAACCGAAAGTAGCGGTGGAAAACACGCTAGATGAAGGTGAAGAAACAAATGATTTTCTAGAATCACTTGTAGTAGGTTTTGTAGAAAATAAAGAAGTAATTGATGAAGCGATTCGTCAAAACTTAAAAAAATGGAAGCTGGAGCGTATTAGTATTGTTGATCGCAGTATTTTACGTGTAGCTGTGTATGAAATGAAATACATGGAAGAAATTCCACACAACGTAACAATTAACGAAGCGATTGAAATTGCTAAAACATTTGGGGATGAGGAATCTCGTCGTTTTATTAACGGCGTTTTATCTAATATAAAAGATACACTGTAATTTCTTTAAGGGGGAATCTTAAAATGGTAGCAGTAATCATCAAAGGAAATGAAGTTGCGGAGAAAAAACGAGCACAATTAACAGAAGAAGTTGTGAAGTTGAAAGAGCAAGGGATTGTACCAGGATTAGCAGTTATTCTAGTTGGAGAAGATCCAGCATCTCGTTCTTATGTAAAAGGAAAAGAAAAGGGCTGTGAACAAGTAGGAATCTATTCAGAGCTAATTGAACTTCCTGAAACAATTACTGAGGAGCGTTTGCTTGCTGAAATCGATCGCTTAAATGGCGATGACCGTATTAATGGCATTTTAGTGCAATTACCTTTACCAAAACATATTGAAGAAAAAGCTATCATTGAAAGAATTTCACCAGAAAAAGATGTAGATGGATTTCACCCAATCAGCGTGGGACGTATGATGACGGGACAAGATACATTCCTTCCATGTACACCGCACGGTATCGTAGAATTAGTAAAAGAAACAAATCTTGATATCTCAGGAAAACATGTTGTAGTAATTGGAAGAAGTAATATTGTCGGCAAGCCAGTGGGGCAATTGTTCTTAAATGAAAATGCAACTGTAACATATTGTCATTCTAAAACGCAAAATATGAAAGAGTTAACGAAGTTAGCTGATATTTTAATCGTAGCTGTTGGACGACCTAAAATGGTAACAGCTGATTATATTAAAGAAGGAGCGGTTGTAATCGACGTTGGTGTGAACCGTTTAGAAACAGGTAAACTTTGTGGTGATGTTGACTTTGACAACGTGTTAGATGTTGCAGGTTACATTACACCTGTGCCAAAGGGTGTTGGTCCAATGACGATCACAATGCTTCTTCATAATACTGTTGAATCTGCTAAGCGTGCAGGTGTCGTTTGTAAATAATTTGAGTCGGCTATGAGGAGAGAGAAATGGAAAAACAATATTTAACCGTTACAGCGTTAACACGCTATATAAAAACAAAAATAGAATATGATCCGCATTTGCAGTCTGTTTGGTTAAAAGGTGAAATTTCCAACTTTAAAAATCATAGTCGTGGCCACATGTACTTTACATTGAAAGATGAAAATGCAAGAATCGCAGCGGTTATGTTTGCGGGTCATAATCGTAATATTAAATTCAGACCTGAAAATGGGATGAAGGTACTTGTGAAAGGGAAAATTTCCGTTTACGAGGCGAGTGGTTCTTATCAAATTTATATTCAAGACATGCAGCCTGACGGAGTCGGAAACCTGCATTTAGCTTACGAACAATTAAAGGTTCGTTTAGAGGAAGAAGGTTTGTTTTCTCAAGTTTATAAAAAAACAATTCCTCCTTATGCTAAAACAATAGGTGTGATTACGTCGCCAACAGGGGCAGCGATTCGTGATGTTATAACAACGATTAAACGTCGTTATCCAATTGGAAATGTTATTGTGTTTCCGGTACTTGTACAGGGGGAGTCAGCAGCTCCCTCAATTGTACAAGCGATTCGTACAGCGAATGAAATGGGAGAGATAGATGTCCTAATCGTTGGGCGAGGGGGAGGCTCTATTGAAGAGTTATGGGCTTTCAATGAAGAAATGGTAGCAAGGGCAATCTTTAAGAGTGAGATCCCTATTATTTCGGCAGTAGGCCATGAAACGGACTTTACAATTGCGGATTTTGTTGCCGATTTACGTGCGCCAACACCGACTGCAGCAGCTGAGCTGGCAGCGCCTAACATTATAGAGTTACAAGAAAAGGTATTACAAAGAACTCTAAGATTGCAAAGAGCAATGAGAGAGTTAGTACATAAAAAAGAAGAAAAACTACAAGTATTGCAAAAATCTTATGCGTTCCGTTATCCAAGACAAGTATATGAGCAAAAAGAAGAGCAATTAGATAGAGCGTTAGAACAGCTTGTTTTAGCGAAAGAGCGCTATATTGATAAAAAGGTAAATCAGTTAAAACAGCTTTCATTTTATTTAGAGAAGCACCACCCAGCTCAAAAAATTATGCAAACGAAGGTAGCGGTTGAAACATTGCAAAAGCAATTGCAACGTGAAATGCAAACATTACTTCAAACGAAAGAATTTGCCTTTGTAAGAGCTGCTCAAAAACTTGAAGCGTTAAGTCCGCTTAAAGTAATGATGAGAGGGTACGGGCTTGTATATGATGAAGAGAAGCAAGTGTTAAAAAGTGTGAAAGATGTCAGCCTTGGAGATGCTGTTTCAGTTCAATTACAAGATGGAATACTAGATTGTAGCGTATCAGGCATAGAGGAGCGTGAATTGAATAATGGAAAATAAATTAAGCTTTGAAGAGGCAATTTCGCAACTTGAGCACCTCGTTTCTAAGCTAGAGCAAGGTGACGTACCTTTAGAAGAAGCAATTTCTTATTTTAAAGAGGGTATGGAATTATCTAAGCTTTGTGATGAGAAGTTGAAGAACGTACAAGAACAAATGGCAGTTATTCTTGGGGAAGATGGAGAGCTTGAACCGTTTACTGCTTTAGGAGATGAAGCATAGTGACTATTGCTTTTGATACTTTTTTGAAAGAAAGTAAAACTTTCGTAGAAGAGAAGCTTGTAAGCTATGCAAATGAATTACAATGTCCAAATGTACTTCGTGAAGCGATGGCATATTCTTTGGAAGCGGGTGGAAAGCGTCTCCGCCCGTTACTTTTATTTGCGACATTACAAGCGTTTGGTAAAGAAAAAAATCTTGGAATAGGTGCAGCTTGTGCTCTTGAAATGATACATACATACTCGTTAGTTCATGATGATTTACCTTGTATGGATGATGATGATTTAAGAAGAGGTAAGCCCACAAATCATAAAGTATTTGGTGAAGCGATGGCAGTTTTAGCAGGCGATGGTTTGTTGACGTATGCTTTTCAAGTTATTATGGCATATGAACAAAAGGAAATCTCTGCTGAAAAAAAAGTAAGACTTGTACTTGAGCTTGCAAAAGCGGCAGGACCAGAAGGAATGGTTGGCGGACAAGTGGCAGATATGGAAGCTGAAGGGAAACAGCTTACGATTGATGAGTTGGAGTATATTCATAAGCATAAGACTGGGAAACTACTTGAATTCGCTGTACTTGCAGGATCGATACTTTCTGATGCCACAGAAGAACAAGAAGAAAAGTTACTTGCGTTTGCAAAATATATCGGCCTAGCTTTCCAAATTCGAGATGATATTTTAGATGTGGAAGGAACCGAAGAAGAGATTGGAAAACCGATTGGTAGTGATGTTTCCAACGAAAAGAGCACATATACGACGTTATTTACTGTAGATAGAGCAAAGGATATTTTAGAAGAAACAATTGCAAAAGCAAAAGGTGCTATTCGTTCCTTGCAATTACAAGATGAATATTTACTATCTATTTGCGATTTGATTGCAAAACGTAATAACTAATATAACAGCGTTTCCATTTGTTGAGTCATTCATCATTTTATGATATAAATGTAGGAAAAGGTTTTTCTTTTCTTGTTATTGGCAAAAATATATGTAGATTACATTGCCGTTATCACTTCGTGTTAGCGGCTATTTTTTTCATCGCCTAAAGAAATATGGTTTATAATAGGATTAGGGCGCAATAGACTGGTTAATTGCAGGACAAGGTGAAAAATAAAAAAAAGATAATTTCTTGTTTTGTGTAAATGTTTTTTATAATATTTGACATGTTGACAGATTATGAAATGAAAGTGAGTGATCCATGTGGATCTAACGCAAATTCAAAACCCTAGTTTTTTGAAAGATATGTCTATCGGTGAACTAGAGGGATTGAGTGAGGATATTCGTAAGTTTTTAATTGAAGAGCTCTCTCAAACAGGTGGACATATTGCACCTAATTTAGGTGTAGTAGAACTCACAATTGCTCTGCATAAATTATTTGATAGTCCGAAAGATAAATTTTTATGGGACGTAGGACATCAATCCTATGTACATAAAATTTTAACAGGACGTGCAAAGGAATTCGGTACATTAAGGCAATATCAAGGTCTATGTGGTTTCCCAAAACGTTGCGAGAGTGAGCATGATGTATGGGAAACTGGCCATAGCTCGACATCATTATCTGCTGCAATGGGAATGGCTCTAGCACGTGATTTAAAGAAAACGAAAGAATATGTTATACCAATCATTGGAGATGGTGCTCTAACCGGCGGAATGGCTTTAGAGGCATTGAACCATATTGGACATGAAAAAACGGACATGATTGTTATTTTGAATGATAATGAAATGTCAATTGCACCAAACGTTGGTGCGCTTCATAATGTACTTGGACGTCTACGTACCGCAGGGAAATACCATTGGGTAAAAGATGAACTAGAGTATATATTAAAGAAAATCCCAGCAGTCGGTGGGAAAGTTGCTGCGACAGCAGAGAAAATAAAAGATAGTCTTAAATATTTACTAGTATCCGGTGTCTTTTTCGAAGAATTAGGCTTTACATATTTAGGTCCAGTTGATGGGCACGATTATGAAAAGTTATTCGAAACGTTGCAATATGCAAAGAAAACAAAAGGCCCAGTGCTTGTTCATGTTATTACGAAAAAAGGAAAAGGTTTTAAACCAGCTGAGAGTGATGTTATTGGAACTTGGCATGGAACAGGGCCTTATAAAATTGAATCAGGTGACTTCGTTAAACCGAAAGAAGTTGCACCAGCATGGAGTGCTGTTGTTAGTGATACAGTACTTAAGCTAGCGAGAACGGATGAGCGTATCGTTGCAATTACACCTGCAATGCCTGTTGGATCGAAACTTGAGAAATTCCAAAAAGAATTCCCCGATCGTATGATTGATGTAGGTATTGCAGAACAGCATGCTACAACAATGGCGGCGGGTATGGCAACGCAAGGAATGAAGCCATTCTTAGCGATTTATTCAACATTTTTACAAAGAGCATATGATCAAGTTGTTCATGATATATGCCGCCAAAATTTAAATGTCTTCATCGGAATCGATCGCTCTGGTTTAGTAGGAGCAGATGGTGAAACGCATCAAGGTGTATTTGACATCTCATTCTTACGTCATTTGCCGAACATGGTACTTATGATGCCGAAAGATGAAAATGAAGGGCAACATTTAGTATATACGGCGATGCAATATGAAGATGGACCAATCGCATTGCGTTATGCGCGCGGTAATGGACTTGGTGTTCATATGGATGAAGAATTAAAGGCGATTCCAATCGGTACTTGGGAAACGTTAAAAGAAGGTACACAAGCGGCTATTTTAACATTTGGTACGACAATACCAATGGCAATGGAAGCAGCTGAGCGTCTTGAAAAGGCTGGAGTTTCAGTAAAAGTAGTGAACGCTCGCTTTATTAAACCGATGGATGAAGCATATTTACATGATCTCTTAGGGAAAAATATACCGATTTTAACGATTGAAGAAGCTTGTTTAATTGGTGGTTTTGGAACGGGAGTAGTTGAATTTGCATCTGAGAACGGGTACCATAGTGCGTTAATTGAACGAATGGGTATTCCAGACCGTTTCATAGAGCACGGTAGTGTAACAAAATTATTAGAAGAAATTGGTTTAACGACAGATGCTGTTGTAGACCGTATTCATACAATGATTCCATCAAAACAAAAAAGGGCGTAACAAATGAGTGCAAAAAAAGAAAGAGTAGATGTACTATTAGTAGAGCGAGGGCTTATAGAAACACGTGAGAAAGCAAAACGCGCCGTTATGGCCGGACTTGTATATGCGAATGAGATGAGACTTGATAAGCCAGGAGAGAAGATCCCACAAGATACAGAGATTACGGTGAAGGGACAAGTTATGCCGTATGTAAGCCGTGGTGGTTATAAACTTGAAAAGGCATTAGAGACATTTCACCTGGATTTACAAGATAAAGTTATGATAGATATTGGTTCATCAACTGGTGGCTTTACAGATTGTGCGCTTCAAAACGGAGCGAAATTATCTTATGCATTAGATGTAGGATACAATCAACTTGCGTGGAAATTGCGTCAAGATGAGCGTGTTGTCGTAATGGAACGGACAAACTTCCGTTACGTGACACCAGCAGACTTAGACCGTGGTTTACCGCAATTTGCTAGTATCGATGTTTCATTTATATCATTAAAGCTTATACTGCCGGTTTTAAAAACAATGCTTATGCCTAATGGGGATGTAGCAGCGTTAATTAAACCACAGTTTGAAGCTGGAAGAGAGCAAGTTGGGAAAAAAGGTATCGTTCGTGATCGAAAAGTACATGAGGCTGTCGTAGAAATGATTGTCGACTTTGCTATAAAAGAAGGATACGACGTAGAAGGTTTAACATTCTCACCAATTACGGGCGGGGATGGTAATATTGAATTTTTAGTTCATCTGAAATGGCATGGTGAACGTGAGAATGGCGAAAATCATTCTCCAGTTTCTGTTGAGCAAGTAGTTACAGAGGCGCATGATGTCCTAAAACAAAAAGGAAAAGGGGAATAACATATGTTGTTCCTCTTTTTGTTGTAATTGTATAATGATTGTAAAAACAATTGTGTACAAGCAACGAATTATAAGTTAACATAAATAAGTGAAGTATACCAATGTTTAAACTATGGTAAGAGATAGTGTGAGGTGCAAATGTATGAATAAAGGTCAGCGCCATATTAAAATCAGGGAAATTATTGCGAACAAAGAAATTGAAACACAAGATGAATTAGTTGATATTTTACGTAATGAGGGATTTAATGTAACGCAAGCAACAGTATCGCGCGATATTAAAGAACTGCACTTAGTGAAAGTGCCATTACATGATGGGCGCTATAAATATAGCTTGCCAGCAGATCAACGATTTAACCCGTTACAAAAATTAAAACGCAATCTAGTGGATTCATTTGTAAAATTAGACACGGCAGGACATATGCTTGTGCTAAAAACACTGCCTGGTAACGCTCATTCACTTGGAGCACTTATTGATCATTTAGAGTGGGATGAGATCATCGGAACCATTTGTGGTGATGATACTTGCTTAATTATTTGCCGTACACCTGAAGATACAGGTGTTGTCTCTGATCGTTTCTTAAATATGTTGTAAAAAAAATCTTGTTTACTTTCCTCTGTAAAGTGGAAAGTGAACAGGATTTTTTTATTGGTTAAAAATGTGAATTCTTAATTGTAATATAATATTTTCTTTGAATAAAATTAGAAAATAGGTGGATTGACCCGTAAAACGAATGTTTGGTACAATGGAGCGGTTAGAAAAGTAATTTATACATACAAACATATAGTTTGACTATTTGAATGAAGAACTGAGAAAAGCCCTTAATAGGGGATTAGTTTATAACGAGGTGAATGGGGCATTGTTATCGGAATTATCGATTAGAAACTTTGCTATTATTGAGGCATTAAATATTTCTTTTCAAAAAGGGTTAACGGTTTTAAGTGGTGAAACAGGGGCCGGAAAATCGATTATTATTGATGCGATTAGTTTACTTGTAGGTGGCCGTGGTTCAGCGGAATTTGTTCGATACGGAACAGAAAAAGCTGAGATAGAAGGGCTATTTTATGTAGAAGATGATAAGCATCCGTGTATTGAAAAGGCAGAAGAGTTGGATATAGAAATAGAAGACGGCATGATTATTTTGAAGCGTGATATCGCTGCAAACGGAAAAAGTGTATGTCGTGTAAATGGGAAACTGGTCACCCTTAGTATATTAAAGGAAATTGGAAAAACACTTGTTGATATTCATGGGCAGCACGAAACACAAGATTTAATGAATGAAGAGCGTCATCTATTTATGCTTGATCATTTTGATGGAGATCGCATTGTTAAACAATTGGGTATATATCAAAATGTATACGCTGACTATGAGAAATTAAAAAAACAGTTAAAATCGTTAAGTGAAAATGAACAACAAATGGCGCATCGCTTAGATTTAATTCAATTCCAGCATGAAGAAATCAGTAAGGCGGATTTAAAGATGGATGAAGAAATTGAATTAACTGAAGAACGATTGCGAATTTCTAATTTTGAAAAAATTTATAAAGCATTAGGCGATGCATATCGCTCATTAAGCGCTGACGGACAAGGGTTAGATAATGTACGAAGCGCAATGGGACAAATGGAGAGTATTACACATTTAGATGAAGTTTATCAAGGAAATCATGATTCAATTGCAAATAGCTACTACTTATTAGAAGAAGTTGCATATCAACTTAGAGAAAAGCTCGATATGATGGAATATGATCCGAAGCGTTTAGACGAAATTGAAACGCGTTTAAATGAAATTCGTATGCTAAAGAGAAAATATGGAAATACTGTAGAAGAGATTTTAGCGTATGCTGATAAAATTGAACAAGAAATTTTTACGATTGAAAATAAAGACGTTCATATTGAAACGACGAAGAAGCAATTAAAGGAATTAGAAAGTGTTATTCTGCAAGAAGCAACGTCGTTAAGTAATATGCGTCATGAGCTTGCAGAGCATCTTACAAATGCCATTCATCAAGAATTAAAAGAATTATATATGGAGAAAACAAAATTTGAAGTGAGAATCATGAAGAGAGAAGGAAATGCTGAAGAGCCTCTTGTTGAGGGTGCCCCGGTAAGACTTACGGCGGATGGCTACGATCATGTGGAATTTTATATTTCAACAAATCCAGGTGAGCCGCTAAAACCACTTTCAAAGGTCGCTTCTGGCGGAGAGTTATCTCGTATTATTTTAGCTTTAAAAAGCATTTTTTCTAAGCATCAAGGTGTTGCATCTGTTATTTTTGATGAAGTGGATACTGGTGTAAGTGGTCGGGTTGCACAGGCTATTGCGGAAAAAATTTATCGAGTATCAGTAAACTCGCAAGTACTTTGTATTACGCACTTACCTCAAGTAGCTTCAATGGCGGATTCACATTTATTTATTCGAAAACAAGTAGCGAATGATCGGACAATTACATCAGTTACCGTTTTAACTATGGAGGATAAAGTAACAGAAATAGCTCGAATGATTTCTGGTGTGGAAATTACAGATTTAACGACAGAACATGCGAAAGAATTACTTACGCAAGCGCATCATTTTAAACAGACAGCAGAGGCTATCCAGTAATGGATAGCTTTTTTTCTCAAATAATGATTTCTTAATTCTTCCGGTTATAAATAAAGCACTGCAAGGAGAGATTAAAAAGTGAAGCCAAGAGGCTGAATGTGGGGTAGGAGCGAGGAGAGTGAACAAATTGAGATTAGAAAGATTTCGCAAAATAATAGGTCTTTGTCTCCTTGTTTCTTTAGTTTTTATTGGGTGTTTTAAACCGCTTCGGACGTTTATTTCATCCCCGAAGCAACTTGTTGTTTTTGAAGGGCAACAATCAGAAATAGCTTCATTACCAGTTTTTCAAGCTTCATCTACAGATCGTCATGTGTTTACAGTAAGTTCCAATGAACGAAAACAAGGACTTATGGTAAATCCTCATCAAAATGGTGAAGCAGATATGGTGTTTCAGCTTGCTGGTTTTCCAGTGAAAAAAGTAAATGTGAAAGTATTGAAAGATTTTAAAGTTATTCCAGGTGGACAATCAATTGGTGTGAAGTTAAATACAAAAGGGGTACTTGTTGTAGGCCATCATTTAATTCAAACTGAAAAAGGGAAAGTATCTCCTGGTGAAACAGCTGGTGTGCAAATTGGAGATATGATTACTGAAATTAATGGTAAAACAATTGAAAGGATGAGTGATGTAGCACCATTTATTCATAATAGTGGTGAAACAGGTGAACCGCTTAATCTTGTTTTGTTAAGAGATGGAAAACATATTCGCACTAAGTTAACACCACAAAAAGACAGTGGAGAATCGTCTTATCGTATTGGTTTATATATTCGTGATTCGGCAGCTGGAATCGGAACAATGACATTTGTTCATCCTGATTCTATGAAATATGGGGCACTTGGTCATGTCATTTCTGATAACGATACGAAAAAGCCGATTCAAGTCGAAGATGGACAAATTATGCGTTCGACAGTTACATCAATTGAAAGAGGTAGTCATGGGAATCCAGGAGAGAAATTAGCGAGGTTCTCACCAGATCGTGAAGTGATTGGTAATATTACAATAAATAGTCCATTTGGTATATTCGGGAAATTAAATACAAATATACCAAATGGCGTAATGGATAAAGCGATGCCTATTGCACTATCTCATCAAGTAAAAGAGGGACCGGCAAAAATATTAACAGTTATTGATAAAGATAAAGTGGAAGCGTTTGATATTGAAGTTGTAAGTACAGTACCGCAAAAGTTTCCAGCTACAAAAGGCATGGTAATAAAAGTAACAGACAAACGTTTATTAGCGAAAACGGGTGGTATCGTACAAGGCATGAGCGGAAGTCCAATTGTACAAAACGGGAAAGTAATTGGTGCTGTTACACATGTATTTGTAAATGATCCAACATCAGGATATGGTGTTCATATTGAATGGATGTTACATGAGGCTGGAATTAACATTTATGAACAAGAAAGAAAAGCGAGCTAATTATTAATTAGCTCGCTTTTCTGTTGAAAAATTCGTTGAAATTTTGTAAAAGCTCCGCAAGAGGTGTTTTTTGTTGTAAAATAAAAGAAAAGGGTTGAACGTTTCGTTGTATTTCTATGATGGAATGTGTTGCGAAAGGGAATAAATGAACGATAAACATATTTTTTTGTGATTTTATCGGAAAGTAACAAACTTTAAAAGGGAATTTTCACACAATTGTCGAACAATTCATGTAGCCTAGAAGGATACACATGTCGGAGAATCGATTCGGTAAGGGAGGAAAAGCTGTGGAGAAAATTAAAGTCTGTCTTGTGGATGATAATAAAGAATTAGTATCAATGCTAGAGAGTTACGTAGCTGCTCAAGATGATATGGAAGTAATCGGTACTGCTTATAATGGTCAAGAGTGTTTAAATTTATTAAATGATAAGCAGCCGGATGTACTTGTTTTAGACATTATTATGCCACATTTAGATGGTTTAGCTGTACTAGAGAAAATGCGAAATATTGAAAGGCTAAGACAGCCTAGCGTAATTATGTTGACAGCATTTGGACAAGAAGATGTGACGACAAAAGCAGTTGACTTAGGTGCTTCATATTTCATATTAAAACCATTTGATATGGAGAATTTAACGAGTCATATTCGTCAAGTGAGCGGTAAGGCGAACGCTACCATTAAACGTCCACTTCCATCTTTCCGTTCAGCAACTACAATAGATGGAAAACCGAAAAACTTAGACGCGAGCATTACGAGTATCATTCATGAAATCGGTGTACCTGCTCATATTAAAGGGTATATGTACTTAAGGGAAGCAATCTCTATGGTGTACAATGATATCGAATTACTTGGATCTATTACGAAAGTATTGTATCCAGATATCGCGAAGAAATATAATACAACAGCAAGCCGCGTCGAGCGTGCAATCCGTCACGCAATTGAAGTAGCATGGAGTCGTGGGAATATTGATTCTATTTCGTCCTTATTCGGTTATACAGTATCCATGTCAAAAGCAAAACCTACGAATTCCGAGTTCATCGCTATGGTTGCGGATAAGCTTAGACTTGAACATAAGGCTAGCTGAGAGTAAAGATAGTAAGGGATTTAAGTTTTAGTAAAGCTTAATCATTCTTTAAATTTATACTCGATATTAAATGTAAAACCAATGAACTTTTTATTTAATGACCAATGAATTTTAGAATTCGTTGGTCTTTTTATTTTATTGAGAACAAGAGATCATTTGATATCATGGAAGATAAATCCTGTTTTTAGTAATATTACATATAAGTGAGTTTTTTTATAAGATAATTAAATAGGTATTGATAGGGAGAAGGGGAATGAAAAATAAAATATTAACTTGGCTAGGAATAGTAGCAGCTATGGGAGTTCTTGCTGGTGCAGTTACATTTGGAATGTTAGAACTTGCCGATAATCCAGTAGATAAAGAAGTGAATGCTCAAATAGATAAAAAAGAAGATCCAACGATAGTAGGTAGAGAGGTAGATGGAGTCTTTGTTGATGTGTATGTTACTGAAAATTCTACTGAAAGCGAAGTCATTACAGTGATGCATCATATGACTCATCAAAAAGTAGTGGCAGAACGAAAATCAGAATCCATTCCAATGATTCAAAATAATGCTGAAAAATTAAAAAATATCATAAATAAGAGTGGCTTTGCGAAAAAAAATGAGCTTTTAGAGATTACTGATAGATGGGCGAAAAAAGATTTTAGTCAAATTGTAGAAGATCACAATTATTTCTCGGATACCCAAGAAGGTAGCACTTGTAAAGCGACTAGAGCGATGGATGCGGCAGAAGAGCAACATTATATTTTAACTACATTCGGGGAGGAAAAAGCGAAAGAACTGTACGAATCAGGGGATACTCCGCACGTTCAATAAAAAATAATATAAGGGGCTTCTAGTTTTTTTATTATCGTGTCTTAAGGACGCAATGGGACTTATAAATAAATAGTCTGCTTTCTTTATGACGTGTAACAAAAAAGAAAAGATGTAATTCATTATTAAATGATGAAGGAACGGCTAAATCGCATCGTAGTACATCTGTTAAAGGATTTTAGTAGGGAAGTCATCCGTGATATAATAGAAAATAATAAAAAGCCCTGCAAAACAGGACTGTATTATTCTTCGTCTTTATTTTGTTTTTCTAATTCAACTAACTTTTGAATTAGAATGTGCTGCGGCATATGCATAAGTTGTTCAAGTGGAACACCTAATGCTTTTGATAGGCGGACTGCAGTGTCTGGAGAAATTTGTAATGGTCTCATAGAAGTACCTCCTTTTTCGTATAGTATAGCATAAGATTGGGGGAGTGAGGATGACTCTTATATTTGCACATCGTGGTGCAGCGGGAACGTACCCAGAAAATACAATGATTTCATTTGAAGCAGCTGAATCTTTTAGAGCAGATGGAATTGAGCTTGATGTTCAATTAACGAAAGATGGAAAAGTTGTCGTCATTCATGATGAAACAGTGGACCGGACAACAAATGGAAAAGGTGCGGTTCGTAATTATTTATATGAGGATTTATGTAAATTAGATGCGAGCTATAAATTCGGTGATAAAGTAGGCTTTTGTAAAATACCTCTTTTAGAAGAGGTGTTAGAATGGATTGATAAAACAGAGTTGCTACTTAATATTGAACTGAAAAATAATAAAATTCCATACAGAGGTTTAGAGGAAGAAGTTATAACGCTTGTACGGAAATGTAATCTAGAAGATCGTGTTATATTTTCTTCATTTAATCACTACAGTATGAAAAGGTGTCATATGATGGCTCCTGATATTCAAACAGCGATTTTATATCGCGAAGGTTTGCATAGTCCGTGGGCGTATGCGAAAAAAATGGGCGCTACAGCAGTGCACCCTAATTATCGTTATCTTCAAGATGCTGTTGCTGAATTAACGATGGAGAGTGGTGTAGAGGTTCGCCCTTATACAATTAATGAAGAAACGCTTATGCGTAAATATTTTGATATGAATATTTCGGCGATTATTACTGATTATCCTGAAACGGCAAGAATGTTATTGCCAATAAAAAAATGAGACCGCGTGTAACGGTCTCATTTTTTATTTATAAATAGTGGGGCTTTCCTATCTTTTAAAGCGAGCTTGTACTTTATTTCGTTTACGGTCTCGGTGTAAGACGAAGCCTCCGAAGATATAAAACCCGAGCGCGAAGCAGAGAGCGCCAATTAAAAATTGTAACCACAGTATAGAGAGTGGAGGAAATAGAATCCCGAATACAGTATCTCTCATTAACTTAATGCCAAATACAGCTAATGAAATAGGGATGAGTGCTAATGATAGAGCAAGGTAACGCTGCATATAAACGCTCCTTTTCAGATTATTTTGTTTATTTCAATGATGTTATATGAAAAGGGGGTTTGTCAAGAGGGGGCTGAACGAGTAAGATAAGGGTGTGAAAAATTTTGCAGAGATACTTCGAGAGGAAGTGTAATATATGAAACAAAAAGTTTTAATTGTTGGTGCAGGTGAAGGTGGTAGTACACTGCTGAATCTGTTACAAAGTTCAAATATATTTCAAATTATAGGAATTATTGATATAAATCCGATAGCAAAGGGATTACAAATGGCTAAGGAATATGGGGTTACAATTGGAGAGAGTGTAACGCCGTTTCTTTCTATGCATATTGATGTAATGTTTGATATGACGGGTGACGATGATTTACATAAAGATTTAATAAAGAAAAAGCATAAAGATACTCTTCTTATACCAGGTGATATTGCGAAAATTGTTACGAGATTAGCACATGAGAAGGAAGGTTTAATTGGAAAGTTAGAAGAACAGACGCAGCAAGGGGATTTAATTTTAAATTCTACGCATGACGGTATGATTGTGATTGATCGAGAGGGACAAGTCCGCCTATTTAATAAAAGTGCAGAGCGTATTATCGGATATAAAAAAGAAGATGCGGTAGGGAAATATATTTTAGAAGTTATTCCGACTAGTAAGTTGCTTCGTATTATACGTACGAAACAAATAGAAGTAAATTATGAACTGACATTAGAAAATGAAAAGAAAATTATTACAACCCGTATTCCAATATTAAAAGAGGGAGGAGAGGTACAAGGAGCATTTGCGATTTTTAAAGATATAACAGAGGTTGTAGATCTTGCGGAAGAAGTTACAGATTTAAAGGAGATTCAAACGTTACTTGAGGCGATTATCAACTCGTCTGAGGAAGCAATTTCGGTCGTGGATGAAAAGGGAAGAGGATTAGTAATTAACCCTGCCTATACGAAATTAACAGGTTTAACAGAAGAGGACATTATTGGGAAACCGGCTACAACTGATATTGTAGAAGGTGAAAGTATGCATATGAAAGTACTTCGAACGCGTAGGGCGGTACGCGGAATACATATGAAGATTGGACAAAAGAAGCGTGATGTAATTGTAAACGTAGCGCCAGTTATAGTGGATGGGATATTGAAAGGAAGCGTTGGTGTAATTCGTGACGTATCAGAAATTCAAAAGTTAACAAATGAATTGAATAGAGCAAGGCAAATTATTCGAACGTTAGAAGCGAAATATTCATTTGATGACATTGTCGGAAATTCAGATGAAACAACGGCCGCTATTGAACAGGCGAAACTTGGAGCGAATACACCAGCAACAGTATTACTACGCGGAGAATCTGGAACGGGTAAAGAATTGTTTGCACATGCAATTCATAATGGAAGTAATCGAAAATATAATAAATTCGTCCGGGTAAACTGTGCTGCCATTTCCGAGACTTTATTAGAAAGTGAATTATTCGGTTATGAGGAAGGTGCATTCTCAGGAGCAAAAAGAGGCGGAAAACGAGGTTTTTTTGAGGAAGCGAATAACGGTAGTATCTTTTTAGATGAAATAGGAGAATTGTCTGCAAATATGCAAGCGAAACTCCTTCGCGTGTTGCAAGAAAAAGAAATTGTAAAAGTTGGTGGAACGAAAGCGATACCTATAAATGTCCGGGTAATTGCAGCGACACATGTGAATTTAGAAAGGGGCATTCTAGAAGGAGAGTTTAGAGAGGATTTATATTATCGATTAAATAAAATTCCAATTCACATTCCGTCTCTTCGTCAGCGAAAAGGAGATATACCGGCAATTGCAGACAGATTGATTCAAAAAATTAACCAAGATTATGGTCGGAATGTAGAGGGGCTCACTGATTCGGCTATTTCATATTTACAATCATATGAATGGCCAGGAAATGTGAGGGAGCTTGAAAATATTTTAGGACGAGCTATTATCTTTATGAATTATAACGAAATATATATTGATGTCCATCATTTACCACCTTTACATACAGAAGAGCAGACTGAGGTAAAACAAAATAACTTATTACCTGAATTAGAAGAAAAGCCACTTGAACAATTAGTGACAGAGTTTGAAGGGCATATCATTCATGAATGTTTAGAGAGGTTTGATGGAAATAAAACAAAAACTGCAAGAGCATTAGGAATTTCGGTTCGAAATTTATATTACAAGCTAGAAAAGTATGAGTGTGCAAAAAATAGCATGCAATAAATTGCGTACCGTGCAATTTATTGCATGGTATACAAAAAGCGACATAACAAGACAGAATGTTTTGTTATTTTCCAAAGTATTGATTTTACTGCATTTTGAATGCGTTTTCATTATTGGTAAGACCACTTTTGAAAGTTGGCACGGTATTTGCTTTATAAATAGACGAGGGACGACGGAAAGGGTTGATTACAAAATATGAAGTTAGAACACTTAATTGA
The DNA here is from genome assembly GCF_008368845.1 of Bacillus sp. BB51/4. Taxonomy (NCBI): domain Bacteria; kingdom Bacillati; phylum Bacillota; class Bacilli; order Caryophanales; family Bacillaceae; genus Bacillus; species Bacillus sp. BB51/4. Next base: position 523,666 of record NZ_QOSC01000005.1, read on the forward strand.
TCAAGCAGCAGGACAGCCTAAAAAAACTGTGGCTGTAGCAGTAGCTGAAGATCATGAAGTAATTGAAGCTGTAGCGAAAGCAATTAAATTACAGCTAGCTCAATTTCGTCTATATGGAAATCAAGAAAAAATAATGGGGATGCTACAAGAACATGGTTTACAAACTTCAGAACACATTGAAGTGATTGCAACAGCGTCAAGTGCTGAGGCTGCAGAACTTTCTGTTAAAGCTGTAAGAAATGGCGAAGCAGATGTGCTTATGAAGGGAAACATCCCAACAGCAAATATTTTGAAAGCTGTATTAAATAAAGAGTGGGGACTTCGTAAAGGTAGCGCACTTTCACACGTTGCAGCATTTGAAGTTCCAAATTACGATCGTCTTATCTTTGTTACAGATGCAGCGATGAACATTGCACCTGATGTAACACAAAAAGCTGCTATTATACAGAATACTGTAGAAGTTGCCCAGGCAATAGGAATAGATTTGCCAAAGGTAGCACCAATTGCAGCAGTAGAGGTTGTGAATCCTGCGATGCAAGCGACAATTGATGCCGCGATGTTAACTCAAATGAATCGCCGCGGACAAATTAAAAATTGTGTCGTTGATGGACCACTTGCTTTAGATAATGCAGTATCACAAATTGCAGCAGAACATAAAGGCATAGTAAGTGATGTAGCAGGTAAAGCAGACATTTTACTCGTCCCAACGATTGAAGCTGGAAATGTGCTATACAAATCACTCGTATACTTTGCGGATGCAAAAGTAGGAGCTATGATTGCTGGCGCAAAAGCACCGATTGTTTTAACATCTCGTGCTGATTCAGCAGAAACAAAAGTATATTCATTAGCATTGGCAGTTACGACTGCTTCAAAATAAACCAAACAGGGTAAAACACTAGGGGGAAACGACAATGACATTAGAAATCTTCGAATACTTAGAAAAATATGATTATGAGCAAGTAGTATTTTGTCAAGATAAAGAATCTGGTTTAAAAGCAATCATCGCAATTCATGATACAACACTTGGACCAGCTCTTGGTGGAACAAGAATGTGGACATATGATTCTGAAGAAGCGGCGATTGAAGATGCATTGCGTCTTGCAAAAGGGATGACATACAAAAACGCAGCAGCCGGCTTAAACTTAGGTGGTGCGAAAACAGTAATTATCGGTGATCCACGTAAAGATAAGAGCGAAGCGATGTTCCGTGCATTAGGACGATACATTCAAGGACTAAACGGACGTTACATTACAGCTGAAGATGTTGGTACAACAGTAGATGATATGGATATTATTCACGAAGAAACTGATTTTGTAACAGGTATTTCACCATCATTCGGTTCTTCTGGTAACCCATCTCCAGTAACTGCATACGGTGTTTATCGTGGTATGAAAGCAGCTGCGAAAGAGGCTTTCGGTACTGATAATTTAGAAGGAAAAGTAATTGCTGTTCAAGGTGTTGGTAACGTAGCGTATCACCTATGCAAACATTTACATGCTGAAGGAGCAAAATTAATCGTTACAGATATTAATAAAGAAGCTGTACAACGCGCGGTAGAAGAATTCGGTGCATCAGCAGTTGAGCCAAATGAAATTTACGGTGTTGAATGTGATATTTACGCACCATGTGCATTAGGCGCAACAGTTAATGACGAAACTATTCCACAACTTAAAGCAAAAGTAATCGCAGGTTCTGCAAATAACCAATTAAAAGAAAATCGTCACGGCGACATGATTCATGAAATGGGTATTGTATACGCACCAGACTATGTTATTAATGCTGGTGGTGTAATTAACGTAGCAGACGAATTATATGGATACAATAGAGAACGTGCACTAAAACGTGTTGAGTCTATTTATGACACAATTGCAAAAGTAATCGAAATTTCAAAACGCGATGGCATTGCAACTTATGTAGCAGCAGATCGTTTAGCTGAAGAGCGCATTGCAAGCTTGAAAAACTCTCGTAGCACATACTTACGCAACGGTCACGACATTATTAGCCGTCGCTAATCATTCATATATTACTTTTACAAAAGGTGTGGTTACCTCTTATGAGGTTTCCACCTCCTTTTGAATTTATTAGTGGAGGTAGCAACAGTGTCTTTAAATCGAATTCTTGTTATTAATCCGGGTAGTACATCCACAAAAATTGGTGTTTTTGATAATGAAAGGCCCGTTTTAGAAGAAACTATTCGTCATGACGAAGAACAAATTGGAAAATATAAGAGAATTATCGATCAATATGAGTTTCGCAAAGAAACGATTTTAGAAGTTCTACATTCTCACGGTATTAACATTTCAAAGTTAAACGCAGTTTGTGGACGTGGGGGATTACTTCGTCCAATCGAAGGCGGAACATACACAGTAAACGATTCGATGTTAGAAGATTTGAAAAATGGGTTTAGCGGTCATCATGCTTCAAACCTTGGAGGCATTTTAGCATATGAAATCGCTTCTGGATTAAATATTCCGGCATTTATAGTAGATCCTGTCGTTGTAGATGAAATGGAGCCGGTTGCTCGTATAAGTGGTATTGCTGGTATGGAACGTAAAAGTATTTTCCATGCATTAAACCAAAAAGCAGTTGCTCGTAAAGTGGCTGAAGAATTAAATCACAAATACGAGGATTTAAATTTATTAGTTACACATATGGGTGGCGGTATTACAGTTGGTGCTCATAAAAAAGGAAAAGTTATTGATGTGAATAACGGTTTAAACGGAGAAGGCCCATTTAGTCCAGAGCGTGCGGGTACAGTACCGGTAGGGCAATTAGTGGAGATGTGTTTCTCTGGTGAGTATTACCGTGACGAAATGGTTAAAAAACTTGTTGGACAAGGTGGACTTGTAAGCCTAATCGGTACAAATGATGCGATCAAAGTAGAACAAATGGTTGAAAAAGGTGATCCGGAAGCAACTCTTATTTATAAAGCAATGGCATATCAAGTTGCAAAAGAGATTGGCGGAGCTAGCGCTGTACTTCACGGGAAAATTGATGCAATCGTTTTAACTGGTGGACTTGCGTACAGTAAAATTCTTGTTGATGAAATAAAAGAACGTGTTGACTGGATTGCAGATGTTATCGTACATCCAGGGGAAGATGAATTACAAGCATTAGCAGAAGGAGCACTTCGTGTATTACGTGAAGAAGAAGCGCCGAAAGAGTATGTTGTACGAGAAAAACAAACAGTAGCTAGGGGTTGAGATAATGGCAAGAGAATATGATTTAGTCATCGTTGGCGGCGGTACTGGTGGATATGTTGCTGCTATTCGAGCATCACAACTAGGTTTAAAAACTGCACTTGTTGAAAAAGAAAATCTTGGTGGTACTTGTTTGCACAAAGGATGTATTCCTAGTAAAGCTCTTTTACGTAGTGCGGAAGTATACGCAACTGCTAAAAAAAGCGAAGAGTTCGGAGTTATTGCAAGTAATGTAGAACTAAACTTTGCGAAAGTGCAAGAGCGTAAAGAGAAGATTGTAACGCAACTTCATAAAGGTGTTCAACACTTAATGAAACAAGGTAAAATTGATGTGTTTGAAGGTATCGGCCGTATTCTTGGCCCATCTATTTTCTCTCCAATGCCAGGGACAATTTCAGTTGAACTTGCAAGTGGAGAAGAGAATGAAATGTTAATTCCAAAAAATGTACTTGTTGCAACAGGTTCTCGTCCGAATTCATTACCAGGTTTAGAATTAGACGGAGAGTATGTAATGTCTTCCGATCATGCCCTAAAAATGGAAACGCTTCCTAGCTCAATTATTATCGTTGGTGGCGGTGTAATCGGTATTGAGTGGGCATCTATGCTTGCTGACTTCGGTGTAGAAGTTACAGTATTAGAGTATGCGAAAACGATATTACCACTAGAAGATCAGGACGTTTCAAAAGAAATGCAACGTCTATTCAAGAAAAAAGGTATTAAAGTGGTAACTGGTGCAAAAGTATTACCAGAAACATTGGTAAAAGATAACGGAGTAACAATTCAAGCTGAACATAACGGTGAGAATAAAGAATTTAAAGCAGAAAAAATGCTTGTATCTGTAGGAAGACAAGCCAATACGCAAAATATTGGTTTAGAGAATACGGATATCGTTGTGGAAAAAGGATACATTCAAACAAATGAGTTTTATCAAACGAAAGAATCTCATATTTACGCAATCGGAGATGTAATCGGCGGCTTACAACTTGCTCACGTTGCTTCTCATGAAGGAATTGTTGCAGTAGAACATATTGCTGGTAAAGAAGTTACACCAATTGATTACTCTATGGTATCAAAATGCGTATATAGCAGTCCAGAAGTTGCTTCTGTCGGTTTAACAGAACAAGAAGCGAAAGAAAAAGGCTATAAGTTAAAAGTAGGTAAGTTCTCATTCCGTGCAATCGGAAAAGCACTTGTATACGGCGAATCAGATGGTTTCGTAAAACTTGTAGTTGATGAAGAAACAAATGACATTCTTGGTGTTCATATGATTGGACCACATGTAACAGATATGATTTCTGAAGCTGGTCTTGCAAGAGTACTTGATGCAACACCGTGGGAAGTAGCACATACAATTCATCCGCATCCATCATTATCTGAGGCGATTGGTGAAGCGGCATTAGCTGTAGATGGAAAAGCGTTACACGCATAAAAATGTGGATTTAGGAGGTTATGAAAAATGGCAGAAGTAAAAGAAAAGCGCCATGAAGAGCTTGGCTTAAGTGATGAGCAAGTATTAGAAATGTTCCGTACGATGTTACTTGCACGTAAAATCGACGAACGTATGTGGTTATTAAACCGTGCGGGTAAAATTCCATTCGTAATTTCTTGTCAAGGACAAGAGGCTGCACAAGTTGGAGCAGCATTCGCTCTTGATAGAGAGAAAGATTATGCATTACCATACTACCGTGATATGGGTGTTGTACTAGCGTTCGGTATGACGGCTAAAGAGCTTATGTTGTCTGCTTTCGCGAAAGCTGGAGATCCAAACTCTGGTGGTCGTCAAATGCCTGGTCACTTCGGTCAAAAGAAAAATCGTATTGTGACAGGATCATCTCCAGTAACAACGCAAGTACCACATGCAGTTGGTATTGCATTAGCTGGAAAAATGGAAAAGAAAGATTTAGTAACGTTCGTTACATTTGGAGAAGGTTCTTCAAACCAAGGTGACTTCCATGAAGGGGCAAACTTTGCTGGTGTACACAAACTACCTGTTATTTTCATGTGTGAAAATAATAAATACGCAATCTCTATTCCAGTTGAAAAACAATTAGCATGTAAAAACGTATCAGACCGTGCAATTGGTTACGGAATGCCTGGATATACAATAGACGGAAACGATCCACTTGCAGTATATAAAGCTGTAAAAGAGGCAGCAGACCGCGGCCGTCGTGGTGAAGGCCCAACTTTAATTGAAACAGTATCATATCGTTTAACAGCACATTCTAGTGACGACGATGATCGTGTTTATCGTGATAAAGAAGAAGTAGAAGAAGCAAAGAAAAAAGATTCAATCATAACATTTGCAGCTTATTTAAAAGAAGCTGGCGTGTTAACTGAGGAATTTGAAAAACAAATGTTAGACGAAATTATGCATATCGTAAATGAAGCAACAGAATATGCAGAAAATGCTCCGTATGCAGCACCTGAAGATGCATTGAAGCACGTATACGCAGAATAGGGGGGAACGTTTCATGGCTGTAATGTCTTATATTGATGCTATTACATTAGCAATGCGCGAAGAAATGGAACGCGATGAGAAAGTATTTGTTTTAGGTGAAGATGTTGGTAAAAAAGGTGGCGTATTTAAAGCGACACACGGATTATATGATCAATTTGGTGAAGATCGTGCGCTTGATGCACCGCTTGCAGAATCTGCAATTGCTGGGGTAGCAATTGGTGCGGCAATGTATGGTATGCGTCCAATCGCTGAAATGCAGTTTGCTGATTTCATCATGCCAGCAGTAAACCAAATTGTTTCTGAGGCAGCAAAAATTCGTTATCGTTCTAATAACGATTGGACTTGTCCAGTTACAATTCGTGCGCCATTTGGCGGCGGTGTTCACGGTGCATTGTATCATTCACAATCTGTGGAAGCGATGTTTGCGAACCAACCAGGTTTAAAAATTGTCATTCCTTCTACACCGTATGATGCAAAAGGTTTATTAAAAGCAGCAATTCGTGATGAAGATCCAGTATTATTCTTTGAGCATAAGCGTGCATATCGCTTAATTAAAGGTGAAGTGCCAGAGGATGATTACGTATTACCAATCGGAAAAGCAGATGTAAAACGCGAAGGTGATGATATTACTGTTATCACGTACGGATTATGTGTTCACTTTGCTCTTCAAGCAGCTGAAAAGTTAGCGCAAGATGGCATCTCTGCACATGTTCTTGATTTACGTACTGTATATCCATTAGATAAAGAAGCAATCATTGAAGCAGCTTCTAAAACAGGTAAAGTTCTTCTTGTAACAGAGGACAATAAAGAAGGAAGTATTATAAGTGAAGTGGCAGCAATTATTGCTGAAAACTGTCTGTTTGATTTAGATGCGCCAATCGCACGTCTTGCGGGTCCAGACGTTCCAGCAATGCCATATGCACCAACAATGGAAAAATTCTTTATGGTAAATCCAGATAAAGTTGAAAAAGCAATGCGTGAACTTGCGGAATTTTAATCGGGGGGACTATACATGGCTGTAGAAAATATCACAATGCCTCAGCTCGGGGAGAGCGTTACAGAGGGTACAATTAGTAAATGGCTCGTTAATGTTGGCGATCATGTAAACAAGTATGATCCACTTGCAGAAGTAATGACTGATAAAGTAAATGCTGAAGTACCATCTTCTTTCACTGGTATTGTGAAAGAATTAATTGCTGGTGAAGGTGAGACGTTAGCTGTAGGTGAAGTAGTTTGTGTTATTCAAGTAGAAGGCGCAGATGAAGTAGCAGCGACGGCTGTTGAGGAAAAAACAAAAGAAGAACCAAAGTCAGAAGTAGCTACGTCTGAAAAAGCACCGAAAGTAAAACAACCAACTGATGGAAAACCACGTTTTTCACCAGCTGTTTTAAAACTTGCAGGTGAGCATAATGTTGATTTAGATTTAGTAGAAGGTACGGGAGCAAATGGCCGTATCACTCGTAAAGATATTTTAAAGCTAGTGGAATCTGGAAATATTCCGCAAGCAGGTGCGAAGAAAGAGGAAGCGGTAGCAGCAGTAGTAGAAGCGCGTCCAGAAGCACCAAAAGCAGCGCCAGTAGCACAAAAAGTAGAAGCTGCAAAACCAGTTTCTGTACCAACAATGCCTGGCGATATCGAAATTCCAGTAACAGGTGTGCGTAAAGCAATTGCAGCGAACATGTTACGTAGTAAACACGAAGCACCACATGCTTGGATGATGATTGAAGTAGATGTGACAAACCTTGTGTCATACCGTAATTCAATTAAAGGTGATTTCAAAAAGCGCGAAGGCTTTAATTTAACGTTCTTTGCTTTCTTCGTAAAAGCAGTAGCGCAAGCGTTAAAAGAGTATCCTCAAATCAATTCAATGTGGGCTGGCGATAAGATCGTTCAGAAGAAAGATATTAACCTTTCTATCGCTGTTGCAACAGAGGACGAACTATTTGTACCAGTAATTAAACACGCGGATGAGAAGACGATTAAAGGTATCGCTCGTGAAATTACAGAGCTTGCAGGAAAAGTACGTACGAAATCGTTAAAAGCGGACGAAATGCAAGGTGGAACATTTACAATTAATAACACAGGATCATTCGGTTCTGTTCAATCTATGGGTATTATTAATTATCCACAAGCGGCTATTTTACAAGTTGAATCAATTGTAAAACGCCCAGTAATTATGGATAATGGTATGTTCGGTGCTCGCGACATGGTTAACTTATGTTTATCACTTGATCACCGTGTACTAGATGGCTTAATTTGTGGTAAGTTCTTAGGACGTGTAAAAGAAATTTTAGAAAATACGTCAGAAAATAATACATCTGTATATTAATAAAAAGCTCGCTTATGCGAGCTTTTTATCATCTTATTTCTTCATCTACATCCTACTATATGTATAATATCTTCCCCAGTAATCTTACAATGAACGATTATGTATTAGGAATTTATGAAAATACATTGCTGATATATGGTATATGGATATAAAATAAGAAAAGAATAATTTTTTTGGCAAATCTTACTGACGAAACTGTAGTATAATATATTGTATTGTATGAAAAAGAGAGTTATTCTATATAAGTGTTTTATAGATAATGTGTAATCAGTCGTCAAAACATGAAGAATGTTGACTCCTGGTTTTTTATTTTGCTGTAACAATGTTTCAGGAGGATGTCATGAAAAGAAGTACCGAGTTTCTAAAAAGTTTAGATGTAAAATTAATATTAATTTTGTTAGCATTATGTGTTACGAGTATAGCTGCTATATATAGCAGTCAGCAAACTGGCCAATATGGAGAGGCAAACTTTGCGATGAAACAGGGTTTGAACTACATAATTGGAGTTGTATTGTTATTGCTTGTTGCAAGCATCGACTTAGATCAATTACAAAAATTGTCTTGGCCACTTTATATCGTCGGATTTGGTTCACTTATTCTTTTGAAAATACTACCGGTTTCCACTTTCACACCTGAAAAATTAGGTGCAAAAAGATGGTTTGTATTTCCGTTAGTTGGACAAATTCAACCATCTGAGTTTTTCAAAATTTCATTGCTTCTCGTAGTAGCAAGTATAGCAGTGAAACATAATGCACAGTATATGGCAAGGACATTCCAAACGGATTTACAATTAGTAGGTAAAATTGTGCTTGTATCCCTTCCGCCTATGGCTGTTGTATATAGCCAACCGGATACAGGGATGGTGTTCTTATATGCTGCTGCAATTGCATGTATTTTATTTATGTCAGGTATTCAGAAGAAATTGATAGCGTTATGTACAGTTATTCCAGTCACCATATTATCTGTGTTAATATTTATTTACGTAAGGTATGAGGATTTCTTCTTTAATAATTTAGTTACTTTACTAAAACCTCACCAACAATCACGTATTTTAGGTTGGTTAGATCCATTTGAACATACAGATCAAGGTTATCAAACACAGCAATCGATTTTAGCTGTAGGTAGTGGCGGTATGGAAGGGAAAGGATTTGGCGAAGGGAACGTCTATATCCCTGAGAAGCATACTGACTTTATTTTCGCTACAATTGCCGAAGAAGGTGGATTTATCGTAGCAGCGTTAGTTGTATTCTTATTCCTATTACTACTATATCGAACAATTATTATCGGTTATTCTGCTGATAATTTATTCGGTACATTATTATGTGCTGGATCAATTGGGATATTAACGGTTCAAATATTCCAAAACATCGGTATGATCGTTGGATTAATGCCTGTAAAAGGGATTGCATTACCGTTCTTATCATATGGGGGGAGTTCCTTGTTCTCGAATATGATTATGATGGGTCTCATATTATCCGTACGAAAAACGTATAAAAAGTATATGTTTTCCGTCAAGTAAGAAAAGCTGATTCGTTTAAAAACGAATCAGCTTTTTTACATATATGCTCTTAAACGTTGCAAACTAAAGCAAAGTAGCAGTTTGAGATGGGTAAGGAGTGCAAAGTGATGCATATGCATATTTTTGAAGGGGCACGGCATCTTTCTAATAGTGAATGGGTTATTCGGGCTATTATAGCATACATATTTTTAATATTAGTTGCGAAAGCGATGGGGCAAAGGTCCATCGCGCAACTTCGTTTTTTAGATGTTGTATTAGTGTTATTGCTTGGTGGGAATATTTCTAACGCATTATCTGATGAAAAAGTGGGATTATTCGGCTCGATGATTACAACGTTCATACTCGTTGTACTTCACATTATAAGCTCAGTCTTAATGTTGAAATGGGATAGATGGAGACGCTTTTTAGAGCCAGCACCTATTATTCTTATACACAATGGTTCCATTGATTTTAGCAATTTGAAAAAAGCGAGAATTACGGTGGAATATTTATTTTCGGAACTTCGCATGCGAAATGTGAGCGATATTCAAACGATTAGATTAGCATTATGGGAAGCGAATGGTGTTGTTTCTATATTTCGGTATCCAGAATATGAAGCAGTTTCGCGGCTTGATCTGAAAGTGGCGGGAAAAAAATCTCCAGTTTCTTTTGTATTAGTAAAGGATGGGAGGATTCAGCAAGATGTTCTAGCTTTAGTAGGAAAAACAGAAGAGTGGGCGAGAGAATTTCTAGAGAAGAGTGCAGAAGTCGAATCCATTATGTTAGCTACAGTAGATGAAGCTCATAAAATAAATATTTTGTTAAAAAAATGAAAAATATACGCATTTTGTCGTTTCATACATATGATACAATAGTGTGGACAACGAAAAAGGAGGGATACGATGGGATATGTAGAGGAGTTACGAAAAGTAGTTGGTCATCGCCCTTTAATTTTAGTTGGTGCTGTTGTACTCGTTATAAATGAAAATGGATATGTATTATTACAGCAAAGAACAGAGCCTTACGGAAAATGGGGGCTACCTGGCGGATTAATGGAGCTTGGCGAATCACCAGAAGAAACAGCTTGCCGTGAAGTATATGAAGAGACAGGAATAAAAGTGAAGAACTTACGATTAATTAATGTATTTTCTGGAGCGAACTATTTTACAAAATTAGCAAATGGTGATGAATTTCAATCCGTAACGACAGCCTATTATACCGAGGAATATGAAGGGGAGTTTGTTATGAATAAAGAAGAAGCGGTTCAGCTTACATTCTTCCCACTAACAGAACTACCTGAATATATTGTAGGATCGCATAAAAAAATGATTGCTGAATATATGAAAATTATGGAAAAAAAGATATAATAATAGTGAAAGAAATACAAAAACACAGTTCTGGTCGGTAGTCCAGACGCATGATTTCATGTCAGTAACCTTCCCCTCCGGGATGTCCCGTATTTCTAATTTTTTTAAAGGAGGGGCTGTCAATGGATTTGACAGTATATTACGATGGCCAATTTTTTGTTGGAATCATTACATGTAAAGAAACAGGGAAATTGTATGGAGCAAGGCATATTTTTGGAACGGAGCCGTCAGACGAAGAAGTACTTATATTTGTGAATGGTCCAATGTTAGCATATTTCCAGCACGTTGCAAAATGCGGTGTGGAAGTGAAAGAAAAACAGCGTCCAAAAAATATAAAACGTATCATACGACAAGCGGCAAAAGAAGTAAATGTAAAACGTTTTACTAAGGCACAAGAGGCAATTAGCTTATCTTATGAACTGCATAAACAAGAAAAGAAAGTGCAGTCTAAAGAGAAGCGAGAAGCTGAAAAACAAAGAAGACGTTTAATTAAAGTACAAAAAGCAAAGCAAAAGCATCGTGGCCATTAAGAAAAGGTGTTAGAGCAAGAGCTCTAACACCTTTTCTATACCCAAATACAAGTAAACTTACTTGTATTTCATAAACATTAACTGGTAAGATACAAATAGATAGTTTTAGAGGAGGGAAAAGATTGATTAATTTTAACTTTTTTATGAATGATGTTGTCCGCCAAGCACGTGAAGAGATTGTCTCTGCTGGATATACAGAATTGACGACGCCGGAAGCAGTAGAAGAAGCGTTTAAAAGAAATGGAACAACACTTGTAATGGTAAACTCTGTATGTGGTTGTGCAGGTGGTATTGCTCGTCCTGCTGCTGCGCATTCCGTACATTATGATAAACGTCCTAACCATCTTGTAACGGTGTTTGCAGGTCAAGATAAAGAAGCAACAGCAAAAGCTCGTGAATATTTCGAAGGATATCCACCTTCTTCTCCATCATTCGCTTTATTAAAAGATGGAAAAATTGTAACGATGGTAGAACGTCATGAAATTGAAGGTCATGAACCAATGCAAGTTATTGCAAAACTACAATCTTATTTCGAAGAGAATTGTGAAGAACTATAAAGTGAAACTTTAATCAGTGGGGGTGGTTTATCCCCACCGATTATCAGCCCTCACCAATCGGGCTTTTACGGGCAGTTGATCCCCATCTAACTTCTTTGTTTTTGCTAAATGTTGAGATGGAGTCTTACTGCCCGTTAAAGCGGGATAAAAATAAGCAAAAAGGCGGTACGTCCACAATCAAGTGGATGTACCGCCTTTTTTATTTAGTATTAAAATTTATGGGACATGCATAGTCATGTTATTTTATGCATTATTTTATACATGTTAAACATTGTTAATAGTGTTTTTAAATCTATTTTTATTTTATATATTGCATAAAAATGAAAGTGCTGATACAATACAAACATCGAATAAATATTCTATTAAACTTTTAAATATACATCATTAGGGGGAAGAAAGATGAAGAAGTTATTATCAATATCGTTTGCACTTATTTTAATTGTAAGTATGTTCAGCGCATGTAGTAATGGGGAAGAAAAAGCTACTGGAAAAAATAAAAAAGTACTGGTTATGGGGACTTCAGCAGATTATAAACCATATGAATACGTAGAAGCTTCAAAAAGTGATGAAATTATCGGCTTTGATGTTGATGTTGCTAAATATATCGGAAAAGAACTTGGTTATGAAGTGAAAGTGAAAGATATGGATTTTGGTGGTTTATTAGCATCTCTTAGCTCAGGAAAAGTTGATTTCGTAATGGCAGGTATGACGCCAACGGCAGAGCGTAAAAATAATGTTGATTTCACAGATATTTATTTTGTTGCAAAAAACATGGTCGTTTCTAAAAAGGATTCTAACATTAAATCTGTAGAGGATTTAAAAGGAAAAAAAGTAGGAGTACAAACAGGATCTATTCAAGAAGAGAAAGCAGCAGAATTTAAAAAACAAGTAGATTTCAAAGTTGAGGGACGTGACCGTATACCAGAAATCGTACAAGAAATTAAAGCTGGTCGTTTTGACGCTGCAATTATAGAAGACACAGTTGCTAAAAATTATTTAGAAAAAATGAAAGAATTACAAGGAATTGAAATTAAAGAAGCACCAGAAGAAGTAGGAGCAGCAATTGCCCTTCCGAAAAACAGTGATAAAACAGCAGAATTTAATAAAGTAATTAAAAAAATGCAAGAAAATGGAGAAATGGATAAATTAGTGAAGAAATGGTTTGGCAGCGAGAAGTAAGCTGCCTTTCACTTTTCTGTGAGGGGAATGAAAAGAATGAACTTAGATTTTTCGGCGATTACGCCTTCGATACCATATATACTAAAAGGCCTAGAAGTTACTTTGAAAATTGTAGCAGTATCAGCGTTAGTTGGGTTTATTTTAGGAACGTTATTAGCACTTTGCAAAATTGCTAGAATACGAGCATTAAATATAGCGGCAGATTTTTATACATCAATTTTCCGTGGTACACCACTTGTATTGCAATTAATGATTATTTATTTCGGTGTCCCGCAAATAATTGGTTATGAAATACCAGCATTCGTAGCAGCTGTATTAGCATTTAGCTTAAATTCAGGTGCATATATGTCAGAGGTAATTCGTGCCGGCATTCAAGCGGTTGATAAAGGACAAACAGAAGCAGCGATGGCTTTAGGGATTCCTTACGGGAAAATGATGCGAAATATCATTTTCCCTCAAGCATTAAAAAATATATTACCAGCGCTTGTGAACGAGTTTGCGACACTTACGAAAGAATCGGCTGTAGTAACAGTAATAGGAGCGACCGATTTAATGCGCCGTGCTTACATTGTAGGCGGTGAGACGTTTAAATATCTTGAACCATTACTTTTTGTTGGACTAATTTATTATATGCTAGTCATTATTCTTACATTAGTCGGGAAGGCAATTGAAGGGAGAATGAAGAAAAGTGATTAAAATTGAAAACCTTCATAAATCATTTGGAAAAAACGAAGTATTAAAAGGGATTACAACAACGATTGAAAAAGGGGAAGTAGTAGCAATTATTGGACCGTCTGGATCAGGGAAATCAACATTTTTACGTTGTATGAATGTGCTAGAAGCACCGACAAATGGTCACATTTGGATTGGAACGGAAGAAGTAACGAATCCGAAAACGAATATTATGCACGTTCGTGAAAATGTCGGAATGGTATTTCAGCATTTTCACCTATTTCCTCATATGACTGTATTAGAAAATATTACGTATGCTCCTATCAATGTAAAAGGAGTAACGAAACAAGAAGCTGACAAGAAAGCCGAGAAACTTTTAGAAAAGGTCGGTTTATTAAATAAAAAAGATACGTATCCCAATCGTCTTTCTGGAGGACAAAAGCAACGTGTAGCAATTGCGAGAGCGTTAGCGATGGAACCAGAAGTTATGTTATTTGATGAACCAACATCAGCACTAGATCCAGAGATGGTAAAAGAAGTGTTAGAAGTTATGAAATCATTAGTTACGACAGGAATGACAATGGTGATTGTTACACATGAAATGGGATTTGCAAAAGAAGTAGCAGATCGTGTTCTCTTTTTAGATGGTGGAAAGCTTGTAGAAGATAGTGCGCCAGCAGAATTTTTTGTAGCACCGAAAAGTGAACGTGCGCAACAATTTTTACAAAAAATATTGTAATATGTAAAGGTTGCGTGAATAATAAGAAGAAAAGGATGACATTGTGTCATCCTTTTTTTATACTAGCTGTAAATACGTTTATACATATAGGAGCAGTGCTATGTTCAAAATTGGATACCGTACAGTAAAAACAGCAATAGGGACAGGCGCAGCAGTTTTTATTGCGCAGTTATTAGGATTAGAATTTTATAGTTCAGCGGGCATTTTAGTTATATTATGTGTACAAAATACGAAACGTAAATCACTTCAAGTGTCGTTACATCGTTTTTTAGCTTGTGTATTATCAATGGTATTCGCTTTTTGTATTTTTGAAACAATTGGATATACACCACTTGCAATTAGTATATTATTACTTACATTTATTCCGACTGCAGTTATGCTTAAAATTCAAGAAGGTATTGTCACAAGTTCAGTTATTGTGATGCATCTATATTCATTGAAACAAATTACATGGCTTATTGTTGGGAATGAAATTGCGATATTAACGATAGGAATTAGCGTGGCTTTATTAGTGAATATGTATATGCCAAGTAGTGAAAATAAGCTAAAAGAGTATCAGGATACAATAGAAAGTAATTTTAAAACAATTTTGTTTGAAATGGTCGTGTATTTACGAAACAGAGAAAGTAGCTGGAGCGGGGCAGAACTTATTGAAACTGAAAATATGCTAAATGAAGCAAGGGATTTATCGTTTAAGAAACTTGAGAATGCATTTATGCGAGAAGATGGCTATTATTATCGTTATTTTAATATGCGCATGCAACAATTCGAAATTTTAGAACGGATGATACCATTAGCAGCTTCTTTATCATGGACATATGAACAAGCTGATATGATTGCGGATGTGGTTGAAAACATTGGAAATGCTATTAGCCCTGAGAGTACTGGGGTTATTTCCTTAAGACAGCTTCAAGAAATGAGAGAATTATTTAGAGACATGCCATTGCCCGTTACACGTGAAGAATTTGAGATACGTGCGAAGCTTGTTCAACTTGTGTATGAAATGGAACAATATTTACTCATTAAAAGCCGTTTTAAGGGAAAGGATAATATAAAAGAACTTATATAGAAGGTAGGAATTATTATGCCGTATCTTCTCTCTTTCATATTATGTCTTTCTTTATCGCCTATTTGGCCTCTTGGTGACAATCCACGTGCCGGAGATCCTTTTATTATTGTAAATAAAGCGACGAATAAACTAGCTTATATTGACGATGGAAAGATTCAAAAGGTTTTTCCAGTAGCGACAGGGAAGACAAATGAATTAACTCCAGAGGGAACTTTTGATGTTGTAATGAAAGCGAAGGATCCGTATTATATTGCGAAGGATATTCCAGGTGGGTCACCGAAAAATCCACTTGGGTCAAGGTGGATTGGATTTAATGCAAGAGGAACTGATGGAAGTAAATATGGAATACATGGAACAAACCAACCTAGTTCAATTGGAAAGTATATTTCACAAGGATGTATAAGAATGAAGAAAAACGATGTGGAGTATTTATTTGACCGCATTCCAATTGGAACGAAAGTATGGATTGTGAAGTCGAAAAAATCATTTCAGCAATTGGCAAAACAAAAAGGAGCCATTGCATATGAAAAAGCCAACGAAAAGGTTGGCTTTTTCTACTGTAATAAGTTGTCTTGACATGTGTACATAACCATGAGTTAATGAGAGTATAGAAAGATAAAGTGAAACTTTAATCAGTGGGATGTTTTTTACCCGCGGATTATCAGCCCTCACCAATCGGGATAAAAAATTAGATAAAGGGGTTGCTCATATGTACTTGAATCCAAAAATTTCGTATATGCAATTTTTTATGGGATTTCTATTTGTTATTACATTCATATTGGCAACTTTTAATATATGTTCTTATCTTGTAGCAATTGTATGTATGGCATTACTCAATCTTACTTTTGTTATTGGAGCATTTCAGCAGAAACAATATACAAGTTTTATAACAGCACTTGTAATGTCATTTTCCTTTAGTATTGTAGCGATTGTGCTTTATATAAAATAAACCATCTCGATATCGAGATGGTTTATTTTATTATGTTATGTGTAAAAAGTAAAAAAAGGACGAATACATCGTCCTTTTTACCAAAACATACTTGCGCCAGCAAGTAATGTTGTTACAAGCATAGAAATTAGCATTACATAAATCATAACTTTTTGAGCTTTTTTATGCATCGTTAAACCTCCTTGCAAATCAGTACAATATCATTGTAACGAGAAATGATATTGTGGACAAGGGGAGAGAAGTGACAAAATTCGAGAAGTGCATGTAAAGTATAACAGGAAATTTGTATGTATGTAGAGAATATATAATTAATGATAGAGTATAAGTTTTTTGTTATGCAAGCTGAAGAATGGAGATACGATGATGAAAATATATGAAACAAATCGTTTACATTTAAGGGAAATTGATGAGTCGTATGCTGAAAAAGTTCTTCAATATTACGACAGGAATCGTGAATTTTTAAAAGCTTGGGAAGAGTATAGACCGGATGATTTTTTTACGTTAGATTATCAGAAGAAAAAGTTACAAAAGGATAGAAAAGAGTTTGCAGAAGGTAAAATCATCAGGCTTTGGATTTTTAAAAAGGGTGATGATACGAAAATAATTGGATGTATTTCATTTAATTTAATTGTTCGCGGAATTTATCAATCTTGTGTACTCGGCTATAAATTAGATAAGGCAGAGTTAAACAAAGGTTATACGACAGAAGCGCTTAGAAAAGCGATTCAAGTTGCTTTTGAGGAATTTCAGTTACATCGTATAGAAGCACCGATTATGCCACGAAATTTAGCATCTATACAAGTCGTGACGAAGATAGGCTTTCAATATGAGGGCGTGTCTAGGAAAATGTTAATGGTAAATGGAGTATGGGAAGATCATATGCGCTGGGTATTGTTAAATGAGTAATAGAAAGCAGATGGTTATCTAGACATATAAACCGTCTGTTTTTTGTCTTGTATTTCGAAACTTTTGCGAAATTCTGTTATAATTAATAGTGTTACATACATAATGGTAGTGCAGGAGGCGCAGTCTTATGATTAATCAAGAACGTTTAGTAAATGAATTTATGGAATTAGTACAAGTAGATTCTGAAACGAAATTTGAAGCAGAAATTTGCAAAGTATTAACAAAGAAGTTTACAGATTTAGGTGTAGAAGTATTTGAAGATGACACAATGGCTGTTACTGGGCATGGTGCAGGTAATTTAATTTGTACATTACCAGCAACAAAAGATGGCGTTGATACAATTTACTTTACTTCTCATATGGATACAGTAGTTCCTGGTAATGGAATTAAGCCTTCTATTAAAGATGGATATATCGTATCAGATGGTACTACGATTTTAGGTGCGGATGATAAAGCAGGATTAGCATCCATGTTCGAAGCAATCCGTGTTTTAAAAGAGAAAAATATCCCTCATGGTACAATTGAATTTATTATTACAGTTGGAGAAGAATCTGGTCTTGTTGGTGCAAAAGCATTAGATCGTGAGCGCATTACAGCGAAATACGGTTATGCATTAGATAGCGATGGAAAAGTTGGTGAAATCGTTGTTGCAGCTCCAACACAAGCGAAAGTGAATGCGATTATTCGTGGGAAAACAGCTCATGCTGGTGTAGCACCAGAAAAAGGTGTATCTGCAATTACTATCGCAGCGAAAGCAATTGCGAAGATGCCACTTGGTCGTATTGATTCTGAAACAACTGCAAATATTGGACGTTTTGAAGGTGGTACACAAACAAATATCGTTTGCGATCATGTACAAATCTTTGCAGAAGCGCGTTCTTTAATCAATGAAAAAATGGAAGCACAAGTTGCAAAAATGAAAGAAGCATTTGAAACAACTGCAAAAGAAATGGGTGGTCATGCAGACGTTGAAGTAAACGTTATGTACCCAGGATTTAAATTTGCTGAGGGCGATCACGTTGTAGAAGTTGCAAAACGTGCAGCTGAAAAAATTGGTCGTACACCTTCTCTTCACCAAAGTGGTGGCGGAAGTGATGCAAATGTAATTGCAGGACATGGTATTCCAACAGTTAACTTAGCGGTTGGTTATGAAGAAATTCATACAACAAACGAAAAGATTCCTGTTGAAGAATTAGCAAAAACAGCAGAATTAGTTATAGCAATTATTGAAGAAGTAGCGAAGTAATGTAATAGAAAAAGCGTGTAAATCACAATTGATTTACACGCTTTTTATTTTGATTCGATTACTTTTACAAGCCGGATCAGCCAATACAAGAAAATCCATGGCAATATATAAGTTGTTGCTATATGTACTAGACGAGGGAAGAATCCAAATGTATTAAAGTTGAAAATAGGAAGTAGTAAATAATTAATGGCTATGATTAATATAATCACAAGGAACGTATAGTTGAGTTTATTAGTTGACTTCATCACAATCACCCCTTTTTACAATTATATCTATTTTATGTAAATTATATCGAATATATAAAGGGAAAAGAACAAGTAATTATTATAACTATTATGCAAAATTTGATATAATGAAAGAACGAACGTTCTTATTAGGGAGTGAGTACTATGCGAGAAATGTATCCGAAAAATGGTCGTGTTATTTTGCATGTAGATATGAATTGTTTTTTCGCATCTGTTGCAATTGCTCATGACCCATCATTACAAGGGAAGCCGTTAGCAGTTGCTGGAAATGAAAAAGAAAGAAAAGGAATTATTATAACATGTAGTTATGAGGCAAGAGACTATGGAATACGTACAACGATGCCTCTTTGGGAAGCAAAAAGGTTATGCCCGCAATTAGTTGTAATGCGTCCTAATTTTACATTATATCGTGAAGCTTCATTTCAAATGTTTCAAATCCTTTCCCGTTTTACGGAAAAAATACAACCAGTCTCTATAGATGAGGGGTATTTAGATATTACAGATTGCTACGCACTCGGTTCACCTCTTGAAATAGCAAAGATGATTCAGCAGGTGTTATTAACAGAGTTACAGCTTCCGTGTAGCATCGGAATTGCTCCTAACCTTTTCCTAGCAAAAACAGCTTCTGATATGAAAAAGCCTCTCGGTATTACCGTGCTTCGAAAACGAGATATTCCAGAAATGATTTGGCCACTTCCAGTTGAAGCGATGCATGGAATTGGAGAAAAAACAGCTGAAAAATTAAATGATATTCATATACAAACAATTGAGCAGTTAGCAAAAGGGAACGAACATATCATTCGCGCTAAAATTGGAAAGCATGGTGTTGATTTACAAAGGCGGGCAAAAGGTATGGATGATAGGGAAGTTGACCCGAGTCAAATGGGACAACATAAAAGTGTCGGTAATTCGATGACTTTTTCAAAGGATATGGATGAAGAGAAAGAATTACTTGATATGTTAGAACGGCTATCAAAATCAGTGAGTAAAAGATTACAAAAGCGAACTCTTGTCAGCTATAATATTCAAATTATGATTAAATATCATGATAGGCGGACAGTAACGCGGAGTAAGCAATTGAAAAATGCGATTTGGGAAGAACGAGATATTTTTCAGGCAGCATCTCGTTTATGGAAGCAACATTGGGACGGTGATTCCGTTCGTTTACTAGGTGTTACAGCTACTGAAATAGAGTGGAAGACAGAATCGGTGAAACAATTAGATTTGTTTTCATTTGAAGAAGATGCGAAAGAAGAGCCGCTACTTGCTGTCATCGATCAAATTAATGATAAGTATGGAATGCCGATTTTACAACGAGGTAGTCAATTATTACGTAAGCAAGAAAAGTCTTTTCAGCAAAAATTAGAAAATAAGTTTATGTAGAAGGTGTCATGACGTAGTAAATATCATGACACCTTTTATTTTTACAATTAACTATGAAATTTTTTACTATAAAGTTTTTATAGAAAATAAATTGTTTCTTTTGCACTACAAGCAAAGGAATTATTAAATAAATTAAGTGAAAGGATAAATTTAGATGAGTTTGATAGAAGTATGTATAAAGATCTTGGGGCGGAATATGACGATTTGCTAAATAAGTATAAATAAAAAAGCACTGTAACCAGTGCTTTTTTATGATAGATTAAGAGATTGTAACATTTTCAAAAATAACAATTTCTGAACTGTTTGTTGTTGAAACGCGTTGTGCGTAATATGTTAAAGCTGAAGAAATATATGTTGGTAATGAATCATTTGTATGTGTTGTTGTATATTCATGGATTAATTCTTTCAAAGTCGTCCATTCTAATTGTGCTGGGTGATCAGACACGAAAGAACTTACCCAGCGATCAAATGAAGATGAAAAATCAGTTTGTAAACGAAATGCTTCTTTCATAATAAAACGCTCCCTTAAAATGTAGTATAATCATTTTAACATAAAACACGAACGATTACTAAGTTTTTTGAGTATAACGTTCGTGGTATATAGTTGTCTAGATGATTGGTTATGTAAATTCGATTTGCCATTTGAAATAACATTCCGTAAGATGAAAGGTAGATTATATAAAGAGCTGGAGGAAAGAAAGTGGAATTTGTATTTTTAGGAACTGGTGCAGGTGTTCCTTCGAAAGGAAGGAACGTTTCGGCAATTGCTTTGCAATTGTTAGAAGAACGAGGACAGACTTGGTTATTTGATTGTGGCGAGGCGACGCAACATCAAATATTACATACATCAGTACGCCCACGCCGCATTGAAAAAATATTTATTACGCATTTACATGGTGATCATATTTTTGGCTTGCCTGGTTTATTAGGAAGCCGTTCATTTCAAGGAGGGACTACACCTTTAACAGTGTATGGACCAAAAGGAATTAAACAATTTATTGAAGTGGCATTATCAGTAAGTACGACACATGTAAAATATCCACTTGAAATTGTGGAGATAACAGAAGAAGGTACTGTATTTGAAGATAATGAATTTCACGTGGAAACGAAAAGATTGTCACATGGTATTGAATGTTTTGGGTATCGTATTGTAGAGAAAGATATACAAGGTGCTCTTTTAGTCGATAAATTGCTGGAGATGGGGGTGAAACCTGGCCCGCTCTTTAAACGTTTAAAAGATGGAGAAGTAGTTGAATTAGAAAATGGTACGATACTAAATGGAAAAGACTTTATTGGTCCACCTCAAAAGGGAAGAATTATTACCATTTTAGGTGATACAAGATATTGTGAAGCGAGTAGAGAGCTGGCACAAGACGCTGACGTACTTGTTCATGAAGCCACTTTTGCAGCAGAAGATGAACAACAAGCGTATGATTATTTTCATTCTACATCTAAGCAAGCTGCGAGTATTGCACTTCAGGCAAATGCAAAAAGATTAATATTGACTCATATTAGTTCTCGTTATCAAGGAGATACATATAAGGAATTATGGAAAGAGGCAAGAGAGCTATTTTCTAATACAGAAATAGCTACGGATTTGAAATCATTTCCAGTAGATAGATAATAATGGTGTGAAAAAATGGTGACGAATGGTTGCCATTTTTTTATTTCTAAAAAAATTTAAAATAAAACTGTTATCATTTTATGTTTATATTGGATGAAACAGAAAGTTTTAATGATGTGAAGAGATAGGATAAAAATACATAGTACCGATTGTTTAGAAAAACTGTTATATAAGTCAGATGACATACGAGTGGTACAAATAGCAAAAATGGATCGTTATTCAGAACTTTTAAAATTTATTAAAAGTAAGCGTTTTATTAAAAACAAGCTATAATGAGGGCAGATTATAATTTATTGTAGGCTACATGCGTTTTAGCCATTTGTCGTAACAAGTGGAGTTGACTAAATCGTGAGAGGGAAACATGAGAATTATAAATAAGAAGGATATTACTATTATTTGTACTAAGTCTTTTTTCACTTTTTAGCTTTAAAGCACTAAAAGGTATGAAAGCAATGGGAGTTTCACTTGTTTATCCGACATTAACGGGCAGTAAAACTCCCACCTCAAAATTCGGCTGGGGTAAAGAAGTTAGGTGGGAGATCAACTGCCCGTAAACGTCCGATTGGTTCAACTAATAATCAGTGGGGGATGAACAAAACCCCCACTGATTATAGGTTCACTTTATGCTATGCTTGTAAGGGGTTCTGTGTTAAACTTTGGATTGCCACCAGACTTTATTCTGGATTAGCTTATATTATTTTTAAATGAAGGTAATGCTAAGTTTCTTATTTATTGTGATAATTGGTATTATTTCAGGATATATTGTTTCACTGTTATTCAAAAACTATCCAATTCGTATAGCGTAACAAATTCGTCGTACAACTGGAAAAGCAACCGATTCGGTAGCTTAATAGAATAGTAAAAAATTTTTGCATAGAGGTTTAGGGGGAGTTATGATGAAGTATCGCTCAGTATTTGATATTATTGGTCCAGTTATGATTGGTCCATCAAGTTCACATACAGCAGGCGCAGCAAGAATGGGGCAAGTTGCTCGCCAGCTGTTTCGTCATGAACCAGAAAGAGTAAGCATTTCATTATATGGATCATTTGCAAAGACGTATCGAGGGCATGGTACGGATGTAGCATTGATCGGTGGAATATTAGGGTTTGAAACAGATGACTTACGTATTCCAGAGGCGCTAGACATAGCAAAAGAGCGCAAAATCGAAGTAGAATTCATTGAAGAAGATGCAAATGCACCTCACCCAAATACAGCGAGAATTCGTTTGTATAAAGGTGAAGAAGAAATTGAAGTTGTTGCTTGCTCAATTGGTGGCGGTAAAATTGAAGTTGTAGAATTAAACGGATTCGATCTTCAATTAACAGGCACGAGTCCAGCACTACTTATTGTAAATAACGATCGCTTCGGTGCTATTGCAGCAGTAGCTTCAATCCTTGCGAAACATGAAATTAACATTAGTACAATGAGTGTTTCTCGTAAAGAAAAAGGAAGAAGAGCGCTTATGGTTATCGAAACAGATGAATTATTAGCAGATGAAGTGATTGAAGAAATAAACGCGCAACAAAATATTTGTCAAGTAACTATTATGGAATAATTGCAGGGGGGACACACCATGTTTCGGAACGCAGCGGAACTAGTGGCGCAAGCTAAAGAACAAAATGTAAAAATCGCAGAAATTATGATTCAATGTGAAATGAAAACAAGAAGTATTTCACGTGAAGAAGTAATTGCTGGTATGGAAAAGAACTTAGTCGTGATGGAGCAAGCAGTAGAACGTGGTATTCGCGGAGTGAAATCACCAACTGGTTTAACTGGCGGAGATGCTGTAAAAGTTCAGGCGTATATGAATAGCGGAAAAGGCTTATCTGGAGATACGATTTTGGACGCGGTGAGTAAAGCTGTTGCAACAAATGAAGTAAACGCAGCGATGGGAATTATTTGTGCAACACCAACAGCAGGGTCTGCTGGAACAGTGCCAGGTGTACTGTTTGCACTGCAAGAAAAATTACAGCCGACACGCGAAGAGATGATCGAATTTTTATTTACAGCAGGAGCTTTCGGTATGGTTGTTGCGAATAATGCTTGTATTTCCGGCGCGGCAGGAGGTTGCCAAGCTGAAGTAGGTTCAGCAAGTGGAATGGCAGCAGCAGCAGCGGTTGAGATGGCTGGTGGAACACAAGATCAAGCAGCTACAGCGATGGCGATTTCATTAAAGAATATGCTTGGTTTAGTATGTGATCCTGTTGCAGGGCTTGTAGAAGTACCTTGTGTAAAACGTAATGCAGCAGGAGCTGCGAATGCGATGATTTCAGCTGATTTAGCATTAGCTGGCGTAACGAGTACAATTCCATGTGATGAAGTGATTGAGGCGATGTTTAGAATCGGACAAACGATGCCAGTAGCACTTCGTGAAACAGCTGAAGGTGGACTTGCAGCAACACCAACTGGTCGCCGTCTGCAAGAAGAGATTTTTGGGAAGACTAATAACTAAACAATATATGTTAATAAAAAAATGGAGCTCAAGTAAGATTGAGCTCCATTTTTTATTTTTCTTTTGTTAGTTGTTCTAATGTTTTCCCAAGATTATGTGATCGTTGTGTAGCCTGTGTAATACAAGAAATAAGTGCTTGTTGAAATTTATGTTCTTGTAATACTTCAATGCCTGCTTCGGTCGTTCCGCCAGGAGAAGTAATTTCCTTTCGCAAAACAGAAGGGTGTTTTTCACTTGCTTTTAGCATTTCAGCAGCACCAATCATCGTCTGAAGAATAAGTGACTTTGCAACATCTTCTTTTAAACCAATTGTTTTTGCGGCTTCTTCCATCGCTTCCACTACGTAATAAATATAAGCAGGCCCACTTCCAGATAATGCAGTGACAGCATGCATATCTTCTTCCTCTACAACAGAGACGAGACCGATTGTTTCAAATAAAGCTATGGCAGTCTGAATATGTTCCGCTGTTGCATGTTTTGAAGGCGAGATAGCAGTAGCTGATTTTAAAATAGCTGCAGATGTATTTGGCATCGCACGAATAATCGGAACATCTTTTTGAAGTAGGTTTCTAATCGAGTGAGTAGAAACACCTGCTAATAAGGAAATAATAAGCAGGTTATTATGTATATATTCTTTAAAAGGAGTAAGCGCTTCTGCAACATCCTTTGGTTTCATTGCTAGAAAAAGAATAGTTGTATCAGTGAGTAGCTCTTTTTTATTATGCGTACCTTTGACGCCATATTTTTTATGTAGCTCCTGCAATCTTGTCTCGTTAGAACGATTACTTACGGTAATTTGTTCGCCTTTCACAACATTTGCATGTAATAAGCCACCAATAATAGCTTCAGCAATAGAGCCTGCACCGAGAAAGGAAATGTTTTGAATAGACATGATGTTCCTCCTTTAAATTTGGTTAGAAATTCTTATAAATGTACATACATTCGTTTTTTTATAGGAAACACCTCTTTTTATCTGAAAATAATGACAAATATATATAGAAGTTGTAAACTGAAGAAGTATTCATTTTTGAACCGGAAAGAGACAGGGGGGCTAAGCATGACGGCGATTCACCGAATGGAGATTCCTGTGCCATTTGCAGTTGAAACTGTGAATGTGTTTTTAGTTGAGGGGGAGACATTAACATTAATTGATACAGGGACGAATACAGAAGAGGCAAGAAGTGCGTTAGAAAGGCAATTGGGTACATTAGGATATGCGATAGAAGATATTAAAACAGTAGTCATTACGCATCATCATGCGGATCATTGTGGGCTTTTAAATATATTTTCTGAGAAAACGAACATTATTGGACATCCTTGGAATGAGCCTTGGATCACGCAAAATCCAGAATTTTTAAAGCGGTATCATGAGTTTTTTAGAGAGACAGCTTTGCAATTTGGTGTTCCAGCGGCATTTTTGAAAGACGAGGCGTTATTGACGACGAAGACACTTAAATATTCTTGTAATAGATCGTTAACGCATACTGTGAGAGAGGGAGATCGTATTGATTCTTTACCTGGGTTTACAGTAATCGAAACACCAGGTCATGCTTCCACTCATATTTCATTATATAGAGAATCTGATGGAATATTAATTGGCGGGGATGCTCTCATTAGCCATATTTCTTCGAATCCCATATTAGAACCACCATATGAAGGACAAACAGAAAGGGCGCGCCCGTTATTACAATATAATCAAACGTTAAAGCGTTTAAGTGAAATGAATATTTCGCGCATTTTATCAGGACATGGAGAAGATGTTCTAAATGTGAAACAACTTATTGAAACGAGATTACAAAAGCAAGAAACACGTGCGTTTAAAGTGCTTGAGTTATTAAAGGAAAAACCAATGACAGCATTTGAAGTATGTGTAAAACTATTTCCGGTATTATATAAGGAGCAATTGCCGCTTACTATTTCAGAAACTGTTGGACAATTAGACTTTTTAGCATATAATCAACAAGTGATGATTGATGAATCTTCGCAACAATTGATTTATTATGCAAAGTAGGTGACAGCAATGACGGGACGTTTACAAGATAAAGTAATCGTCATTACAGGTGCTTCTAGTGGAATTGGAGAGCAAGTTGCAATGCAAGTTGCAGAGCAGGGGGCGGCTCCAGTATTAATGGCTAGAACAGAAGAGAAATTAAAAGCGTTAGCAGAGAAAATTAAAGAAACTTATAATACGCCTTGCTATTATTATGTATTAGACGTAAGTGAAGAGATGGAAGTACAATCTGTTTTTTCAAAGGTATTACAAGAAGTGGGACGTATTGATATATTAGTAAACAATGCGGGATTTGGTATTTTTAAAACATTTGAAGATGCGTCAATGGATGAAGTGAAAGATATGTTCCAAGTAAATGTATTTGGATTAGTAGCTTGTACGAAAGCGGTACTACCCTATATGGTGAAAAGGAACGAAGGACATATTATTAATATTGCTTCACTTGCTGGGAAAATTGCAACTCCAAAATCGAGTGCGTATGCAGCGACGAAACATGCAGTATTAGGATTTACGAATAGTTTACGCATGGAGTTGTCTAGTACAAATATTTTCGTAACAGCGATTAATCCAGGTCCGATAGATACAAACTTTTTTGAAATAGCGGATCAATCCGGTACATATGTGAAAAATATGGGACGGTACATGTTAAAACCAACATATGTAGCAGAGCAAATCGTAAAATCGATGCAAACGAAAAAGCGTGAAGTAAACTTACCGAAGTGGATGGGCATTGGTCCGAAACTTTATGTACTATTCCCAGGTTTATTTGAGCGTATTGCAGGTAAATCATTAAGTAAAAAATAGGAGATTTCCATATGGAAATCTCCTATTTTTTTATTTTCCAGTCACATAATCGTAAACGATATCCTCAACTGCCTCGTATACATCAATTTCAGTATTTGAATGAATTATCGTTTGAATATGTTTAATTAGCATTTCCTGATCCTCATTTGACATAGGATTACATTGATATTGTTGAAAACTTTTTATGATCATTTTCTCAATTAATTTTTCATTCATGTTTTTCCCTGCCTGTATGTACGTATGTATTGTTTTATTGTACTTGAAGTGAAATGAAAAAACTACTATACATTGTTTTTGTATAAAAATTCGGTTATGTATATTGTTTTTCTAGTAAAATTAAGTTTTTTTAAGTTTGTAAAATTTATAAATATTTAATTGACTCTATAAATATACAATATTATAATCATACTTAATTTAAAGAATTGATATGAGGAGGAGCATATGAAAGTCGCGATTATTGGAGCAACTGGGTATGGAGGTATTGAGTTAATTCGGTTATTAGAGCAACATCCATATTTTTCGATAGCATCTCTCCATTCTTTTTCACAAGTTGGCGAGTGTATAACAAATGTATATCCGCATCTTCGAAATATTCTTGTTCATACGTTACAAGAAATTAATGCGGAGGAAATAGAGAAGGAAGCAGAAATTGTATTTTTAGCAACTCCAGCAGGAGTATCAGCAGAGTTAACTCCAAAATTATTAGCAGTAGGTTTAAAAGTAATTGATCTATCTGGAGACTTTCGTATGAAAGATCCTTTCATATATGAACAGTGGTATAAAAGGGCAGCTGCAAAAGAAGAAGTTCTTAGTGAAGCTGTATATGGGTTAAGTGAATGGAAAAAGTCCGAGATTCAAAATGCAAATTTAATTGCAAACCCAGGATGTTTTGCTACAGCTTCGTTATTAGCGATATTGCCGTTAGTACGTAGCGGCATGATTGAAGAAGATTCAATTATTATCGATGCAAAATCAGGAGTATCTGGAGCAGGCAAAACACCAACAACGATGACTCACTTTCCAGAGTTATACGATAACTTGCGTATTTATAAAGTAAATGAGCATCAACACGTTCCTGAGATTGAGCAAATGCTTGCAGAGTGGGATAGGGAAACGAAGCCAATCACGTTTAGTACACATTTAATACCGATATCACGAGGGATTATGGTTACACTGTATGCGAAAGTAAAACGAGAAATGGAAATAGAACAACTTCAAAAGTTATATGAAGAAACGTATGAACAATCGGCTTTTATTCGAATTCGCACGCAAGGAGAGTTTCCAAGTCCGAAAGAAGTGAGAGGCTCAAATTATTGTGATATGGGGATAGCTTACGATGAAAGAACAGGAAGAGTGACAGTCGTTTCTGTTATAGACAATATGATGAAAGGTGCGGCTGGGCAAGCGATTCAAAATGCAAATATAGTAGCGGGACTAGAAGAAACAACAGGTTTACAACATATGCCGCTTTATCTATAAGGGGGACATGATGATTAAAGTAGCGTCTATTATAAAAGTAGAAAATGGTTCGATTGTAACTCCGAAAGGTTTCTCGGCAATTGGTACTGCAATTGGTTTGAAAAAGGAGAAAAAGGATTTAGGAGCAATCGTTTGTGATGTACCGGCATCATGTGCTGCTGTTTATACAACTAATCAAATACAAGCAGCCCCCTTGCAAGTAACGAAAGACAGTATAGCAGCTGAGGGGAAATTACAAGCGATTATCGTCAATAGTGGAAATGCAAATGCTTGTACAGGAATGAAAGGATTACAAGATGCCTACGAGATGCGTGCATTAGGGGCGGAATATTTTGGAGTGAAAGAAAATTACGTTGCAGTAGCTTCGACTGGTGTAATTGGTGTTCCTTTACCGATGGATATAATTCGAAAGGGAGTTGTAACTCTTATACCGACGAAGGAAGAAAGTGAAGCGCGTTCTTTTTCTGAAGCGATTTTAACGACGGATCTTATAACGAAAGAAACTTGCTATGAAATGATTATTGATGGGAAAAAAGTGACGATTGCTGGTGTTGCTAAAGGTTCAGGGATGATTCATCCGAATATGGCAACGATGCTGAGCTTTATTACGACAGACGCTCATATAGAGCATGACGTATTGCAAACGGCATTATCCCAAATAACGAATCATACATTTAATCAAATTACGGTGGATGGAGATACCTCTACGAATGATATGGTCATCGTTATGGCAAGTGGATTATCAGAAACGAAACCAATCAATATGGAACATACAGACTGGGAAGCTTTCGTATTTGCTTTACAGAAGGTATGTGAAGATTTAGCAAAAAAAATTGCACAAGATGGTGAAGGTGCTACGAAGTTAATAGAAGTAAATGTGCTAGGCGCGAAAGCGAGTGAAGAGGCAAAGAAAATTGCAAAGCAAATAATTGGTTCAAGTCTTGTAAAAACCGCAATACACGGTGAAGACCCAAATTGGGGGCGAATTATTAGCAGTATTGGACAAAGTGAAGTAGCGATTAATCCAAATACAATTGATATTACTCTTCAATCTATCGTTGTGCTGAAAAATAGTGAACCTCAAATGTTTTCTGAAGAGGAAATGAAAAAGAAATTACAAGAACATGAAATTATGATTGATGTGTATTTACATTTAGGAGAAGAGACCGGATCAGCTTGGGGCTGTGACTTAAGCTATGAATATGTGAAAATAAACGCTTGTTATCGTACATAAGGAGAGGGAAGATGAGCGATTATATTGTAGTGAAATGCGGCGGTAGTATGCTAGAGCAATTAAATGATGTGTTTTTTGATTGTATAAAGAAATTGCAGCAGAAGTATAAGGTAGTGATTGTCCATGGTGGTGGTCCAGAAATTGATACCAACTTAAAAAATTGTAATATCAAAGTAGAAAAAAGAGATGGATTACGAGTGACACCAAAAGAAGTTATGGATATTGTTCAAATGGTGCTATGCGGGAGTACGAATAAAAAGTTTGTAATGAATTTGCAAAGGCATAATTTACTGGCGGTAGGTTGTTCAGGATGTGACGGCAAATTACTTCAAGTTCAACCTGTCAGCGAGGAGATAGGATATGTGGGAGAAGTAAGCTATGTCGAAACAGCCTTACTAAAAGGATTAATAAATATGAATTATATTCCTGTTATTGCTCCGGTCGGGATTCATGATAATGAGATTTATAACATAAATGCGGATACCGCTGCAGCGGGGATTGCGGCCGCACTATCCGCAAAAGAACTCGTTTTTATTACGGATGTAGATGGGATATTACATGAAGGGAAATTGGTAAAGAAAACAGATGAGTCTGAAATTGCAACTCTTATAGAAAAAGGAGTTATTACAGGCGGGATGATTCCGAAAGTACAGGCGGCACTAGCTTCATTAAAAATGGGAGTGCAAAAGATAAGTATCGTAAATGGTACAAAAGATTTTACTGAAGATACAGGAGAATGTATCGGAACGACGGTAACGAGAGGAGCGAGTATTGTATGACAAGTCATCTTTTTCAAACGTATGGGAGAAGAAATATTGAGTTTGTAAAGGGAAGTGGAACGGAAGTCTTTGATAAAAATGGTAAGCAATATTTAGATTTCACATCAGGAATTGGCGTATGTAATTTAGGACATTGTCACCCTACTGTTATGAAAGCTGTACAAGAGCAACTTCATGATATATGGCATATATCTAACCTATTTACAAACGGCTTACAAGAAGAAGTCGCGTCATTATTAACAGAAAATATAGCATTAGATTATGTGTTTTTCTGTAATAGCGGAGCAGAGGCGAATGAAGCAGCATTGAAGCTAGCTCGTAAGCATACTGGAAAATCTCTCGTTGTAACATGTCTACAGTCTTTCCACGGTAGAACATTTGGAACGATGAGTGCGACAGGACAAAATAAAGTGAAAGAAGGATTTGGTCCGCTCCTTCCGTCTTTTTTACATACCCCATTTAACGATATAAAAGCGCTCAAGGAAGTAATGAATGAAGAAGTTGCGGCAGTAATGGTAGAAGTTGTTCAAGGAGAGGGAGGAGTCATACCTGCTGATCTATCTTTTTTGCAAGAGATTGAAGCATTATGTAATAAGTTCGGTTCCTTATTTATTATAGATGAAGTACAAACAGGGATCGGAAGAACAGGGACATTATTTGCTTACGAACAAATGGGAATAAATCCTCATATCGTTACTACCGCTAAAGCGCTTGGAAATGGCATTCCAGTTGGAGCGATGATTGGCCGGAAAGAACTTGGAACATCGTTTACTGCAGGATCACACGGTTCAACGTTTGGCGGGAATTATGTTGCAATGGCTGCAGCGAAAGAAGTATTGCAAGTAAGTAAAAGACCATCGTTTTTAAAAGAAGTACAAGAAAAGGGCGAGTACGTATTAGAGAAGTTGCGAGAGGAATTACAACATGTCGAATGTATTCAAAATATACGTGGTAAGGGGCTTATGATTGGGATTGAGTGTAAGCATGAAGTTACAAGTTTTATAGAAGAACTAGAAAAAGAGGGACTTCTCGTATTACAAGCAGGGCCAAATGTTATAAGACTATTACCGCCACTTATTGTAACGAATGAAGAGTTAGAACAGGCAGTATATATGATAAAAAAAGTAGTTTGTACAAAAAACGTATCAATCATATAAGGGGGAAATTTCATGTCAACTGTACAAGTACCGAAATTAAATACGAAAGATCTTTTAACACTAGAAGAATTAACGAAAGAAGAAATCATTTCTTTAATTGAGTTCGCTATATATTTAAAAAAGAATAAGCAGGAGCCTTTATTACAAGGCAAAATATTAGGGCTTATCTTTGACAAACATTCAACTCGTACGCGCGTATCTTTTGAAGCGGGAATGGTACAGCTCGGGGGACATGGCATGTTTTTAAGTGGGAAAGAGATGCAAATGGGAAGAGGAGAAACCGTTTCAGATACTGCGAAAGTATTATCGCAGTATATTGATGGGATTATGATACGTACATTCTCACACGCGGATGTAGAAGAGCTTGCAAAAGAATCGAGCATACCTGTAATTAACGGTTTAACGGATGATCATCATCCTTGTCAAGCATTGGCAGACCTAATGACAATATATGAAGAAACAAATACATTTAAAGGAATAAAATTGGCTTACATAGGTGACGGAAATAATGTATGTCATTCATTGTTGTTAGCGAGTGCGAAAGTTGGAATGCATATGACTGTTGCAACGCCTGTAGGGTATGAACCGAATGAAGAGATTGTAAAAAAAGCGTTAGCGATTGCCAAGGAAACAGGAGCTGAAATTGAAATTTTGCATAACCCTGAATTAGCGGTGAATGAAGCAGATTTCATTTATACTGACGTTTGGATGAGCATGGGGCAAGAGGGAGAAGAAGAGAAATATACTTTATTTCAACCATACCAAATTAATAAAGAACTTGTTAAGCATGCGAAGCAAACATATTGTTTTTTACACTGTTTACCTGCCCATCGTGAAGAAGAAGTAACAGGAGAAATTATAGATGGACCACAGTCTATCGTATTTGAGCAAGCTGGTAATCGATTGCATGCGCAAAAAGCATTATTAGTAAGTTTATTTAAAAATGTAGAAGAGCCTTCCTAAGTGATGTACATCTCCAGTTGTTAGACACGAATAACAATTGGAGGTGTGCTTTTTAGATTGAAATGTCGTATGTATATTTGGTTAACTATCTCTATATCATTTATAATAAAAAGAGTAAACTACATTTGTTTTTCATATCATGTAAGGACATACTAGATAGACAAAATATAGTTAAAGAGATGATGAATTTGAAAACAACTAAGAAAACATATTCGTTTTTCCAGCGGATGTGGAGAATATTAAAGTTTCAATATTATAAGTTGCTTCGATCACCAGAAGGAGCAAAGAAAGTATCGTTAGGTTTTGCGATTGGTTTTGGTTTAGAGATGTTGGTTATATATACGGCATCGCTCGTCTATTTAATCTTTTATCCAATCGTTCGATTAGCAAAGGGATCTTTTCCTGCTGCAGTTATTGGCAATATTATTGGGAAAATATCGTTTCTCCCAGTAGTTTTATTTCCGCTTGCCTATGCGCTAGGGAAAATGATTTATCCATTTCATGTACAAAAAATACATCATGAACCCTTTACGATATCGGACTTGTTTTCAAGTCACATTTTTACGATATTAAAGAGCTTATTACAGAGTGAAGTGTATGTATTAATTGGAATGACGATTTTAGGAGTTGTATTTGGTGTAGTTTCATATTTCGTTGTGCATTATTTATATGAAAAGAACCGTAAGTTACGCCTGAAGAATAGAAAGAAACGAGTGAGAGAACCACTCATGCAAATATAAAGAGTGTCACATTCATTTTCTCCTTTGAATATGTTTAAGAAAAAGGGGGAGAGAATGAATGTATTATTATTACGTACCGCAAGTATATCCATATGTAAATTATCATCCGGTTTATGATATGAATAGACAATACGAATTATATCGACAACAACAATTACAGCAATTACCACAAATACCACAACAACAGCCTACGCAAGAACAAAAACCATATTTAACGACATGGCCATATTCAAATGTGTACTATGGTAATTATTACGAATCATAAAGCTGCTTCTATGTAGAAGCAGCTTTATGCGTTTGTTTTCAAAATTAAATTTTGAATGGTTTGAAGAGAGTGAATGAGCTTTTCGCGCTCTTCCTCAGATAATGTTTGGAAATTTTCTTTTAATTTGTCTAAAATGAATTGTTGATACTGATTTACTAACAATTTCCCTTCAACTGTTAGGGAAATTAAAATGACCCGTCGATCTTTTTCGCTATAATGACGCTCTATTAGTTCTTCTTGAATCAGTTTGTTTAATAGAGGTGTCATGTTAGGCCGTGAAATCGCTAGCCGCTTGCCGATTTCGGAAACTGCTAATGTGCCATTTTCATGCAGAAGCAGCAATACTTGTGTATGTGATGGCGGCATATGTCTTTGAGAAGAAAATTCTCCAGGAAGCATAAATTTGCGATAAAAAAGAGGCACTAGCGAAAGAAGATGATCAACAATACGTTCCCACTCGCGTGATTCCATATAAAGGCCCCCTTCCACTATCATTGTAACAAAAAAGACATGTTATAAAAATAGAATTGTTTCATGGAAATTTTAATATTTGTAGGCCAACACTTTTTTTGTAAATGAATCGGCAATAATCGCGTAGCCATCATCATTTGGGTGTACTTGGTCAAAGAGTAAATCTTTTTTATCATTTGATATTAATTTACGAATTGGTAAAACGATAGATGGTTGATTTGCTTTTGAAATGGAATAAACGGATTCATTCCAGCCATCTAAAAACATATCTGCATAACTGGCGATGGAGTCATCGAGTTGTAACGGATTATAGAGTTCTGAGAGAATGAGTAAAGCGTTCGGATTTTGATCTCGAACTGTCTTTACAATATTTTTTATATCCGCTTCAAAATGAGCTTTTTCTTTATTTAACATTTTAATACCATCTATAACACCGACATCACGATTTAAACGGAATAAATTATTTCCTCCAATATTAATTGTAATGATATTTGCAGCTTTAATTTTTTGCTTTACATCTTCTGATTGCACTTTTTTAGCGAGACGATCTGTTGTAAGACCGTTTATCCCAAGGTTTTCTACGGTAATTGGTTTATGAATTTGTGCTTCTATTTGTCTAGAAGCTAATTCAGCAAATCCCCCTTGTGTCGATCCATATCCTTTGGCGAGTGAATCACCTAGTACGAGATGATAAAAGGAATCGTTTGTTTGCTTATCAATCCAACTTGGAGTAGATATTTTTTCTGTGTTTTCTTCGGGTTCATTTTGTTTTGTCTCATCGTTCTTTTCAAAATAAGAATAAGAAATGATTAGAAGGAGGAGACAAACAATTGTTAAGATGACTTTTTTCATATATTCATCCTCCTTGTAATTGGTAATTGTATCATATTCAGCAGTATTAACAATGTAAGGGCATATTATATGTTTATGAAAAGTTTACAACAACTTTACAGAAAATTTGTAGAAGTATGTCAAAAAATATTGACGATATGAAAGTACATTATATATGATAATGTCAGATAAGGTGAAATTTTAATGAGTAGGGCTTTATTTCCCACTAATTAAAGTTTCACTAATCGGGCGTTTAAGGGGACTACTCATTAGCGCAGGATGAAATGAAAATCTTGTCTCTAATAGAAGAAAAAAGGTATGTGGTTAGAGGCAAATAGAGGTTTATTTCATTATTTTTGGTAATTGTATAAGGGGGATTTTTTGTGAAAAAGTCAAAAAAAATGCTAGCTGGAGCAACTCTTGCTATTGGTGTAATAGCGCCGCAAGTGTTGCCAACAACAGCTCATGCGGATGAGAATACTGGGGAGAGTACAGTTAAGTTACGAATTCTAGAAACATCAGATATTCACGTTAACTTAATGAATTATGATTATTATCAAACGAAAACAGATAATAAAGTAGGTCTCGTGCAAACGGCAACACTCGTTAATAAAGCACGTGAAGAAGTGAAGAACTCGGTCCTATTTGATGATGGGGATGCATTACAAGGGACGCCGCTTGGAGATTATGTAGCGAATAAAATAAAAAATCAGGAGAATTCTGTTGATCCTAACTATGTCCATCCATTATATCGTGTAATGAATTTAATGAAGTATGACGTCATCTCTCTTGGGAATCATGAATTTAACTATGGTTTAAAGTATTTAAAGGGAGTGATTAGTAAAACAAAAATTCCGGTTATTAACTCGAATGTCTACATAGATGACCACGATAATGATGATACGAACGATAAACATTACTTTGAACCATATCATATTTTTGAAAAAGAAGTAGAGGATGAATCTGGTCAAAAACAAAAAGTGAAAATTGGTGTAATAGGATTTGTTCCGCCTCAAGTTATGAACTGGGATAAAGCGAATTTAGAAGGAGAAGTAAAAGCGAAAGATATTGTTAAAACAGCAAGGGAATTAGTACCGAAATTGAAAGATGAAGAACATGCAGATATTGTCGTTGCACTAGCTCATTCAGGCGTTGATAAGAGTGGATACAGTGTTGATATGGAAAACGCATCGTATTATTTAACGGAAGTTCCTGGCGTAGATGCAGTATTAATGGGACATTCACATACTGAAGTGCAGGATATATTTAATGGTGTTCCAGTTGTAATGCCTGGCGTTTTTGGCAGTAATTTAGGTATTATTGATATGCAATTGAAAAAGGTAAACGGAAAATGGGAAGTACAAAAAAAGGATCAACCTAAGCCAGAACTTCGTAAGATTGCTGATAGTAAAGGGAATCCATTAGTACAGTCGGATCAAAAATTAGTTAATGAAATTAAAGATGAACATGAAAAGACAATCGAATATGTAAATACACCTGTAGGTAAAACGAAAGCACCAATTAATAGTTATTTTTCATTAGTACAAGATGATCCTTCCGTACAAATTGTGACAAATGCGCAAAAATGGTATGTAGAACAAGAACTTAAAAAACCAGAGTACGAAAAGATTAAAGATATTCCGGTTTTATCTGCAGGTGCACCATTTAAAGCAGGTGGCCGAAACGGTGCTGCATATTATACGGATATTCCAGCTGGAACGTTAGCAATTAAAAACGTTGCAGATTTATATGTATATCCGAATACGTTATATGCTGTAAAAGTAAACGGAGCGCAAGTGAAAGAATGGCTTGAAATGTCGGCAGGTCAGTTTAATCAAATTAATCCTAAACCAAAAGGAAAAATTGAACAGCAATTGGTGAATACAGGATATCCTACATATAACTTTGATATTATAGATGGTTTAAAATATGAAATTGATGTAACACAACCGGCGAAATACGATAAAGATGGAAAAGTTGTAAATGCAAATACGAATCGTATTGTAAATATGACATATGAAGGTAAGCCAGTAGCTGATGATCAAGAGTTTATCGTTGCTACAAATAATTATCGCGGTAGCAGTAAAACGTTCCCTGGTGTAAGTGAAGGAGAAGTTATTTACCAATCGCAAGATGAAACACGTCAAATCATAGTGAAATATATGCAAGAAACACCGGCTATTAATCCGACAGCCGATCAAAATTGGACATTTAAACCGATTGTTGCAGATAAATTAATTACAACATTTGATTCTTCACCAAAAGCAAAAGAGTATATAAAGAAAGATGGAAAGATATCATATGTTGGACCATCTGAAAATGAATTTGCTAAATATGCAATTGATATAACGAAGAAGAACGATGATGATAAGGAAACTGGTGGAGAGAATCCAACGACACCGCCAACAGGTGAAGGGAATAATGGAGGAAATCCAACGACACCACCAACAGGTGAAGGAAATAATGGAGGAAATCCAACGACACCACCAACAGGTGAAGGGAATAATGGAGGAAATCCAACGACACCGCCAACAGATGAAGGTAAAAATGCAGGATCTGGACAAACTACAACGGATAATCAAAACTCAAAAGAAACAATAACAACTGTAAGTGAAAAGAAAGAAGAACGTGATTTACCGAAAACAGGTACAAGTGTTGCTTCTACAATTGGAGCAGGCTTGGCGTTTGTTGGAGCGGGATTACTTCTGTTATTTAGAAGAAAGAAAGCAAATAGATAGTCGAGAAATATAAAAAAGGATTACCGATTCAGGTAATCCTTTTTAGTATATTATGAAACTGTTACTGCTTTTTCTTTCTTCCATGAAAGGCCAAATCCAGTAAAGCCGACGATAATGGTTAAGACTGGGCAAGCTAAACAGAAAATTGCGTATGGCAGGTAATCAAATGTTGGAACGCTAAGGACGTTTGTTAAGAATACACCACTTACACCCCATGGTACGAGTGGGTTAATAACTGTACCTGCATCTTCTAATACGCGTGATAAATTACGACGCTCTAAACCAACTTCATCGTATTTATTAGCAAATGCTTGTCCTGTTAAAACGATGGATAAGTACTGCTCACCAAGTAAGAAGTTTACACCAATTGCAGTTGAAGCAGTAGAAATAATTAAGCGTGTACTATTTTTTACAAAGCTAGAGATGATATTCATGAGCTGCGTGATAATACCCATTCCTTGTAATAATCCTCCCATACAAAGTGCTAGGAAAATAAGTGCAATCGACATCATCATGCTTTGTAGACCACCGCGAGATAGTAAGCTATCAATATCTTTAATACCAGTTTTAGAAACGTAGCCGTCTTGCATAATTTTCATTAAATCAGCTAAAGAAGTGCTAGGTTTAAAAATAAAGAGAATAATAATTCCTACCACAATTCCTGCAAGCAATGTTGGAACTGCTGGAACTTTTTTAAATGCAAATAGGAACAGTAATAAAATTGGAATAAGTGTAACGATAGAAATCGTTGCATTTTTCTCTAATGTGCTAATAAAGTTTGTGAAGTCAACGTCTCCGCTCGTACCGCTTCCTAAAATGAAAAATGCGATAAAAGCAATGATGAAAGCTGGAACTGTTGTCCAAAGCATGTTACGAATATGCTCAAATAAATCTACACCCGTAACAGCAGGAGCTAAGTTTGTTGTATCAGATAAAGGAGACATTTTATCTCCAAAGAATGCGCCAGAAATAATTGCACCAGCGATTAGAGCCGGATCGTATCCGAGAGCACTACCCATACCCATAAAGGCAAGTCCTACAGTTGCAGCAGTTGTAAAGGCGCTACCGATACTTGTTCCAACAATTGCACAAACTACAAAAACAGTTGGAACGAAAATTTTAGGAGATACAATCTGGAAGCCGTATACCATTAAAGTTGGAATTGTTCCAGCAGCGATCCAAACACTAATTAATACGCCTACCAGTAAGAAAATAAAAATAGATGGAATACCAGCTGAAATACTACTGATCATCCCTTTTTCCATAGTAGACCAAGAGATTTTTTTCATAAATCCAAATGCTAATAAAAGAACGATACCAAATAAAATTGGGATGTGTGGTGAAACTTCTAATTGGATAACACTAAAGCCAATACAGAAAAAGATAAATAATGTTAAAAGAACAGATTCAATTTTTGAAACCATTGTTTTTCCCTCCTAAGTAATCTAAAATAGCTCTTTTTTATATAAAATTCGCCAATATTGTTTATTTCCTTCTAAATTTTAGAATTTTGCGACAAATTACCGGTAATTGTTGATCCTTCAATATGATACGGAAATGATTGGATAAAAAAACGTCCCTGCATATAATTATGCAGGGACGAAGAAATCGCGGTACCACCCTAGCTTGTGAAATGAATGTATCACAAAATAAAGGGTCGTATGATATGCGCTAATAAAATAAAAACGCCCCTGCAATATATGCAGGGACGAAAAATTCGCGGTACCACCCTAAATTGTGAAACAGTTTCGTTTCACCACTCTTTAGATATAACGGTCTATAACCGTCTTTCACTACTCCTTACGTTTCGCAAAAGAAGCTCCAGGGGGTAATTCATAATTCGCTCTGTACTGGTTCGCACCGACCACCAGCTCTCTGAAATCAGAAATCGAAATACTACTAAATCCTATCAATGCCGATTCATATGATGTTAGTTAAATTTTTATCACATTTTCATCTTATATGTCAATAAAAATGTTGAATATTTTTTTAGGGAAATAAAGGTTAAATATTTTTAATGTTCTAAATTTGTGCGTTATAATGAATTTGAAAGGGGAGGAAAAGAGTGAAGAAAAAAATAATTCTTTTTACCACCTTAC
This sequence comes from Bacillus sp. BB51/4, assembly GCF_008368845.1. Lineage (NCBI taxonomy): Bacteria > Bacillati > Bacillota > Bacilli > Caryophanales > Bacillaceae > Bacillus > Bacillus sp. BB51/4. The sequence continues at coordinate 563,641 of NZ_QOSC01000005.1, forward strand.
TAGTCATTGGCGGAAGTGCTGGAATTTACACAGCTTTTGCAGCTGAATCAGAGCAGGCGAAGCAAAAGCAAATACAGCAGTCAGAAGTGAAGAAAGTGAAAGAAACGGAAGAGAAGAAGTCGATGGAAAAAGCAGCTGAGAAACTAGGAGTTTTTACTGATGGGAAAACAAAAGAAGAGGTTAAGAAAGAAGTAAATACTGCAAGATTTGAAAAACGTCACGATCTATTAATTGAACATGCAAAACAACTTGGAATTGATACAGAAGGAAAAAAAGATGAAGAGATTATTTTAGAAATTGGAAAGATACAACACGGAAAGTAGAGCAACTTATCATACGATAAGTTGTTCTTTTTTAAGAACTATTTGATTTAAAAATAATTGACAGTCTTTTGGATTTAATGTTAACTATATTTATAAACAAGTTAACATTAGGGGTGACAATTGTGACTGTTAATAGTAATACGACTGAAAAATCGTCTTATACATATGAAGAGTTATCGGAAAAAAATAAAGCCTATGTATGGCACCCATTTACACAAATGAAGGATTATTTAGAAGAAGATCCTGTCATTATTGAACGCGGAGAGGGAAGAAAGCTATACGATGTAAATGGAAATGAATATTGGGACGGTGTTTCGTCTATTTGGTTAAATGTTCATGGACATCAAGTACCGGAACTAGATGAAGCAATTCGTGAGCAATTAAATAAAATTGCTCATTCTACTATGCTAGGACTTGCTAACGTTCCATCTATTTTATTAGCAGAAAAAATAATTGAAGTTGTGCCAGAAGGTTTGAAGAAAGTATTCTATTCAGACTCTGGTTCTAGCGCCGTTGAAATTGCAATTAAGATGGCCTTTCAATATTGGCAGCATAAAGGAAAACCGAAGAAACAAAGATTTGTTACATTAAAAGAAGCATATCACGGTGATACAATTGGAGCTGTTTCAGTAGGAGCGATAGACTTGTTTCACCAAGTGTATAGTTCACTTTTATTTGAGGCAATTAAAATGCCTTATCCATATACATATCGTTCTCCTTACGGAAATAATAAGGAGGAAATTGTAAAAAAACATTTAGAAGAAATGGAAGAGCTGCTGAAAGATAAACATGAAGAAATTGCAGCAATTATTGTAGAACCTTTAATGCAAGGTGCTGGTGGTATGATTACAATGCCAAAAGGATACTTAAGAGGACTACGTAATTTATGTACAAAATATAATGTTTTATTTATTACAGATGAGGTAGCGACTGGATTTGGGCGTACCGGGAAAATGTTTGCATGTGAACATGAAAATGTAACGCCGGACATTTTAACCGCCGGAAAAGGTTTAACAGGTGGATATTTACCAATTGCAATCACCGTAACGACAGATGAAATTTATAATGCCTTTTTAGGAGGATATGAAGAACAAAAAACATTTTTCCATGGTCATAGTTATACAGGGAACCCGTTAGGGTGTGCGGTAGCAATTGCGAATCTAGAACTATACGAAAAAACAAATTTAATAGAAGAAGTAGCACGTAAGACAGAATATGTGGCGACGCAATTAGAATCGCTCTTTGCATATAAACATGTAGGGGATATTCGTCAGTGCGGGTTAATGGTTGGAATTGAACTTGTGAAGAATAAGGAAACGAAAGAAGCGTTTGAATGGACAGAGAGAGTCGGTGTTCAAGTGTGTAAACGCTCAAGAGAGCTGGGCATGATTTTACGGCCACTCGGCAATACAATTGTATTTATGCCTCCTCTTGCTTCTACAATTGATGAGATTGATGATATGTTACATATTTTGTATAAAGCAATCTCGGATGTTACGGAGGGAGAATAATGAACGGTTTTTTTGTAACAGCAACGGATACTGAAGTGGGGAAAACTGTAGTTGCCGGTGCATTAGCAGGTGTATTTAGAGAATTGGGATATAACATCGGGGTATATAAACCGTTGCAAAGTGGACATGTTGCATCAAATCCAGAGGGAGATGCAGCAAGGTTAAAAGCATTATCAGGTGTACCGACAAAAGAAAATGAAATTTGTCCTTATTCTATTGAAGAGCCTCTTGCTCCGAGACTTGCCATGAAAAGAGCTGGAAGAGTAGTACATTTAAAAGACATTACTGATCATTATAATGAACTATTGAAAGAGTTTAATAGCCTATTTGTAGAAGGAGCAGGTGGACTGGCTGTTCCATATACAGAAGACGCTTTAGTAATTGATTTCGCAAAGGAATTACAGCTTCCTCTTATTATAGTCGCACGCCCTACATTAGGAACAGTAAATCATACAGTTTTAACGATTGCTTATGCAAAGGCACAGGGCTTAACGGTAGCAGGTATAATTTTATCAGGCTGCAAAGAATGTGAAATGGAAAGAGTACAAGAAAATAAAGAAATGATTGAAGAGCTAAGTGGGGTACCGGTTTTAGGTTTATTACCATTCTTTGAAGGTGCGTTTACAAAAGAAGAAGTCTTGGAATCTGCAAAAGAGTATATAATGATTTCAAAATTAGAGGAGTTTATCCGAAATGAATCAAACGTGGCGCACACATCTTCAATCTAAATTGCAACAATTAAATGAGCAAGGGCAGTATCGCAATTTGCATGTAACAGAACAAGCAGAAGAGACATGGCTTATTCGAGATGAAAAAAGGATGTTAAATTTAGCGTCAAATAATTATTTAGGGTTAGCTGGAGATGAGAGGTTAAAAGAAGCTGCTATTGCATGCACAAGAAAATATGGAACTGGGGCGACGGCATCAAGGCTCGTTGTAGGAAATTATTCACTGTATGAAGAGGTTGAGAGAAGTATATGCGATTGGAAAGGCACTGAAAAAGCCTTAGTTGTAAATAGCGGATATACCGCAAATATTGGAGTGATTTCTTCATTAGCCTGTCGTCACGATATTGTGTTTAGTGACAAATTAAATCACGCAAGCATCGTTGATGGAATTATATTAAGCGGAGCAGAGCATAAAAGGTATCGTCATAATGATTTAGATCATTTAGAGAAGCTGTTGCAAGTAGCACCGCCAAAAAAGAAGAAATTAATCGTAACAGATACTGTTTTTAGTATGGACGGTGATACTGCATATTTAAGAGATTTAGTGCAAATGAAAGAGAAATATGGAGCAATGATTATAGTTGATGAAGCACATGCGAGTGGGATATATGGAATTGATGGAGCAGGATTGTCCCATATAGAAAAAAATATTGCTCAAAATATTGATATACATATGGGGACATTTAGTAAGGCTTTAGGGTGTTATGGTGCGTATTTGACAGGTGATGCAATGTATATAGAGTATTTACAAAATATGATGAGAAGCTTTATTTTTACTACTGCTTTACCACCAGGAATGTTAGGGGCGGTACAAAAAGCAATTGAAATTGTGAGAGAAGATAATGAAAGAAGAGAGAGACTTATAGAGAATGGAGCATATTTTAGGACACATTTGCAAGAAGCTGGTTTTGATATTGGGAATAGCTCAACTCATATTGTACCGATTGTAGTCGGTTCAAATGAAACAGCTTTACGGTTTAGTAAAAGGTTGCAAGAGGTAGGTATTGCAGCAATTGCAATTCGTCCACCAACGGTTCCAGTTAATAGTTCACGGGTCCGTTTTGCGGTTACGTCCCAACATACAATAGCTGATTTGAAATGGGCTATTCAGCATATTATACGCATTGGTAAAGAAGAGGGGTTTTTCGTATGAAAGAGCTAAAGATTATTTTTATTCCTGGGTGGGGAATGGAAGAAGGTGTTTGGACTTTAGTTCTGCCGTATTTTAAAGGATATTCTGTTCAATGTATCAATTGGCGTAATGTGAAAGAACAAAGTGAATTTGCGGGGCGAATAATAGATGTAGCAAAAGATGAAAATGTAATTTTAGTTGGATGGTCACTAGGAGCGTTAGCAGCAGTTCAAGCTCATAAAAAGGTTAAGGCAAAAGGTATCGTACTAATTGGTGGTACTGCCAAATTTACAAATACGAGCGATTATACGAGTGGATGGAATGCTTTGCATGTAGAACGGCTGAAAAAGAATGTAGCGAGAAAGAAAGAAGATACGCTCAAGCGGTTTTATGAAAATATGTTTACAAAAGATGAGCTGAAAGAGAATACAAGGTTTGAAGATATGATAAGACGCTTTAAAGGTGATTCTATTCAGTCTTTGCAATTAGGTTTGGAGTATTTAATAGAAGCAGATATGAGAGAAGAACTGAAAGAAATTAAAGTCCCTATACTACTTATTCACGGAGAGCAGGATGTAATTTGTCCATTGTCTGCAGCACGTAGTATGTCTGAGAATGAGACTGCCACGCTCAAGATAGTAAGTGAGGCTGGACACGCATTATGTGTAACGAATTTCGAATATTGCGGAAATGAGATAATTCAATTTGTAGAGGGGATACGACATGATCAACAAAACGTTACTACAAAAACGGTTTAACGCGGCAGCTGTATCCTACGATCAATATGCAAATGTACAAAAAAAGATGGCACATTCATTACTTTCTACATTGAATCGGCGATATAGTGCAAATTCATCGATACGTATTTTAGAACTTGGATGCGGGACAGGATATGTTACAGAGCAATTATCAAACTTATTTCCGAAAGCACATATTACAGCCATTGATTTTGCTGAAAGTATGATTGCAGTTGCGAAAACTAGACAAAATGTGAAAAATGTAACGTTTTACTGTGAGGATATCGAAAGATTACGACTAGAAGAAACATATGATGTCATTATTTCAAATGCCACATTTCAATGGCTAAATGATTTAAAACAAGTGATAAGAAATTTATTTCATCATTTGTCTATAGATGGGATATTACTCTTTTCAACGTTTGGACATGAAACATTTCAAGAATTGCATGCTTCGTTCCAGCGGGCGAAAGAAGAAAAAAATATACAAAATGAAACATCGATTGGGCAACGTTTTTATTCGAAAAATCAGTTGCGCCATATGTGTGAAATAGAAACAGGGGATGTGCATGTTTCTGAAACATGTTACATAGAGAGATTTACAGAAGTTAGGGAGTTTCTACACTCTATTCGAAAAGTAGGAGCGACCAATAGTAATGAAGAATCATATTGTCAAAGTCCCTCACTCTTTCGTGCGATGCTTCGCATATACGAAAGAGACTTCACGGAAAATGAAGGGATAATGGCGACGTATCATGCTTTATTTATGCATATAACAAAAGAGGGGAAGAGATGAAATGAAACAAGTACAAACAAAAAGGGATTGGAAAAAACTTGCACATGACGTAGTAGAAGAGAAAATGATTACGAAAGAGGATGCGATTGCGATATTAGAAGCTGATGATACAGAAGTGTTAGAAATTATGAATGCAGCTTACATCATTCGCCATCATCACTTTGGTAAGAAAGTAAAATTGAATATGATTATTAATACGAAATCTGGATTATGTCCCGAAGATTGCGGATATTGTTCACAGTCTATTATTTCAGAGGCGCCGATTGATAAATATGCATGGCTAACGCAGGAAAAGATTGTAGAAGGAGCACACGAAGCAATTCGCCGTAAAGCAGGTACATATTGTATTGTGGCATCTGGTCGTCGTCCGACGGATAAAGAGGTGAATCACGTAATTGGAGCAGTTAAGGAGATTCGTGAAACGACAGATTTAAAGATTTGTTGTTGTTTAGGTTTCTTAAACGAAGATCAAGCAGGACGTTTAGCAGACGCGGGTGTACATCGTTATAACCACAACTTAAATACACATGCAAATAATTACGAAAGCATTTGCTCCACTCATACGTATGACGATCGTGTTGATACAGTTCAAAAAGCAAAACAAGCGGGCATTTCACCATGCTCTGGGGCAATTTTTGGAATGGGGGAGACAATAGAAGAACGTGCTGAAATTGCATTTGAATTACAACGTATAGATGCAGATTCAATTCCATGTAATTTCCTTGTTGCTGTAAAGGGTACGCCGCTTGAAGGACAAAAAGAATTAACGCCGGTAGAATGTTTAAAAGTGCTGGCGATGATGCGTTTTGTAAACCCAACGAAAGAAATTCGCATTTCAGGGGGACGTGAAATCAATTTACGTTCTGTACAGCCAATCGGTTTATTTGCAGCAAACTCTATTTTTGTCGGAGATTATTTAACGACAGCTGGACAAGAACCGACTGCAGACTGGGGTATGATTGAAGATTTAGGGTTTGAGATTGAAGAATGTGCATTATAAGATAGATAAAAAGCAAACTTGTAAAAGAGTTTGCTTTTTTGTAAATAAAATGTAATAAATAGTTGTGAAAGCTTGATACTATTGGTTTTTGAGCAAAAAAAAGAATTTTGGTGGACGAATTTTCCAAGCCCCAATTGTACATAGTAAATATGTAATTTATATTGGGTTGGAGGATTTTACATGCACAAATATATATTAGCGATTATGACTTGTCTAATTTTACTAAAAGCAATAAGTGCTGATCCAGTTAAGGCCGCCGAAAATCCTGAACAAAAAGAGATGCAACAACGAATTGAACAACATTTTCGAACGAAAGCTGAACATTTTGGATTGAAAACAGAAGGAAAAGACTTAAAGGAAGTGCGAAAAGAAATTACTATTATAGAAGAGGCGAAGAAAAGAGAGAATGTATGGAGAACAGCACAAACGCTTCGTATACAAACAGAAGGAAAAACAATGGATGAATTAATAAAAGATGTACGGAAAAAAGTAAAAAAATAAAAAAGAGGCCGCAGCCTCTTTTTTATTTTTTATGCCCATTGTTTTGATAAATGAGCCATTTCAATCGCAGCAACGGCGGATTCATAGCCTTTATTACCAGCTTTCGTGCCCGCGCGTTCAATCGCCTGCTCGATCGTTTCAGTCGTTAATACACCGAAAATAACTGGGATGTCTGTTTGTAGTGATAAAGATGCAACTCCTTTTGCTACTTCATTACAAACGTAATCGTAATGTGTTGTAGCACCACGAATTACAGTACCTAACGTAATAACAGCATCATACTTCCCGCTATTAGCCATCTTTTTAGCGATTAAAGGAATTTCAAATGCGCCAGGAACCCAAGCAACATCGATATCAGTTTCTTCTACACCGTGACGCTTTAATCCATCTAAAGCTCCGCCGAGTAACTTACTTGTAATAAATTCATTAAAACGTCCAACAACAACCCCAACTTTTAATCCTGTACCAACTAAATGACCTTCGAATACCATAATGAATCTCTCCTTTTATTATAAGTTTAGTAAATGTCCTAATTTGTTTACTTTCGTTTGTAAATACGTTTTATTCTCTTCTTTTGTTGGCATTTGCAATGGAACACGCTCGATTACTTCTAAATCGTAACCTTGTAAGCCAGCAATTTTTCGCGGGTTATTCGTTAATAATCGTAACTGTTGTAAACCTAAATCTTTTAAAATTTGAGCGCCAATACCGTAATCACGCAAATCAGCTGGGAATCCAAGTTTTTCGTTTGCTTCTACCGTATCGAATCCTTCTTCTTGTAACTTATAAGCGCGAAGCTTATTAAGAAGGCCGATGCCTCGTCCTTCTTGTCTCATATAAAGAAGAACGCCTTTTCCTTCACGTTCAATTTGAGCAAGTGCAGCATGGAGTTGTGGTCCGCAATCACAGCGGCATGAGCCAAATACATCTCCTGTTAAGCACTCTGAATGAACGCGTACAAGTACAGGCTCTCCTGTTGAAATATCACCTTTTACGAGTGCGATATGCTCTTTCGTATCTAATGAATTAGAATAGCCAATTGCATGGAAAGTACCGAAATCTGTAGGTAATGTAATTTCCACTTCTCGCGTCACTAGTGTTTCATGGTGGCGGCGATAAGCAATTAAATCTTCTATTGTAATCATTTTTATATCAAATTGTTTTGCGCACTGTAGTAAATCAGGTACGCGAGCCATCGTACCGTCCTCATTGATAATCTCACAAATGACTCCAGCTGGTTCTGCTCCGCAAAGCTGTGCTAAATCGACGGCAGCTTCTGTATGACCAGCACGGCGCAAGACACCGCCTTCTTTCGCAATTAATGGAAAGATATGTCCAGGACGATTGAAATCAGCACCTTTTGATGCAGGGTTTAATAATTCTTGTATCGTAGTTGCCCGTTCGTGAGCGCTAATCCCTGTTGTTGTAGAAACATGATCAATACTCACTGTAAATGCAGTATGATGCGAATCTGTATTATGAGCTACCATTGGTTCTAATTGTAGACGTTCTGCGTATTCTTCCGTAATCGGTACACAAACGAGACCACGCCCATGTGTAATCATAAAGTTAATCGTTTCTGGCGTAATATACTCTGCTAAAGCGATAAAGTCGCCTTCATTTTCACGGTTTTCATCATCGCATACGATAACGACTTTTCCTTGTTTTAAATCTTCTAGAGCTTCTTCAATACGATGAAACATAATGCTTCCCCCTTATAGAAATCCGTTTTCTTGTAAAAAGCTTTCGCTCATTGAACCTGTTCGTTTTACAGGTTTAGAAATAAAGCGTTCGATATATTTACCGATCATGTCACACTCAATGTTTACGATGTCACCGGCATTCTTTGCTCCGATAACAGATTCGCTTACTGTGTGCGGGATGAGTGAGATTGTGATGGAAGATTTGTCTATATCAAATATTGTTAAACTCGTTCCATCAACAGCAACGGATCCTTTATGCAAACAATAGCGCAGCAATTCATCAGCAATAGCTATTTTGTAATAGACGGCATTATAGTGTTGTTTTTTGTTTAATATCGTTCCGATGCCATCAATATGTCCTGAAACGAAATGTCCACCGAATCGTCCGTTTGCAGCTATCGCCCGCTCTAAATTTACTTTAGAGTGTTGTTTAAGCATGCGAAGTGATGTTGATTGCATCGTTTCAGGCATTGCGTCCACTGTGAATGAAGTTGTTGTGAAACTCGTTACAGTTAAGCAAATACCGTTAACCGCGATACTATCACCTAAGTGAACATCTGATAAAATATTATTTGCATGGATCGTTAACTTCATCGCTTCTCCGCTTTGATGCATGTTTGCAATCGTTCCTAATTCTTCTACAATTCCTGTAAACATTCCGTCACCTCACTTCGGGCATTCGTAACGATTTTTATATCATCACCAACTTGTTTCATCTCTTGAATTTCCAAGGAAAGTGCATCATGTAATGCTGCGAAACCATTTCCCCCAAATAAAGTAGGGGCATCTTTCCCGCCAATTAATTTGGGGCTTATATAAGTTACAATTTCATTGAGATGCTTTGTTTGTAAGAAGCTTGCGTGAACTGTTTGACCACCTTCAACGAATAGAGAAAGAATTTGCTTCTCTCCAAGAAAGAAAAGGAGGTCCTTGATTTCTATATGTTTTGTTTTCATTTGGAATATAGCTATATTTTCAGATTCATAAGAAGCTATTTTCTCTTTATTTACATCCTTACCGACAATAATCCATGTCGGTGCTAAACCATCTATTATGACATGAGAAGATGGTGGCGTTCGTAAATGGGTATCTAAAATAACACGAATAGGATTTTTACCCCCGTTAGGAATTCTTGTCGTTAAATGCGGATTATCAGCTATAACTGTATTCACTCCAACGAGAATCGCATCATGTGTATGACGATATTGGTGAACATCAGCTCGTGCTTCTTCACCTGTAATCCACTTACTTTCACCCGTGACAGTTGCTGTTTTTCCATCTAAGCTCATCGCTGTTTTTATTGTTACAAATGGACGCTTCGTTTTCATGTAGTGAAAAAAGAAACGATTTAATAAGGTGGCTTCTGTTTCAAGAACACCGGTAGCTACCTCGATGCCAGCTTCTTCTAATCTCCTTTTTCCAGTACCAGAAACGAGAGGATTGCAATCAAGAGTAGCAATTACAACCCGTTTGACTCCTTTTTTGATGAGCAATTCACAGCAAGGTGGTGTTTTTCCAAAATGGCTACACGGTTCAAGTGTTACATAAACGGTGGCTCCTTTTGCTTTTTCACCAGCCATATGAAGCGCGTGAACTTCTGCGTGTTCTTCACCAGCACGTAAATGAGCACCAATACCGACGATGTTTCCTTCTTTTACAACAACAGCACCAACCATAGGATTTGGACTTGTTTGTCCAGATGTCCCTTCTGCTAACTGCAGGGCAATCCTCATATATTCTTGATCTGTCATTCTCTTCACCTCTCCTGAAAAAATCAAAAAACCCCAAGGATTTTATATCCTTGGGGTTTGGGAGACGTGATTTCTAGAAATATAGTTCGAATACGAAAGTACAGGAAAGAAACCTAACGATGATTGGTATTTTTGCATAAGGAAAAATACTAGCAAAAATATCGGATTTTTCAAACGCTAGTCGTATCTTTTTATTTCAGTATAGAAACATAAGTATACAAAATAAAACATATATAAAGATTCAAAACGAAACTTTAAAAATATGCATACTGAAATAAAAGTGTATTCGCTATATAAAATTACTAGAAAACATATCCTTCTCCCATCCAGACTATACTGTCGGCCCTAGAGTTTCACTAGATCCACCGTTTTCGAGTTGAAAACGGGTCACGGACTTAGAAGTTTGCACTTCATCACCGCCGGTTGGGAATTTCACCCGACCCCGAAGGATGTTGTTTGCTCAAATTATAGCACAAAAAAAATAAAAGGCTAGAAAAAAATATTCGAATGTGAAGAATTGTGTGAAAATATATGTAAGTTGGAATGAGGACAAAAGTACGAGGAATGTTGTAAGGAAAAGGGGGACGAGAGTTAATGAAAAGAAAAAACATGCACAAAAAAATGTGCATGTCACATGTGAAATTATTCTGCCTCTGGTGCTCTAACGACAGACTCGAATTTCCCTTTATGCGAAGCATCGCAATAAGGCATATTTTTTGATAAACCACAACGGCATAAAGAAAATGCCGGTTTTGCTGGGAATACATTCCCTTGTGAATCGACTAATTCCACGTCCCCTGTAACGCGAAAAGAGCCATTATCATTTACTTTAATTTGTACTTTCGCCAACGCCATCCCTCCTTCCCAAACGCTTAATTTCATCATATAATTAAGAGAAGTACTTGACAATATAAAGTGAAACTTTAATTAGTGGGGGAGGTATCCCCCACTAATTATTAGTTGAACCAATCGGGCTTTTAGGGGCAGTTAATTTCCCACCTAACTTCTTTGTTTTAGCTGAGTTTTGAGGTGGGAGTTTTACTGCCCGCAAATAGCGGGGTAAAATGAGCACTTTCTTTGGGAGAGAAGAGAGTGTTATAATGTTTTTTATAACTGACTAGAGTAAGGTGACGAGAGATGGATAAACAATTACATACATTACGAAACATTGCAAATGAGCGCACGTGGGCATCATTTTTGAATGATAATCATCCATATAGTTTGTTACATTGGTCCATTGCAGGTGTAGGGCAAGAGGCAAAGGATGTTTGGTTACTTCAAGATGAAGTAACATTTCAAACGACAGAATTTCCAACGTTAGATGATGCAATGCAATGGATTTCTGTAAATATGGAACAAGTTACAGACGTTTTAGCGCAATAAAAAAACAGGCTTATGCAAGCCTGTTTTTTGTTTCTTTTACATATGAGTTTAAAAATTGATCAACGGCTGCTTCATACTCTTCTTTATTTTCGTTATAAGAGCAAGCGTGTGCACCGCGTTCTGCAATATAAAGTTGTTTATTGTTTTCTTTTGCTTCATATAGTGATTTCGTCATATCAGCTAAAATATAATCATCATCTTTACTATGAATAAAGAGGACGGGATTATTAATATTTTTTATACAATCGATTGGTGAAACTTCGCGAATCGTATAACCGTCACGTACTTTTAAAAAAGCATTTGCTAAAGGTAATAAAGGCCATTTAGGTAAATGGAATTCAACCTTTAAACGGTGTTGTAATTGCCCGTAGAAATCAGAAAAAGGACAATCTGCAATATAGAAATCAGCACCATCTTCTACAAGTCCTGCGTATTGAAGAAGTGTTGCAGCTCCCATAGATTCACCATGAATACCGAGTGTTATATTTGTTCCAAAGCGACTTTTTAGCCAGTCAACTACAGATTTTAAATCATGTTTTTCATAGTATCCATAGCTTGTTGTTTTTCCGCCAGTTTTACCATGACGACGATGATCATAAATAACGACATTATACCCTCTGTTTAAAAATAACCTTGCATATTTTACAGAGTTCATTTTATTTACAGTTACGCCGTGACAAAAAATCATAAACTTATTGGAATGACTAGCAGGAATGTAATATCCGTGAAGATCATATCCGAATTGCGAAGGAATATGAATTTCTTCTTTATGAAGAGCATCAAAATCCTCTAAACGAAAATGTTTTTTCGTTTCTCTTTCGAGTACTTCTTCCTCTGTTTTTTTCTTTAAGTACATCACTTTATTTGTAAAGAAAATCCCAAGGGCAGTTATCGCACCTAGTATAGTAAACAATGCTGCAAAAAAACGTTTCATACTTTACCTCATCCTCCAAATACCGTTACATGTGATACACTTACATTGTATCACAATGATAGAAAAGGGGAGAAATAGGAAATGGTGTATATACAAAAAATTACGCCAGCGATGAAAGAAACAATCCGAATGTTCATGTGTGAGAACTGGGGGAGTTCATTGATGGTTTCACGTGGTAAGGGGCATCAGTTAGAAGAGTTGCCAGGATTTGTTGCGCTCTCGGATGACAGAATAATCGGAATTATAACGTATGAAGTGACCGGAAATATGTGTGAAATTGTATCGTTAGATAGCTTTGAAGAAAGAAAAGGAATAGGGACGAAACTTGTAGATTGTGTATTACAAGTTGCAGAAGAAGAACGGTGCGGGCGGGTTTGGCTCATAACAACAAATGATAATATGAATGCGTTACGTTTTTACCAAAAACGTAATTTTATGATGACTAATTTATATGTGAATGCAGTGGAAGAGGCACGAAAAATAAAGAAAGAAATTCCGCGTATCGGATATGATAACATCCCAATTTTACATGAAATACAGTTGGAGTATCGTTTAATAAACTGATGTAACAATTTTCAGAAATATAAGTTATTAACCTTGACGAATATTGTAATTTAGGTTACCGTAAAATTGTAATCTATTACCATATTAAGGGGTGACGATGTGGCAACTATACGTGATGTTGCAAAATTGGCAGGTGTTTCAGTCGCAACCGTTTCACGAGTTATTAATGAAAAAGGATACGTTCATGAGGACACAGTAAAACAAGTAAAGGAAGCAATTGAGGAATTACGTTATAGGCCAAATAATGCAGCAAAGCCATTATTTAAAGAGAATTCAACGATAATTGCATTACTTGTAGATAATCTATATGACCTATCAAACATCACTTTGCTACATTGTATTGAGGAAATAGCATATAAAGAAGGATATCAAATCATTGTTTGTAATATAGAGAATAAAGATAGATACATATATATGTTGAAGGAAAATAACGTTGCAGGTGTTATTTTAACAAGATCCGTTTTTAAAAGTATAGGAGAAATTCCACTTCCGTTTGTTGTGATTGATGAAAAAAAATCCCATGCAAATTATTATGAAAGTGGACAAAGAACGGTTTCTTTATTAAAAGAAAAAGGCTGTCAATTTCTTGCTTATTTCGATGAGGGAGAAGATAGTGAAGAAATGGAAGAGCACATATCAGGATTTTTAGACGCTGTTTGGGAGGAAGGGATCTCTTATCGAGAAGTATGTGTACAAGGGTATACGAATAAACAGTTTATTACATTCTTACAAACTTACCCGTATATAGATGGAATTGTAACTTCAAGTGAAAAGGTTACTTTTGAGTTAATTCAAGCAGCGAAAAATTTCAATATCCGTATACCGGATAAGTTGAAAATTATCGGACCGAACGGGAGCATAGACAGTGAATGGATAGGCTCGTCACTCATGAAAATTGAAAGTTGCGCCGAAGAAAATGGGAAAATAGCTTTACAACAATTAAAAGAAAAAATAAAAAAGTAAAAGGTGCGTATAAAACGCACCTTTTATAATGTAATTGCGGCAATAAAGCCGAATATAAGTAACGGTATATTATAATGCAGAAAAGTTGGTACACATGTATCCCATATATGATGGTGTTGACCATCAGCATTTAAACCGGATGTTGGCCCAAGTGTACTATCTGATGCTGGAGATCCCGCATCGCCTAGCGCTCCAGCTGTACCGATAATTGCAATTGTGGCCATTGGACTAAATCCAAGCTGCATGCAAAGAGGCACAAAAATTGTTGTTAAAATAGGGATGGTTGAAAAGGATGAACCAATTCCCATCGTAACGAGAAGTCCAATCACAAGCATAAGAAATGCAGCGAGTGGTTTGTTATTTCCAATTATATGTGCACTCGTTTGCACAAGAGATTCAACATGTCCTGTTTTTCGAAGAACAGCGCCAAATCCAGCGGCAGCGATCATAACAAAACCGATAAAGGACATCATGCGCATTCCGCTTGTTAATATCGCATCTGCTTCTTTAAGAGGTAGACTACCACTTACTGATAAGACGATAATCCCCGCTAAAGCACCGAAAATCATTGATTCTGTTGCTAATTGAACAGTTAATGTGGCTATGATAGATAACAATCCGAAAGTAATGCTACGTTTTGTATAGGGAACGATTTCATTTGCGGTAGTATGAACTTGTTCTGTTTCATACGTACGAGGTTTCCGGTACGTAATGAATACCGCTACACATAATCCAATAATCATACCGATTGCTGGAATAGTCATTGCTTTTGGAATAAGTGCGACATCAAATGTAAGACCACTTTGCGCAGCATTTGTTTGCAATACGTCATGATAAATTTTTCCGAACCCTGCTGGAATCCACATATAAGGAGTAATCAATCCGAATGTAATAATACATGTAACAAGTCGGCGATCCACTTTCAGCTCATTTAATACTTTTAAAAGTGCTGGAATTAAGATAGGGATGAAAGCGATATGAACAGGAATCACATTTTGTGAGAAACAAGCCATCGTTAAAATGATGAATAAAATAAGTATTTTAGAATAAACTTGTTTTTTCGTGTCTTGTTCATTGCCAATCCATTTTAGTGCAGTTTGAATCATGGCATCTGGAAGTCCTGTTTTGGAAAGGGAAATAGCGAAACCGCCAAGCATTGCATAACTTAAAGCGATTGGAGCACTGTTTCCAAGGCCAGTTGTAAAAGTGTTAATAGTTTCTGAAATACCGAGTCCACCGATAATTCCGCCTGTTAAAGCTCCAACAATGATGGCGACAATGACCTGGACACGTAACAAACTAAGCAATAGCATAACTGCTACTGCGACGAGTACAGCATTCATAATAAATGTAATCTCCCTAAAATTTTATTGTGCTAAGGCAAGTAAATATGAAGCACTTTGCTATATTTATACATAGTTGCGACATATTATTATAAATTGTTTTCTATGAAATGTAAAAGAGCCTTTTGTTACTAATGTTGAAAAGCTAGCTCTTGTTTAATTGATTGTAAAGAATTGGCGAATAATTCTGGTTCTTCTAAATCAGGAGAATGTGCTGAATTTGGGAACCAAATCATTTTTTTTATGGGGGCTTCTATCACATCACAATATTCCTGAACGAGAGCATAAGGAGTTTGATAATCATAGCGACCAGAACAAAAATAAACCGGAATAGATAAGCTTGAAATAGAAGAAAAGAAATCGATTGTCAACATTTCTTCCCATAAAACGCCAGATTTTAAATTTCCTGCGAGAAACTTGAACCAATCTAATAGCGTATATTCAGGGGAAAAGAAGCCTTTTCGTATGAAAGAAAAGGAAGATCCGTTTTGGATTGCTCCGCCGAATGTGCCAAGCCACTTTCTTTGAATAATAAGGCGTCTCGTATCTAAAAATGGTGGTTTGCCTAATTTCAAAAGGGACGCTAATGCTTTTTTATGATCATGTTTTTTTGCAGAACGAATTAAATGCTGATATAGCAATTCTTCGTTTTGTTTCATATGTACAATCTGCCCAATACCGATGTAAGCCTCGATATACTGTGGATATTGATGTGCTATGTTAAGCCCAATAATGCTTCCCCAAGAATGACCAGCGAGAAATAGTTTCTGTTTATTGAACTTTTTAAGTACATATTGAATCACTTCTTTTGCATCGGAAACGAATTGTTCGATTGTAAAATTTGCTCCGAAATCTTTCATTGAAAAGGATTTACCTGCCCCGCGCTGATCCCAATTAATAACGATGAAGTGTTTCTCCAATTCTTTTTGAAAATGACGAATAAATCCAATTTGTGCCATGCCAGGTCCTCCATGACAACATAATAAAATTGGCTGCTCTATGTTTTGCCCGCGCATAAGGAGAGTTTGTTTTCGATTATGAATTAAAACGCTTTCCATCGTAGCAATACTATTAGGAATGAGTTTTTTATTTTCATTATAAAACTGTGGTGTATAGCTACGAAAAAGCATATTGAAAACCTCCTTTTCTGAAATCGTATGAATCGCACAGGCTATTCGTTTTGCATATACTGTTAGAAAATCATTGTAACATACCATACTAGTGTCATTTCAACACGGGAGGAGGGAAATTGTGACGATTGGAGAAATTATAGATTGCTTAAATAGACGTGAATCCATCGCTATCATAGCAAAACGTCTTGAAATAAGCCCGTATACATTATCAAAGAAATTAAGATTGATCGGATATGAATATGATGGAGAACAGAAGAAACGTATTTTTGTAGGAGATGGAGAAGAACCGCGTCACTTACAACTCCAAGAAGCGACAGCCCTTCAATATGCGAAAACGGATTATCAATTATTAATTTATGAACAATTACAAAGCATTTATGAATTATTAAGCAAGAGAGAAGAAATAATCGCGCCAATTATGAGTATAAGTACAGAAAAAAAGAAACGTACTTTTTCTATTAATAAAGAAATATTAGCAAAACTAGACGTTATATCAGAATCGAAAGGAATTCAAAAATCTAAACTTGTAGAAGAGGCGTTACAACAATTTTTACAACAGTATGATTTTAACAAAACATCACATTTTGATAACTAAAGAAAAGGATACTATGTTCATTGTAAGAACGAGTATCCTTTTTAGGTTTTACTAATATTGTGGATTAAGTATAAGTGCGTATCCTTTACAATAAAAATCTGGATCGCATATTAGGGAAATACTTAATTTACCTTTTGAATTCTTCCATCAATAACTGGCTGAATTGGTTCTTTTAATTGTTTTACATAATCGACTAGCGCTTCAAAGTCGTTTGGACCAGTTTCTGAATTCTTCCCATTTTTAAATGATACGAATCCGTCACCGCCAGAAGCTAAGAAAGCATTCGCAACTACGCTATACGTTTTAGATGGAGATAACTCTTCGCCATTTGTTAAGCGGATATTCGTAACCTTTTCACCGTTTGGTTTATTTGCATCCCACGTATATTGAATACCTGAAATTTGAAGCATTCTTGTTGTTCCTTTTTGCCATTGCTGATTTAAAATGTCACGAATATCTTGACCTGTTAAATCGACTTTAATCAATTGGTTTCCAAAAGGCTGAATGCCATATAATTCGCCCCAAGTAATATCGCCAGCATCTAAGTCATTACGAATGCCACCAGGATTCATAAGTGCGATTTGAGCTTGCATCGTTTGACGCTGTGCGTCGGCAATTATATTCCCAAGAGTAGATTCACCAGCATCATTTTGTTTTCGGTCGATAGGTGCTGTAGATTTTCCTACAACTTCATTTACAAGTGGTGCGATTTTTTCTTTATATTGATCTATTTTTTGTTTTACTTGTTTATCAGGTTCCACACCTTCATGATATGTTGTAATCACTTCAGCTTTTTTCTTTACAATATCTTTTGTTTTACGATCAATTGTTACATCTACGTCTGAGAAAGCTGTTCCATAAGAGTTCGCTTGGACGATTAGTTTATTATTTACAGTACCATTTACATACGTGTGACTATGTCCACCGAAAATAACATCAACTTCCGAGTCTGTTTCATTTGCAATTCGAGTAAGGTCTCCATTTGTCACGCCAGACTCATCAGTTGTTCCGCCGACATGGGCAAGGACGACGATGGATTTAACACCGAGACGCTTTAATTGTTGCGCTGATTTATTAATTGCTTCTACTTCGTCAGTGATCTGTACATTTTTAAGCATAGTAGGCATCACGACATTTGGCGTATCAGTTGTAACAACGCCAATGAATCCTACAGGAACACCATCTACCATTTTTACAGTAAATGGTGGTAAAAATAAGCGACCAGTTGATTTGTTATAGAAGTTAGCAGCGACATAAGGGAAGTTAGCACCTTTGAAATTCCCTGTTTTCTCGTGATATCCACCGTAAATGAGGCGTTTCATTTCATCGATACCTTCATCAAATTCATGGTTTCCGATTGTACCAACATCGAATTTTAAGTCATTTAAAAATTCAATCGTTGGTTCATCTTGTAACAACGCTGAAACTGGTGGACTAGCTCCGACAATATCGCCAGCATGTACGAGAAGTGTATTAGGGTTTTGCTTTTTACGTTCTTTTAAATAAGTAGCTAAGTAATCAGCGCCACCAGCTTCTTTGTTATTAATTTTTTTAACAGTATCTAGTTGTCCATGGAAATCATTAATACCAAGCATTTGTACGTCTACGTAGCGGTTTTGTTCAGCTGGAATCTGGGATGGGGGAGCGGCAAATACGCTTGAAAAAGTTATGGTGCTTAAAACGGCAACAGCAGGAATGATTTTTTTCCACATAATTCATTTCTCCTTTTTTTATAATCTGACATCATACGACATAATTTTAATAGATTCATAGGATTATATCTATATAAAAATTTAGTTTTTTCGAAAAATTAACATATTTACAAAAGGTGAATAATAGAGTAAAGAACCTTTTTTATTGTCGAGTTCATTGTGTATCTACTATAATGGAGAAAAAAGTAAAAGGTGAGTAGCATGAAGAAAAAGAAACAAAGACAAATGCAAAGACAATCGCAAGTGAATAGACCAGAGAAAGAGTCGCTTACATTAGGCGATCAATTAAATGATTCACTCATGCAGCAATTAAAGAATAAAAAGAAAGAATTGCAAGTGAGAGAAGAAGAAAAAGAGGCAGCTGAACTGGAAAGAAAGCGCCAAGAACAAAAAGAACGTGAAAAGAATAAATCATTTGAAGAACTGTTAAGTGAAAGTAGCCTTACTTGGAAAGACTTTAAATAATATAAAAAATGATCAGTGCATACCGCTGATCATTTTTTTGACGAGCTTGTAAGAAAAGGGGAGTTTTAATGAGAAAAATTGTAGTCGTTCCGCATGAAAATCATTGGAATGAAAAATTTCAAATAGAGGCCGAACGATTAAAATCGGCGATGCCAGAAATGGTGAAAGTCCACCATATTGGAAGTACATCAGTGCCAGGACTGGCAGCTAAACCAATTATAGATATGATTATGGAAGTAGAGAGTATTGACAGAGTAGATCATTGGAATGAACGTTTTGAAGAGCTTGGTTATATCGTAAAAGGGGAAAATGGTATTTCAAGACGTCGTTATTTTATTCATGGAACGGAGGAAAAACGCTCGTATCACTTACACGTTTTTGAAAAAGGAAATCCTGAGATAATAAGGCATTTAGCGTTTCGTGATTATATGATGGCTCATTGTGAAGAAGCAGAGGCATATGCAACCTTAAAGAAAGAATTAGCCGAAAAATATACATATGATGGCACGTTATATACGGAAGGAAAAAATGAGTTTGTGCGTAGTGTTGATGAAAAAGCGAAAGAATGGAGAGAAGGAAATATAAATAATTGAGTTAGCGTTTTAGTGTATAAAATTATTATGTAAACTGTACATATGTTTTGACTTTTTGGTTGAATCTTGTTGAAATAAAGTGGTGGCTTATAAAAAATGTAAGAATGAAAGGGAGACGACTGTGCACATTCCAACAACTACACTTCATAATGGCGTAAAAATGCCGATGATTGGTCTAGGCGTTTATAAAGCGAAAGAAGGCGACGAAGTAAAACAAGCAGTAAAAACAGCGTTAGAAGTTGGATACCGTTCGATTGATACAGCAACTGTATATGAAAATGAAAGCGGTGTCGGAGAAGCGGTTCGTGAATCAGGGATTCCGAGAGAAGATATATTTATTACAACAAAAGTTTGGAACGACGATCAAGGATACGAGGAAACACTTGAGGCGTTTGAAAAAAGCTTAAAGAAATTACAAATGGACTATGTAGATTTATATTTAATACATTGGCCAATAAGAGGGAAGTATGTTGATACGTACCGAGCGCTAGAAAAACTGTATGAAGAAGGTAAAGTGCGCGCGATTGGTGTTTCAAATTTTCATAAACATCATTTAGAACTGTTATTACCAAATTGTAAAGTGAAGCCGATGGTCAACCAAGTGGAACTTCATCCGATGTTAGCGCAATTTGAATTGCGTAATTTCTGTCAAGGTGAGCAAATTCAAATGGAAGCATGGAGCCCATTAATGAGAGGCGGGGAAGTATTTCAGCACCCGATTATTCAGGCCATTGCTACGAAATATGAAAAAACACCTGCGCAAGTTATATTAAGATGGGATATTCAGAGCGGGGTAGTGACGATTCCTAAATCTGTTACACCATCCCGTATTAAAGAGAATTTTACTATCTTTGATTTTTCACTAACAGAAGAAGAGATGACTCAAATTAATACGTTAAATCGTAATTTACATGTAGGAACGAATCCTGATAAATATGATACGCTATAAAAAGACGCTACCGGTATGGTAGCGTCTTTTTAACGATGTAAAGCGTAAGTATCACATTTAGAAATTTGCTGAAGTTGTATATATTCTGCTGTTGTTAACTTTTTTTGTTTACTAGCCTGTACATTTTCTTGCAATTGTTGAATAGAGCTTGCACCAGGTATAACAGCTGCAACAGTTTCGTTATGTAAGCAATATTGAATAGCTGTTCCTGTTAGAGAGCTTTCTCCGATTATTTCTTTTACATTCGCGAGTGTCGCATATAATTCATCGTAAGAATAAGAAAGATAATTCTTTTCTTTTACTCTTTCTATCTTTCTTGCATTATTATCAGTTAAAATTCCTTTTGCAAGTGGCCCACGAGCAATAATGCTAATTTGATGTTCACTTAGAAGTGGGAACCATTCTTCAGGGCGACGATTTAAAAGGCTATATTCCATTAGCACACTAACGATATTTGAACGTTTAGCATATTCACGGATAACATTTGGACGTATAGAAGAAATACCGTAATGGCGAATAATACCTTCTTTTTTTAATTCTTCAAAGGCTTCAATTGTTTCATCTATTGGATCTTCAATCGTCCCGCCGTGAAGTTGATAAAGATCAATATAATCAGTTTGAAGTCTACGTAAACTTTCTTTCACTTCAGCCTTTATGTAATTTTTAGAAGGATCCCAAGACCACCCGTTTTTTTCTTCTGTCCATCGATTTCCAACTTTTGTTGTAAGAACAATTTGGTCTCGTTTCCCTTTTAAGGCTTTTCCAACAAATTCTTCGTTTAATCCATAATCATATAAATCCGCTGTATCAAAAAAATTGATTCCTAAATCGATTGCTTCATCGATAATACGCATAGCTTCTGTTTCAGATGTACCGAGAGACATGCAGCCAAGGCCCATTTCTGTAACAAACAAATCTGAGTTTCCTAATTGACGTTTTTTCATAGGTCAACCTCCTTACCTTTATTGTACGAAAGGAAAAAGAGGTTGACAAACGTTTACTTTTTATTTGCTGTAATCCACTCTTGTACAGTTGTATACTCTTTGCCATATTGTTTTAGCTTATGGCGAATTTGCCACGCTTTTCCGACTAAAGTGACGCGATTTGGTAAAATATAAACTTTCATTTCTATCACGCTCCTTTCAATGTGGTAAAATGTATGAGGAAAGAATAGGAAATAGAACAGGGAGATGAAGTAGTATGAGTAATCTTGCAGAGAGAACAGTAAAAACTGAGCCAATTTTTGATGGTAGAGTTATAAAAGTTCGTGTTGATGATGTAGTATTACCAAATGGAGCAATGAGTAAACGTGAAATTGTAAATCACCCTGGTGCAGTTGCTATTATTGCTATTACTGATGAGGGGAAAATTGTGCTTGTTGAGCAGTATCGTAAAGCGCTTGAAAAGGCGATTATAGAAATTCCGGCTGGCAAGTTAGAACCTAGTGAAAAACCTGAGGTGACAGCAGTTCGTGAATTAGAAGAGGAAACAGGATATGTATGTGAAAATATGGAGCTTATTACTTCTTTCTATACATCTCCAGGATTTGCAGATGAAATTTTATATGTATATAAAGCGACAGGTTTGACGAAAAAAGAAAATAAAGCCGAGTTAGATGAAGATGAATTCGTGGAATTGATGGAAGTATCGTTAGAAGAAGCGATTATTCTTATGAAAGATCTTCGTATTCATGATGCGAAGACGATGTTTGCAGTACAATATTTACAACTACAAAAATAAACACTCGCCAAAGGCGAGTGTTTTTTAATTGATTTTTGCGTATACGCGTGCATCACGTAAGCTACCATCTGGTGCTATGAAATCATTTTCCATTGTACCTTCTAGAATAAATTCTAAACGTTCTGCTAGGTTACATGCATTTGCATTTGTTGCATCAGTACGAATTTCAATTCTTCTAGCACTTAGCTTATCAAAGGCAAATTGAATGGCACCTTTAATGGCTTCAGTCATATAGCCTTGTTTTGTATAAGCGCTATGCAGCCAGAAGTGAAGTGAAAACTTTGGAATATCCCAGTTTTCAGGCTTGAGCGTTATAGCTCCGATGAATGTACCAGATACTTTATCGTATAAGTGAAAATCAAGTGTTTCACGAAGTAAAAACTGCCCGTGAGCGTTACGAACGATTTCTTCAGCACTTTCTTCTGTTTCAGCGTTAATTGGCATCCACGGTACTAAGTCTTCTAGAGAAGCTTGGATTGCTTCATACACTTCTGCACCATCACCTGGAAATGGCTTACGAACTTGTAAGCGTTCAGTTTGAAATAATGTTGGAAAATCTAATAATAATGGTTTCAAGAGAAATCCCTCCTATTCTCTACTTTTTAGTTTAGCAAAGTAGAGCGGAATTTCAATGTTAATTCGTCATACTTTTTTCTTTCTTTCATACATTTTTAGTAAGAGTGTGAACGGAGGGAAGAAAAATGTGGAGAAAAACTTGGCAAGACCGTGTAATGTCTCACATACAGGAAAACTCTTCATTATATATATTTAACGCTGTTTTATTATTGATGGGAGTAATATTTGGGGCCATTCTTGTAAATAGTTTACAATTAAATCAAAAACAAGATTTATCATTTTATTTACAACGTTTTTTTGGACAAGTTTCTAAAGGAGAATTTGCTATTGCGAGCGAAATGTTTCGAGAAAGTTACTTTTCGCAATTAAAATACATTGGATTTATTTGGATTTTGGGGATTTCAATTATTGGATTGCCACTTATTTTTATTTTATTATTTGTAAAAGGAGTAGTTGTCGGATTTACAGTAGGTTTTTTAGTCAGTCAGCATGGATGGAATGGATTATTATTAGCATTCGTTTCTGTATTGCCACAAAACCTCATTATTATTCCAGTATTTCTCGTTATGACAACAATTGCCGCAAGCTTTTCCTTACGCATGATTAGGCATCAATTTATCAGGAAAATAACCGAGCCATTATTACCATTATTAATTCGTTATACATGCTTCTTTCTTGTAATTGGAGCGGTGTTAGCTCTTGCTTCTAGTGTAGAAGCTTATGCATCACCAGTTTTAATGAAAGAAGTCGTTGAGGCTATTAATAAACAATAAATACTTTTTGAGAATAATTATCAATTTGTTTTTATTGTTTTTCTTTTGACAGAAGCCCTTCTTCTGATATAATGGTGTAAGAGTGGCGAGGAGGGAGTAGTACCGAATGGAAGAAAGAATTGAACGAATTAAGAAGCAATTACATGCAGCGAGCTACAAATTAACACCGCAACGTGAAGCAACAGTTCGTGTGCTGCTAGAAAATGAAGAAGATCATTTAAGCGCAGAAGATGTTTACCTCCTTGTAAAAGAAAAGTCGCCAGAGATCGGATTAGCAACCGTCTATCGAACTTTAGAACTATTATCTGAGTTAAAAGTTGTCGATAAGATTAACTTCGGAGACGGTGTTTCACGCTATGACTTACGCCAAGAAGGTGCGCAGCGTTTTCACCATCATTTGATTTGTACACAATGTGGTGCTGTACAAGAAATACAAGAAGATTTACTTGGTGAAGTGGAAAGGAAAGTAGAACGTGACTGGAGCTTTAAGGTGAAAGATCATCGTTTAACATTCCATGGGATTTGTAAAAATTGTCAAGAAAATGAAACGGATGAAAAATAACCTTTTCCTATTTATCTAGGAAGAGGTTTTTTATTTGAATAAGGTATAAATTGGTGAAAGCTTGGCATATGTTGTAATAACTTATATTTTGGAGGAATTTACAATGCGCCGAGCTTTAAAATTAACTTTTGATGGGATAAAAGTATTTTTATTATTTACAAGTTGTACGATTTTGTTTTATTTCGCTATACTATGGATAAATGAAGAATATGAAAGTTATCATCGTTATGAAAAACCAAAAGAAGAGACTGTAGAAAAAGTATCAGGGAATGAAGAGCCGGCAAAGGATGCTTTCGTAAATAGAATGATGTTTTTCTATGAAAATGGGGAGTAGTGTAGATTGGAAGATCAATTAAAAGATTTTATTCATTATATGGTTGTCGAAAAAGGGCTAGCGAAAAATACAGTAGTATCTTATGAACGTGATTTAAAAAGTTATGTAAAGTATTTGCAAAATGTAGAACAGGCGAAAAGCTTTCATGAAGTGACACGCTTGCACATTGTTAATTTTCTGCAGCACTTAAAAGAAAACGGAAAATCTTCGAAAACATTAGCACGTCATATTGCATCGATTCGTTCGTTTCACCAATTCTTACTTCGTGAACGAGCGGTAGAGCACGACCCATCCGTACATATTGAAACGCCGCAAGGAGAACGGAAATTACCGAAAGTGCTATCAATCGATGAAGTAGAGGCGTTACTTCAGACGCCAAAAATGACGAGTGCTTTTGGGGTTCGTGACAAAGCGATGCTAGAGTTACTTTATGCAACAGGACTTCGTGTTTCGGAATTAATTGCCTTAAATTTAGAAGATGTACATTTAACGATGGGGTTTGTTCGTTGCATAGGGAAAGGGAATAAAGAAAGAATTATTCCACTAGGAAGTTTAGCGACGGAAGCGATTCAAAAGTATATTGAAAAGGGAAGAAGAGAATTGATGGGTAAAAAAGTAGTAGATGCACTCTTTTTAAACCATCATGGGAATCGATTATCAAGACAAGGATTTTGGAAAATTTTAAAACGATTGGCGAAAGAAGCAAATATTGAAAAAGAGCTTACACCACATACGTTGCGCCATTCTTTTGCTACGCATTTATTAGAAAATGGAGCAGACTTGCGTGCTGTGCAAGAAATGCTAGGACATGCAGATATTTCAACGACGCAAATTTATACGCATGTTTCAAAAGCTAGATTAAAAGATGTATATAAACAGTTTCATCCGAGAGCATAGTTACTATGCTCTTTTTTTCATAGATTCAAAAGGCTATAGTACTTCACAAAAACTTCACAAACATTTCGTACATTGTTTTCAGCAGAAGACTAGAATATTACAATGTATTTCCTCTATACTAAATAAGGTATGAAGGAGGAAATGATGATGAAAAAACTTATTATGACTTTATTTATCGCGATGCTAGCATTGGCTGGCTGTAATACAAACAAAGAAGAACCGAAAAAAGAACAGAAACTAGAAGCTGTAAAAGTAGCAGTTCAAACAAATCCGAAAGAAATTAAACCTGGTGAAAAAACAGAAGTACAAGCACTTGTTACACAAGGAAAAGAAAAAGTAACAGATGCTGATGATGTAAAGTTTGAAATTTGGAAAGCTGGCGACGAAAAGCACGAGATGTTAGATGGGAAGCATAAAGGAAAAGGTGTTTATGCAGTAGAGAAAACGTTCGAGACGGATGGAGTGTACCATATTATCGCTCACACAAATGCACGTGAAATGCATGTTATGCCAGAAGTAAAAGTGGCTGTAGGAAATGCGAAAGTAGAAGATGCGAAAAAAGAAAATAGTGATCACGGTGCAGGGCATGGCGATCATAAAAGCGATACAATGATCCATCTTATGGCTGGTGATATAAAAGCAAATGCTGAATCAACTATGAAAGTTCATTTAAAACAAAAAGAAGAAGCGTTAACTGGTGCTGAAGTACAACTTGAGATTTGGAAAGATGGTGTTGAAAAACACGAATTTATTCCAGCGAAAGAAGGAAATAAAGGAGAGTATGAAACGAAACATACTTTCAAAGAAAACGGTTCTTACAAAGTGAAAGTTCATGTTAAAAAAGGCGAACTACATGAACATAAAGAAGAAACAGTAGAAGTAAAATAAAAAGTAGCTCTTTAGAGCTGCTTTTTATTTTTATTCCGTAAACGTCCAATTGATGAGGGCTAATAATCAGTGGAGAAGAACTAAACTCCTGCTAATCAAAGTTTCACTTTATATGAAGAAATAAATCATAAAATAATTAGCACTTATTTGCATAATGGATTACAATAGAAGTGTGAAGAAAATGAGAAATTCTACGAAAATGTATTAAAAAGAAAGCGTAAACATGTTATGATATCAGTATCAGATGTCTGACATCTGACTTAGAAAAAACTAGAAATGTTTTTGAGTCGTTTCAAAGTAAACGAAATAGGTTAGAGAATCAATTAAAGAAGTACTGTTTGACAATGAGAACGAAAGAGAATTCTTATGGAGAACAGTTTCACTTTATAGCGTTTTGAACATACTACAAGAAGTAGAACTGAACTTATAGGAGGTCGCAGTTATGAATAAATATAAACGTATATTCCTAGTCGTAATGGACTCTGTAGGAATCGGCGAAGCACCGGATGCTGAGCAATTTGGTGATTTAGGTTCTGACACAATTGGTCACATTGCTGAACATATGAATGGATTACAAATGCCAAATATGGTGAAGTTAGGTCTTGGTAACATTCGTGAAATGAAAGGTATCTCTAAAGTAGAAAAACCGCTTGGATATTATACAAAAATGCAAGAGAAATCTACTGGTAAAGATACAATGACAGGACATTGGGAAATCATGGGTCTTTACATTGATACACCATTCCAAGTGTTCCCTGAAGGATTCCCAAAAGAATTACTTGATGAATTAGAAGAAAAAACAGGTCGTAAAATTATCGGTAATAAACCAGCTTCTGGAACTGAGATTCTTGATGAACTTGGTCAAGAACAAATGGAAACAGGTTCTTTAATCGTTTACACTTCTGCTGATAGCGTATTACAAATCGCAGCACACGAAGAAGTAGTGCCACTTGAAGAGTTATATAAAATTTGTAAAATTGCACGTGAATTAACGTTAGATGAAAAGTACATGGTAGGTCGTGTTATCGCTCGTCCATTTGTTGGAGAACCAGGGAAATTCACACGTACACCAAACCGTCATGATTATGCGTTAAAACCATTCGGCCGTACGGTAATGAATGAATTAAAGGATAGTGACTACGATGTTATTGCTATCGGTAAAATCTCTGACATATATGATGGTGAAGGTGTAACTGAATCACTTCGTACGAAGTCTAACATGGATGGAATGGATAAGCTTGTAGATACATTAAACATGGACTTTACAGGTCTTAGCTTCTTAAACTTAGTTGACTTTGATGCATTATTCGGTCACCGCCGTGATCCACAAGGATATGGAGAAGCACTGCAAGACTATGATGCACGTCTTCCAGAAGTATTCGAAAAACTAAAAGAAGATGATTTATTATTAATTACAGCAGACCATGGTAATGATCCAGTACATCCTGGTACTGATCATACACGTGAATATGTACCGTTATTAGCATATAGCCCAAGCATGAAAGAAGGCGGACAAGAATTAGCACTTCGTCAAACATTTGCTGATATTGGTGCAACGGTAGCAGAAAACTTCGGCGTGAAAATGCCAGAACACGGAACAAGCTTCTTAAACGAGCTAAAGAAATAGGGGGATAAACAAATGAATCGTGAACTTATTACAAAATCAGCTTCATACTTAAAAGAGAAATTTCAAGAAACGCCACAAGTAGGACTAATCCTTGGATCTGGACTAGGTGTATTAGCAGATGAAATCGAGAACGCAGTAACAGTACCTTACAGTGAAATCCCTGAATTCCCAGTATCAACTGTAGAAGGTCATGCAGGTCAACTAGTATTCGGTACACTTCAAGGTGTAACAGTAGTAGCAATGCAAGGACGTTTCCACTTCTATGAAGGATATGACATGCAAAAAGTAACATTCCCAGTTCGTGTTATGAAAGAACTAGGTGTAGAAACAGTTGTTGTAACAAATGCAGCTGGTGGTGTAAATACATCATTTGAGCCAGGCGATCTTATGTTAATTTCAGACCACATTAACTTCATGGGTACAAATCCATTAATCGGACCGAATGATTCTGAAATGGGCGTACGTTTCCCTGATATGTCTACATCATATACGACAGAACTTCGTGAAATGGCGAAACAAGTTGCAGCGGACTTAAATATTAAAGTACAAGAAGGTGTATACGTTGGAATGACAGGTCCTGTATATGAAACACCTGCTGAAATTCGTATGCTTCGTACACTTGGCGGAGATGCAGTTGGTATGTCAACAGTACCTGAAGTAATTGTAGCGCGTCATGCTGGTATGAAAGTACTTGGTATTTCTTGTATTTCAAATATGGCAGCTGGTATTTTAGATCAGCCACTTCATCACGATGAAGTAATCGAAACGACAGAACGTGTTAAAGCTAACTTCTTAGCATTAGTAAAAGCAATCGTAAAACAAATGAAGGGGTGACCTCACAATGAGAATGGTGGACCTAATTGCAAAAAAACGTGACGGACATGCATTAACGACAGAAGAAATTAACTTTATTGTTGAAGGATATACGAATGGTGATATTCCTGATTACCAAGTAAGTTCACTTGCAATGGCAATTTTCTTCCAAGATATGAACGATCAAGAACGTGCTGATTTAACTATGGCAATGGTAAATAGCGGTGATACAATCGACTTATCAGCTATTGAAGGGATAAAAGTAGATAAGCACTCAACAGGTGGTGTTGGTGATACAACAACACTTGTGTTAGGTCCATTAGTAGCCGCTTTAGGTGTACCGGTTGCAAAAATGTCTGGACGTGGGTTAGGACATACTGGTGGTACAATTGATAAATTAGAAGCAGTTCCAGGATTCCATGTTGAAATCGAAAATGATGAATTCATGCGACTTGTAAATGAAAACAAAATCGCAGTTATTGGTCAAAGTGGAAACTTAACACCTGCGGATAAAAAGTTATATGCACTTCGTGATGTAACGGCAACAGTAAACTCAATTCCGCTTATTGCAAGTTCGATTATGAGTAAAAAAATTGCTGCTGGTGCAGATGCAATTGTTCTTGATGTAAAAACTGGAGCAGGTGCATTTATGAAAACAGATGAAGATGCAAAACGTTTAGCAGAAGCAATGGTGCGCATTGGTAATAACGTTGGTCGTAATACGATGGCTGTTATTTCTGATATGAGTCAACCACTTGGTGAGGCGATTGGTAACGCACTTGAAGTACAAGAAGCAATTGATACATTACAAGGTAAGGGGCCGAAAGATTTAGAAGAGTTATGTTTAACGCTTGGAAGTCAAATGGTATACCTTGCTGGACAAGCTTCATCTTTAGAAGATGCACGTGAGAAATTAATTGAAGTAATGAACAACGGTAAAGCGCTAGAATCATTTAAAACGTTCTTATCAGCGCAAGGCGGCGATGCTTCTGTTGTTGATGATCCTTCTAAATTACCACAAGCACAGTTTAAAATTGAAGTAGAAGCGAAGGAAGACGGTTATGTATCAGAAATCGTTGCAGACGAAATCGGAACAGCAGCAATGCTTTTAGGAGCAGGACGTGCGACGAAGGAATCTGAAATTGATTTAGCAGTTGGCTTAATGCTTCGCAAAAAAGTAGGGGACAGCGTGAAAAAAGGTGAATCCCTTGTTACAATTTACGCAAACCGTGAAAATGTGGAAGATGTAAAAGCAAAAATTTATGAGAACATGAAGATTGCTAACGAACATGTAGATGCACCAACATTAGTGCACGGCATCGTTACTGAATAATAAAAAAGGGCCAAGGAGTATTTCTCCTTGGCTTTTTTTGCTATTTTTTGTTTATAATAATAATGGGTGAAATTATGATTAGAATTTGTGCAATAACAAAAACAGATGAAGTATTATATGATGTTTCGCTAGAAGAAACAACGAAAGACCATATTGTATGGTATTGGCTAGATTTATATAAGCCAACGAAAGAAGAGTATACATACATTTTGCAAGATCATTTTAAGTTCCATCCCCTTGCAATTGAAGACTGTATAGAATATGTACAGAGGCCAAAAGTTGATTTTTATGATGGATATAACTTTTTAGTTCTTCATGCATTTGGTGAGGATGGATTAGAACCGCACGAGATCGATTTATTTATAAGTGATCGTTTTATTGTTTCTTTCCACTTTTCTCATAATAATGCAATCGAAAGAGTATGGAAAACACTTGGAGAAAAGAAGCGTATTAAAAATAGTCCTTTACACGTAGCGCATACCATTATCGACCAAATTGTGGACGACTATTTTGCGCCTGTATATTACATTGAGGATCATTTAAATGCCATTGATGATAATTTAACGGGTGAGACAGCAGGAAGTGTGCTAGAAGAAGTATTTGATATACGTGCAGATTTATCAAAACTAAGGCGTACAATCATTCCGATGCGTGATTTATTGTATCGTATTTTAAATTCGACTCGTTTTTACGGTATAAGTGATCATGAAATTTACTTTAAAGATATACATGATCATTTACTTAAACTGACAGAAATGATTGAGGCAAGCCGGGAGTTAACGGCAGATATTCGAGATAGCTATTTTTCATTAAACTCACATCATATGAATAACATTATGAAAACATTAACTGTATTCTCGACTATTTTCATGCCATTAACATTTATTGCGGGAGTATACGGAATGAACTTTACGCATATGCCAGAGCTTGGTGGACAATATAGTTATTTTATTTGTCTACTTCTAATGGCACTAATTGGCGGTGGCATGATGGCTTGGTTTTATAAAAAAGGATGGTTTAAGTAAAAAAACACCGAGGAAAATTCCTCGGTGTTTTTACTTAACCAATAGCATGTAATACAAACATGGCTAAGAATAAGCATGTAAC
This sequence comes from Bacillus sp. BB51/4, assembly GCF_008368845.1. NCBI lineage: Bacteria > Bacillati > Bacillota > Bacilli > Caryophanales > Bacillaceae > Bacillus > Bacillus sp. BB51/4. The sequence continues at coordinate 595,107 of NZ_QOSC01000005.1, forward strand.
GATATACATAGACGGTGCGACTTCTTTACGCTTTCCAAGAGCAACTTTTAAGATAGGATAAGCAATAAATCCGAACGCAATGCCATCAGCGATACTATATGTGAGCGGGATCATGACGATAATTAAGAACGCTGGAAATCCTTCTGAAAAATCGTTCAGAGGAATTTGCTGAATGCTTGTAATCATCAGGCCGCCAATAATAATTAAGATTGGTGCAATGGCACTATCAGGAATTAGTTTGACAAACGGAAGTGCAAACAGTGATGCAAAGAATAGCAACCCTGTAACGATAGACGTCAGACCTGTCTTTCCGCCTGCAGTAATACCTGCGGCACTCTCTACTGTTGATACGGTAGGGCTTGTGCCAAATAGACCACATGTCATTGCTGAAATTGCATTGGCTTGGTAAGCACGTGGGAATTTACGGTCATCTTCTAATAAACCGTGCAGAAGTCCCATGTTCTCAAAAATAAGCACCATGCTTAAGGAGAATGTTGCAATCCAAAACGGTAAGGAAGAAAGTTTGCCAAATGACATAGCTCCAAACACATCGCCGTAATTAGCGAATGAGAATGAACTATTTCCGATTTGACTTGTATCAACAAGACCAAATAGCCATGCAATACCAGTTCCTATTGCAATCGTCCATAAAAAGCTTCCACGTACGTTACGAATAAATAGTACAAGTGCAACGATAAGAGTAAGCACGGTCGCAAGAACGACAGGGTTACTTAATTTCCCCATTGCAACAGCAGTATTTGGATTCGAAACGACTAAACCACCTTTTTGCAATCCGATAAATGCTAAAAATAATCCGATACCGACAGTAATAGCTTCCTTTAATGATTTTGGAATCGATACTGAAAGCACGCGAGCGATTGGTGTAAACGCAGCAATTGCAAAAATAATACCAGAGATGAAGACAGCTGCTAATGCTTCCTGCCAAGTTAATCCGAGCGTATGCACAGCAGTGTACGTGAAGAATGCATTTACACCCATACCAGGGACAAGAATAGCAGGTGCATTTGCCCAAAATGCCATGAGCAGACATCCGATAAATGAACTGAAAACAGTTGCTAAAATTCCAGCTTCAAGAGGAATGCCAGCATCGGATAAAATGGATGCATTTACAATCATAATATATACGATCGTGAAAAATGACGTAACTCCAGCTAAAACTTCTTGTTTTGGTGATGTTTTGTGTAAACCTAATTTAAATGTTCTTTCAAGTATTCCTTTCATGTTAAACCTTCTTTTTCATATCCCTCTCCCACCCGTGATATCTCTTTCGTAAGAGCTCACCGTCCTTTATTATATCAGAACATCATGTTTTTACAACAAGGAAAATGATAACGTTTACTTATAAATGAAATTATTTATAAATACGTAAAAATCGCTCGTATTGTTGAAATGATTTCTAATTCTCCCGATTGAATGGGCGGAGCTGCTTGTGCATGTAAAGTAGCATAGGACGTCACTTCCCGTGGTAATTGGGCGGATTCTTCAACGAATGAGAGTGGAACAGGATTAATGTTTAAATTGTATGTACTCGCAATAGCACGAGCTTTTTCTACCGCTTGTTGCAGAGCTTGAATGAGAGCTTGCTCATAATATTTATTTGGATGAGATATCCGAAAACGTAAACCTTTTGCTAAGTTTGCTCCATTTGAAACGGCTATATCATATACTTCCCCTGCTTTTTGTACATTTAAAACGGTAATTTCATACAAATGTTCCACACGATATCCTTGTAGTAATGCTTTATCATTTACATACTCGTATTGGGGAGTGATCGTATAAGAAATCGTTTCTATGTCTTTATCAGCAATACCAAGCTGTTTAAGTGCATCAAGCAATTGTTTTGATTGCACTGCATTTTCTTCTTGCGCTTGTTTCACATTTTTACTATCAGTTCGAATGCCAAGTGTTAATATAACAACATTTGGTTTTGCTTTGACAACACCTTCACCTTGTACAGTAATAGTCGCTTCTCTACCAGTATTAGCTGTACGTACGTTGTGTAAATAAGGATTCATTCCACCTTGCATCTTCCATCACCATCCTTATTTATATGTATATGTGTGAACAAAAAAGAAATTTGTATGAAAAAGTTACATAAATGAGAATGTTAAAGAAAGAAAGCATATACAATAAGGGTATTTATAGATTATAATATGTGTAAATATGATAAAAAAGGGACGAGGCTAGTGAACGAAAAAAGAGAAACACTGATTTTAGAGTTATCCGGATCATTTCGAAAGATGATACGTTTATTACAAAATGATATTAATACACGTTTTGCAGAACATATGCCATACAATGAATTTTCTGTATTACGCGCGTTATTTTTAAAGAGTCCACAGATGGCTTCGCAAATTGCGAGTGAAGTAAACGTAACCTCTAGTCATATTACAGCTGTTACTGATCGTCTCGTACGAAAAGGGTTTGTAGAAAGAAAGCGTTCAAATTCAGACCGTCGTATCGTGTACCTAGAAATTACAGAACACGGAAGAGAAGTAACTGAAAAACTTGAAGCTGTGCGTAAAGAATATTATAAAGAGAAATTTAAAGGTTGGAGCGACCAAGAAATCGAAATGGTGTTAGAGCTATTTGGCCGCGTATTATAATAAATGAGGATAGGAAGCGAAAGCTTTCCTATCCTTTTTCTTTTGAATAAAAACATTTTGAAACTCCAATACTTTAATTAAAAAGAATCGGAGTGAAAAATTATGAAACGTATTTGTATGCTTTTCATTATGATTGGAAGTTTTTTCTGCTTTAATCAGTTCGCGGATGCGGCTACGCCTCTTCAAGTCGTTCAGAAAGAATTACAACATATTTCAAATAAGCAACCTGTTTTATATTCAAAACTATGGATTCGTTCTATGCAGAATGCTATTTTATTTCATCATAGTGATAACATTCGGCAGGAAGATACGATAAGCAATGTGACAAAGTCTTCTCTTATAAAAGTAAAACAACTTCCACTTCAGAAAGCATCACAGTACATCCCGAGATTATCGCAATATATTTCTAAGTTTGAAGCTGAGAATGTGCAAGTGTATTATGTTGCAGCTCGTTATGAAGTGAAAAAAGAAAATCCGTATCAGTTAAATGGAATGAATTATTTTATGCAAGTGTTTATTCAACAAGGAGGAGAATGGAGAATTGCTGAAAGCATAGTTGCTCCAACAGATCAAATCGTCGCAAATGGTGACGGGTTTGGAACGAAGCAAGAAAAAGAGTATGGGAAAAGAAGAGAGAATGTGAAATAACCTCCTCAATAAGAGGAGGTTATTTCATTTAAAATTCCAAGAGACTTTCCATTTTAATATTTTAGGTAGGAAGAAATACGTAATGAAACTAGTCACTAAAAATCCGATGTAAAAGCTGGACAATGAGTGCGCGCGACTTAGCATTAAACCTCCAACGATCCCACCAAAGAAAATCGCACAAGCTAAAACTACTTTTTGTAGTTTTGGATATAATAAGTAGTTACCATTTCGCTCATTGACTGAACGGGCATATAAATACATCCCGAGTGGTAACAAAATAATGATATGTGTAATAGGTGCAATCAATAATTTTGCCGAAGGGATTGTTGTAAAGTTTGGTTCATTATGACGTACTCCATCCTTATCAGTATAAGCGTTTTGAGGATCGTAATTAAAGCTAATAGTAAACTCTTCTGCTGGACCAGAAATACGTATGTTTTCCATAACATCATGTATATTGCCATTGTTCTCATGAAAGTCGGCATTCGAGTGCACAGCAATGACTCCTGATATTAGAGATGGAAGTAACGCTGGGAAGATTAATATAGCTGCAGTAAGAAATCCTTGCGATATCACATTTCCAGCGATTGTTCCTATACATAAGGCAAGTGTATAAATAGCAATTAATACAATTAACATGTATATAAAGTAACTATGAAAGGGGGAGAATACTTGATATTTATTATGAAAAGTCAACTTTTTCATAATAGCAAATAGTCCCCAGTTTAAAACGACAACAGCGGCGATATTACAGATTCCAAACAACCACTTTGTTATATAAAGGTGCGAACGTTTAAATGGCATAGACCATAACAAGTCGCTAGCGTTATTTTGTCTTTCCCATCCAATTAACGTACAAGCTAGAACGATCAGTACACTACCTAACAGCATGATAGAATCTAGAAGTGTTAAATCAAAACTGTAATGATATATAGCTTTCCATTTTTTATTCATATTTAGAAAATATTGCTGTTGAATAGAAGTCATATAGTATTTATATGACAAAGTATAGAAGCTGACGAGCCAAAATAACCATACAACATATTTACTTTGTTGATACGTTCTTAGCCACAGTGCTTTTTGAAACATAGGATCTCTCCTTTAAAAAACTTTATAATTTGTTAGGCGTGATAATACAACATAAGTAATGATTCCAGCGAGAAACAAACTGATATAGTAGTTAGGTAAGAAATAAAATTGATTGATTTTATAGCCACCTAGTAATGCAAAGTAGATGGTTGTCCCCCATATCCATATTCGTAAATGCCTTTGGAAAATAAATATCTTTTGACTGTTTTCATTTGGTGATCGCATATATAAATATGTTCCAAGTAGTAAGTAAAAAATCGTATAGAGAATAGGGACAAACATAGATTTGGCTGAATAATATTTATGAGATACTGGATTTCTTAAAGTAGCTGGATCGTTTTCCTTCTCAAGGTGTTCTGGATGATAGTTATAATCAATAGAAAAGCGATAAATTGGTGCAACTATATTTGTTTTTTGATTGAATTCATAAAGTTGTTGATCTAATTTATTACTTTTAGTATTGGTAGCCTCTAAATGGTTTAGCGTAAAAGTGTACACTAGTGGAATAAATGTAAGCCCCATTAGTAGCCATGGAATGCAAAAAATGACCTGCGAAACAATGCTTCCAGTAAAAGTACCGATACATAGAGCAGCTGTATAGACTGCAACATAAGAAACAATCGCATAAAGAAAGTATCGATGAAACGGACTAAATGATTGATAATCAAAATGAATAGTTGTTCTATAAATAACATACATAAGGATCCAGTTTATAAGTAACGAGCTCACAATACAAAGTGAACCGAAAGTCCATTTAGATAAGAAAACATCTTTTCTTTTAAACGGCATTGTCATAAGTTGTGTATTCGATTGGTTGCTACGTTCCCATCCTATCAATAAGCAGGCTAAAGCAATGATAAGAACAGTTAACAAAAAACTATTACCTTCTCCTGAAGAAAAGGTATAAAAATAATAATACTGTTTCCCTTTTTCTTGTAATTCGTAATATTTATCGAGTTCCATCTGAGCTGCTTTATAGTATCCGAAAGATAGAAGATAAAGTGTATAAAAGAAGAACAGTAGTACAGCATATTTCCCGCGTTTCCAATTCCACATCCACAACGCCTTATGAAACATACCCATCCTCCTCTAGTGTCGTAACGAAGACATCTTCAAGTGACATTGTTAATTCTTCAATGAGTATAGGTTGTTCTTTATAAAACTTCTCCAGTGTTGTAGCCACATTTCCCTCAATTAAGATTGTAAATACTTTTCCTGTTTGATTTAATATTTTAATATTGCTTAAGTTTTCTAGTTTTTGAGGTAATGAACGTTCATAAGCAACTTGTATTTTAGCAAATCGTGATTTTGCATCGTCTAGTGATGTAATAGACGAGATAGTATGGCCTTTTAATATAATAATTGTATCTGCGATTTGTTCCACTTCATCTAAATGGTGCGTTGAGATGAAAATGGTAATCTCTTTATCTGCAACTTCTCCAACGAGAAATTGAAGGATCTGCCGTTTAACGATAGGGTCAAGTCCATTTGTCGGTTCATCTAAAATGATATATTCTGCCTTTGTAGAAACGGCTAAAATGATGGCAAGCAGTGCTTTCATTCCTTTTGAATAACTACGAATTCGTTTGTTTGGTAAGCTAAAACGCTCCAACAGTTCATAGAAATATGCTTCATCAAATGCGTTATAAACTTCTTTATAAAACTTTACAATTTCTTTTACCGTATATCCGTTCAATATGTTAGTAGAATCCGGAACATATACGATTTTTTGCTTTATTTCAGGACACTGATGAATGTTTGTCTCTTCATATGTAACAGTCCCTGCATCAGGGTCTAAAATACCGACCATCGTTCGTAATAAAGTTGTTTTCCCCGCGCCGTTTCTTCCGAGTAATCCAATAATACTTCCTCTTTGTAATGTGAAAGAAACATCATCTAAAATTGTTTGATTATCAATTGTCTTCTTCAAGTTTTTCACTCTCAGCATCCGCATTTCCTCCAATCTCTTTATAGTATGAATCTATCCAATCATGAATTTTATCTTTCGTAACACCAAGATAAGAGGCTTCTAATAGTAATTGATGAAATTGCTTTTGAACCATAGCGATTTTCCTTTCGTCTAATGTTGGGGTAATCGATTGGGATACAAATGTTCCTTTTCCTCGTAATGTTTCAATAATTCCTTGTCGCTCTAACTCTTGATACGCTTTACTTACTGTATTTGGATTTATAACGAGTAAAGAAGCGAGTTCGCGTACAGAAGGAAGTTTATCACTTGGAGCTAACATATTTTTCAATACGAGTTCTTTTATATTTTGAACAATTTGTTCCCATATCGGAGTGTTGCTTCTTGGATCAAGTTGAATATGCAAGAGCAATGTCTCCTTTCTGACTTGTATTATGTGTACTACTTCATGTAATACACTTAATACAATATAGGTGATGAATATATTTGTCAACTGAAAATATTAGAAAAATATGGTATTAAAAAATAATAAATTGGAAAAAATAGGTTTGATATAGAATGGAGGGTTAGTCATGAAGCGAGTTTTTGGAATACTTGTTTGTTTCATGTTATTGCTTTCTGGTACTTCAGTTAGTTTCGCACAATCTGAGAAGACGAAGCAGGAAAAAACAGAAGAAACAACGCCGAAGTTAGCGGAACAAGCGTCATCAGCAATTGTAATTGAACAAGATACAGGTAAAGTTTTGTTTGATAAAAATCCAAATGAGAAGTTACCACCTGCTAGTATGACGAAGATTATGACAATGCTATTAATTATGGAACAAGTTGAAAAAGGAAAACTAAAACTGACCGATAAAGTTAGAGCAAGTGAGCATGCAGCTTCAATGGGTGGATCACAAATCTTTTTAGAGCCTGGAGAAGAGATGACTGTAAATGAAATGCTAAAAGGTATTGCTATTGCATCTGGAAATGATGCGTCTGTTGCAGTAGCGGAGCATATCGCGGGTTCAGAAGAAGGTTTTGTAAATATGATGAACAAAAAAGCGAAAGATTTAGGACTGAAAAATACTCATTTTCAAAATCCAACAGGTCTTCCGGCTAAAGACCATTATTCCACAGCAAATGATATGGCTATAATGGCGAAAGAATTGATGAAGTACCCACTTATTCGCAAATATACAGGTAAATACGAAGACTATTTACGAGAAGATACGGATAAGAAGTTTTGGCTCGTGAATACGAATAAGTTAGTACGTTTTTATCCTGGAGTAGATGGTGTGAAAACGGGCTTTACGACAGAAGCAAAATATTGTTTAACAGCATCGGCTGAAAAAAATGGCATGCGTGTTATTTCAGTTGTTATGGGAGCACCTACATCGAAAGAACGGAATAATCAAGTAACAAAGCTTCTTGACTATGCATTTGGACAATATATGACAAAGAAATTGTATACACGTGGCGAAAAAATTAAGACTGTACAAGTAGGAAAAGGGAAAAAAGAAAAAGTAGATTTAGTTGCGTCAGACAATGTGTCTCTTCTTATGAAGAAGGGCGAAAATATGGACAAAGTAAAGCAAGAAGTAATTGCTGAAAAGAAAGTGAAAGCGCCGATTAAAAAAGGTGACGCGCTTGGTACACTTGTTATTAAAAAAGATAAAGATGTTTTATTAAAACAAACAATTGTAGCAAAAGAAGATGTTGCTGCAGCGAGCTGGTGGGAGTTATTTAAAAGAAGTTTTGGGATGTTTTCAACATCAAAATAGCGGCAAACATTTTGCCGCTTTTCTATTCGTATGAAAGTAAATAATTGCCGAATGTTTTCACTTTATGGCGAAATAGTTCTTCTTTTGTCAGCAGGAAGGATTCTTATGTTGTATCACGAAAATCTTTATGTATGTAAATGAGTAAAGTTTGAGCATAAGGAGGAAATCGTGTGAGTCTTTCCATGCAATTAGAAGTAAAGCGTGACGTCCTATGTGTGAGGCTAGCGGGTGAATTAGATCATCATACTGCTGAAGAGTTGCGAACGAAAGTAACAGATATGATTGAGACACATGGTGTTCATCATATTGTTTTGAGCCTAGAGAACTTATCGTTTATGGATAGTTCTGGTTTAGGTGTTATATTAGGCCGATATAAGCATGTAAAGGGATTAGGTGGAGAAATGGTTGTTTGTGCAATTTCACCGCCTGTTAAGCGTTTATTTGAAATGTCGGGCTTATTTAAAATTGTTCGCTTAGAAGAAAGTGAAGCGCATGCGCTCGCGACGTTGGGGGTGGCATAAATGAGAAATGAAATGAACCTTCAATTTTCAGCATTAAGTCAAAATGAATCATTCGCTCGCGTTACAGTAGCTGCTTTCATTGCGCAACTAGATCCAACGATGGAAGAACTTACGGAGATTAAAACAGTTGTGTCAGAAGCAGTTACGAATGCAATTATTCATGGATACGATGGAAATGCAGAAGGTGTTGTTTATATTTCTGTAATTTTGGAAGAAGCAATGGTGAAACTCACGATTCGAGATGAAGGGATTGGCATCTTTGATTTAGATGAAGCAAGACAACCCCTTTTTACAACTAAACCTGAATTAGAGCGTTCCGGAATGGGATTTACTATCATGGAAAATTTTATGGATGAAGTAGAAGTTATTTCAAACGAATCTTTCGGGACAACAATCCATTTGACAAAATACTTATCAAATAGTAACGCTCTATGCAATTAAGGAGAATAGCCTATGGACATAGAGGTCAAAAATGAGAAGAAGAAACCTCAGTTAAAGGACCACGAGCTAAAAGCGTTAATTCAACAAAGTCAAGATGGAGATCAACAAGCGAGAGATACAATCGTTCAAAGTAATATGCGTCTCGTATGGTCGGTTGTGCAGCGTTTTCTTAATCGAGGATACGAACCAGACGATTTATTTCAAATTGGATGTATTGGGCTCTTAAAATCGGTAGATAAATTTGATTTATCTTTCGACGTGAAATTTTCAACATATGCAGTTCCAATGATTATTGGAGAAATACAACGATTTTTACGTGATGATGGATCAGTGAAAGTAAGTAGATCTTTAAAAGAAACAGGAAATAAAATTCGAAAGATGAGAGACGAGCTTTCGAAAGAATTCGGAAGGGCACCAACGATTAACGAAGTAGCCGAAGCGTTAGAACTAACGCCAGAAGAAGTGGTTCTGGCGCAAGAAGCGAGTCGTGCTCCTTCATCTATACATGAAACGGTGTATGAAAACGATGGAGATCCAATCACTATTTTAGATCAAATTGCTGATCAATCTGAAACGAAATGGTTTGATAAAATTGCTTTAAAAGAAGCAATTAGAGAATTAGATGATCGAGAACGTTTAATTGTATATTTACGCTACTATAAAGACCAAACCCAATCAGAAGTAGCGGAGCGCATAGGTATTTCGCAAGTACAAGTTTCAAGACTTGAAAAGAAAATATTAAAACAGATGAAAGATCGAATAGATGAGTAGCTATCTATTCGATTTTTTTTATGACTTTAATTTAGTAGGGAATGTAAACTTCCGTAAAAATTAACAGAATTTATTGATAATTTAGTAAATTTAAAATATAATCCAAGTATGAACTTGTCACAAAGGGGGAAGGAAATATGGAAACGAGGCAACAATGGGGAACGAGGGCCGGATTCATTTTCGCAGCGGTCGGCTCTGCCGTTGGATTAGGAAACATATGGCGTTTTCCTTATACAGCGTATGAAAATGGGGGAGGCGCATTCTTTTTACCGTACTTATTCGCATTATTAACGACTGGTATTTCATTATTGGCGTTTGAATTTGCTCTTGGGCATCGTCACCGTGGTTCCGCGCCACTTACGTTCTTCCGTATTAGTCCGCGTGCTGAATTTATCGGATGGTGGCAAATGTGTGTAACGTTTATCGTTTCAACATATTATGCAGTAATTATTGCTTGGTCTATTTCGTATACGTACTTTGCAATTACTGGAGCATGGGGGAAAGATACGCAATCATTTTTATTTAAAGAGTATTTGCATGTTGCAGATAAGCCTGGACAGTTTGGGGGGCTCGTACCGGAAGTATTAATTCCATTAGCTCTCGTTTGGATTATTGTGCTTGGTGTTGCATTCAAAGGAGTTAAAAAAGGAATTGAAGTGGTTAACCGCATTTTCATCCCTTTACTAGTTGTTATGTTCCTTATTATCGTAGTTCGTGCAGTGACGATGGAAGGTGCGATGCAAGGATTAGATGCATTCTTCAAACCAGATTGGAGTCGTATTTTTGATGGGAAAGTATGGCTTGCTGCTTATGGTCAAATTTTCTTTAGCTTATCTTTAGCATTTGGAATTATGATTACGTATTCTAGTTATTTACCGAAAAACTCAGATACAACAAATAATGCCTTTATTACTGGGTTTGCAAACTCAGGATTTGAATTATTAGCAGGGATTGGGGTCTTTGCAGCTCTTGGATTTATGGCAAACAATATGGGAGTGCCAGTTGATAAAGTAGCAAGTGCTGGTGTAGGACTTGCATTCGTAGTATTCCCGCAAATTATTAATGAATTACCGATGTCACCGTTATTTGGCGTATTATTTTTCTTATCATTAACGGTTGCCGGAATTACATCTCTCATCTCGCTTGCGGAAGTATGTTTTGCTGCCGTATCTGAAAAGTTCAGCTTAAGCCGCCAAAAAACAATTGGAATTATGGGGACGCTTCTCGTACTAGTTTCTCTTGTTTTTGCAACGCGTGGCGGGCTTATGTTCCTAGATGTTGTTGATTATTTCGCTAATAACTTCGGATTAATTTCAATTGCATTAGCGGAAGTAGTTACGATAGGGCTCATTCTACGACGTTTACCAGTTTATCAAAATCACGCAAACTTCGTATCTGATATTAAATTGGGGACGTTTTGGAGAGTGAGTTTACTCGTTATTACCCCGCTTATGTTAGGGTACATGTTAATTGATGGGACAATCCAAAATATTAAAAAGAACTACGGAGATTATCCAACGGAGTTTGTCGTAACGTATGGTTGGTCAATTGCAGCAGCATTCCTTATCGTTGCACTAATCATTAGTATAAAGAAATGGAATGCACAAATACATTCAGATTCTGCTAAGCTTGAAAAAGAATGGAAAGATCGGGGTGTTTCATAATGAGCGGATCAGCGATTATGATGATGGTTATTGGTATAGTAGTTATTTGGGGAGGACTCGCATTAAGTATTGCAAATTTATTTAAGAAAAAGGCATAAACTAAAAAACATCTGTACCGAAACGGTACAGATGTTTTTTTTATGAAAAAATTGTATTAGAAAAAAATTCAATAACCATACTACAACTACGAGGAAGAGTGAAGAGGTGAATGGAAATTGGAACAAACAATTTATATTAAAATGCGTAATCGATTAAAAGTTTCTCCTACGTATGAAGTGAAACTGGGTGATGTTGCTCAACTTGCGGGAGATGCTCTGGTAGTTCAGTCGTTACAAGATGAGGTAGTTTACAAAATAACAGCGCATGATAAGACGCATGTCGTAATTGATGTTATGAAAATAATTGAGATCATTAGGAAAAAAGGGGCTCATATACAAATTAATTTACTCGGTTCTGGACAAACTCTTGTTGAAATTATATATGAAAAAAAGAAAGTACATCCGATTTTCTTCGGGCTTGTATGGTTGTTACTTTTTATTGGAGCGGCTCTTGCGATCATTTACTTCCATGAAGATGTAAGCATGCAACAAGTGCACCAGCGGTTATATTACATGATTACGGGAGAATTTAAGGCACAACCACTTCTATTTCAAATTCCTTATTCAGTAGGTCTTGGGTTAGGTATGATCTTATTTTTTAATCATGTATTTCAAAAGCGAATTAATGAAGAGCCGAGTCCGTTAGAAGTGGAGATGTTCCAATATCAGCAGTCACTTGACCAATATGTAATTGTTCATGAAAACAAGGATAATATGAAACAACTTGCCGATGATTGAGTCTGGGCTTGTTATTTTAATTGGTTTAGCCGGAGGAATTGCAGTAGGTAGCGGATATGTCGCATTTTTAGCTGTACTTGGTATAATCCCCCGTCTAGCTCAATTAACGAGAAGTGGAAAGCACATTCAATATTTTGAGTGGGCAGTTATTGCAGGTACGTTAACAGGAGCTTGGTGTAGTTTGAAAAACATTACATTTCAAACGTCGCAATATTGGCTAGTCATATTAGGAATATTTTGTGGCACATTCATTGGAATGCTTGCAGCCGCATTAACAGAAGTGTTAAATGTTTTACCTATTTTAGCGAAACGGGTAGGGGTAGAGGGGAAAATCGTTGTTTTACTCGTTGCTCTTGTACTTGGGAAAGTAATAGGCTCGTTGTTTCACTGGATTTATTTCGTAAAGTAGGAGGCAGTATATAAATGACAGGGCGAAAACTAAAGGATGATTACATAAATAAAGTGAAGGAGTACCATCCAAAACCAAATTATTTCCTAAATTGTGTCAAGGCATTTCTTGTAGGTGGATTCATTTGTACTGTCGGAGAAGTATTGATGAAATTTTATATACATTATTTTCATTTCAGTGAACAAGAGGCAGGAAATCCGACAGTTGCAACGCTTGTATTATTATCGGCGATTTTAACAGGTTGTGGTGTATATGATAAAATCGGTCAATTTGCTGGAGCGGGTTCGGCCGTACCTGTTACGGGATTTGCGAATTCTATGGCGAGCGCTGCGCTAGAACATAAGAGTGAAGGAATTGTGCTTGGGGTTGCTACAAATATGTTTAAGCTAGCGGGAAGTGTTATCGTTTTTGGGGTCGTTGGTGCATACGTTATTGGGTTAATAAGATATACTTTTAACATTTTTATGTCGTAAAGGAGGGGCTAGTATGAGGTTGACTGGAAAACAAACGTGGGTATTTCAAAATGATATTTATGTGAATGCAACCGGTACTGCTGTCGGTCCAAAAGAAGCTGAAGGCCCTCTTGGAAAGGATTTTGATATTTCATACGATGATTTACATTGCGGAGAGGAAAACTGGGAACTTGCTGAACGAAGATTAATGTCAGATTCAATTCAACAAGTCTTGCAAAAAGGAAATGTAAAAACATCACAAATTGATTTCTTTTTAGCGGGTGATTTATTAAATCAAACAGTGACAGCAAATTATGTTGCGCGTAAGTGGGGGATTCCCTTTTTAGGGATGTTTAGCGCTTGTGCAACCTCGATGGAGACTTTAGCGGTTGGGTCAGCCTTTATAGATGGTGGATTCGCAAATCGTATTTTAGCGACAGTAAGTAGTCATAATGCGACGGCTGAAAGACAGTTCCGTTATCCAACAGAGTATGGAGGACAAAAACCAGGAACAGCAAATTCCACTGTTTCAGGTGCGGGATCCATATTAATTAGTAAAGAAAAAAGTGCTATTAAAATTACGGCAGCTACGATTGGGAAAGTGCAAGATTTAGGGATTGCAAATCCTTTAGATATGGGATCGGCGATGGCACCTGCTGCTGCTCACACAATTCAACAACATTTTGAAGATTTGAAGAGAAGTGCAGCAGATTATGATTTGATTGTTACCGGTGATTTATCAGCTATTGGGACACCAATCGCGAAACAACTGTTACTGGAAGAAGGTTATGATCTTGGGCATATATATAATGATTGCGGATTAATGATTTATGATCCCGGTCAAGAAGAAGTATTTGCCGGTGGTAGTGGCTGTGCTTGTTCAGCTGTTGTCACATATGGTCATTTATTAAGCGAGATGCAAAAAGGGAATTTACAACGGATTTTTGTTGTTGCTACTGGTGCGTTATTAAGCCCGATGATGATGCAGCAGAAAGAAACCATTCCAACAATTGCACATGGTGTTGTATTTGAGAGAGTGAAGGGAGAGTGAATTGTGGATTTTATATATGCATTTCTTGTAGGAGGCGCTATTTGTGTAGTTGGACAAGTATTGTTAGATTTTGCAAAGCTAACACCAGCCCATTTAATGGCTACCTTTGTAGTACTAGGAGCAGTTTTAGATGGATTCGGATTGTACGATAAGCTTATAAAGTTTGCTGGTGCTGGTGCGACAGTTCCTATTACAAGTTTTGGACATTCACTATTACATGGGGCAATGCATGCGGCAGAAAAACATGGATATATTGGGATTGGTATGGGTATGTTTAGTTTAACGTCTGCAGGCATTTCTGCAGCGATATTATTTTCATTTTTTGTAGCACTTATATGTAAACCGAAAGGATAAATCAAATGAGACGAAGGGTTGTTTTGGTCACAGATGGAGATGAATATGCAAAGCGGACAATTGAGCTTTTAACGAAGGAATTTGGGGGAAGGTGTATTTCAGCATCACAAAGTAATCCAACCAAATTGACAGGGAAGAAAGTTGTTGAGCTTATTATGCAAACGCCATATGACCCTGTATTTGTCATGTTTGATGACAGTGGATTTATTGGAGAAGGATCTGGTGAAAAGGCTTTAAAATATGTAGCTACACATAAACAAATTGATGTACTGGGGATTTTGGCAGTAGCGTCTAATACACATCATTGGGAATGGGCACGTGTAGATGTCAGTGTAGATCGGAACGGGAATTTAACCGAATACGGTGTTGATAAATTTGGACTTCCAGATGGTGAAATTGGCAGAATTAGCGGAGATACAATTTATTGTTTAGATGATCTGAATGTTCCTGTCATTGTGGGAGTTGGTGATATTGGTAAAATGTGTGGAAACGATGAATGGGAGAGAGGATCACCTATTACTAGAAAAGCGATTCAATTAATTTTGGAAAGGAGTGGTTTTTATGACCAAACCTAAAAAAGTGGAAATCCCTATTTCATCTTTCATAAGTGATAATGAAAATTACTTAAAGCAAACAGCTGGACTGGGTGTTACATACGACGTTGGCATTCGTAAATTTCAAATTTTAAATAAAGAAATTGGTGTGTTATTTGTAAACGGACTTTGTGATACGAATTATATTATCCCTATTTTAGAAGAAGCTGTGGATACAAATGAGATAAGGGATGTAGAAGAAGATACAGTGAAGCTTTTAGAGAACCGTTTAATCCATCAACAAGTAAGCAAAGTGAAAACGATGGATGAGGTAATGCTTCAAGTATTATCAGGACTCATCGTTATATTTGTGGAAGGTGAAACGGAAGCGTTCGCAATAGATGTTCGTAGTTATCCGGGCCGGACGCCGACAGAACCAGATACAGAAAAGGTAGTACGTGGTGCAAGGGATGGATTTGTTGAAAATATCGTTGTAAATACAGCGTTAATTCGTAGAAGGATACGTGACCCACGTCTTCGAAATGAAATGATTCGAGTAGGAGATAGATCACAAACGGATGTTTGTATTACATATGTACAAGATGTTGCAAATCCGGATTTAGTTAAGATTATAAAACAAGAATTAAATAACATTGAAGTAGACGGGATTACGATGGCGGATAAAACGATAGAGGAATTTGTAGTTAAACAAGGCTATAATCCCTTCCCGCTTATTCGATACACAGAAAGACCAGATGTAGCAGCAAATCATCTACTAGAAGGACATGTGTTAGTACTCGTTGACACATCACCAAGTGCTATGATTACACCGACAACATATTTTCATCATTTACAGCATGCAGAAGAGTTTAGGCAAAATCCAGCTGTAGGTACATTTTTACGTTGGGTACGTTTTTTAGGTGTTATATTTTCACTGTTCTTATTGCCATTTTGGTTAGTGTTTGTTTTTGATCCAACTCTTTTACCGGAAAGTCTTGCTTTCATTGGACCGAACAAGATGACGCATTTACCAATTTTATTACAAATTTTGATGGCCGAAATCGGACTCGAATTTTTAAGGATGGCTGCCATTCATACACCGACATCGTTGTCGTCTGCAGCAGGATTAATTTCTGCCATATTAATTGGTCAAATTGCCATTGATGTAGGTTTGTTTGTACCAGAAGTAATTTTATACGTAGCAGTTTCTATGATCGGAGCATATGCAACACCGAGTTATGAATTAGGGCTTGGGAATAAAGTTGGAAAGCTATTTGTCATTATTTTGACAGGTATATTTCATGAAATGGGATTTGTAGTTGGAATGACGATATTGATTTTATTTTTAACGTCTATAAAAAGTTTACAAACACCGTATTTATGGCCGTTTTTACCATTTGATTGGGGAGCGTTAACAAAAATTCTACTCCGTCCAACGATGTCTAGTTTAAAAGTGCGCCCAAGTATTGTAAAACCTCAAAATGTAAGAAGGCAAAAATAAGCAGGATGAATCTCCTGCTTATTTTTTATCGAAAATTTATTGTTTTTTAACAAAAATCAAACATTTTTTGTGTACACTTAGAGTAGATATTGTGTATGGAAGGGGAAGAGGACATGATTAAATTATTTGTAAGTGATTTAGATGATACGCTCGTTTACAATGTGAATCATATGCAAAAAGAAGATGAACGTGCACTTTGTTGGTTAGCTGAAAAAGGGACAAATATTTGTTTTGCCTCTGGCCGCTTTACTCATCGAATTGATGAAGTCGTAAATAGGTTTGCATTCCCGTATTACACAACTAGTTTAAATGGAGCGATGATGTTACTGCCGGATGGAAAAATATTTCATGAATCAAGTTTTGAAGATGGGATTGCCCAGGAAATATATCGATATATCCATAAAAAGGGACTAGCAGATATTGTTTGTGCAAATGAGCAACGGTATACAAAAAGAAAGAATGAACATCATCACAATTTTGAAACGTATATGGGCGTACATATTGCTGAGATAGAAGCATTAGAAGAGGAATTTGGTAAGACTGTACATCCTGCGAAATTGTTTGTTTTTGGAGAAGAAGAGACAATTGCAGCATTAGATCAAGAGTTACGAGATACATTTCAGAGCGAAGCAGAAGTTTTTATGTCTGGTAAACGATATGTTGATATTATGCCAAGGGGAGTAAGTAAAGGGAGTGCTTTAAGGCGACTAATGGAACATTTACAAATTGAAGCAAATGAAGTTGCATGCATTGGAGATTCTTTCAATGATATTTCTATGTTTGAAGTAACTCCGCATTCATTTACTCTACATCATGCTCATCCATATGTGAAGGAGAAGGCAAATCATATTGTTCGTTCGGTCGAAGAAGCTGTTATGAAATTGCCATTACTTGTATAAAAAAAGAAGTTCGTCATTGACGAGCTTCTTTTTACTTGAATAACGATTTAACAAAATCAATGATACTTGAGAAGAAATCTTTAACTTTATCTAGGAAACCTTGCCCTTCTTCAGATCCTAAAAAGGCAGAGACGTGTTCTTTTGCTTTATTTAACTGACTGCCAACTTGATTCCAATCGATATTAAGATTTTTCATTTTATCAAATAGCGCAACTAAGTTATCTAACTGTTCATCCGTTAATGTAATACCAAGTTGATCCGCAATTTTTTTAATCAATGAACGTAAATCTTCAGTCGTTTTTGGTTGTTCTTTGGCAATTTCTTCTTTAATTTTTGCAACAAGTTGAACTGCTTTTTCTTCACCAATTTTATCGCCGAGCTGGGCTGTTTGCACCATTTCTTCATTGGCTACTTTTTTTACTTCTTCAGGAATTGCTTTGTTCGATGCTGTTTCATAGGCTTTCATTAAACCGGTTAAAGCAGCAGTTCCTGAAACTTTAAATGGTGCAGTAATTTGAATTTCTGCATCTTTCACACCTGCTGTAATAAGTGCGTTTGTGTACATTGCATCTGTTATCGAATTAATGTTTTTTGAACGTACAATGAGACCAGACCCTGGCTTTGTGTATGTAATCATAGAAGAGGAAATTGCTCTCGTACCAATTTGCGCTTTTGGAACAACCCCTTCTAGAAATTTATGTTCTTCCGCATTAGACACAGTAATGATTGTAGCATCTTTTGGTGCTTTCATTTCTTTTAACAGATCTTGTTTTTGTTGTTCAGACAAGTTTTCTCCTAGTGTAACAATTGATTCTCCTTCGATGATGTCTGCAAACGAAGCTGTTGGCATCATAAATACCGTTACAGCCAATAGCAGAGCTAGTAATTTCGTTTTCACGAAAAATCGCTCCCTTTCTCTTTCTAAAATTTTCGGGCAACACAGTTATTATAGTATATATTTATTATTTGTCACCTAGCTTTTTCCACATTTCGAAAAAGAAGTATCTAGATTGTCGGATTCTTTTTGTTTCTAGTCATGAATGTGGTAATATAGTGCTGAGATAGTTGAAAGGAGACATATACGTATGAAAACTTTAGGATACATATTAATGGAAAATGGTGAAAAAATCGATTTAGAATTTTTCCCAGAAGAGGCACCAAAAACAGTAGAAAACTTTAAAAAACTAGCAGAGCAAGGATTTTATGATGGTGTGACATTCCACCGCGTTATTCCTGGCTTCGTAAGCCAAGGTGGAGATCCAACAGGAACAGGTGCAGGTGGCCCAGGTTACTCTATCCCATGTGAAACTGATGGAAATCCTCATAGACACCTTGTAGGTTCACTTTCTATGGCTCATGCTGGCCGTAATACAGGCGGTAGCCAATTCTTTGTTGTTCATGAGCCACAACCGCATTTAGATGGTGTACATACTGTATTCGGTAAAGCAACAAGCGGTATTGAAACAGTATTAAACATGCGTCAAGGCGATGTAATGAAAGAAGTTAAAGTTTGGGAAGAATAAGTTAATGAGAAAAGAGAGCTATTGCTCTCTTTTTTGTTTTTTTAATAGGAATGGGTATTTCGTTTACAGTACATGATACAAGTAGTACTGTAATTGTAGCGAAAATATGGCGCTTATAAGAACAAAATTTTAACAAATCACATAGAATACATTAGATTACATGTTTCAATAAATATTTTTATTACATTAATTTTGCTAGAATTCATTTGCTCTCGGGTGATGAATATTGCAGTGATAATGAGAGATGGATGTTTCTTTTCGCTTTCATATAACAACGTTTCTCCTTCTATCTACTTAGAAAAAATAGTACTGAAACATATATTTGACTTTCTTCTTTTCGCTTTGTATGATTATCAAGTTGTTTTAAGCCCTTCTCACTCTGTTGAAAATATTGTAAAATGAATGTGATATGAAAAGAGTGGTTGAGGGGATTAATAGTTTGTAACTTTTGTAAGAAGGGATAAGGGTTATGTTAATTCGTTTTAAAAAAAGTTATGAAAAGATTGCAATGGGGCTTCTTTCATTTATGCCAACTGAAAAAGATGTGAAAACATTACAATTGACTATGAAAGATTATGAAGCAAAAGATGATTGGCAATTGTATTTGTGGAAGCAAAACGAAGATTTTGTTGGGATAATGGGGATTGTAAAAAAAGAGAATCAAGTGTTGGAAATTCAGCATTTGAGTGTGAACCCGTCTCACCGTCATATGGGTATTGGGACGAAGATGGTTCAAGAGTTAAAGAGTAAATTTCTTGAGTTTACAATTTGCGGAAATGAGCAAACAGCAAGTTTTTGCAAAAAGTGTAAAGGGCTAGAACAAAATATACATTCGTGAAAGCAGAGATAAGTAGTTTATTATCTCTGCTTTCTTTTTTGTAATTGTTCGTTTCGTTCAGCGATGACCTCTGTTCGATCACGTAATGTGTGCTTATGTATTATATATTCATTAGAAGTAGCATTCACGTCTTTCCAAGGAAGGTTTTGTTTCTGACATAATTCCATGCAGTGCTTTTCTAATGCTGTATCCGATAACGGTAAAAATAGCGGTGTAAAACTCTCTTCTTTCTGTATAGATTGCAATCTATCCTGGAGTAAGCATAGAAGTTGTGTCTGATTTATTCCTAAACGTAGTAAAGGTGCACTGTTTTTTTCTAAAATCGTTATGGCGCTTTTCATCATCTTCTCTGCGCCATTCCAGTTAGAGCGTCTTTGATGGTATAAAGAAACTGCAATTTGAATAAGACCGACTAAATAATTATCACGATTTTCTCTCGGTTTTGTTTTCCAATATTCTTCCAGTATTTCGTGGCATTCAAAATAATCATAATCTCCGTGAAAATGAATTAAAAATTGGATGTATTCGGTAGGATACATTTTCTTCACCCCTGTTTAACGGTTATAAATACAAGTGTATCATAGAAATATAAACAATAAACGACTAGGGAATTTTCCCTAGCCGTTATTGTTCATATTAGCAGAAGCAAGCTGCCCCTACAATAATTAGTAAAATAAACAATACAACAAGTAATGCGAACCCACCGCTAAAACCGCAATCAACGTGACCCATAGTTTTTTGACCTCCTACATTGTTCTTACTACACTGTTATCATATGAAGCGGTGGGCATGATGATATAGGCATAGGTCTATTTTTAATTAAATTTCTTAAAAAGGTTGGATAGAACATGAGTATGCTCTATACTTATGTTGTTATAGAAAAAATGTGGTGGGATGCTTTGTGCAGTATAATTTTAAAGTAGAGGCTTTTGAAGGGCCTTTAGATTTATTGTTACATTTAATACATCGTTATGAAATTGACATATATAATATTCCTGTAGCGGAAATTACAGAGCAATATTTATCTTATGTTCATACGATGAAAGAACTACAATTAGATGTTGCAAGTGAGTATTTAGTAATGGCTGCGACTTTATTACAAATTAAAAGTAAAATGTTGTTGCCGAAACATGAAGAAGATGTACTTGATAACGGTGATGACTTTATAGATGATCCTCGTCAAGAATTGATGGAGAGGTTAATTGAATATAAGAAATATAAGCAAGTTGCTACTGAGCTAAAAGAAAGAGAACAAGAAAGAGCACAGCTATATACACGTCCGCCAATTGATTTTACATCGTTACAACAAGAAGAGGAGACAAACTTGCCTCTTGATGTTACGTTATATGATATGCTAGCGGCATTTCAAAAATTAATGCGCCGTAAAAAAGCAAAGAAACCTGTAACAACACGTATTACTCGTCAAGAAATACCAATTGAAAAGCGCATGATTGATATTTTAAAACAGTTAGAAATACAAGGTGGTCGTCAAAGTTTTTATGATTTGTTTGTTGATGATGAACGGGAAATAATGGTTGTAACATTTTTAGCGGTTCTTGAGCTTATGAAAAATCAACAAATCATAATTGAACAAGAACATAATTTTGATGAAATTTTCGTATCAAGCTCTACTAAATCTGCATAGATTTAGTATGGAAAATGGGATGGAAATAATATATCTCATGCTAGGTTTGAATGTATCGTTTGGAACAAGAGAAAAAATATTGAACCGAACGCATTGATTGTGATTCGGTTTTTTGATGTGTATTTTTATGGAGAAAATTGGAGGAAGGAGCTCGTAAAATGGATAGAAAAGAACAGAAATCAATCATTGAAGGGCTTTTATTTGTTTCTGGTGATGAAGGGATTTATCCAGAACAAATAGCGAAAGTGCTTGAAATTGAAGGAAATGAAGTAATCGATATTTTAGAAGAAATGCAAAAAGAATGTGAAGGTGCACACCGCGGTTTGCAAATTGTACAGTATGCAAAAGTATATCGTTTTGCTACAAAGAAAGAACATGCTTCGTACTATCAAAAATTAATAGATATCCCAACAGCTGCTTCACTTTCTCAGGCTGCTTTAGAAACGTTAGCGATTGTGGCATATCGTCAACCTATTACAAGGACTGAAATGGAAGAGATTAGAGGGGTGAAAACCGATAAGGCGTTACAAACGTTAGTTTCACACTTACTTATAAAAGAAATGGGAAGAGCAGAAGGGCCAGGGCGTCCTATTTTATATGGAACAACGAAAGAATTTTTGGATACATTTGGATTGAAAACATTAGATGATTTACCGGTACTTTCTGAAGAGAATGAACA
The DNA here is from genome assembly GCF_008368845.1 of Bacillus sp. BB51/4. Taxonomy (NCBI): domain Bacteria; kingdom Bacillati; phylum Bacillota; class Bacilli; order Caryophanales; family Bacillaceae; genus Bacillus; species Bacillus sp. BB51/4. Next base: position 617,278 of record NZ_QOSC01000005.1, read on the forward strand.
AATGAATGAAGCAGATTTATTCTTTGGTTCTTTACAGGAGATATCGAAATAAAAGCTTAGCATTTTGCTAAGCTTTTTTTGTATATCAATTATATACCGTGCCATACTAATTGAAAAAAGGAGACGAGTTATGAGAAGTATGCGAGGTATTTTATTGTTAGTTTCTGTTTTGTTATGCTTTTCTTTAAATAGTGCATCGGCTAAAAGATATATGATGTCTATTCATACCGCGTCTCCTTTACATATGCAGCGGCAACATTTTGGTAAAATGAAAGTGAGTTTTTTAAAAGTTGGACAAGGTGATGCGACACTTATTACATTGCCAAATGGACAAACGATGTTAATTGACGGGGGACCTTATGAAGCAGGTGAGGTTATCATTCAAAAACTAATCGAAAAAGGGATTAACCATTTAGATGCTATCGTCAGTACGCATCCTGATATGGATCACATTGGAGGACTCATTCCGATTGTAGAGCAAATGCCGGTATCACTTATATTAGATAGTGGAAAAACATATAGTTCTTTTACGTATCACACATACCGGAATCATATTAAAAAAAGAGGAATTCCTTTCGTTTCAGTAAAAGAGGGACAATACATACCGCTAGATCCGCATGTTTCCATACAAGTATTAAACAATGGGAAATCAAAAGATGAAAATAATGAATCTTCAATTGTGTTAAAGGTACGATACGGAAAAGCGGATTTTTTACTAATGGGTGATGCTGATGTGCGGACGGAAACTGAAATATTAAAGCAATTTGATGTACATGCAGATGTGTTAAAGGTGGGACATCATGGCTCCTATACTTCAACAAGTGAAATGTTTATAAAGAAAGTAGAACCACAGTTTGCAATTCTTTCATACGGAAGCAGAAATCCGTATGGACATCCGCATCAAAGTGTAGTGAGACGCTTAAAACAGCATGGTATAATGATGTATGGAACAAATAAACGTACAGTAGAAATGGAAACAGACGGCGAGCATATTACAATAGGCTCTAGTGGATTAATGCCATTACTTAAGTGAGTAATATGATAGGGGATATTCTCCCTTTTTGGAAAACTGAATAACATATATTATAATTGCAAGAGACGTACTAAGTTTCCTCTTTGTTAAACAAAGAGGAAATTTTATTCGAATGTCTAGACAACTACTCGTGCATATATTAAGATGGAATTAGGCGAATAAGGTAATAATAACAAGTAGGTATTTCATGGGAAAGGATCGATGAAAATGAAAACGCAAGTTGTCATCAATGCCAAAATTTATACAGGTCAAGAAGTAGTGGAAAACGGATTTATTCGTTACGCAGAAACAATTAAAGAAATTGGTTTGATGGCTCAATATGTATCACAAGAAAATGAAGCGGTTTTAGATGCAGCAGGGAAGATTGTGATTCCAGGTATGATTGATGTTCATATTCATGGTGGATACGATATTGATGCGATGGATGCAAATAGCGATGGATTAGTAACTCTAGGTAAAGAAATGTTAAAAGAAGGAGTTACAACTTACTTTCCAACAACAATGACACAAGCTCCAGAAGCAATTGAAGCGGCACTACATGCTGCGAAGGAAGCGAAAGAAAAAGGAGCACATTTCGAATATATTCACTTAGAAGGACCGTATGTTTCAAAAAAACGTGCAGGTGCACAACCACTTGAACATATTGTTCCTGCCAATATTGAACAATTTAAACAATGGCAGGAAGCAAGCGGGAATCTAATTAAATTAGTAACATATGCACCTGAAGAAGAAGGTGCGTTAGAGTTTGAACAGTATCTTGCTGAAACTGGTGTTGTTGGCACAATGGGGCATACAGATGCAATTGATGCGCAACTAAAAAATAGAAACATTACACATGCAACGCATTTATACAATCAAATGCGTGGATTACATCACCGAGAACCAGGAGTTGTTGGTCATGTGTTATTAAATCCAGATGTAATGGTTGAAGTAATTACAGATGGTATTCATATTCACCCTGATATGGTGAAATTAGCATATAAATTAAAAGGACCGAAAAAAGTAAGTGTTATTACTGACGCAATGCGTGCAAAAGGTCTTGAAGATGGATTATATGAGCTTGGCGGACAGCCAGTACATGTAAAAGATGGTAGTGCTCGATTAGAAGATGGAACGTTAGCTGGTAGTATTCTAAAAATGGATCAAGCTTTCCGAAATGTAATTGAATTTACAGGTTGTTCAATCGAAGATGCAGTACTGATGACATCAGTTAACCAAGCAGAAGAGTTTGGATTAAATCATAAAGGTGCATTAGCGGTAGGAAAAGATGCAGACTTTGTTGTGATGAATGAAGATTTACATGTATATGATACGGTTCGTTTAGGAATTCATATGAAGGAAGGGAAGTAATTAAATGAATATTCTTGTTGTAAAAACTCCAGAAGAACTAGCAGAAGCAGGTTATAAATTAATTGAAGAAGTTGTAAAAACAAAAGAAAATCCAACATTAGGAATGGCTACAGGAAGCTCTCCATTAGGTATTTATGCAGAAATGCGAAAAAATAAACTTGATACAAGCCGTGTAACCACTGTAAACTTAGATGAGTACGTAAATTTACCACATGAAGATAAAAACAGCTATCACTATTTCATGCAAGAACAGTTGTTTGATCATCTTCCATTTAAACAAACTTATGTACCAAACGGGATGGCAAGTGATTTAGAGGAAGAGTGCAAACGTTACGAGGGCATTCTAGCTGCTAACCCAGTTGACCTACAGATTCTTGGAATCGGTGAAAACGGTCACATCGGATTTAACGAACCAGGAACACTGTTTAATTCTCCAACAAACATTGTTGAATTAACAGAATCTACACGCCAAGCAAACCTTCGCTTCTTCGAAAAAGAAGAAGATGTGCCAACGCATGCGATTACAATGGGAATTGGAAGCATTATGAAAGCGAAACAAATTCTACTTGTTGCTATGGGTTCTAAAAAGGCAGAAGCTGTGAAAGAATTATTGCAAGGTGAATATAGCGAAGCGTGTCCTGCTACAGTTTTACAACGTCATCCGAATGTAACCGTAATCGCTGATCAAGAAGCTCTATCTTTATGCAGTGAGGCGATTGCTGATGAACATCGACAAGTATTCACCATTTCCGATCTATTATCAGATTCAAGAGTGGGTGAAACAGCTAATTGAGGACGGCGAATGGAAGCCGGGAGATAAAATCCCATCTGAGAATGAACTTTGCGATAAGTTCGAAGTGAGTCGTATGACAATCAGACAGGCGATTAATAATTTAGTGGAACAAGGTTATTTATATCGGAAACGTGGAATCGGTACGTTTGTCCAACTTCCGAAAGTGGAACAAAAATTGCAAGGAATGACGGGATTCACAGAAGATATGATTTCTCGTGGGATGAACCCAAGTAGTCAATTACTAAGTTTCCGCCTAGTTCCAGCTACTGCGAAAATAGCAGACCGGTTGAGAATACAGGAGGGAGAGTCGGTTTATGAAGTGAGGCGTATACGCTTAGCTGATGATGAACCGATTGCTTTTGAGACGACATATTTGTCGCCAGCTCTTGTAAAAGATATTAACGAAGAAATATTGCAACAATCTTTATATGAACATTTAGAGAAAAAACTGGGCTTTAAACTTGTTAGCGCTACTCAATCAATTGAAGCTTCAATTGCAACGGATAATGAAGCTGAACATCTGCATATTCCTAAAAAGGCGCCAGTGCTTGTAATGCGTCAATGGTCATATTCAGAAGGTGAAGTACCGTTAGAGTATGTGAAATGTATTTATCGTGGGGATCGTTATAAGTTTATTACAAACATCGCACGTAACAAATAATATATTTCAGTTTGTGAAGTACAGTTAATGTCAAATTGTTTAACATGTAAAGAAAAAATACGACTCATCCTTATAAGGAGTGAGTCGTATTTTTATTATGAGCAATTACGTGGTTAACAGCATCTTTAACTGTATTTACTACATAGTGAGCGTGTTCTTTTACTGCTTCATCTGCTTGAGACATAGCAAAACTGTGAGGAGTTAAAGAAAACATCGGGATATCATTATAAGAATCCCCTATGCAAGCAACTTCCTCTGGTTGTAGTTGAAACTCTTTTAATAAAACAGAAATAGCAGCCCCTTTACTAATATTAGGTGGCATTACATCTAAACATTGTTCTGCTGAAATGAATGTACTAACTTTTCCGTGGAATTTTTCATCAATTTTTTTCTGAAGGAGTTGTAAGCTTTCCTTTGTTCCACCGACAGAGATTTTATTTGGGAAAATTGTATCATCAATTTTCTGTAATAGATGCGGTTCTTCAACAGAAGTCATCGTTACTTGTTGTTCAAGCTCATGAATGAACGGTGTTTTCTCTTCAATGTAATAATTATGCTCATCACTTACATAACGAAAATAAGGATCTTCATTTGTCATTGCTAACAGATCAGGTAGAATACTCGAATCGAATGTTGCGGATAATAGTTGCTTGTTTTCATGTGTGTACACGAAAACACCATTTACACTAATACGATGGAAATTTGTATTTACAGCTTTCATTAAGTCTGCAATTTCATTATCCAATCGGCCAGAAGCGAAACAAAGAATAACATTTTGCTCAGCAAGACTACGAAGTGCTACAATATCTTGTTCGTCAATTAACCCTCCGTGTTGCATCATTGTACCATCGATATCACTTACAAACATTTTAATCATGTTGTTATCTCCTTTCTATGTACAGTTGCTCTTACATTATACGCATCATATATAAACATGTCTAAAAAATGAATTTTTATGAAATGGTAGATGTTTTACATTGACGACAAAGAAGAATGTTCTGTAACATAAAAGCAGGCTATTTAAGTACGAGGGTGGTGTTATATGAATAATTATCTAGAAATTAAAAAAGTTTTAAATAATAATGTCATCATTGCTAGCCATCCTGAACATGAGGAAGTAGTAGTGATTGGTAAAGGAATTGGATTTGGGAAAAAAGCGAAAGATGTATTGGAGCAAGAACAAATTGAAAAAATGTTTGTTTTAAAAAATGAACGTGATCGTGAACAATACAAACTGTTAGTGCCGCATGTGAGTGAAAAACTAATTGAATTAATGAATGATATTATGTTCTACATTCAAGAAAAAGCAAAATCACCATTGAATGAACATATTCATATCGCTTTAACAGATCATATTTCTTTTGCGATTAAGCGGTTAAAACAAGGACTTACAATTGATAATCCTTTTTTAGTTGAAACGAAAATGCTCTATCCAGAGGAATATGAAATTGCTGAAGGTGTTGTAGACCTTTTAAATTCTCGTTTACAAATTACATTACCAGAAGGAGAAATTGGTTTTATTGCACTCCATATTTACAGTTCGCTTACAAATTCAGATTTATCTTCAGTTAATCAAAACTCCCGTCTCATTGCACAGCTCGTATCTTTAATTGAGACAAACTTACAAATTACATTAGACCAAGAAAGTATCCACTATTTACGCCTTATCCGTCATTTACAATACGCAATTGAACGGGTAAAAAAAGGGGAAAAAGTAGAGGAATCACAAAGTTTTGCTGATTTATTAAAGGCAGAATATCCTGTCTGTTATAATTTAGCTTGGAAGCTAGTTAAGGTCATGCAAAAAGAATTGCAACTTCCTGTGTATGAAGCAGAGAGCATATATTTAACGATGCACCTGCAGCGCTTAGTGAAAGCAGAGCATGCGTAAAAAGACATATATTTTTGTCTAAAATGAAAACGTTAAAAAAAATCATTGAATCGCTTACAATAGTTATGTATAATAACTATTGCAAAGTTATACAAATTTCGACAAACACATTAAGGTAAGTAACGAAAACGTTTGCCTTAATTATAGTGAACTTATACGTAAACCTATTTTTGACACGTGTTACTGATTCGATCAGGCATGAGTGGAGAAAAGTAAGGAATGTAAGCTAGAGAAAGGGATATACTACCCTTTGTATAGCTATCGTTCTATCTTTTTTTCCTCATGTCTTTTTGGCGTTTGTCGGAAGGTATCAATATAGATAAGAGAGGAAGGGTTTCCATGTTTAAGAAGATCTTTGGTGTTCTTCAAAAAGTCGGAAAAGCGTTAATGCTTCCAGTAGCGATTTTACCGGCAGCAGGTATTTTACTTGGATTTGGTAATGCATTTCAAAATCCACAGTTAACAAATGTTATTCCTGCTTTAAAAGCAGATTGGTTCGTAATGGTAGCAAAAATTATGGAACAATCTGGTGATATTATTTTCGCTAACCTTGCATTATTATTCGCAGTTGGGGTAGCAATTGGTTTAGCTGGTGGAGACGGAGTAGCTGGATTAGCAGCGTTCGTCGGTTACTTAATTATGAATAAAACGATGAGTGTGTTCTTAGAAGTAGATAAGCTAGTGAAAGTAACAAGTTCTGGAGCAGACCCAGTAAAAATTGGATTTACAGATCCAGCATATGCAAACGTATTAGGAATTCCAACGCTACAAACGGGAGTGTTTGGTGGTATTATCGTCGGTATAGTAGCGGCATATTGCTACAATAAATACTTCAACATTGAATTACCATCATACTTAGGTTTCTTCGCAGGTAAGCGTTTCGTACCGATCGCAACTGCAACATTCTCTTTAGTAGTAGGTATAATCATGTGTTTCATTTGGCCATACATTCAAGGTGGCTTAAATACGTTCTCACATCAAATGATTGATGCAAATAGAACATTAGCAGCATTCATATTCGGTTTAATTGAACGTTCATTAATTCCATTTGGATTACATCACATTTTCTATTCACCGTTCTGGTTCGAATTCGGTCAGTATACAAATGCAGCTGGCGAATTAATCCGTGGTGACCAAAAAATCTTTATGGCACAGTTAAAAGACGGTGTAGAATTAACAGCAGGTACATTTACAACTGGTAAGTATCCGTTCATGATGTTCGGTCTTCCAGCAGCAGCATTAGCAATGTACCATGAAGCACGTCCTGAAAATAAAAAATTAGCAGCTGGTATTTTAGGTTCTGCTGCATTAACATCTTTCTTAACAGGTATTACAGAACCACTTGAATTTTCATTCTTATTCGTAGCACCAGTACTATTCGGAATTCACGCAGTATTCGCTGGTCTATCATTTATGACAATGCAAATTTTAGGTGTTAAAATTGGTATGACATTCTCTGGTGGTTTAATCGACTTTATGTTATTCGGTGTACTGCCAGGCCGTACAGCATGGTGGTGGGTAATTATTGTTGGTCTTGTACTAGCAGTTATTTACTACTTCGGATTCCGCTTTGCAATCCGTAAATGGGATTTAAAAACACCTGGTCGTGAAGTAGCAAATGCGAATGACGGCGCAGGTAAAACAGAAGCAGGAGAACTTCCACGTGAAGTATTAGTAGCACTTGGTGGTAAAGAAAACATTGCTTCTTTAGACGCTTGTATTACTCGTTTACGTGTTCAAGTTAACGAACAAAAGAATGTAAACAAAGATCGCTTAAAAGAGCTTGGAGCAGCTGGTGTACTTGAAGTTGGAAATAACATTCAAGCTATTTTTGGACCGAAATCTGACACATTAAAATCACAAATTCATGATATTATGTCAGGTCGTACACCTCATGTTGAAAAAGAAGAGCCTGTAAAGGTAGAAGAAACTCCTAAAAAAGTTGATGAAAACGAAACAATCGTATCACCAATTGAAGGGAAAATCTTACCGATTACAGAAGTACCTGATCAAGTATTCTCAGGAAAAATGATGGGAGACGGATTTGCAATCGAGCCAACAGAAGGAACAGTAGTTTCTCCAGTTAACGGTGAGATCGTCAACGTATTCCCTACAAAGCATGCGATTGGTATTCAATCTGAAGGCGGAAAAGAAATTTTAATCCACTTCGGTATTGATACTGTAAAATTAAATGGTGAAGGTTTTGAAGCACTTGTAGCACAAGGCGACAAAGTGAAACAAGGACAACCATTATTAAAAGTAGATCTTGCATTTGTAAAAGAAAATGCACCATCTATCATTACACCAATTGTCTTTACGAATTTACAACAAGGACAACAAGTCGAATTGAAAAAAGATGGAAATGTTAAGAAGGGCGAAAACGCTATTATTGACATTCAGTAGGAATTTGACGCAAAATGTTTATAATTATAATAGGCGATGTGGTTGACCGAACATCGCCTATTATATACAATAGATGATGTAGTACTCACGTCTATACAACTAAAAAAATACTGTAATTTAAAGGAGATAAATTATCATGGAAAAAATCTTTAAAGTAACTAGCGACTCAGGAATTCATGCTCGTCCAGCAACTCTACTTGTAAACACTGCAAGCAAATTTGGTTCTGACATTAACTTAGAGTATAACGGAAAAAACGTTAACTTAAAATCAATCATGGGCGTTATGTCTTTAGGCATTCAACAAAACGCAGAAATTAAAATCACTGCAAATGGTGATGATGCAGCTCAAGCACTAGCAGCTATCGAAGAAACTATGAAAAACGAAGGATTAGGAGAATAATGACTCTTAACATTCAAGGGATCGCTGCATCAAGTGGGATTGCTATTGCAAAGGCTTTCAGACTTGAGAATCCTGAATTTAACATCGAAAAGAAATCAATTACAAACGAAGCTGCTGAAATTGCACGCTTAGACGCTGCGCTTGAGAAAGCAAAAACTGAATTAGAAGCAATTAAGGACCATGCTTTTGCTGAGCTGGGTGCTGATAAAGCTGCGATCTTTGAAGCACATTTATTAGTGTTAAATGATCCAGAACTAGTAAACCCAGTAAAAGATAAAGTAAATAGTGAAAAAGTAAATGCTGAATTTGCAATGGATGAAGTTGCATCAATGTTTATTTCTATGTTTGAAAACATGGATAACGAATATATGAAAGAACGTGCTGCGGACATTCGTGACGTAACAAAACGCGTTCTTGCACATTTACTAGGAATTAACTTCTCAAACCCTGGTACAATTTCTGAAGAAGTAATCATCATTGCTGAAGATTTAACACCATCTGATACAGCTCAGTTAAACCGTAAGTATGCAAAAGGTTTTACAACTGATATCGGTGGACGTACATCTCACTCTGCAATTATGGCTCGTTCTATGGAAATTCCTGCAGTTGTTGGTACGAAAGTTGTTATGGAGAAAATCCAAAACGGCGATATCGTAATCATCGACGGTTTAGATGGAGAAGTAATTGTAAATCCATCAGAAGAAACTCTTCGTTCTTTTGAAGAAAAGAAAGCGAAATTTGAAGAGCAAAAAACTGAATGGGCAAAATTAAAAGACCAAGCTACTGTAACAAGTGATGGACATCACGTTGAGCTTGTTGCAAATATCGGAACACCAAATGATGTACAAGGTATTATCGATAATGGCGGAGAAGGCGTTGGTTTATACCGTACAGAATTCTTATACATGGGCCGTGACAATCTTCCAACAGAAGAAGAGCAGTTCGAAGCGTATAAAGCAGTTCTTGAAGGTGTAAAAGAAGGTCAACCTGTTGTTGTTCGTACACTTGACATCGGTGGAGATAAAGAGCTTCCATACTTACATTTACCAAAAGAAATGAACCCATTCTTAGGATACCGTGCAATTCGCTTATGTCTTGATGAGCAAGATGTGTTCCGTACACAACTTCGTGCATTACTTCGTGCTAGCGTATACGGTAACTTAAAAATTATGTTCCCAATGATTGCAACTCTTGATGAGTTCCGTCAAGCGAAAGCAATCTTATTAGAAGAGAAAGCGAAACTTGTAGAAGCGGGTACAACTGTTTCTGATTCTATTGAAGTGGGTATGATGGTTGAAATCCCAGCTTCAGCAGTATTAGCAGATCAATTCGCAAAAGAAGTTGATTTCTTCTCTATCGGAACAAATGACTTAATCCAATACACAATGGCTGCAGACCGTATGAACGAACAAGTAGCTTACTTATACCAACCATATAACCCATCTATTTTACGTCTTGTAAAAATGGTTATCGATGCGGCTCATAAAGAAGGCAAATGGGCTGGTATGTGTGGTGAGATGGCGGGAGATTCACTTGCTATCCCATTATTATTAGGATTAGGTTTAGATGAGTTCAGTATGAGTGCAACATCTATTCTTCCTGCAAGAACACAGCTAAGCAAGTTGTCAAAAGCAGAAATGGAAACATTAGCAGAAAAAGCATTAATGATGTCAACTGCTGAAGAAGTTGTTGAACTAGTTAAAAGCATATAATCAATAAAAAAACCTGAGTCGATTTGAAATCGGTCTCAGGTTTTTTCTATGAGAAAAGTAAATCTTATTTTCTTACTATAGAGGATAAGGAACGGAATTAGATAGCGATAGCAACGATATCAGTTGGGCATACACGTAAAATACCAGTAAAAGTATTTCGATTTTGATTGTTCTTATCGTCTTTATTATTATCTTTATCGTCTTTGTTATTACGAGCTAAAGCAGAGAAAAGAGCAACGCCATTAGCGAAACCTTCAAAAATTACATTGTTGAATGTTCCGTTACCTCTAATGCTTAAAAGAGAAAGTTCTGTTCCAACTGAAATGCTAGCAAGTACGTTACATACAGCTGGTTGTTGTGGTTTTACCTCTCTCTCTTTCTCGCGATGGTCACGATGGTCGCACTCTCTTTCACGATGATGACAGTCTCTAAAGTTATCACAGCATCCAAATGATCCAAACATAATCCTCATCACCCCCTTCACACTTATAATCTATGTAAGTTTGGTAATGAGTGACTGGACAGAGAGTGGAATTTTTTCTGGGGGATTTTCTCATTTTAAAAGACTAGCTGGGTGTTTAGTATGGAATGATGTTTAAAATAGGGGAAATATCACAAAAAAGTGTAAAGACCACCGAAATGAATGAAATAGGTAGGCTTTACACTTTTTTACTTTTATATAAAACGATGATATATACAGGGAGAGCTAAGAGTAGTGGTGCAATGGATCTTGCAGTATGTTTTTCTGCGTCTAATTGGAACGTTTCTTCTTTTGGGAATTGTAACACTGATATGTTTGTAGCATCGCCAATAAAATATAACAGCAGTACAGTTACTATGTAACTTAAAAGTGCGATAAAGCTTCCGTATGAACTCAATGAAAATCCCTCTCTTGTTATCTATTTGTTATCATTGTATCATAATTGTAACAAAAACACACGGTTATATTTCGATACTTTAACAAAATTCGACACGAAACGCCATTTATGTGTATGGGAATAGCATGAAATTTACTATTTTTTTATGTATAGATGTCGAATAATACATTGTAATATTACGGGTGTGTGACAGAAGAAAAAGAAACGAAGGTAATGAAATTACCTTCGTTTCTTTTTTATCCCGTATTAACAGGCAGTAAGCCCCTCACGTTGATTAAAGGTTCACTTTATTATTTTGCCCATTCACTCACTTGTTCTACGCTCATTCGTGGTGCAGGATGACCTTTTAAAGTTGATTCACCAATTGTAATAAGCATAATTGGTACGTAACGAGATGAAACATTGAATTCTTCTGTAAGTGCTTGTGGGTTGAAACCACCAATAGCACAAGTATCCCAGCCAGTTGCTTTAGCCGCAAGCATAAGTTGCATTGCTGCTAAAGAGGCATTTGAAAAGGCTGCATCTCTTGGGAATTGCTCACGAGCATATGCAGACTCAATATTTTTAGCTAAGCGCTCTTTTGCTTCTTCTTTCATAAATCCTTGTTCTACAATTGGACCATAAACTGGTTCAACGTTTTTATAAGCTTCTAGATCACCTAAAATAGCGACTACAGCAGAAGCATCAAGTATTTGTTGCTGGTTATAAGCAATTGGATGCAATCGTTTCTGTACATCTTCACCTTGGAATACAAGGAATTTCCAGTGCTGCAAGTTCCAAGCAGAAGGTGCTTGAGCAGCTCCCTTTAAAATCTCGTGTAACTCTGTAGATGAAATTTCTTTCTCTGGGTTGAATGCACGTGTAGATGTGCGTTCGTATAGAACATTAAAAAAGTTGTCGTTTGTCATTATATATCCTCCAAGTAACATATCAAATTATAAAAAAATACATGTAATAGATTCTACTTACATTTTGTAAGTTGTCGAATTTAAGAATATAATATCTTTATTTTAATTGTCAAGTTTTAAAGAGGAAGCTAGGGCATTCATACAAACGATACAATTCCTATAATCATACACTAAAAAAGGAATTTATAGAGAAAAAGCGAAGAGAGCATTCTCAATTAGCTTGTTAATATGCATCCCTCACTCATTAAAGTATTTAGAGAACAGTCTTTTTATAAAATGTTTGTGAGGAATGCAGTAGAACAAGATATATGAAGTGAGTGAAGACTAGTGATGAACATACTACATTTTTTATTAGAGAATACGGTTTTCCAAAATGTATTACAAGATCTTCAGTTAAATGTCCTTTATATAGAAAATGGATGCACACATCAACAAACGATAGAAAATATTCATCCAAAATGTATGTTTATAGCAAATAGTTTTGAAGAAGGAGAATTATTGTTTCAGAGAACAAAACCACATATTGTAATTATGTATGTAACAGATTTTTCTCAAATAAAATATATAAAGAATATGTATAATCCACAGAGTACATTTATTGTCATTTGGGATCAACAGATAACAAGTGAGTTTGCAGAAGTGCTTACGTTAGGAATACGTAATATTGTGATAGCTCCTGTGACTCCACAAATGGTGTTAGAGGAAGTGAATAAGAGCTTGTATCAGCTTTCTTTAGTGCGGCAAGTAAGTTTGCAACAAGAACTACTTCAAACGATGTTTGATTTTCAAAATGATCTATTATTTATAGTAGAAGACGATGAGATTGTTGATTGTAATACAAATTTTTTAGAGTTTTTCGGATATGAAAATTTATTTGCCTATCGTGAGCAACATTTAGTATTTGCTGAACATTTTATTAGAGAAAACGGATACTATTCAACAACTCATGATATAACATGGTTAGATGATACATTATCATATGATAGAAGAATTAAGATGTCCAATTATGAAGGGGAAGTGTCAACTTTTTTATTGCGTGCGACACCACTGCCAGAAGATTTATCAAGATTTATTGTGAAGTGTACAGAGATTACAGAATTAGATGAAATCTATCAAGAACAAGAAAGGCTTGCTATGATAGATTCGTTAACAGAGATTTATAATCGTTTGAAGTTCCAACAAATACTAGAGGCAGAATGGGATAATGCAATGCGTAACGATGAAAAAATAGCACTTATTTTATTTGACATAGATAATTTTAAAACAGTAAATGACACGTATGGCCATGATTTTGGTGACTTAGCATTAATTCAGCTTGCAGAGCTTATGAAATCTAAAGTGGAGCAGCAACATGTATTTGCAAGGTGGGGAGGAGAAGAATTTATTATATTAGTAACTAATACAGTAGAAAAAGAAGCGTTTCAGGTTGCGGAATCATTACGATTTTTCATTGAAACAAAGCATTTCTCCGGAATTTCGAAATTAACAGCGAGTTTTGGAGTCGCGTTATATGAACAAGGCATTACAAGAGAAGAATTAATGCAACGAGCGGATATTGCATTATATGAAGCGAAAAAAAATGGGAAAAATCAAGTGTGTGTATATAGAAAAGAAAAAAAGTGATTTTTCGCAACAAATTGTTGCGATTTTTTTTTATTGTTTGATAATAGAATGTGGGGGGGGATTTTGGACGAACAACATGATAAAAAAAATAATGACGATGGCTTCGCTGTCTGCTGTAGTTTGTGGTGGAGTATACTATTTTCTCTGTAATCCCAATATAAAGGAAAGCACTGTATTAACAACTAAGGTGAATCCTACTATTGAATCAGAAGTACAAGAGAATATAGGAGAAAAAGAAGAACAACAAATTGATTATGCTAGTATATCTCAAAAATTAGATCAATATTTAATAGGAAAGCAATTTAATGGAACAGTTTTAGTAACAGATAAAGAGCATGTTATATTGAATAAAGGATATGGATATGCTGATGTTCAATATAAGATAGAAAATACGCCTCAAACAAAATATCGTGTCGGTTCTATTACGAAAACAGTCGTGGCCACATCTATTTTACAGCTGCAGGAACAAGGGAAGTTAAATATTCAAGATAATGTAAATAAATATATTCCCTCTTTTCCGGTAGATAAAAATATCACCTTATATCATTTGTTAACACACACATCAGGTTTACCAGAAAGCGGAAAAGGGAAAGTGAATGCAGCTTCTCGTATAAATTTAGTAAATTGGATTGGAAGTCAAAAATTAGAATTTCCACCAGGCACAGGTTGGAGATATACAGATTATAATTATATGGTGCTTGCCTATATTATAGAAAGCATATCAAAAAAACCTTTAGGAGATTACATAAAAGAAAATATATTTACTAAAGCAGAAATGCATGAATCTGGTATGGGAAATATGGCTCAGGGAGATCAGCATTTTACTAAAGGATATGTAAAGAAAGAGAATGTACTTGAACCTGCACAAAAATTGTTAATGGAGTGGTTATACGGATGCGGTGAGATGTATACGACAGTTGGCGATATGAAGAAGTTAGACGAAGCGATTATAAATGGGAAACTTCTTTCTGAACAAAGTAGACAAGCGATGTTTTCACCTTCAACAGAACGAAAATATGCATATAGTTTTTACATATATCCAGATTATTTTCATAATCATGGTGTACTATCTGGTTGGAACACTTTCAATAATTTTAATAAAGAAAAAGGCACTTTTGTTATATTATTTTCAAATGTGAAAAATAGTATAGATGATGATTTTAATAATGAGTTTCGAAAGATGGTAAGTGATTTATTAGAACAAAGGGGATGAGAAAATGGAACGTAAAAATGTATCAATAGGTTTCATCGGTATTGGTGTAATGGGAAAAAGTATGGTGCGTCATTTAATGCAAGACGGCTATCAAGTATATGTATATAATAGAACGAAAACGAAGACAGACTCTTTAGTGCAAGATGGTGCAAATTGGTGTGATACACCGAAAGAGTTAGTGAAGCAAGTTGATGTTGTAATGACTATGGTTGGATATCCACATGATGTAGAAGAAGTGTACTTTGGGATAGATGGAATTTTGGAGAATGCAAATGAAGGTACGATAGCAATTGATTTCACGACATCTACACCAACATTGGCAAAACGTATTAATGAAACCGGTAAAAGTAAGAATGTATATACGTTAGATGCGCCTGTATCTGGAGGAGACGTTGGTGCGAAAGAAGCAAGGCTCGCAATTATGGTCGGTGGTGAAAAAGAAATATATGAAAAATGTTTACCGTTATTTGAAAAACTAGGAACAAACATTCAGTTGCAAGGACCAGCTGGAAGTGGACAACATACAAAAATGTGCAATCAAATTGCGATTGCTTCTAACATGATTGGAGTATGTGAAGCTGTTGCTTATGCAAAAAAAGCTGGACTAGATCCGGATAAAGTATTAGAGAGTATTTCAACGGGAGCAGCAGGTAGTTGGTCATTGAGTAACTTAGCTCCTCGAATGTTAAAGGGAGATTTTGAACCAGGGTTTTATGTAAAGCACTTTATGAAAGATATGAAGATAGCTTTAGATGAGGCTGAAAAATTGCAATTACCAGTACCAGGTTTAAGTTTGGCGAAGCAATTGTATGAAGAGTTAATAAAAGATGGGGAAGAGAATAGCGGAACACAAGTGTTATATAAAAAATACATAAAGGGGTAAATGAGATGGATCTACAAAGATTTGATGAGATGATTGATACTGTACAACGAGCAACTTGTATACAAATTAGTGAAAAACAAAAAGAAGCTTTTAAACAAAAATATGATTTTGGGCCGGAATTCGAATATGGAAGAGATGAGAAGGGGCATTATGTTATTCGAACTTCAAAAAAGATGTTAGAAGAAATGGAGTTTTATTTGGCATTGAAATATGATCGAGATGGGGTTGATCTTTATATGCAAGCAGAGATTGACGGTATATGTCACGTATCTGTTAGCTATAGTGAAGACGCCTTGCACTTACAAGAATTGTTTCAATTTCTAGAAGAAAATAAATAAAAGTCCTCATTTGAGGACTTTTATTTATTTAGGTATATATAATTTTTATAATTATAAGCTAGAAGCTCTGCGGCATCGTTCGATTGGGAATGGAATAACTTGCGCGATGTGATTAGGACCGAATTGTTTTGCACGAGCATGGCGTACTATATAAAATGCACACAGAATTGAAACAGGAATAGCACCGAATAAGCCGAAAAATAAAGCGCTTACACAAGATGCGACAAAACCTAAAACACCAACTTCTAACTCTTCCATAATAGCTCCTAGAATAACAGGAAGTGCTCCACACGTAACCCCTAGTATAAGTGCGATAAGTAAACTCATGATTATCCCCCTCTGTTTGCGATATTCTTTTCCTTTTTATTTAATTGTAGTATATCATACACAAAACAGAATTTTCAGAAAAAATTCAAAAAAAGTTCAATAAATGTTCAAAAAGTGTTAAAAAATTTGCTTGAAAAATAGAAGGGGAGATTGTTTTGGAATAGAAGGACTCATATGTTTGAGAAAATAAAAAATCAGGCTTATTTCATTTTTTGAAATAAGCCTGTTCCATAGGAGGATGTATATATGTAGAGTGAATAAAAGGTTGGAAAAGGGGATCCAAGTCCTTTTATTCAACTAACTACCTTAATAAATTGGAACCCAGCCTTCAGTTGTAACAAAAATACGAATAGCTACAACTTGACGATCATCTTGCAAGGTAAAATAATGTCTTGCATTTTCAGGAACAGATATGAGATCGCCTGGCTCAAGTTCAACGTCAAAGAATTTCCCATCTTTTCCTTCAATAGCAAAGATGCCATGACCACTAACAATAAAGCGAACTTCATCATCAGTATGATGGTGTTCTTTTTGGAAATTAATTAATAATTCTTCAAGGTTAGGTGTGCTATTTGAAAGTGAAATTACATCATGTGCTTTATAACCTCGGCGCGCTGAAACATCAGCGATTTCTTTTGAAAACACAGCTAATATTTCAGCCTTGTTTTCATCTGTTAACGAATAATTTTCATTTAAATGAGTAGGAAGCTTAGAAATATTCCATTTCTCATATAAAACGCCTTCCTCTTGTAGAAATTTAGATACTTCCACTTCATTTTCGATGCGAGTATTTACTTCATGAATACGAATTTGCGCCATTAGAAACGCCTCCTTGAATTGATAATAGTTTTATATGAAATTGGAATAAAAACTCATAAGCTTCTAATCTTTTCTTTGCATCAAAGCTATCTCGGCCCCATACGGTAATACCGTGGTTACGGATTAATACTGCTCCCGAATCGCCTTGTATATGCTTTCGGAAGTTTTCTCCAAGCGTTGGGATATGGGCATGGTTTTCGATAATAGGAATGTGAATTGTTGCACCTTCTTCCCAAATATCGAGAGCTTTAATAATTTCTTGATTTTGAAGGGTGACTGCATCACTATATAAATTTGTGATGACGTTATTATCAGTTGTATGAACATGAAGTACGCACCCAGCATTCGTATTGTTATAAATATGTGTATGCAATATTGTTTCTGCTGAAGGGCGTAATTCAGTCTCTAATACGGGAAGCCCTAGATGATCTACTAATAGAAAATCATCTGGAGTAGTTTTTGTTTTATCTTTACCACTTGCTGTAATAAGAAAAGTAAGTGGCTCATGACTAACCTTTATAGAAATATTGCCACTCGTTGCTGGAAACCAATTTCGTGTTGTTAATTCTTTTTTTATCTCGCTTAAGTCATACCATTGACGAAAAAGTTGTTTCATGATTTCACCTCCAACAAATGTTTTAATTGGGTTTGAACATCGTGAAATGTTTCAAACGGTGTATAAGCAATATAATTCTCTTCACACTTTGTAATAAGGAAGTCGCGAGCAAATACTTTATCTGCTTGTTTCGCAGCTTGTAAATCAGTAATTGAATCTCCAATCACAATATGGAAGTCATTCGTATCACTTAATTTACGGATTAAAGATGATTTGCATAATCCACAATGATTTTGACAATGATGATCACAAGGATGCGGCCACTTAACTGTAATGAATTCACTTGAAAAGTCTGTTTCATTACAGTAAATTTGCTCTTTTGGAATGATTCCTTGTAAGAGTGGATAGACGAAGAAATCCATTCCACCTGATATAACGTAAAAAGAAATGTTATTTTTATTTACAAATTGTATAAATTCATGAAAACCACTACGGATTTCAGCAGTTTTTATTAAAAATTGAATCATATCATCGTGTAGACTAGTAGGTATTAATTGAAATAATTGAGAAACACCTTCTTGAATAGACAGCTCTTGTGATAAAATTCTATTCTTTACTTCTTCGGCTTCTGGTGGTGCGAATTTTTCCATAATGGACATAATGTTATCATTATTTGTAATCGTGCCATCGAAATCACAAAATACTTGAATACTCATAATTTCACCCCATGAGAGGGATTTCCCCATATTTGTAGTGCGCTATGCAAATTTATGTCATCTACTTCATGGAGTGGTGTATTTTGCAAAGTAGCATTAATTGCAGTACGGAAAGCTTTACCGCCCCCTTGCGCCCCACTCGGATGTCCATGTATCCCGCCGCCAGCATTAATAACAACATCTTTACCGAAATCTCGCAAGATAAAGGGAACGAAACCAGGGTGAATACCAGCAGACGGAACAGAAAAACTCTTCTTGAAAAATGCATCGTCTTCAGTTAAATGTTTTGAGATGGCAAGAGCCTCCTCTTTTTCTAGTGCAACACTTCCGTATGGAGATGGGAATAATGAAAAGTCAGCCCCAGCATAACGTAGTAGCTTTCCTAGTAATAATGGAGAGGAAACTCCATATAACTTGGATGCTGAATAAGCACCACTTACAGCAGGGTGTGCCATAATAGGAACTGGGATTTCATCATCTTCTGCAAGTGATTGTAGTACATCTAGTCCGTAAGCAAATACATTAAATAATAGAATATCTGCCCCAGCTTGCACTGCGCGTTTCGCATTTTCTTTTAAATCAAAAGTTCTTCCTGTTAAATTTACGGCATATAACGTTTTATGTCCGTATGTTTCATATACGGATTCTAAAACTTCTTTTCCAGATACAATGCGTTTCGTAAGTGGTGTTAATGTATTCTCAAATAATATTTCATCATCTTTTACTATATCTACACCACCAATTGCTTGATCGCGTAATTGCGTTTTTAAATACCCAATATTTCGTCCAATCATTCCTTTAAAAATACTCATTAAAAGGGGACGCTCATGCACTTGTAAAAGATTTCGAATACCATCTATCCCGAATTTTGGACCAGGGAAATATTGTTTTAACTCGTCTGAAAATGTTAAGTCGATTAATTTCACTTCGCCATCAAGTGATAGCTTTCCGAATGTAGTTGTTAAAATTGCTGGTAAGTCCGGACTAAAGTTTAATAACGGATATTCAATTTTAATAATCCCGCGTTTAACTTTTTTACGTAAATACGAATTGGTATGTTCTTGTTCAGCTAGTTCCTCAACATGAATGACGTTGCCTTTATGCTGTTTTAATTGTTCTTGCAATAAGTGTGGCAAATGAGTCCAAGAGCCAATTGTTAAACCGAGTGCAATTTGCTCGGCTTTTTTTTCTAAGTTATGTGAATCATCATGGATTAAATACGTTGCTATAATTCCGCTCATTGTTAAAACCTCCTAGTTAAATAAAAAAACCTCTCAGCTAAGGAGAGGTTTTTTTACAACCAGCTCCTTATCTGTCAGCATAATGCTGCGAGAATTAGCACCGTGTCTACAATTGTAGATCGGTTGCCGGGTTTCGTCGGGCTCGTCCCTCCACCTGCTCTTGATAAGAAGTATTTAGAAATGTTTAAATTTTTAAGATAACTGAATTTTGTCAGATATTTTTCATGTTGTCAATTACTTTTTGAAAAAATTTAATTTATCAATTCGATTAATGGCTTCTCGTAATCTATCTTCTGTATGCAAGAGACCAACACGGACATATCCTTCGCCATGTTCACCAAATCCAACACCAGGAGCAACTGCAACGTGTGCTTTTTCTAGTAAAATATCAGAAAATTGCTCAGATGTATATCCTTTCGGAACAGGAAGCCATGCAAAGAATGAGCCTGTTGGAATATCTACATTCCAACCAATTGAGTGACAAGCTGAAACAAGAGCGTTTCTTCGAGATTCGTAACTATTTACAAGGTCTATTACGCAAGACTGTGAACTTAATAGTGCTTCGCGGGCAGCATCTTGAACTGCACCAAAAATACTAACATACATATGATCTTGTAATAAGTTAATTGTCTCAATCACACTTTCATTCCCCACAGCAAAAGCGATGCGCCATCCAGCCATATTGAAAGTTTTCGATAGAGTGTAAATTTCAATACCTGTATTTTTAGCACCGTCTGCTTGCAAGAAACTAACAGGTTTTTGACCATCGAATCCAATAGCACCGTAAGCAAAATCATGAACGACTAATATATTATGTTTATTAGCAAAATGAATGGTTTCATCAAAGAAATCTTTTGATGCAGTAGCACCAGTAGGATTATTTGGATAGTTTAAAAACATTAACTTTGCACGCTTAGCGGTAGTGGCATCAATTTTTGTATAATCTGGTAAAAAATTATTTTCTGCAATAAGCGGCATTGTTACAAATTGTGCTTTTGCTAAAGCAACTCCTGATAAATAATCTGGATAGCCTGGATCTGGAACGAGAATAGTATCACCAGGGTTTGTAAAACAAAGTGGTAATTCTACTAATCCAGCTTTTCCACCAAACAAAATAGCAACTTCTGTTTTTGGATTTACTACTACATCATATTCGCGTTGATAGAATGTTGCCACGGCTTCTTTTAAACTTTCGTGTCCGCGAAATGGCGGATATTTATGATGAATGGTCTTTTCAGCAGCATCTTGTAAGGCTTTTACGATATGCTGCGGTGTTGGTTGATCTGGATTACCTTGACCTAGATTAATAACATCGTGACCAGCTGCAACGACTTTGTTAACTTTTGCAACAAGTGAAGCAAAAAATTGTGTAGGCAATGATGTTACTATCTCAGAAGGTTGAAATAATTTCATACTTTCCACCTCTTTTGAAAGTTGTTACAATTCTAGTGACAAATGATATAATCTTTCCAGTATTTTGTAAAGAAAAAATTAAGAATGGGGCTGACAAAATGAAAGTCGCATGTATTCAAATGGATATTGTCTTTGGAGATGTAGAAAAAAATATTGAGAATGCTAAAAATAAAATAAGCGAAGCGATGAAGGAAAGACCAGATGTGATTGTCTTACCAGAACTATGGACAACGGGATATGATTTAACGAGGCTTACTGAAATTGCAGATAGGGATGGATTGCAAACGAAAGAAAAGCTGAAAGAATGGTCGAAGCAATATGGTGTACATATTGTCGGTGGTTCTATAGCGAAGCAAACAGAGCAAGGTGTTACAAATACAATGTATGTGGTAAACAAGGAAGGAGAACTAGTCAATGAATATAGTAAAGTGCACTTATTTCAGCTTATGGATGAACATAAATATTTAATTGCTGGAAATAGTACAGGTGAATTTAGGCTAGATGATGTAGAGTGCGCCGGCACAATTTGTTATGATATTCGTTTTCCAGAGTGGATGCGCGTTCATACTGCTAAAGGTGCAAAAGTTTTATTTGTTGTAGCAGAATGGCCATTGGTTCGTTTAGCGCATTGGCGTTTGTTACTGCAAGCAAGAGCAGTTGAAAATCAGTGTTATGTTGTTGCATGTAATAGGGCAGGAAAGGATCCGAATAATGAGTTTGCCGGTCATTCTTTAATTGTCGATCCTTGGGGCGAAGTTGTTGTAGAAGCGAATGAAGAAGAATCAATTTTATTTGGAGAGCTTCATTTTGAGAAAATTAAAGAAGTACGCAAAGGAATTCCAGTTTTTGCAGATCGTCGTCCAGAATTATACAAATAAAATGTTGACAAGTGATTTTTATTCTTGGTATAGTCTTCAACATAAAGTTAAAAATTCGAAAAATTATACAACTCTTATCAAGAGCAGGTGGAGGGATTTGGCCCGATGAAGCCCAGCAACCGACCGTAATACCATTGTGAAATGGGGCGTTTATTTACGCCAAAAGGCACGGTGCTAATTCCAGCAGAAAGTAAACCTTTCTGGCAGATAAGAGGGGAGAAGATAAACTTCAAACCTCTTTCTTTGTGGAAAGAGGTTTTTCTACGTCAGAAAAACCTCTGAATTAAAAAAGGGGGAGAAGACGATGGGATATTATTCATTAACTGAAACGACAGCTATACAATATGCGAAAGAACATGGTTATTTTGAAAAGAAAGCAAATGTAGTTTGTCATGAAATTGGAGATGGAAATTTAAATTACGTGTTCAAATTAGATGATGGAGAGAAGTCTATTATAATCAAACAAGCACTGCCATATGCGAAAGTAGTTGGTGAGAGCTGGCCACTGTCTATAAAAAGAGCGACGATTGAAAGTAAAGCATTACAAATTTTTGCGAAGTATGTGCCGGAATATGTGCCGGTAGTGTACAGTCATGATGAAGAGTTAGCAGTAACGGTCATAGAAGACTTATCAAGGCTAACAATTACAAGAAAAGGATTAATAGATGGAGAGGAGTACCCGCTTTTATCCCAACATATTGGTCGTTTTCTAGCACATGTTTTGTTTTATACTTCAGATTTCGGGTTAGAGTCAGAAGAGAAAAGGGTACTAGAAGGTGCATTTGTAAACCCAGACCTTTGCAAAATTACAGAAGATTTAGTGTTTACAGATCCGTTTAGTCATTATGATACGAATGATTATGAACCAGAGTTACAACTAGCGGTGGATGAACTGTGGAGTGACAAAAATTTAAAATTAAAAGTAGCACAGTATAAATATAAGTTCTTAACAAGAAAAGAAGCGCTTATTCATGGTGATTTACATACTGGTAGTATTTTTTCATCACCTGCTGAAACGAAAGTAATCGATCCCGAATTTGCAACATATGGTCCATTTGGATTTGATCTTGGCCAATTTATTGCAAATTTATTATTAAATGCACTATCCCGTGAAGAGGAAAAAAGAAGTGTGCTATTTTTCCATATTGAGAAAACATGGAGTTATTTTGTAGAAGCTTTTACGAAGTTATGGATTGGAGAAGGTGTAGAAGCATATACGAAAGAGAAACAATGGTTGCCAATTATTTTGCAAAATATTTTTACGGATGCCGTTGGATTTGCCGGATGTGAGCTTATCCGTAGAACAATTGGCTTAGCGCATGTAGCTGATTTAGATGGAATAGCAAATAAAGAAACGAGAATTCAAGCTAAGAAACAAGCGTTATCCTTAGGTAAAGAACTAATAAAATATGAATCTAAGAGTGCTGATATTCAACTGTTCCGAACATTATTTCAACAGACAGTTTTTGGAGGGATAAAAGCATGAGTACAATTGTTACTGTTCCGAGATCTGTCAGTTGGAAAGGTGATGCCATTGCAGTATTAAATCAAACAAAGTTGCCGCATAGTACAGAATACAAAACATTAACGACGATTGAAGAGGTATGGAAAAGTATTGTCATGCTAGAAGTACGAGGAGCACCTGCAATTGGAATTGTAGCTGCATTTGGCTTGGCGCTTGCATCAAAAAAATATAATACTGTACATAAGGAAGAATTTCAAAAGAAGTTTAATAGAGATTGTAATTATTTAGGAACGTCACGCCCGACAGCAGTCAATTTATTTTGGGCAATCGATCGTATGAGAGAATCCATTCGAGAAATTACTACAATAAAAGAAGCACAAAAAAAATTAGAAGAAGAAGCGCTTCTCATTCAGCAAGAAGATGAAGCGGTATGCCGGAGTATTGGAGAACATGCATTAACATGCTTTAAAGACAGTGATAACATTTTAACAATTTGTAACGCTGGAAGTATTGCAACTGCTAGATATGGTACTGCATTAGCACCGTTTTATATTGGGAAAGAAAAAGGTGTACGTTTACATGCGTATGCGTGTGAAACGAGACCGGTTTTACAAGGAGGGCGTTTAACGACCTGGGAATTAAAACAGGCAAATATTGATGTAACACTTATTACAGATAATACGGCAGCGCATGCTATTCAAACGAAAGAAATAAACGCGATTATTGTAGGAGCGGACCGGATTGTCGCAAATGGAGATACAGCAAATAAAATCGGAACAATGAATTTAGCTATATTAGCAAAGTATTTCGATATTCCATTTTACGTTGCAGCTCCGTTATCTACGTTTGATATTACGAAACAAACAGGTACAGAAATTGTTATTGAAGAAAGAGATGAAACCGAAGTTACGAAAATTTTTGGAAAACAAGTGGCGCCAATTGGTACTGATGTTTATAATCCTGCATTTGACGTAACACCGAATGAATTAATTACAGGTATTATTACTGAAAAAGGCATCATACACAGAGATTATAAACGGGAAATTGCATCGTTATTTGAAAGACAAGCTAATACATAATAGCTTGTTTTTTTTATCCCGCATTAACGGGCAGTAAGACCCCCACCTCAAAATTCAGCGGAAGCAAAGAAGTTAGGTGGGGGTCAACTGCCCGTAAAAGCCCGATTGGTTATGCCTAAATGTTTTCTTTTCTCTTATTTATATAATGGAAGGAGGCGGAAAAGATGGAAGAGTGGATCAGGATGATAGGTAATGTAGGGTTTCCGATTGTTGTAACATTATATTTACTCCATCGTATTGAAAGTAAATTAGATGGGGTAATTGTTGCAATCGAGAAACTTCCTAAACAATTACTAAAGTAGGAAGGTCCTCGCGATAGAAAGTAAAATAAAGTTTGCTCTTCGTGAGCAAACTTTATTTTTATTGAGCAGTATAGCCACCATCGATAACAACTGCTTGACCAGTTATACCTCTTGCTTTTTCACTCGCTAAAAACATAGCATAATCAGAGATTTCTTGTACTTGTAATAGGCGCTTTTGTGGTACAAGTGGATAAATGACATCCTCTAAAACATTTTCAAGTGGAACATTTCGTGTAGTAGCTAAATCTTGTAGTTGATTACGTACAAGAGGGGTATCGACATAACCAGGACAAAGTGCATTAACGGTAATTCCGTGAGTAGCGCCTTCTAAAGCGGCAACTTTTGTTAATCCAATTACGCCATGTTTGGCGCTATTATAGGCAGATTTCCCAGCAAATCCAACGAGGCCATTAATGGAAGCGACATTAATAATTCGGCCATACTTTTGTTTTTTCATGATCGGGAAGGCATGCTTAATTGCGATAAAAGGAGCGATTTGCATAATTTTAATAAGTAGTTCGAACTTTTCGGTTGGAAAATCTTCAATTGGTGAAACGTGCTGCATTCCTGCGTTGTTAATTAATATATGTAATGAACCGAAATGATTAACTGTTTGAGAAATTGCAGCGGTAATTTCTTCTTCAGATGTAACATCACATTTTAAACCGATAGCTTGATAGCCTTCTTTTTGTAATTGTTCAGCAGCTTCTTTTGCACGTTCTTCAAGACGATCGGTAATCACAACTTTTGCACCTTCTTTTGCAAAAGCGTTTCCCATTTCATAACCAATACCGCTTGCAGCACCTGTTAAAAAGACAACTCGATTTGTAACCATGGTGAAAAACATCCCTTCGTAATAAAGTTCTCATATTGCTCTATTTAGAGAGTTGATAATAAAAATCCTGCAAAGATTTGGAAAAATATTGTTAGCTATCTTGTTTTGCAAAATAGTTCCTGCTATACTATTTTGTAAAGCAAGATACTTACGCTTATCTATCTTGTAAAACAAGATAGTGGGAGGATTTGAGTTATGTCGACAAGTCAAATGCTGAAAGGGATTTTAGAAGGATGCTTACT
This sequence comes from Bacillus sp. BB51/4, assembly GCF_008368845.1. Taxonomy (NCBI): domain Bacteria; kingdom Bacillati; phylum Bacillota; class Bacilli; order Caryophanales; family Bacillaceae; genus Bacillus; species Bacillus sp. BB51/4. The sequence continues at coordinate 643,237 of NZ_QOSC01000005.1, forward strand.
TGCTATTATTTCTGAAGGTGAAATATACGGTTATGAAATGAGTGAAAAGCTAGCGAAGTATGGCTTTACAATGGCGAGTGAGGGAAGTATTTATCCGTTATTAATACGAATGCAAAAGGAAGGATTAATAACAAGTGTAATGAAGGAATCTCCATCTGGCCCAAAGCGAAAATATTATACATTAACAGAAAAAGGCGAGGAAGCACTTAATGAATTTATGGATCGCTGGGAAGCGATGCAAAGTAGTGTAGAGCGTCTACTTGAGGGGAAGGGGAGAAAAAAATAATGTTATCAAGTGAAGCATGAAATTTTTTATTAGAAATGAGATTATTTTTAGCGGCAAAGAGTGTGAAAGAAAGCGATATTGAAAATTTTATAGAAGATGCGGAACTCCATTTAATTGAGGGTGAGAGTGATGGGAAAAGTGTAGAAGATATTTTCGGAAGCTCACCGAAAGAATATGCAAATGAACTTGTAAAAGTAATGGAAAAGGATAGACAGGAAACGTGGAGACAAATTGGTTTTACAGTAATGAATATCGTATCGTTTTGGATTATTGCTTCTATCCTAATAGTGAATAACGGATTATTACAGATCTCATTTATTCAGTGCGTTGGGTATAGTTTGTCATTGATTTTAGTTGCTATAGGTCCTAATTTTCTGCTTCGTAAAATGACCTTCGTAACAAGTTTTACAAAAACGTGGTTTTCTATGTGGTTTTTAGTTATGATCGCACCAATGTTTTTAATAGGAGTTGTTACGATATTAGATGTGATATATCCTACAAAAATGCTCACATTCACCGAAATGCAAAGTTATATATTAGCTGGAGGTATTTTTATTATCACAATAGGGATAAATATGTATTTTGAAGGATGGTTTAAAAACTTATATTTAATTATTCCACTTTCGATTATGTTACTGTTTAAAACATTTACATCAGAAGATCTCGTGCCAATGTTATTTCAAATTATATGTTTATACGGAAGTTTGTTTATTTTAATTTTCCTTGAAATTATGATGAAGACGAATAGAAGAGAAACGGTTAAATAAGGGAGGGGTTATCATGCAGATTTCTAAAGAAGGAGAAAAGTTTTTAATCGATACGAAAGTGTATTTAATAACAAAAGGAATGAAAGAAGAAGATGTGGACGCTTTTCTAGAAGATGCAGAACTTCATTTAATAGAAGGCGAGAAAGAGGGAAAGACGGTAACGGATATATTCGGTGATTCACCAAAAGAGTATGCGGAAGAATTGGCGAAAGAGATGGAGAAGGATAAAGGTGGGAGTATAAAGAGTATTCTTGCGATGATAATTGGTATTGGCGGGTATTGGATATTAACTCATATTTTATTTAATAATCCGAATCAGCAATTTACACTAACGAATATACAGTTAATTGGCTATCCTATCGTCTTAATCATTACGATTATTGGAACCATTGTTGCGTTTAGAATGTCTTCTTTTAAAAATAAATTTGTAGAGTTCGGGATTATTTACATAATAGTAATGGTTCCCATTTTATTATTAGTATTATTGATGTTTGTTAATAAATGGTACGGTACACCTATTTTGCAATTATCGACAATGCAAACATATATATTAGCAGCAAGTATCTTTTTATTACTTTTCGTTGGAGAAGTGTATGTCCTTGGTTGGATGGGTGTTTTGGTGCTAATTGTTCCTTTAGGGATTATGTTTATATTTAAAGGATTAGAAGAAAAAAATGTATTTTGGGGAATTGCAAAGATATTACTTATGTATGGAAGTATATATGGGTTAATGAGATGGTCTTTAAAAATTGAAGAGAGAAAAAGTGTAAACTAGTATTTCAAAAAAAGCGGCTGCTCTGGATATACAAAAAATTATTTCCAAAGAAATACTATATTTTGATTTTTAGAGGGATTCGTTTTAGGTGTATAGTGTATCCTTTGCAGCCGGTATATCGTTTATTAATTGGAATAAATTGTTTTAAACAGTAACATGACAGTTACTGTTTTTTTCTTTGTAATAAAGAACTTTGTAAAGAGAGCTCTTTTTGTTCGTTCGTTAATAAGGAATGAATATGGACGTTTTCAGGACGAGGTACGATAGGGTACATAAGATTTGTTGGAGAAGGATGGTGCTCCGAGCCAGTTAGGGAATGAGGATCTGCGTGAGTAAGTTTTCCGTGAACACGTCTTGTAAATAAAATATGACCGACTTCGTGAGCGAGCGTATATATATTTTTCATGGGAGCAGCCGAATTTGTTAAAACGATATAACCAGTAAGTTGCTGTTGTTTGGCTAAAGAGTACGCGCAGGCAATTACGGCTGTTTCTTTGAAATAATCACTGCCAATATAACAAATGTAAAGGTCACATTCAGGAGCTTCATTTACACATGTTTGGAAAAAGGATGCTAATTTTTCCTGACTTTGAATAGAATTTTTATAACTAATTTCACGATCAGAAAAACGAAAAAGTTCATTTAAAATAATTACGTCTTTAATTTGAAATGTAATGGGGTGCCAAATTGATTCTGCAACTGCTAAATCTTTTGCGATACGGTCATCAGAAATATCGGCGCCTGGAGTAATGCAAATACATATATTGACGTATGGATCCATAAGGAACACCTCAACTGAAAAAATTCTTTCTATAATATATGTTGGGAAAAGACCCTATGTATGGATAAAAGCCTTGTTTATTACAAGTCGAAAAAATTTCATAGTTCTATAACATGGTGTGGTCATCTTTTTGATATAGTAAAGAAAAGGGGGAGAATATATGTATACATTAAAAATCGTTTCAGACAGAGAAGCACTTTATCAATTTGCGAGTTATGTAAGAGTTGTACAAGGGGTTGAAGATGTATATGTAGAGGTGGGAGAACCTTTATATGAACATCCATTAATGAAGTTTTATGTACATATTAAGCTGGAGGAAACATATGAGCAACATAAAGCGTTACAAGAAATAGCAAGATTAGTAGAATTAGGGCGTTTTACATACGTTCATTATCGTAATGATGAAATTGAAGAAGCTTTTGAAGCTGTAAAATATGAAAGTTTTAAGAAATAAAATTGGAAAAAAGGAAGCGAAAGCTTCCTTTTTTTTCTTTGAAATTACATCAACAAAAGGAGAAAAATTTTGTTATGATAAGGAAGGGTGAGGAAAGGAGAGTTTACATATTGGGGTATATTGAAGAGTTACGCAAAGTCGTTGGGACAAGACCACTTATTCTTGTTGGATCAGCAATAATTATACTAAATGATAATCAAGAAGTATTGCTTCAATATCGGTCAGATACATATGATTGGGGTGTACCTGGCGGCGCGATGGAACTAGGAGAAACGACGGAAGAAACTGCTCGCCGAGAATTATTCGAGGAGACGGGATTAACTGCAAAAATCATGCAATTTCTAGGTGTCTTATCAGGAAAGGAAGTATATTTCCGTTATCCTAATGGGGATGAAATTTTTAATGTTATTCATCTGTATCAGGGGCATCATGTGAGTGGAGAATTAAGGCTTGATCATGAGGGATTGAAGCTTCAATATTTTCCGGTAGATAAGTTACCAAAATTGAATGAAACGACAGAGAAAATTTTACAAAAATTTCTATATGCATTAACAGAATAGAAGGTTAATTCCTTCTATTTTTATTATATTAAATATTTTGATTTTTTAGTATGTTTATAGTATGATAGATGTAGACATACATCTTATGGAATTTCACCTAAAAACTGACTAGGGTACATAAGAGAGGGGCAAGTGCAAAATGCATAATGTTGTTATTACAGCTGCAGTTCGTTCGCCAATTGGAACTTTTGGAGGAGCGCTAAAAAATGTAACGCCAGTAGAATTAGCGGTTCCTGTACTTCAGGAAGCTGTAAAACGAGGCGGGGTAGAACCACACGAAGTTGATGAAGTAATTTTAGGTCATTGTATTCAAAGAACTGATGAAGCAAATACTGCAAGAACAGCTGCATTAGCGGCAGGATTTCCTGACACAGTTACGGGTTATACAATCCAACGTCAATGTTCTTCAGGTATGCAAGCAATTATGTCAGCTGCAATGCAAATTCAATTAGGTGTAAGTGATGTTGTAATTGCAGGTGGAGTAGAAGCAATGAGCTCAAGCCCTTATGCATTAAAACAGCACCGCTGGGGACAACGTCTACAGCACGGAGAAATTCGTGATACGGTGTGGGAAGTACTAGAAGATCCGATTCACCATATTATGATGGGTGAAACGGCTGAAAATTTAGTTGACCAATATGAAATTACAAGAGAGGAACAAGATGAAGTTGCGCTTCGTAGTCATACATTGGCACTGCAAGCAATCGAGTCTGGATATTTTGACGAGCAAATTGTTCCTATTACGATAAAAGAACGTAGAAAAGAAATAGTATTTTCGAAGGATGAACATCCACGTGCAGATATTACAGCGGAAAAATTAGCAGGATTAAAACCAGCTTTCCGTAAAGATGGATCTGTAACGGCAGGGAATGCATCTGGCCTTAATGATGGAAGTGCGGTTCTAGTATTAATGAGCGAAGAAAAAGCGAAAGAAAAAGGCTTACAACCGTTAGCTAGAATTGTTGGATATTCAGTAGCTGGAGTAGATCCGAAAATTATGGGTATTGGACCAGCACCAGCAATTCGTAAAGGGTTAGAAAAAGTAGATTGGTCATTAGAAGATGCTGATTTACTGGAAATTAATGAAGCTTTCGCGGCTCAATACCTAGCTGTAGAGAAAGAATTAGGTTTAGACCGTGAAAAAGTGAATGTAAACGGTAGCGGTGTAGGACTTGGACATCCAATCGGTTGTACAGGAGCTCGTATTACTGTAAGTTTAATTCATGAATTGAAGAGACGCGGTTTAGAAAAAGGAATTGCCTCTCTATGCGTCGGTGGCGGTATTGGGGTAGCATTATTTATAGAAGCACTATAAAAAAGAAGCAGCAATCGCTGCTTCTTTTTTATTAAGAATCAAATAAATGATGAAATAATCGATCACGATTTTCAAAGAAAAGTTTTGTCGTTTGGTAATGCTCTGTTTCTTCTAATGTGGATTCATGAATCCCTTCTTGTGTTAAAGAATATATAGTGGATTCAGGATAAGCCATTAAAATAGGAGAGTGCGTCGCGATAACAAATTGTGAACCTTGTTCCGCTAGTTCGTGCATTCGAATAAGCATGGAAAGTTGCCTCATTGGTGATAGAGCGGCCTCAGGCTCATCTAAAATGTATAAACCTTGTCCTGAAAAACGGTTCATAAATAAGGAAAAGAATGATTCGCCGTGTGATTGTTTGTGTAGTGAGATACCACCATATGAGTCAATAACTGGATTCCCGCGTGCTTCTAGATCAGCATCCATCTCATCAATATAAGAAGCAACGTTATAAAATGATTCAGCACGAAGAAAGAAACCGTCGTTTGGTGTATTGAAACTTTTAGAAATTCGAAGGTATTCATATAAAGATGAATGTGAATCGTTTGTGCTAAAGCGGAAATTCTTCGTTCCACCTTCTGCATTAAATCCTAAAGCGATTGCAATTGCTTCGAGTAATGTTGATTTTCCCGTTCCGTTTTCTCCAATAATGAATGTTACATTTGGATGGAAGGCAAGTGATTGTAAAGTTCGGATAGCGGGTAGACAGTAAGGATATGCGGAAAAACTAGGGATATTTTCTTTTTTTAATGTGACATTTTTTAAAAAGGGTACGTCAATCAATATATAAACCTCAATTCATAACGGATTTTGATTCTAAAAAAGCAGCAAATACAAGGGTAAGACAGCTTGCAAATAGTATTGTATATTGAAGTGCGCCAAAGCCAAGACCTTCCCAGCCTAAAGTCATTCTCTTCCATATGAAAATAAAAAGAACGCTTATAAAACCAACGAGAGCAGGCATATATTTTATAATTTTTAAGTGCTTCCACAGAAAAAAGCCGATGTATGTAAGTACAAAGAAGATAAGCAGAATGAGAAAAAAGGCAAGTGTTAATGACACGTGAACCTCTCCTTATTTTCTGAATATTTTATGTGGATTATAACATGTAAACTATCATATTCCAATGTGAAAATAAATATTGCATCAAGATCAATTCTCTCGTTATGATAGATGGTATTCTATTGAAGATATGAAAAGGAGTTAAAACATGCCGTTTACATTTGCGCATCCAGCAGCAATTCTTCCTTTTGTGAAAAAGCGTTCTCAATATATTTCAGTAACGGCTCTTATATTAGGCAGTATGGCGCCTGATTTTGAATATTTTTTACACTTTAGACCGTATGGTGTTATTGGGCATACATGGCTTGGATTCTTATATTTGAATTTACCACTTGTATTTCTGTTCGCATATATGTATCATTACATTTTAAAAAAGCCGTTTATAACACATTTACCTAAACCGTTTGCTGGCTATTTTGCATATGCAGTAGATGAGAGGTGGGGGCTTCATACATGGAAGGATTTCTTTGTATTTTGCTATTCTGCTTTATTTGGTATGCTCACGCATGTCGTTTGGGATGCATTTACTCATAATACAGGCTATTTTGTTACGAAGATACCATTGTTACAAAGAGGATTACATAGTATCCCGGTGTATAAATATATGCAACACGGGAGTACATGTGTTGGTTTCTTATTACTATTATACGTACTATGGAAGTATAAAGATGAAACAGGGAAAGATATTATGATAGCTTCAGAAAAAAGGAAGTATTGGGTTTCGGCAATCATTTTCGCAGCTCTAGTATTTATCGTTTACGCATTCGTAGATCCCTATTTTCATATTTTTCAAATAGGGGGTATAATAGTATCTGGACTGACAAGTTCGTTTTGTGGACTTCTCATTGTTTCTATAGTCTACAAAGCAAAGGACTAATTTAGATTAATGAATGATAGTGTTAGGAGAAATTATATGATGAAAGCATGGAAAAATATTTTTGTTTTATGTAGTTTTCTTCTTATGTTAAGTGGTTGCTTCCATCAAGAAGAAAAGAAAGTTGAACCGAAGAAGAAAGAATCTATTCCTGAAACAAAAGAATATGGTGGGCGTGAGCTGAAAAAAGTAGGACAAAAAGTGAAAGAAACAGGGTGGGGTACTTTTAAGTTAGAACAGATTCAATCTGTAAATCAAACATTTGAAGTAGCACCAATGAAATTTCACATACAAGATGTAAAAGTAATCTCTTTATCGCAGATGAGTAAAGATGCAAAAAATGCATTAAAAGTATTTACGGCATTAACTCCTGAAGAAGTAAAGCGTAGATTAGGAGATAAAGTAAGTCAAGAAGATGCGGAGTTATATGCATCGATAAGTGGTACAGAGATTAGTGATACGATTCGTTACGTTGAAATTACATATAAGGTGGAAAATAGCGGGAATAAAAATATGCAATTTTTCTCTATGAATGATGTTACGATTAATGATAAGCAACATTTTAAAGTAGCAACTCAAAACTTTTTATATGATGAAGATACGCTCGTTGGTACAAAAAATGTATCAAGGGAAGACTATAAGCCTGGTGAAACAAGAGATGGTATTATCGGCTTAATACTTGATGATGGAAAAGAAAAGGTAAAGGATATTAAGTTTACAACAGATAATGTAGTCGCAGCAGATACAGAAACGCAAGATGTTGTAAAAGAGGCAGAAACTTTTAATATCTCACTTTCTGAGTAGAGGGATTTTTAAAAACAGAAAAGTATGAATCTACATTTTGAAAAGGTACCTTAATTTTAAATGCATCTTTTTGTTCATTAAATTGCTTTTCATTATAAGGGCCAAAACGTTTATTATGCTTTACGTCAATAATCCAATAATGCTCACTTTTTTTATTTGCAATTGCTCCGTCAGGGTTATTCGGATCTGACTTTTCCTCAATTTGTTTTGCAATAATGTATTTATCATCCCAAGCTATGTCTGTAATTTTTGCAGGAATGTATTGTGTGGCATATACAGCATCTTGCGATGGGAAAAGTTCAAATGCATTTCCAGAAGTACGTATGAGTTCGTATTCATCGTTAATCGTATAAGTTATATGATTTGTATTTCCAGCACAACCGGCTAATAGGAATGCGACGAATAGGATTATCCATTTTTTCAATATGGGAACCTCCTTTACAATGCTGTTGTAACACATTGTACAAGAAAAGTAAGAGAAACGCTAGTTTACAATGTTTTTTAGAAGTGGTACGATGAGACGGGTAAAGAAGGATATGAAGGAGTCGACATAAAATGAAGTTAAAGATGCATCGTCCAGCGCTTGTAATGAATCGCATAGGTGCTTCCCTAATTGACATGTTTTTAATCTCGGTTATGTATGGTGCAGTAGTAGCTATTACGACCGGAAATTATAGTGCTATTTTTAATCGCTTTAATATTAGTTTTGGTGATTATAGATATGATCTCGCAGTAGTTTTTATATTAATGGCGATATATTTTATTTTGGTACCCTTTATTTGGAACGGTGTTACAGTTGGTAAAAAGGTAACGAGAATAAAATTAATTTCATTGAAGAGTGAAAAGTTAACATTACAAACATTAATTATAAGGTTTTTTGTATTGTTATTACCGAACATATTGCTACTTGGAATTCCGATATTATGTAACGTATATATGATGTTATTCCGCAAAGATAATTGTGGTTTTCAAGATTTAATTACAAAAACAAAAGTGATAAGTCTTGTATAATAAAACAGAGACCTTTTTATACATAAAATAAGAAGGTCTTTTTTAATTATATAAATATATTTTAAAGGATATATAATAAGAAAAAGTTAATCCATATCATTTTTGATTTTAATAGATTGAAAATTAAGAAAATGTTATAATGATTAAAATAATATCTTTATATAATAAGGGGGAAATTGAAATGACTGGGGGTAGCGTAATCTTTTGGGGGATTTTAATTTTCATCGGTTTAGTTTTCGATCAGCGTAATAGTAAGAAAAAAGAAGGAGCAAAAAAGTAATCGCTTACAAATTAATAAGCAACTTTTCTTGCTTGCAGACTAATCTCATAAAGGAGTATACTGAATGACGGTAAGACTTATAGAAGGGGTAATGAAAATGAAGCTTGCAGGAAAAGTTGCTATCGTAACTGGCGGTGGCATCGGTATTGGACGTAATACAGCTCTTTTGTTGGCTAAACAAGGCGCAAAAGTAATTGTGACGGACATTGATCAAGAAAGTGGACAAGCAACAGTGGAGGAAATTACGAATCTAGGCGGAGAAGCACTTTTTGTATCCTATGATATGGGAAAGCAAGGAGATTGGCAACGCGTTATCAGTATTACTTTGAATGCATTTAGTCGCATTGATATGCTTTTTCAAAATGCTGGTTTATATAAAATAGATTCTATTTTTTCTCGCCAACAAGAGAACGATTCCAATGTACTTTGTATTAATGACGTTTGGATAGAGATAAAACAATTAACGTCATCTTTTATGAAACAGCAAGAAGAAGTGGTACTGAGTGACTTACCGATTTTCGGTATTATTGGCACGAAAGGACAATCATTTCATACAGTAGAAGCCCTCGTATAATAATGAAAACCGCCCTCAAAGTATGTGGACGGTTTTTTTGTATGTTATACAGAGGAAAATTATTTTTTAACGAATACGTTGTTCAGTTTGACTATCAAAGAAATGTGCTTTATTCATATCAAATGCTAGTTTAATTTGATCTCCAGGTGAAAATGTATGTCTTGCATCAACACGTGCTGCAAAATCTTGATCTCCAAGTTTCATATATAAAATAGATTCAGCACCTAGTAACTCAGCAACTTCGATTTTTGTTGTGAAGGCAGTAGATTGTGAAGCTTCTAAAAATAATAGTTCATCATGAATGTCTTCAGGACGAATACCTAAAACAATTTCCTTATTTACATAGCCTTGTTCACGTAACATCTTCATTTTTCCTTCAGTTACTTTGACTTTTAATGAATTATCTATAACGAAATCGGTTTCAGTCAATTTACCACGGAAGAAATTCATTGCTGGAGAGCCAATAAATCCACCAACGAAAATATTTTCAGGTGTTTCATATACTTCTTTTGGAGTTCCGATTTGTTGAATCTTTCCGTCTTTCATAACAACGAGACGTGAAGCCATTGTCATTGCTTCTGTTTGATCATGTGTTACGTAAATTGTTGTCGTTCCAAGACGGTGATGTAATTTAGAAATTTCTGAGCGCATTGCAACACGTAATTTAGCGTCTAAGTTGGATAAAGGTTCATCCATTAAGAACACTTTCGCGTCTCGAACAATTGCTCTCCCTAACGCAACACGTTGACGTTGTCCACCAGATAACGCTTTCGGTTTTCTATCTAAATATTGTTCCAGTCCTAAAATTTTTGCTGCATCTTTCACACGACGATCGATTTCATCTTTTGGTATTTTTCTAAGTTTTAATCCAAATGCCATATTATCATACACACTCATATGTGGATATAAAGCATAGTTTTGGAAGACCATTGCGATATCGCGATCTTTTGGAGGGACATCATTCATTAGCTTACCATCAATTGAAAACTCTCCTTTTGAAATATCTTCAAGTCCAGCCACCATTCGTAATGTTGTAGATTTTCCGCATCCAGAAGGACCGACAAATACGATAAACTCTTTATCTTGAATGTGTAAATTAAAATCTGTTACAGCTGTTACATTATTATCATATATTTTATAAATGTTTTCTAATTTCAATTCTGCCATGGTATTGCCCCCTAGAAAAAAATTATGCAAACGTTTTCTTTGAGTTCATTATAAACTAATAGATTCAAAAAATAAACAAAAAAATAAAACGTTTTCATTTATTAGAGGAATATTAGTAATTTGCGTATGTTTTCTTAGAAAAATAAGAATAAAAGTTGTAAGCGCTATTTTAAATTAAGATAGAATCTGTTATCATTCATTAATGAAAACGTTTGCGCCTTAAAAAAAGAGAAAATCGAATTATTAATGAAATGGGGTAGCATAATGGAAAAACAGTGGTGGAAAGAAAGTGTAGTATATCAAATTTATCCTCGTAGCTTTATGGATAGTAACGGTGATGGTATTGGGGATCTTCGTGGGATTATTTCAAAGCTAGATTACTTAAAAGAATTAGGGATTGATGTCATTTGGTTATCACCGGTCTATGAATCTCCAAATGATGATAATGGTTATGATATAAGTGATTATTGTAAAATTATGAATGAGTTCGGAACAATGGAAGATTGGGATGAGCTATTACATGAAATGCATGAACGTAATATGAAACTTATGATGGACTTAGTTGTTAACCATACTTCTGATGAACATAATTGGTTTATTGAATCACGTAAATCAAAAGATAATAAATATAGAGATTACTATATATGGCGTCCTGGAAAAGAAGGGAAAGAGCCGAACAACTGGGGAGCAGCTTTTAGTGGATCTGCATGGAAGTATGATGAAATGACAGATGAATATTATTTACATCTGTTTTCTAAAAAACAGCCGGATTTAAATTGGGATAATGAAAAGGTAAGACAAGATGTTTATGAAATGATGAAGTTTTGGTTAGAAAAAGGAATTGATGGCTTCCGTATGGATGTTATTAATTTTATTTCTAAAGATGAGGGGTTACCAGCTGTTGAAACCGAAGAAGAGGGGTATGTTTCAGGTCATAAGCATTTTATGAACGGTCCAAACATTCATAAATATTTACATGAAATGAATGAAGAAGTATTGTCTCATTATGATATTATGACGGTTGGTGAAATGCCTGGTGTAACGACAGAAGAAGCGAAAATGTATACTGGGGAAGAACGAAAAGAACTGCAGATGGTATTCCAATTTGAACATATGGATTTAGATTCGGGAGAAGGCGGAAAATGGGATGTAAAACCATGCTCACTTCTTACTTTAAAAGAGAATTTAACGAAGTGGCAAAAAGCATTAGAGCATACAGGGTGGAATAGTCTGTATTGGAATAACCATGATCAGCCACGCGTTGTATCTCGTTTTGGTAATGATGGAATGTATCGCATTGAATCTGCGAAAATGTTAGCGACGGTGCTTCATATGATGAAAGGAACACCGTATATTTATCAAGGAGAAGAAATCGGAATGACGAACGTTCGATTTGAATCGATTGATGAATATCGAGATATTGAAACGTTAAATATGTATAAGGAAAAAGTGATAGAGCACGGTGAAGATATAGATAAAGTAATGCAGTCTATTTATATAAAAGGCCGAGATAATGCTAGAACACCGATGCAGTGGGATGATAAAGATCATGCTGGATTCACAACAGGTGAGCCTTGGATTACGGTAAACCCTAATTACAAAGAAATCAATGTGAAACAAGCGATCCAAAATAAAGATTCAATTTTTTATTACTATAAAAAATTAATTGACCTACGCAAAAATAATGAAATAGTTGTGTACGGATCATATGATTTAATATTAGATAATAATCCTTCTATTTTTGCATACGTAAGAACATATGAAGAAGAAAAACTTCTTGTTATTGCAAACTTTACGGCGGAAGAATGTGTATTTGAATTGCCTAAGGACATTAGTTATAGTGAATCAGAGTTATTAATACACAATTACGACGTAGAGAGTGGATCGATAGATAACATTGTATTACGTCCATATGAAGCGATGGTATTTAAATTAAAATAAGAAAAATCCTTATGCCACACCTTGGCATAAGGATTTTTTATTACCATTTTAAGATTGAGAATCCATATGGAGGAAGTGTAACTTGTAATACACTTGCTTCCGCTGAAAATTCTTCATTTGTATAAATGTTAATGATTTTCTTTCCAGTAACATGGAGAGGGAGTGAAGCTGTAACATCACTATTATTCGGATTTAAAACGAAAAAGATAGTTTCATCTTCATATGTTTTCGTATAAGAAATATAATTTTGTTCATCATTTGCTTCGATGAATTGGAAAGTACCATGTCCTCCGAATGCTTTATATTGCTTTCGTAATGAAATTAATGTTTGTATATGTGTAAATAATAGATGATCTTGTTCTTTCGTATCCCAAACCATACATTTGCGACAATCTGGGTCCATACCGCCGTCCATACCAATTTCGTCTCCATAATAAACACAAGGAGAGCCGATGAAGGAAAGATGGAATACATAAAGTAACTGTAACTTATTTTTATCTCCATTACATGTTGTCAATATTCTTGGTGTATCATGACTGTCTAATAAATGAAACGCTGCTTCATTTACATTCATAGAGTAGGAATGTAGAGATTCTGTAATTTGTTTCATAAATTCATTTGCTTTAATGGAATCATTAGCAAAGTAAGACAGTAGAGCGTTTGTAACAGGGTAGCTCATTACAGCATCAAATTGATCTCCTTGTAGCCATGGAAGTGCATCGTGCCAAATTTCTCCTAAAATATATACTTCAGGATTTAATGCCTTTATCTCGCTTCGGAATTCTCTCCAAAAGCTGTGGTCTATTTCATTTGCTACATCAAGGCGCCAACCGTCTATATTGAATTCTCTTACCCAATAACGCCCTACTTCAAGTAAGTATTCTTTTACATCTGGGTGTGCTGTATTTAATTTAGGCATATACGGTGTAAACGCGAAAGTATCATAATTCGGGAGTGGATCCGTTACAATTGGAAATTCATGAATATGGAACCACTCTTTATAAGCAGACTTCTCACCGTTTTCTAGTACGTCTTGGAATTTATCGAAAAAGTATCCACTATGATTAAACACGGCATCGAGCATTACTTTTATACCGTGTGTATGACATGCTTGAACGAGTTCTTTGAACGTTTCTTTCGTCCCGAATTGCGGATCGATTTCCATGTAGTCAATTGTGTCATATTTATGGTTTGAATGTGCTTTGAAAATAGGTGTGAAGTATATTCCCGAAATTCCAAGCTTAACAAGGTAATCGAGGTTTTGAATAATACCAGCAAAATCTCCGCCGAAAAAATTAGTTGGAGTTGGCTCAGCGCTTCCCCAAGGAAGAGTGTTTTCTGGATTTAGTGCACGATCTCCGTTAGCGAACCGTTCTGGGAAAATTTGATACCAAACAGTGTCTTTAATCCAAGAAGGTGCTTGAAACACATCATTTGCATGAATAAATGGCAAACAGAAAAAGTTACCAACGTCATCATTTGGAATACTGGAAAAAAATCCTCGCTCTGCATAAATAAGCGTTTCTGTATCATTTTTTAATTCGAATCCATAACGTAAGCGCTTAAATTTTGGCTCGATGGAAATGGACCAATAATCAAACAATGCAGTAGAACCAGTTTTTTTCATCGGTATACTTGATGTAATCCATTTCCCTTCTTTCCATTCATAAGGATCACCGTAAATAAGAGTGGCGCTTTGAACATCTTCTCTTTTCGTACGTATTCGGATGTGAATCGTTTTTTCATCGTAAGCGTATGCGTAATTATCTTTTGGCCTATGATAAATAGCTTCTTTAAGCATATAGAAAATCCCCCTTTAATATCTCCATGCATATTGTTCCCTTACGTATAATAATAAAGTATATGTTGCAAACGATTGCTTTTTGCATAGCTTTAATATTGCTTATAAGAGTAGTATTCATTTCATATAAAGTCAATGTATAAAGAGTGTAGTAATAATATTTTAAAATTAATATTTGCAAAATGAATAAAAGAATGTATAATGATAGACAAATAGCGCAAACGTTTTCATAGATTGAGATATTGTTTGTGCTTCTATTAAACCATTTAATGCAAACGTTTTCAATTAGTAAGGTACATATACAATTTAGGGAGGTTTTTGGGATGAAGAAAGCATTATCATTATTAACGGTTTCAGCATTATCAATTGGTATGTTATCTGCATGTGGACCGAAAGATTCAGGGAAGAAAGAAGAAAGTAAAGCGAAGAAAGATTACGATCTTCTCGTTTGGGAAGATGATAAAAAAGGTGTTGGTTTAGAACCAGCAGTGAAAAGTTTTGAGGAAAAATATAAAGTAAAAGTAAAAGTCGTTGAAATGCAAATGACAGATCAAGTGAAGAAGTTACGCCTTGATGGACCAGCGGGGACGGGACCAGATGTTGTAACATTGCCACATGATCAAATTGGAAACGCAGTAACAGAAGGTTTACTTTCTGAAGTGAAAGCTGATGATGCTGTGAAGAGTAGATTTACTGAATCATCAATAGAAGCACAGACATATAACGGAAAATTATATGGTTTACCAAAAGCAATTGAGACACCAGTCTTTATTTACAATAAAAAATTAATGCCAAAAGCACCAGAAACGATGGACGAGCTGTTTAACTTCTCAAAAGAATTTACGAAGGATGGCAAGTATGGATTTTTAACACTAGGAGATAACTTCTACTTTGCTAATGCATTCATGGCAGGTATGGGTGGTTATGTGTTTGGTGAAAAAGATGGAAAGCCAAATGCAAGTGATGTTGGATTAAATAATAGTGGGGCAGTACAAGGTGCTGAATATCTTCAAAAATGGTACAAAGAAAAGTTATTCCCGAAAGGTATTATCGGTGAATCTGGTGGACCTGCTGCTGATGGACTATTTAACGAAGGAAAAGCAGCATCTATCATGAATGGTCCATGGGCGTTCCAAGCAATGGAAAAGAACGGAATTGATTATGGCGTTGCTCCAATGCCGAAATTACCAAACGGTCAACCAATGAAAACATTTGTTGGGGTTAAAGGGTGGCATGTAACAAGTTTCTCTAAACAAAATGATTTAGCTACAAAGTTCACTGAATGGGTAACAAATGAAGAGAACGCAAAAATTCGATTTGAGAAAACAAAAGAAATTCCTCCAGTAAAAGCAGTAATGGAAGATCCAATCATTAAAGATAATGAAGCTGCAAAAGCAGTTGCAACACAATCTGAAAATGGAATTCCAATGCCGAACATTCCAGAAATGCAAGAAGTATGGAAACCAGCTGGAGATGCGCTTCAATTAGTTGTTACGGAAAAAGAGGCACCAAAAGCAGCACTTGACAATGCAGTGAAGCAAATTAAAGGTAATATTGAGGCAAATCATAGTAAGAAAAAATAAGGTGAAATTCGTGCCTCTCATATGAGGGGCATGAATTCTCTCCCAGAAAAAAGGGGGAAGGAACATGCAAACATCTATGGAACCAGCAAACGGTTTAAACGGTTCAAAGCATAGGAAAATGGCAACCATGTTATCTATCATTCCAGGCGTGGGCCAAATGTATAATAAGCAATTTGTAAAAGGTCTTATTTTTCTAGTATTAACAGGTTCATTTATTGTAGCCTTTGCTGATTTATTAAATATGGGATTATGGGGAATTGTAACGCTAGGTACAGAAGTTCCACGTGATCATTCTGTCTTTCTATTAGTAGAAGGAATCTTGGCACTCATCGTCATCGTTTTTGGACTCGGAATATATGCATTTAATTTATATGATGCATACCAAAACGGGAAGAAACGTGATATAGGAACACCTTTAAACTCTGTAAAAGAGCAATACCGTAATTTACTAGATCAAGGTTTTCCATATTTAATGGTTTCACCAGGTTTTCTATTACTTATCTTTGTAGTTGTATTTCCAATCATCTTCGTAATTTTAATTGGATTTACGAATTATGATTTATACCACTCTCCTCCAGCTAAATTAGTAGATTGGGTGGGCTTCAAAAACTTTATTGATATCTTTACATTACCGATGTGGAGAGAGACATTTTTAAGCGTATTTTCTTGGACTGTCATTTGGACATTCGTTGCAACGACGTTACAAGTTGCGCTTGGTATTTTCTTAGCGATTATCGTGAATCAGCCTGGTATTAAAGGGAAGGCAATTATTCGAACAATCTTCATTTTACCGTGGGCGGTTCCAGCATTCGTATCTATTCTTGTTTTCTCTGGTATGTTTAATGAGACATTTGGAGCAATTAACAATCAAGTATTAGCTTTATTTGGAATCGAAAAGATTGCTTGGATGACAGATCCATTTTGGGCAAAAATCGCTTTAATTATGATTCAAACATGGCTTGGATTCCCGTTCGTCTTTGCAATGACAACAGGCATACTGCAATCGATTCCAGGGGAGTTATATGAAGCTGCTACAGTAGATGGAGCTACAGCTTGGCAGCAGTTTCGTAAAATTACATTGCCACTTGTTCTATATGCAACAGCACCAATATTAATTACGCAATATACGTTTAACTTTAATAACTTTAGTATCATCTATCTATTTAACGGCGGAGGTCCTGCTGTAGCTGGACAAGACGCAGGTGGAACAGATATTTTAATTTCATGGATTTATAAGTTAACGATGACTTCGGCGCAGTACGGGAAAGCGGCAGCTCTTACAATGATCTTATCGTTAATCGTTATTACAGTTGCGTTATGGCAATTTAAGAGAACAAAATCATTCCAAGAAGAGGATATGATGTAAATGAATATTAAAAGACAAAAGATGTTACGTCTCTCATTAAGTTATCTCGTTATTTTCGTAATGTGTGCCATCATTTTCTATCCATTATTATGGATTATTGGCTCATCGTTTAATCCGGGTGATAGTTTATCTGGATCAAGTATTATTCCGCAAAATGCAACGTTAGATCATTATCGTAAGTTATTAGATTTAGAGAATAGTAATTATTTACTATGGTATAAAAACACATTAAAAGTAAGTGTTATAACGATGATTTTCTCAGTGTTAGCAATTAGTTTTACTGCTTATGCATTTTCAAGATACCGTTTTGTTGGAAGAAAAAATGGTTTATTAACGTTTTTAATTCTGCAAATGATTCCGAACTTTGCGGCGTTAATCGCTCTATACGTATTGGCACAGTTAACAGGGTTAATCGATACGCACCTTGCATTAATTTTAATTTATGTAGGTGGGGCAATTCCAATGAATACATGGCTTATGAAAGGATATTTTGATACGATTCCGAAAGAATTGGATGAGTCAGCTCGTATGGATGGGGCAGGACATTTCCGTATTTTTTGGCAAATCATTATGCCACTTGCAAAGCCAATCGTAGCAGTTGTGGCGTTATTCACTTTCATCGGTCCATTTACAGATTTCATTTTAGCGAGTGTTATTTTGCGCACACCAGAAAATTATACGTTAGCAGTTGGGTTATATGAAATGGTAGCGAAGAAATTTGGTAATGAATTCACAACGTTCGCAGCGGGTTCAGTATTGATTGCAATCCCAATTTCAATTTTATTCCTATCACTACAAAAATACTTTATCTCTGGTTTAACTGCTGGGGGTACGAAAGGATGAAAAATGGGACATTACGTCCCATTTTTCTTTTCATCTCCCTATAAAAAATTTTATAGGGAGATGAAAAGAGATTTGACATTATAGTATAGGAAAAAAGGGCTATATCCCTTACAATACATGGAGAGGGAGAATATGATAGGATTTACAAGATAGAATCAATGAAAGTTTATGTCTTCTCCTATTACTTGCAACGGGTGCAAGATTAAAATATATAACAAAATGGCAGAGAAGTGAGAGGAGGGGGATTTTTATGACAGTTACAATTAAAGATGTGGCGAAGAAGGCAAATGTAGCACCATCTACCGTTTCTCGTGTAATTGCTGATAATCCAAGTATAAGTGAAAAAACAAAGCGTCGTGTTCGGAAAGTAATGAGTGAACTAGGGTATCATCCCAATTTAAACGCAAGAAATCTAGCTAACCAAACAACAAAAACACTTGGTCTTGTTATGCCAAGTTCTGCAAGTAAAGCTTTTCAAAATCCGTTTTTCCCAGAAGTTATAAGAGGGATTAGTTCATTTGCACATGTAGAAGGGTATGCGCTTTATATGTCGACAGGTGAAACGGAAGATGAAATTTTTAATGGTGTTGTAAAGATGGTACAGGGGCGCCAAATTGGTGGCATTATTCTTTTATATTCAAGAGAGAATGATCGGATTATTCAATATTTGCATAAACAAAATTTCCCGTTTGTTTTAATTGGGAAACCGTATGATCGAAAAGATGAAATTACATATGTAGATAATGACAATTATACAGCTGCAAGAGAAGTAGCAGAATATTTGATTTCATTAGGTCATAAACAAATCGCGTTCATCGGCGGTGGATCAGATTTACTTGTAACGAGAGATCGTTTGGCTGGTATGAGTGATGCTTTAAAATTAGCGGACATTGTATTACCAAAAGAGTATATTTTACATTTTGATTTTTCGAGGGAAAGTGGTCAACAAGCCGTTGAGGAGTTAATGGGACTACAGCAACCACCGACAGCAATTGTGGCAACGGATGATTTAATTGGACTTGGTGTGTTAAGTGCTCTTTCTAAAAAAGGATTCGTTGTACCAAAGGATGTTTCCATTATAAGCTTTAACAATGCTTTATTATCAGAAATTGCGAGTCCGCCACTTTCGACAGTTGATGTGAATATTTATCAACTAGGATATGAGGCAGCAAAAGCTTTAGTGGATAAAGTAGAGAATGCGGAGTCTACTGCAAAGTGTATTATTATTCCTCATAAATTACTAAAGCGCCAAACTTGCGATCGTTATGCATAAAAAAGCTAAGAGTTTAACTCTTAGCTTTTTGTTGTAGAAAGGCCTCTAATCGATCACAGCCTTCTTTTAAAGTTTCAATACTATACGCATAGGACAAGCGAAGATAGCCTTCACCATATTCAGAAAATGCAGTTCCAGGAACGACAGCTAGTCCAGCTTCTTTGACAAGGTCAAGTGCAAAATCAAATGATGAAGATGTTAAATGACCAACATATGGGAATAAGTAAAATGCACCTGTTGGCTTTTCAACCGTTAAGCCCATTTGAATGAGTCGATTATATACATAATCGCGGCGTTTCTTGTATTGATGACGCATCATTTTTGGTGCATCTTTAGCAGCTGTTAATGCTTCAATTGCAGCATATTGAGCGATTGAAGTAGCACACGTTACGTTGTATTGATGAACTTTTAGTATATGTCCTGCTAAATAGCTTGGTGCGAATAATAGACCGATACGCCAGCCAGTCATAGAATGAGATTTTGATAAACCGTTAATGACGATAGTCTTTTCACGCATTTCTGGGAAATGAGCGATAGATGTATGCTTTTGTTCATATACAAGTTCGCTATAAATTTCATCAGAAAGGACGAAAATATTTTTATCTTTTAAAACAGTTACAATATCCTGTAATTCTTCTTTTGATAAAGTTACACCAGTTGGATTAGAAGGATACGGCAGTACGACGCATCTTGTTTTTTCTGTAATAGCATTTTCTAGCGCTTCGGCTGTTAAACGGAAGCCAGTTTCACGAACATCGATAAAAATAGGTGTAGCACCGCATAGTCGAATAATTGGTTCGTATCCTGGATAAATAGGGGCAGGTAAAATAACTTCTGTTCCTGGCTCTAAAATTGTTCGAAATGCAATATCAATTGCTTCACTGGCACCGATTGTAACGATGGTTTCGTTTTCAGGTGAATACTGTAAATCGTAGTTATCTTTTACAAAGTTACAAGCTGCCTTGCGTAATTCTAGTAAACCAGCGTTATGTGTATAGCTTGTATAATTTTCTGTAATAGCCCGTTTGGCCGCTTCTTTTACGAGAGAAGGTGTAGGGAAATCGGGTTGTCCAATTGTTAAAGAGATAAGATTATCATAGTTTTGAATCATGTTAGAGAATTGACGGATTCCAGAAATTTGGATGTCCTTCACTCTAGGGTTAATGAATTGTTCCATTGTATCTCCCTTTCTTCCGTTTGAAAATTAAGTTCATTTTAACATATTTTCTATGATTTCGCTTGTGTATATGTTATGTAGAAAGAGAGGGATAATAGAAAAAAAGCCGCTGTAAGCGACTTTTTAATATCCGTACTCCCAATCTATTTCATCTTCATTCCAAAGTACAGAGGATACTTTGCCAAGGTGAACAACTGATTCATTCACAGCACATGTGCAATTTTCTTCTCCGGTTTTATGCTGTAATTCTTCATATACTGATTTTTCAACATTTTCTAGAACGACCAAATTTTCTTCTTTTAAAACAAGCGTAGTACCCGCCATATTTATCTTCCTCCTACTAAAATAATGATCACTTATTTGTAAACATAGATAGTATGGATTATATGCTGTATTTTGCTATAGTTGTCCGTCTCATGAAGTATTTTTTATTTTCTTTGTAATCCGTATTCATTGTATACTGTCGGGCAGAAATTTGGTACAGGGTTTACATTCATTTCGAAAATCTGTAACAATTATTATGTGTTGTTAACAAAGAATTAACAAATATGTTAAGAAAAATCAAAATTTTAAAACAAATAAACCCGTAAAATGATATAATCATATCAAAATACATATAGGGGATGAGAGGCTATGGAGCTGATCCGTGATTTAATGATCCAAATTGCCATCATTATTTTGCCACTATTTTTATATGAAGCGATTCGTTTAAATCGTTATCAAGAAATGCCTCCGAAGCCGAACCGCTACTTTATTATGTTTTTATCCAGCATTACACTCATTCTCTCCATGACATACTCTATTTGTTTTGGTGACATTTGTGGGTATAATTTTCACCCAATCCCGATTGTTAGTGGTTTTTTATATGGTGGGATTGTTGGTTTAATCCCGGCCGTTATTTTTGTTGCATATGAATGGGCGCTAAAGGGAATGAGCCTTCTTCCAGTCATAGAAGTAATATTTCTATTGATAGTTCCATTATTTTTATCAAAGAAATGGTCTCTATTTTCAAGGGATAAGAAGCTAATTTTAGCATTTATGATTTCATCACTATACGTACTTGTTTCTTTAGTGATTGGCATGATTAACGTTCTGTTAGAAACGGGGTTTACACCACATATTTCACACTTATATAGCGGATATATATTTGCTTCGCTTACTATGGTTATGACTATGGTATTTCAAGTGTACTTAACAGAATATTTAAATGAAAATGCAATACTACGTACAGAGATGCAAAAGTCAGAAAAGCTTAATATTGTAAGTGAGTTGGCAGCAAGTGTTGCACATGAGGTTCGAAATCCACTCACTGTTGTTCGTGGTTTTATTCAATTGTTAGAAAGTACGGAAGATGTGAAAAATAAGGATTATATGCGTCTCGTATTAGCCGAATTGGATCGGGCAGAACAAATTATTTCAGATTATTTGAATTTAGCAAGGCCACAAATTGAGAAAAAAGAACACATTTGCTTATCCGCTCAATTAATAGAAATGACAACTCTTATGTCATCATTTGCTGCGATGCAAGGTGTATATTTGCAAGTTGAGATTTCTGAAAGTCTTTATACGATCGGTGATAAGACGAAATTGAAGCAAGCTATTATGAATGTTGTTAAAAATGGTATTGAAGCAATCCAAGGAAATAAAGGATATTTAAAAGTAACGGCTATGCAAAAAGATGAAACGATAGTAATAAGAGTTAAAGATAGTGGTGTTGGAATGACGAAAGAACAGTTAGTAAGACTGGGACAACCGTATTATTCTTTAAAAGAAAAAGGGACAGGATTAGGGCTTATGGTAACATTTAGTATTTTACAAGCGCATAATGGTACGCTGGAATATAAAAGCGAAAGTGGGAAAGGAACTGAAGCGATTATTATATTGCCAGCTGTAAGAAATAAGGAATAAAAGTTACCGATGGCAGGTAACTTTTTATTTTATATAGGAAAAAAATATTATTTTATTCAGATGTTTTTTCTTGTTTTGATCGGCTAAATAAACTTCTAAATGATTGAAAAAAACTTTGTTCTTTCGAAGCTGCGACTAATCTTTTTGTTTCTTGAATTTCGCGAATCACTTGCATAAGTTGTGCATCCCGGTTGCTGTCTTTATTATAAATTTGATTTACGAGTTTATTCATTTTTTCCTCTTGCTTGGATTCTCGTTTATACATATGATTCATTAATAAGTCCATCTTTTCTTTTTGCAGGGCATCTGTTTGAGCGGCATGATCTACTAACTCTTGTAGCATTTTTTCTTGAGAGCCTTCTTTTACATAAACTTGTTGCATCAATTCATCTAGCTTTTCATCTTTTAAACGATTTTGGGTAATAAGAGTAGAATTTTGATGAATAATTGCTTCATTTAATTGAGCGAGCATTTCAAGTTTTAACATGAACTCCTCAAAGTTACGCCCATCTTCTTTTTCTTTCGTTTGTATTTCTTGCTTATCTTGTATAGCGGGTACAGGCGGGTCCTCTTTTTCTTTTAAAATAATAGGTATCGTTTCTGAAATATCTTCTTGCAGTTTAGCAGCTCTTTCATGTATAGATTTCAATAGTTTTAAATCATCCAGTTTATAAATACGAGCATCAGCTGTTTTTGAAATGATATAACCATGTTCCTCTAACAGTTGGCTATATTTACGGACTATATGTTTTGGGATGCCTGTTTTATTCGTGACATCTTTCGTTTTATAGATAGCTTCCATGTTATTTCCTCCCCAAAAAGTATCGTATATATCATTTCAATCTTTTATGAGGACTTCCTTTAAAAAAGAATGTCGGAAGGTTATTAGTTTTCTACAGCATTAGTGAAAAGATGAAGGAAAATGAGAGTTTTTTGGCGGAATGGCGAAGAAGAGCTAAAATAATGTCTGAAAACATATACAGGAGAAGTTTGTTATAATAACGGAGGAAAAGAAACTGGTAGAATCATGGAGGTATACATGAAGCAATTAAAAGGTATTATCATTTCAATTATTGCAATTCTTTCTATTGTAGTAGCGGTGTATGAAGTACTTGTTCCAGAAGAAACAAGTATCAAAAAAACAAATGCGTATGATCAAGTTCTAGAATTTCCGAAAGAGCGATATCCAGAGACAGGGAAACATATTACCGATGCTATAAAAGAAGGGCATTCAGAAGTTTGTACAATCGACCGTGGTGGCGCTGCGGATAGAAGAAAATTATCGTTAGCTCCATACCCATCAAAAAAAGGGTATGATCGTGATGAATGGCCAATGGCGATGTGTAAAGAAGGCGGAAAAGGAGCACATATTGAATATATAAGTCCAGCCGATAATCGCGGGGCAGGGTCTTGGGTAGGGAATAAGTTAGATAAATACCCAGATGGTACACGTGTGAAATTTGACGTAAAGTAGTAGTTGCATATTTCATAATGAAGGAGAAGTGACCTATGGAGTTAACAATTTCGTATTCGCAATTAATGTTGATGAACTATGACGGTGATCAGCCTTACGTTGACTGGACGGATGAAGATTTTGAAAGAGGTTATGCGAAGGCGGATGGAACTGTTATTTTTGAAGCACTCTCTGATTATACTTGTGAAGTAAAAGTGACTTGCGGGAAGCATATTGAGAAAGAAGAAGTGATTAGAACGGTTACAGTTCCTTTTACAATTGAAAATGAATGTATCGTTGTAACAAGTATTCTTTCAAATAAATTTCAAATCCCTATTCCAAATGGTGAGTATACAGTTGTATTACAAGCAACTCCTCTTGAAGAACCAACGGATGATGAATTATATAAAATACAATACGAATTCTTTTTTGAAAGTAAAGAATAAAAAATGGGTTATCCTCAAAAAGGATAACCCATTTTCGTTATGCGTTTGTTTTTAGTAGGGAACGTGCATCTTTTGCTGCTTGCACCATGTGTTCTAAAGCCGGGATAACTTCTTCCGTTCTTCTCGTTTTTAAACCACAATCAGGATTAATCCAGAAATATTTAGGATCGCATACTTCTAAAGATTGTTCCACGATTTTATACATTTCATCTTTACTCGGTACACGTGGACTATGAATATCATATACACCTAGACCGATGCCTTTTTCATATGTTGTATGTTTTAATGTGTCAATAAATTCACCGTGACTTCTTGATGTTTCGATAGAAATCACATCTGCATCTAATGCGCGAATCGCATCAACAATATCTTCGAAGTTACTGTAACACATATGCGTATGAATTTGTGTTTCATTTGCTACAGAAGAAGTTGCTAAAAGGAAGGATTGTACTGCCCATGTAATATAAGCGTCCCAATCTTTTTCTTTTAGTGGCATTCCTTCACGAAGTGCTGGCTCATCGACTTGGATTACTCGAATTCCGGAAGATTCAAGTAGTTCAATTTCGTGACGAAGAGCTAATGCAATTTGATACGAAACTTCTTTTCTTGGAATGTCATTTCGAACGAAAGACCAATTTAAAATCGTAACAGGTCCAGTTAACATTCCTTTTACAACTTTCTCTGTTAAGCTTTGTGCATAAACCGTTTCCTTAATAGTCATTCCATTAATAAAGGCAACATCACCATAAATAACAGGTGGTTTTACGCAGCGAGAACCGTATGATTGTACCCAACCGTTTTTAGTGAATGAGAAACCAGCAAGGCGCTCACCAAAATATTCGACCATGTCAGTTCTTTCGAATTCACCATGTACAAGGACATCAAGACCAATTTCTTCTTGGTAACGAATCCATTTTTCTGTCTCTTTTTCAATAAATTGCTCATATTGTTCATTTGAAATAACACCGTTACGCCATTCTTTTCGCGTTTGACGAACTTCAGTTGTTTGGGGGAAGCTACCAATAGTCGTTGTTGGTAATAACGGTAACTCTAGGGCAACTTGTTGTAATTCGTATCGTTTTTCAAATGGAAGAGGACGTGAAAAATCTTCTTCTTTTAGTGCTGTTCGTGCTGCTTTGACATCTTCACGGTTACGTACAGCAGATGAACGAATTGTATGATGTACATTTCGATATGTTTCCAGCTCATTACTAATACTTTCTGTACCTTTAGTGAGAGCAGAGTGAATGAGAACTAACTCTTCTAATTTTTGATTTGCAAATGCTAACGCATCGAATAGTTCAGTCGATAAGTGAGTTTCTTCTGTTTTATCGATTGGTGTATGCAATAAGCTACAAGAAGGCTGAACGATGAAGTCTTTCGTTTGGACTTCTTTTTGTAACGTTGTAAATAACGTAATAACTTCATCAAGGTCAGCTCTCCAAATGTTACGGCCATCTATACAACCGACAGCTAAAATTTTATCAGCTGGGAATCCATATTTTGAAATAGCATGTAGATTACCTTCTTTACCATGAACGAAATCTAATCCAATACCGGATACAGGGAATGTAATAATTTCTTCATAGTTTTCTTCTACACTATCAAAATATGTTTGTAAAAGAAGATTCGCATTTGGAACTTCTTTACGAATAGCTTCATAAATTTCTTTTGCTTGTTGAACTTCTTCTTTCGTTAAAGAAGCGAAAATCGGTTCATCAACTTGAATGACTTGTGCACCAGCTGCATGTAGTTCTGAAAGCAGTTGTACGTATGGTGTAACTAATTGTTTTAAAATCGTAGTAAATTGTTCTTGTGTATAACCTTTAGCTAATTTTAAGAAAGTATATGGTCCTAAAATAACAGGTTTTCCATCTACTCCTAATTCTTGTTTTGCCTCTTCGTATAAGCGAAGTGGACGATTATCTTTTAAAGAGATTTGTAATCCCTCTTCATATTCAGGAACGATATAATGATAGTTTGTGTTAAACCATTTTGTCATTTCAGAAGCTACGTGATCTTTAGAGCCACGCGCCATTGCGAAATATACATCAAGGTAAGATGTAAACTCAGAAAAACGTGATGGGATAAATCCTAGCATATAAGCAGTATCCAAAACGTGATCATAATATGTAAAGTCGCCAATTGGAATGAGTTCAATCCCTTTTTCTTGCTGTACTTTTACGTGTTGAAGGCGAATTTCTTTCATCTTTGTTAAAAATTGTTCTTCATCGATTTTATTGGACCAAAAAGCTTCCAATGTCTTTTTCCACTCTCGTTGTAGTCCGATACGTGGATAACCTAAGTTACTTGTTTGAATTGCCATTTTAAATTCCTCCCTAATTGAAAGTAAGCATTTCCGTTTACTAGGAAATACCTATAACAAAAAGCATAAAGGCATAGAAAATAAGCCTTCCTTTTTGTTTTAACACCTCATCATCATCCGTGAATCTATCAGTGTTGTTAAAACAGGCAGGTCTCCTGACTTATGCTTCATATAATCTCTTTTACCTTCCCGTTTTCACAGTGGCATAGAAAAGAAATCTCAGCATTTACAGTGGCGGGACCGTGTTGGAGTTTCACCAAGCTTCCCTTTTAAACACGAAACGAAATTTTCGTGTACCTATTTTCCTTTTGAAAGGAAGTTAACAAGCGATATGATATTGAAACAAATTCTAACACAATTTTTGGAATTTTGTCTACTGTTTTAAAATAAGAAAATTCTAAAGTTTTTAATTTTAATTATTATGATTTTTCTGAGTTTTTTAAGGCGAAGGGAATTGAAATGAAGAGCGATTAAACATACAAAGAAGTATACACTTGTATAGAGATAAGATACGAGTTATTTTATTTGAAAACTCTTCCGTATTTTGGGAGATGGAAGGAAATTGAATGGTTCATTTTGAAATAGTAACGTATCACAAGAAAGAGTAAGGCTCCTGTATAAAGATAAATATACTAAGTTTATAGAAATGGGGAATTTCAATTGGAACAAAGTACAAAAAATATTTATTCACCACCAAAACATATAGTTTCAGCAGCGACAATTGTAATTAATGAACAAAAAGAAATTCTATTAATTAAGGGACCTAGAAGAGGATGGGAAATGCCAGGTGGACAAGTTGAAGAAGGGGAGTCTTTGAAAGATGCTGCAATAAGGGAGACTAAAGAGGAAACAGGTATTGATATTGAAGTATTAAAATTTTGTGGAGTATTCCAAAATGTGAACCATTCAATCTGTAATACGTTGTTTTTAGCTAGACCAGTTGGAGGTAAATTAACGACTACACCAGAAAGTTTGGAAGTAGGGTTCTATCCTATTGAGCAGGCGTTAGAGATGGTGAATTTTATGAATTTCAGACAAAGAATTGAATACAGTTTGGATGAAAATCAACATCCTTTTTATATAGAATTTTAAGAAATAATCTTCTATTATGGGATACCGGTGATAAATAAATCTTTGTTATATTTTTGAGTGCAGTGAAATAAGTATCTTATAGCGAAAATAAAACAAGCATCCCCCGTCCTAAGTTAGAACGGGGCTATGCTTGTTTTAGGGGGTAAAAAGAAATAACTTTATTGTCTTTTTACAGTTTCTTCTTTATAAGTTTAATTTGTATCTATATCAATTTCTGACAGTCGCCCTGC
This sequence comes from Bacillus sp. BB51/4, assembly GCF_008368845.1. Lineage (NCBI taxonomy): Bacteria > Bacillati > Bacillota > Bacilli > Caryophanales > Bacillaceae > Bacillus > Bacillus sp. BB51/4. Next base: position 671,388 of record NZ_QOSC01000005.1, read on the forward strand.
AACTGCATCTGTAAGGAGGGTGTTTAACCATTGCAATTCAACTGTAATATGTTCAATAACGCTTTGTAAAATATATAGTTGTGCACGTGGAATTTGTCCTTTACTACAATCATATATAGTTTGCATTTTATGTAAATATTGAACGGTATCATTTTTCTTTTTTTCTAAAATAGGAATTAACTCTTGATCATCACCAAAATGAGCGAAAGAGAGTGCTGAATAAATTGGTTTATATATTTGATTTTGTGCCTCGAATTGTTTTAATAGTAACGTGTGAAATAACCGTTTACCTTCTTCTGTTATATGAAAGATTGTTTTATCGGGTCTATTCGTATCTCGAACAATCGTGGTAATACGAATTGCACCCTGCTTTTCTAATTGCTCGAAGGCGTAGTAAAGTGATCCTTTTGCATATTTAATATAACAATCCATTTGTCGTTCTTTCATGATGTGTTGCACTTCATATGGATGTTTATCTCCTTCGAGTAGCAAGCCGAGAATGACTAATTTCATGCTCATGCTGTCTCAACTCCTATAAATAAAAACTTTATACATATTATAAACGGCATATCCGTTTTCATAAAGGGATATGCCGTTTCTTTTCTCTATATTAACTTACTTGCTTTTGTTTTTGTTTCGTTTTTGGACCTGTAAAGAGGCGTTCATTTCCCATAAGTAAAATACAAATAACACTTAGTACAGCCGGGATCAGTGCCCAGAAGAATGTACTGGCAATAGAGGTAGCGAGAGCATCTTTAATACCAGTTAATATTTCAGCTGGAATCTTCTCGGTAGCACCTTGTGATAATAAGAAACTTGTGTCTCCGCCTTTTGGAACTAATTTAGCTAGTTCAGGAGGGAACACAGTGTTTAATTTAGTAGTAAAAATATGGTTTTGAATTGTACCAAAAATCGTTACACCAAGAGTCATACCGAGTGAACGGAAGAATGAGTTTGTTGATGTAGCAGAACCACGGTCTCGCATTTCTAACTTGTGGATAGAAGACATACTTAAAACTGAGAACGAGAAACCAACTCCAAGTCCAGTGAGAACCATAAATAGCGTTACAAGTAGACGAGGTGTATCCATTGTTAAAGTGCTTAGTAAATAAATACCAATTACGAAGAAAATGCCAGATACCATCATGATGTTACGATAGCTTGTTCGAGAAGCTAACTGTCCACCTGTTTGACTTCCAATTACAGAGCCAACCATCATAGGTGTTAAAATTAATCCAGCATTGGAGGCTGAACCACCGAGAACACCTTGAACGAAGATTGGGATATAAACTGTACAGATAATAAAAGCGGCACCATAGAAAAAGGCAACGCCTTGGCTAGCTGCGAATAAAGGTTTTTTAAATAGATGGAAAGAAATGATAGGCTCAGTTGCTTTTCGTTCTACGAAGAAGAAAATAATAAGCATAATAACAACTGTTGTAAATAAACCGATAATTACAGTGGAATTCCATGCGTATTCTTTACCACCAAGTTCTAAGGCAAACATTAAGCAAACGATACTAATAACAAGTGTAATAGCGCCAGCCCAATCAATTTTTTGTTTTCTAAATTCTAGAGATTCACTGTAGTATTTAGTAATGAAGAAGAAGGAGATAATTCCTAATGGAATATTAATATAGAAGACCCAATGCCAACTTATATAGTCTGTAATATAAGCACCTAATAAAGGGCCAAATACACTAGATGTCCCGAAAACCGCACCAAATAGCCCTGTCATTTTCCCACGCTTTTCTGGTGGGAATATATCGTACATAATCGTGAAGGCGATAGGCATAAGAGCACCGCCACCGATCCCTTGAATTGCTCTATAAATACTTAGTTGCTCAATACTAGATGCTGTCCCGCAAAGTGCAGAACCAAATAAGAAAAGAATGAGACCACCAATATAAAAGCGTTTCCGTCCGTACATATCAGAAAGTTTTCCGAAGATAGGCATCCCTGCCATTGTTGCTACCATATATGCAGACGTGACCCAAACGAACTTGTCAAATCCTCCTAGGTCTCCAACAATCGTTGCCATTGCTGTTGCAACGATTGTATTATCCATTGCCGCCATTAAAATACCAAGTAATAAACCTGCAACAACAAATTTTGTATTGTTGGAGTCTTTTTTTGATAATTGAGATTCCAAATATAACCCTCCTTTAATAATAGTAAAATATATGAAGTTTTGAGTGCAGCGCATAAAAATTTGAAATATAGTTTTTTAAATCAATTTACATAAGTGCACTGACAAAGCCATAAAGAATATTATAGTCAAATTTGACTAAAAGGCAAACTTTTTCTTCCGCCAAAATATTCTGTTGTATGGACAGAGAAAGAGTGAGCAATACTTAGTATTGGTGTAAAGTCAATGAAGGAAATTGTAAAAAAATATTTCAGTAAGAATACCTTCTGTTAACAGAGGAAAAATGGTTTTTTCTTTATATTGTCGAATAGGATAAAAGGAAGAGTAATAACTATATATCGTTTGTAACAAGCTTTATTAATATTGTGTGGAGAGGCAGAATAAGGTCGTATGGATATGATGCATCTGAAATGGGGTGAATATTATTATGAAAATATGGAAACGAATTTCAGATCAAGGTAGGCGTTCAATGCCGCTACAACCGGTGTTATGGATTGATGGCTCAAAAAAGGAAAACGAATGTCCTAATGTAGCAGTTACATTGCAAATCCGTAGTATGTATAAAGAAAAATTTTCATATGAACTGACCTATGATGTAAATGACATACTTATTATTCGAATTGAAGTAGAAAATAAAGGAATGGAAATGATTTCACGAGTTGTAGTAAGTCATATGATTCGAGATTATTTTGCATATATCCCAAATTCATTAAAGGCTGATAAGGGGATGAGCGAGTTTTTGTTCCAGCTTGTAAGGTGGCGAATTGATAATTTATTACCGAATGAGAAAGTAGAACTAATTTGTAAAATAAAAGCAAATAAAGATAAAGCAATCAAAAACGCATTATTTCAGGCTACATATACATTTCAATATAAAGGAGTATCATATGGCCCGCTGCAAACAAATGAAGTTGTTGTGCGGCAATGATAAAAAGGAACCTGTAAGAAAGGTTCCTTTTTTAATGAAGGTTGTGTTTTTTGAGTACTTTTTTTTGCTCGATTCCTTTTTTTCCTACATAATTATTTTTATAACCAAAATATAAAATGAAAAGAAAGGAAGCAACATTTACAATAGCATCAATTTGATCGTTTGTAATAAAGTTCACTCCGAAAGAATTAAACAGTAATTTTAATGATAATAGAAAACCTGCTAGTAAACGTATAATATCTGATAGATTCTCTTTTTGTAGCATATAAGTCACCTCTTTCTAAAACGATATATAGTATATATATGAAATAGAATAGAAATGGTAGACAAGCTTAAGCGGAAATGTACACTCAATATGTACATTTTTTATTTTGTAGAAAAACATAATTGTTATAGAAACATATATTGGTATAGAAAGGAGGAGAAGTATGAAACATAAAGGGAAAATTAGTGGGTTATTACTTGGGAATACAGTGGCAGTTACAGAATGGATTGCGCTTCAGGATGTAATTACAAAACTGGATTCGCGATCATTTTATACCGTCTTTATTATTTATATATTGCAAATGATACTCAGCTATTATTTTGGACATTGGTATGATAAAAGAGCGAGTGGGCGTATGGATACGGAAGTAGGGGGGATGGCAAGTAATGATTTTGTAGTTGATTTCTTTGAGAAAGTAGCTGCTTTATCAGAACGGGATTCTCATAATATTACAGTGTACATTCTTTCTGTGAAAGAATGGAAAGAACTAAAAGAAACAGTGCAAGAAAAAAAATTGGAGGTGTTAGTACAAAAATTGGAGAGTACGATTGTAAAGACAATTCGTAAAGGAGATGTCGTTACTAGGTGGGATGAAAATAAGTATGTTATTGTGGCGATTGATAACGGACATGAAAAGTCGACAATAACAAATCGATTAATGAAAAATATTGAAAGTGAAATAGAAAATGGTTTGTTAAGTATGACGCTATTATTTGGAGCTGCTAGTTATCCAATAGAAGGAAAAACTTTTGAAGAATTGTTAAGAAAGGCACAAAATCAATTGTACCAGCATAGGGATTTGTAAGAAAATGAGTGAAACCTTGATTTGAAGAAATATGATATGAAGAAGTTTTGAATGTAACATTTTTTTGACTTTTATTACAAAAAGAACTTTTATTGTAATAAAAGTCTTTAAAAATATATGGAATAAGCATATAATTATGATGGATGTGTCAATGCATTTTGCACAATGTGTTTCATTTTAAAAGTGTAGAGGAAAGCATGCTCTACACTTTTCCTTTTTAGGGAATGACAAGAATAATTGTAAGTTGTTGCAAGATAGCATTTATACTGTGTAAAATGAACAAATAGATTATTTGATAGAAAGCCGGAAAGGGAATGATAGAATGATAGACGTGAGAGAACAACGATCATCTTTTATCAGGTGAATTATTATTACTGTTGTTCTTCAAATTATTATGGCTGTGATGAATTCCGTTGTACTTTTATGTAATACATAGTATGAACAGGCTTTAAAAAGTGCTAAGTAAAAGATGGATATGAAACTGCTAATTGGTTCAAAAAAGTAAAATGTAATTTTAAGTAATACAATTTGTACAAGCATTATAAACAATATCAATGATTTTCGTAGAAAAGGTGCGAGTATGGAGTTTATAGAAGGATGTATAATTTTCATAGCTTTTTACACGATGATCGTATATAAGTAGGAGGAAGAAGATGTTGAAATATAGTAAATTAGCAATTGTAACTGCATTATCAATGACTTTATTAGCCGGTTGTTTCGGACCGAAACCAGAAGAGGAATTATATGTTGCATTTGAAAATGCTGCAAAGCAAGAAAAAACAATGTTTGAAGATGCAAAGAAACTTGAAACTTTAGAAAAAGAGGGACAAGAATTATATAACCAGATTGTTCAAGAAGGAAAAGATAATAATCAAACTGTTAAGGAAAAATTGAACCAAGCAGTGAAAAATACAGATGAACGAGACAAAGTGCTTAAAAAAGAAAAAGAATCTTTAAGTAAGGCACAAGAAGAAGTAAAATCAGCAGATAAATATGTGAAGAAAATTGAAGATAAGAAATTGAAAGATCAAGCGGATAAAGTGAAAAGCACATATGAGAAACGACAAGATTCATTTAACAAGATGTATGATAGCTATAATAAATCGTTAAAACAAGAAAAAGAATTATATACAATGTTACAAGATAAAGGTACAAAATTAAAAGATATTAGTGAAAAAGTAAAAGTAGTAAATCAATCTTATAAGGATATTGAATCAGAAAAAGACAAGTTTAATGAATTTACAAAATCTTATAATACAGAAAAAATAGCTTTTTATAAACAAGCAAATATTAAAATTAAAGAAGAGAAAAAATAAAACAGTTTGGC